>CAZTYJ010000062.1:0-2756 GCA_964618025.1 uncultured Halothiobacillus sp. | reverse complement strand
AGTTATTCAAAAAGCCAGTGAACGTGTTAATTAATCAGGCGGGTCTTGACACAAGCGAAGTGTCGCTCAATGGCTTGATCGAAACCGTCGCCCAGGCGAGCGCCACAGGCCATGGACACTATTTCCGCCAGATCCCAATAGAAGGAGTCGCCGATCTCATCTCGGGTGGCTCGACTGAAGGCTGCGATGATGTCGCTCGCCATATCCTCGGCGTTCAGTCTGGCCTGGCTACGCCAGCGCTCCAGCGTTTGGTGTTGTTGCGCCAGCGTGGTGGAAAGTTTGCTGTGCATGGTGAGATCCTCGTCTTGATGTTTTCAGGGCGAGGGCATCTTAGAAGGGGGGTGCGACAGACAGTGACCAATGAAATGGGGTGGCGTAGCGCCCACAGCTTATCTTTGGCAGTTGCGACAAGACTATTGATGCGGCACGCATATATCTTGAAGCGCAAGGAAGCGGGCTTGCCCGCGAAAAAGCGTATGTTGAAGGCTTCGCGGGCAAGCCCGCTCCTACCGTCCATTCACGGCTCATTCAGGCAGGATCAATAGACCCGAGGCATGTACATCAGCCAGCCGAGAGCGAAACCCGGGGTCTTGCGCCTGCCAAGGGGAAAGTAAAAAAACCCAAAGCCGCGCACTATGTGCGCAAGCCCTCCTTATTCTGCCGCAACAATCGCCCCGTCACGCATATACAGCACTCTCTCCATGCGCGCCGCCAGATTCAAATCATGGGTCACGACCACCAAAGCCGTACCCTGCTCCGCATTCAATTCCATCAAAAGATCAAACATCGCCCCCGCGTTGCGCGAGTCCAGATTGCCAGTCGGTTCATCCGCCAGTACCGCCTTCGGCTTCGTCACCAAGGCACGCGCCAGAGCCGTGCGCTGACGCTCGCCGCCGGAAAGCTCGCCCGGTTTATGCTCCAGACGCTTGCCCAGCCCCACGCGCTCCAGCATGGCGCTGGCCTGCTCACGCGCCTCAGCCACCGCCAGGCCGCGAATCAACAGCGGCATGGCCACGTTTTCCAGCGCGCTGAACTCACCCAACAGATGATGAAATTGATAGACAAAACCAACACTTGCATTGCGCAAGCGCCCGCGCGCCGTTTCCGATAAACGCGCCAAATGCTGACCGTCCACCCAAACCTCACCGATGCTCGGTACATCCAGCCCGCCCATAAGCTGCAACAGACTGCTTTTCCCCGCGCCGGAGGAGCCGACAATCGCTACGCGCTCGCCCGGCGCGATAGACAAATCCACGCCGCGCAATACTTCAACCCTAAGCTTGCCCTCGGCGTAAGTCTTGCCCACGCCGATACAACGAATCACCGCCTCACTCATAACGCAGCGCCTCCACCGGCTGGGTGCGCGAAGCACGCCAGGCGGGATAAATCGTCGCCAACACCGACAAGCCGAAGGACAACAGCGCCACGCGAATCACATCGGCAGGGTGCACATCCGATGGCAACTCGCTGATGTAATACACATCCGCCGGCAGGAAGGTGACATTAAAGGTATGTTCCAGCCAGGGCACCAGCGTCTCCACATTCAGCGCCAAACCCAAGCCCCCGGCCAGCCCCATCACCATGCCGATCAGGCCAATCAAGGTGCCCTGCACCATAAAAATCAGCATGATCGAACCCTGCGATGCGCCCAGGGTGCGCAGAATGGCAATGTCCGCCTGCTTGTCAGTCACCACCATCACCAGGGTGGAGACGATATTGAACGCCGCCACCGCCACAATCAGCGCCAGAATAATGAACATCACCGTGCGCTCGGTTTTGATGGCGCGGAAGAAATTGGCATTGCGCTGTGTCCAGTCGCCGACGAAATAGCCTGTGCCCAAGCTCGCGGCAAGCTCACGCCCCAAACTCGGCGCGGCAAACATATCCGCCAGCTTCAAACGCACACCATTGACGGCGGACTCAAGGCGAAACAGCTTTTGTGCATCATTCATATGAATCAGCGCCGTGCCCCGGTCGAATTCATACATGCCGACCTCAAAAATCCCCACCACGGTAAAACGCTTTTCACGCAAAATCGTCCCCACCGGGGTCATGGCCACGTTCGAGGTTATCAGCATCAACGGGTCGCCCAGCCCCACGCCCAAGCTATTCGCCAGTTCGCGCCCAAGCACAATGCCATACTCACCGGCGCGCAAATCGGTCAACTGCCCTGCCTGCATATGCTGACCAATGTCCGTCACCTGGTTTTCCAGCTCAGGTTCAACCCCGCGCACCACCGTACCGCTCACGCCACTTGGCAACGACAACATCGCCTCGGCCTGAGTAAACGGCGCAGCCGCCAGCACACCGGGCAAACCCTGTACATGCTTCACCACCGCCTGCCAATCATCCAGCCGCTCGCCCGCTCCGGTAATGGTCACATGCGAAGCCATGCCCAAAATCCGCTCACGCAGCTCTTTTTCAAAACCGTTCATCACCGACAACACGGTAATCAACGCGGTCACGCCGACCGCGATACCCAGCATCGAACTCATTGAAATAAATGAAATAAAATGGTTACGCCGCTTGGAGCGCGTGTAACGTAGACCGATAAAAAATTCAAACGGGCGAAACATGCAACAACCTGCTTCAATCATAAGTGACGGAATGATAGCCGAAAGCAGCCAGACTGCACTCTATCAGGACTTACGCAAAACCCGGATCTAGCCCTCTCCCGCGAGGGGCGAGGGCTGGGGAGGGAGGCAACCTTTGCCAAAACATAGACTTGTGCCAACTTCACCACCCTCTCCCCAACA
>CAZTYJ010000061.1:0-2872 GCA_964618025.1 uncultured Halothiobacillus sp. | reverse complement strand
TCAGCCCTTGCCCCGCAACTGCTCCAGAATCGCCGGGTTTTCCAGAGTGGAAATATCGCCGGTGATGTCCTCGCCCTTGGCCAGCGAGCGCAGCAGGCGGCGCATGATCTTGCCGGAGCGGGTTTTGGGCAGGTTGTCGCCGAAGCGGATCTCGTCCGGCTTGGCGATTGGGCCGATCTGTTCGGCTACCCAGTTGCGCAGCTCGTCTACCATCTTGGCGGCTTCATCGCCCACGGGGCGTTCACCCTTGAGCACGACGTAGGCGGCAATCGCCTCGCCCTTGATGTCATGCGGCTTGCCGACTACGGCGGCTTCGGCCACGCGCGGGTGAGCGACCAGGGCGGATTCGATTTCCATCGTGCCCAGACGATGGCCGGAAACGTTCAGCACATCGTCGATGCGCCCCATGATCCAGAAGTAGCCGTCGGCATCTTTACGCGCGCTGTCACCGGCCAGGTAGTAGCCGGGGAAATAATCCGGGAAATAGGTCTTCTTGAAGCGTGCATCGTCGCCCCAGATGGTGCGCACCATCGACGGCCAGGGCTTTTTGATGACCAGATAGCCGCCATGTTCGGCATCGACCGGGTTGCCGTGGTCATCGACCACGTCGGCCATGATGCCGGGCAGCGGGCGGGTGCAGGAACCGGGCTTGGTGGCGACCGCGCCGGGGATGGGGGCGATCATGTGCGCGCCGGTTTCGGTCTGCCACCAGGTATCGACAATTGGGCAACGCTCACGGCCAATCACGCGGTGATACCACATCCAGGCTTCCGGGTTGATCGGCTCGCCGACCGAGCCGAGCAGGCGCAGCTTGGAGAGGTCGTATTGCGCCGGAATGTCTTCGCCCATTTTCATCAGGGCGCGAATGGCGGTGGGCGCGGTGTAGAAAATGGTCACAGCGTGATTTTGCGCCACGCTCCAGAAACGCCCGGCATCGGGAAAGGTCGGTACGCCTTCAAAAATCACCTGGGTCGCGCCGATGGCCAAGGGGCCGTAGGCGACATAGCTGTGGCCGGTAATCCAGCCCACATCCGCCGTACACCAGAACACGTCATCATCCTGGGTATCGAACACCCATTTATTGGTCAGAATCGCGTTGAGCAAATAACCGCCGCTGGAATGCTGAATGCCCTTGGGCTTGCCGGTGGAGCCGGAGGTGTAGAGCAGAAATAGCGGGTGTTCGGATTCGACAAACACCGGCTCGCAGACGGCAGGCAGGTCATGGGTCAGCTCGTGCCACCAGATATCGCGACCCTCTGCCATGCTGACACCATGGTTGGTGCGTTGATAGACCACGACTTTTTCAATGCTTGGGCAGCCGTGTTCCATGGCTTTGTCCACCGCGTCCTTGAGTGCAATGGTGCGTCCGCCACGGAAACCGCCGTCGGCGGTAATCACTACACGCGCACCGGCATCATTGATGCGGTCGCGCAGCGCCTCGGCGGAGAAGCCGCCGAAGACAATGGAGTGAATCAAACCCAAGCGTGCGCAGGCCTGCATGGCGACCACGGCTTCGGCGATCATCGGCATATAGATAATGACACGGTCGCCTTGTTGCAAACCGAGCGATTTCAGGCCATTGGCCAGTTGGCAGACTTCGGCGTGCAATTCGCGGTAGCTGATCTCGCGGGTATCGCCCTTGTCGCCTTCAAAGCGGATGGCGATCTTGTCGCCGCGCTTGTCTAAATGACGGTCGAGGCAGTTGTAGGAGACATTGAGCTTGCCGTCCTCGAACCATTTGAAATGTGGCGCGTTTTCACTGTTGAGGGCGGTGGAGAACGGGGTTTGCCAGTCGATTTCCACGCGCGCCAAGTCTGCCCATGTGCCTGCAAAATCCGCATCAAAGCGCTGATACAACGCATTCAAACGCTCCTCGTTCAGGTGTGCGCGTGCGGCAAACTCGGCAGGCGGCGGAAAAAGGCGGGTTTCATGCAGGCTGGATTCGAGTGCGTCGGACATGCTTGACTCCTCAGTGGTCATTGTGGCTTTCAAGCCGTTTATTCTACGCCTGCGAGGAAATCTTGGTCATGCTTTTGTCATGAGAAAAAACAAGCGTTCTGCATTCCGCCTAGGATCACGTTTGCGGCCAAGGCCCTCCTACGGGGTGTTGTGCTTTTTCGCTGCATCAAGTGTATGGAAACGCCCTTACCCCAAAGCCCCCGCCAGCAAATTCAGCGTCATGGCCAGCACCAGGATGTTGTAGGTAAAGGAGGTCAGGCCGTGCAGCATGGCGAGGCGGCGCATACGCGGATCGGCGATATTGACATCGGCGGTTTGCGAGGTCATGCCAATGACCAGCGCGAAATAGGCAAAATCGCTGTAGCCGGGTTTGTGCGCGCCGGGAAACAGCAAGCCCTCCACCGTGTCGCGCTCATCCGGCGTATTTGTATCGGGGGCGTAATACAGGCGGGCGTAGTGCAGGGTGAAAATGGCCTGAATCAGCAGCCAGTTGATGGAAAGCGCAGCAAGCGCCAAGGTGATACGCAACCAGCGTTCCCACCCTTGCAGCGAATGGGCGGCCTCGGCGATGGTCAATACACCCAGCAGGCTAATCAGGATGGTTGCAGCCAAAATACTAAAAACGGCATTCGCTCCAGGGTCAGTCCGCTGGGCGCGCCAGCGTGAAAGATGCGCATCGAGCTTGCCCAGACCAATGACCAGCAGGCTCAGATAGCTGCCGCCCGCAACCAGCCAGGCGGCAAGCAGGCGCACGCTCCAGTGGGTCTCTGGAATCACGAGCCAAAGCAACGGCACGCTCAGCAGTCCGGTCATGCTGGCGATGGCGAAGCGGTGCCAGACATGCAGATGGGCAAAAGGGTGGATGGTGTGGTGAGGGTTCATGGGCTTGATTCATTCATCCAACGATGGGCGG
>CAZTYJ010000060.1:0-3745 GCA_964618025.1 uncultured Halothiobacillus sp. | reverse complement strand
GCGGGGGTGGGGGCTTGGGCGGGCGTTTGTTCCGCTGGTGTTGCGCTCGGTTCAGGTGCTGGCGTGGGGACGACGGAGGGCGCGGCCAGAGTGGGGTGTGACTCAGGGCTGAGGGTGGGTGCGCTGGCGCGGCTTGCTTCCGTGGCGCGCTGTTCACGTTCGGCCAGCATCTCGGCTTGCTTGGGCGGGGGCGTTGTGGGCATGGCCTGCAAGTCAATCTGCACTACGGGCAGGCTGGGTGGCGGCGGGCTGCGCTCGGGGGTGGTGAAGTGAATCGACAACACAAGCAGATGCAGTGCGAGCGCGATGCTTAGTGCCAACACGATGGGTTTGTACGAGCGGACAGGCTCTGACCAAGCCAGTGAGACCTTCATGTGGTGCGCTCCGGGCGCAAGATATGCAGTGGGTGTGTGTGATTCATGAGCTTGAGGTTCATGAGTTCGAGGCGTGGGGCAAGCGCAGGGCTGACGTGTAGGCCCGCGTGTTCATCCACCAGGAGGAACGCGCTGATTCCCATGTGCGCGGCGACCTTGGGTGCGTCCTGTAGGCCAGCGGCGAGCATGGCGGTTGCGGCGGCATCGGCAAGCAGCGCATCGTGTGTGACCACGCTGACGCTCACCAAGCCCTGCGACGGCCAGCCGGTGCGAGGGTTGATGACATGGCTGTAGCGCCTGCCTTGGTAGGTGAATTGCTTGCGGTAGCTGCCGGAGGTGAATACGGCGCTCGTTGCGCTTACATCAAGAGTCGCAAGTGCGCCTTCGGCAAAGGGGTTCTGAATCGCCACGCGCCACGGGCGGGAGCCTGCCTTGCCGCGCATGGCCAGATCGCCGCCGGTATCGAGCAGGGCGTTGTGGGTGCCTTGCGCCTCGAATTGCGCCATGAGCTTTGTGGCGACAAAGCCTTCGGCGATCGCGTTGAAATCCAGTTGCACCCGGGGGTTGTGGCTGCGAATACGCGCGCCCTCCATTTCAAGCTCGCTCATGCGCGGCGGGGGCTGCATCAGTGCGTCGATGGCGCTTTGCACCGGTGGCGTGCGCTCTTGATTGGGTGTGCTTCCGTGAAAGCCCCACAACTTGACCAGTGCGCCGATGGCTGGGGAAAAATAGCCGTCGCTCTGTGCCTCAAGCCGAATGCCCTGCTCAATCCACGGGCGTAGCGCAGGGTCAAGCTCGACCCACTCGCCTTGGGGCAGTTGGGCATTCAGGCGGGTGAGCGGCGAGTCTTGCCAGGGGTGGATGATGGCGTAGTCCTGTTTGAACTGTTGTTCTACCGCATTGAGCGCCGATTCGATGGGCAGGGGTGCGTTTTCTGGCAAGCTGAGTTGAATCAGCATGTTGTAGAGCAGGAAGCCCTGGGTGTTGATGCGAGCTTGCGGCGTACAGCCCAGCGCGCCGAGTCCGCCCAGTCCGAACGGGGCGCAGCTGAGCAAACGAAGGGCGGTACGGCGCTGCATGGTGTTCAGTGGCACAAACGAGCGAGTTTGTCCAGGAGCTCGCCCGCGATGTCGAGGCCATAACAGGCATCCAGCTCACGAATGCAGGTGGGGCTGGTGACATTGATTTCGGTGACAAAATCGCCAATCACGTCCAGGCCGACGAAATACAGCCCCATGGCGCGCAGAGTCGGGCTGATCTGGGCGCACAACCAACGGTCACGCTCCGTCAGCTCAACTCCAAGGCCACGCCCGCCGGCGGCAAGATTGGCGCGAAACTCGCCATTGGGTGGGATGCGCGCCAAGGCATAAGGCACCGGCTCACCGTTAATCAGCAGGATGCGCTTGTCGCCCTCGGTCACGGCCGGGAGGAACTTTTGCGCCATGATCCAGTGTGTGCCGTTGTGTGTGAGTAGCTCAATAGCCGTGCCCAGGTTCATGTCACCTTGCTGGATGCGGAACACGCCTTGTCCACCCATGACATCCAGCGGCTTGAGCACGATTTCGCCATGTTGCTGCAAAAAAGCGCGGATATCCGCCTCGCGGCTGCTGACCAGCGTGGGCGGAATGCACTGCGGAAAATGCGTGGCAAACAGCTTTTCGTTCACCGCTTGCAGGGCGGAAGGGCGATTGGCGACCAGCACACCCTCGCGTTCGGCCAGGGCAAGAATCTGTGTGGCGTGCAGGTAGCGTGCATCAAAGGGCGGATCTTTGCGCATCAAGAGCATATCCAGCTCGGCGAGCGGCATGAGTTCGGGCGCGCTTAGCTCAAACCAGTCGCGGGTGCTGTCTGTAACCTGCACGCGACGCGCATGGCCGTAGGCTTTGCCATCGCGTAGCAGCATATCGCCCAGTTCAAAATACCAGCACTCCCAACCGCGTCGCTGCGCAGCCAAAAGCATGGCAAAGCTTGAGTCCTTATAGGGCTTGATGCTGCTGATGGGATCCATGACCACGCCCAATTTCATGCCTGATGTCATGGCAGGGGCTCTGGGTTGCGTGTTTCAGCCTGCTCGCGCGCAGCGGCCAAAAGCGCCAGGCGAGCGATCACGCCATACGCATAAAAACGATTGGGCGGCGCGTCCGGCGCAAGCTGGCAGTTTGGCGTGGCGCAGGCATCGACAAAGGCCAGCGGCACAAAGTGTGAGCCCGGTGAGTTGAGGTTTTCATCCACGCCGCGCTGGGTGTGAACACGGTAAAAGCCGCCGACCACAAAACGGTCGATCATATACACCACCGGCTCGGCCACGGCATCATCAATGCTCTCGAAGGTGTACACGCCCTCCTGCACGATGACGCGCGAAATACCCAAGCCTTCCTTGCTGGCGGCCATGCGGCTGCGCTCCTTGCGATTCAGGTTGCGTACTTCATCGACGGAGCGCGCCGTCATCACGCCCATGCCGTAAGTGCCGGAGTCGGCCTTGATCACCACAAATGGCTCGCGTTCGATGCCATATTCGGCATATTTGGCGCGAATTCGCTCAAGCAGACCCTCGACGCGCTCGGCCAAGCAGTCTTCGCCTTCGCGCTGCATGAAATCAATATCGCCACAGTTGTCAAATAACGGGTTGATAAGCCAGGGATCAATCTCAACCAGTGCGGCAAATTCGTTCACCACTGCATCGTAATGGCGGAAATGGCAAGATTTTTTGCGTTTCCACCAGCCCAAGTTCAGTGGCGGGATCATGCTCTGTTCAAGCCCTTGCAAGATGCTCGGCACACCGGCGGACAAGTCGTTATTCAGCACCACGGCGCAGGGCGAAAAGCCGCCCGCTTCAATGCGCTTGCCCTTGCGTTCAAGCGGTAGAAGCTCAAGGCTGCGCCCGGAGGGAAGTTCGATGCGCAGAGGTGTATTTTGCTCCTCGATCAATGAACCGACCTTGATCTCATAGCCCGCCTGTTCGGCCAGGTCGCGCAGGGTGGCAACGCTTTCGAGATAGTACAGGTTGCGCGTATGGCGCTCAGGCAGGAGCAGCAGTCCGCGTGCCTGGGGACAGAGATGCTCCATGGCGGATTGCAAGGCATGGATACACAGCGGCGCAAAGGCGGGATTCAGATTGTTGAAGCCGGCCGGGAACAGGTTCGTGTCCACCGGAGCGAGCTTGTAGCCTGCATTGCGTAGATCAACAGAGCAGTAAAAGGGTGCCGGGGTGCTGAGAAACGCACGGCGTAACCAGGTTTCGATTCTGGTTTGGTGTGCCAGGAGATGCGATTCAATTTCTTCCAGCGGGTTCTGTTGCGCGGTGGTCAGGAAGGGGACGGCTTCATGCGGCATGGTATTTTTGGGTATCTCGTCGGGTGGAGGCGGGCGGT
>CAZTYJ010000059.1:0-3941 GCA_964618025.1 uncultured Halothiobacillus sp. | reverse complement strand
TTTGGCCATCAGTAGGGGGTAGCAGCGAGAGGTTAAATAATCGCATGGGATGCTATATCCCATGATTACTCTTTGGGTGCACGATTTTAGTTTTTATCTCAGAGAAGGCTCGCATGGCAGACATTCATTTTATTGGCGGTGAAAAGGGTGGCGTGGGCAAGTCCATGATGGCGCGTATTCTGGCGCAGTATTTCATTGACCACGACCTGCCGTTTATCGGTTTTGATACCGACAAGTCGCATGGTGCCTTGCTGCGCTTTTACAGCGATTACGCGTCCAAAGTGGTGGCGGATAGTTATGAAAGCCTCGATCACATTATGGATGCCGCGACCGAGGATTTTGAGCGCCCGGTGCTGGTCGATCTTGCTGCGCAAACGCAGGAGTCACTCACGCGCTGGATTGAAGATTCCGACCTGCTTGGCTTGGCGGATGAGCTGGGGCTTACGATTCGCTACTGGCATGTAATGGATTCAGGGCGTGATTCTGTGGATTTGCTTGCGGCACTTTTGGAGCGTTTTGGTGACAAACTCAACTACGTGCTCGTGCTTAACCAGGTGCGTGGCGACGATTTCGGCATACTAAAACAATCGGGGCTGTTGGCGCGAGCGCAAGCCTTGGGCGCGAAGGTCATGACGCTCAAGCGTCTGCATGAGGCATCCATGGTCAAAATTGATGCAAATAGCAGTAGTTTTTGGGCGGCAACGCAAAGCGGCGCGGCGCATGAGCTGGGCTTGCTGGAGCGTCAGCGCGTGAAAATGTGGTTGAAGTCGGCGTATCAGGAAGTCGATCAAGTTCTGCAAGCTTGAAGCCCGTCGAGGAGTGCTTCGGCATCACCTTGATGGGCAAAGCGCATGATCGGTGCGCCCGTCCACAGGCGCAGGTCAGCAAAATTATCCATACCGCGCGGCTGGCTTGCGTCGATCTGGTTGAGCACGACACCTGCAAGATTTAGTCCTCGATGGGTGATGGCGTGGATACCCATGAGGGCTTGATTGATTGCGCCCAGGCGATCGGGAACGATCAGGAGCAGCGGAAGCGCAAGCGCGCTCGCAAGGTCGGCGTTCAGGGCATCTTCAGCCAAGGGGGCGAAGAAGCCGCCGGCACCTTCTAACAAAAGGAAATCACTGCTTTCAGGGGCGTTGCAAGCCGCTTGCAGCTCATGCAGAAATAGTTTTTGCTTCATCAAGCGCGCGGCCCGTGGTGGGCTGAGGGGCTCACGCAGGGGGTAGGGGCACACGCTCGCGCGTGTTTCCCATGCGCCTGCGGCTTGTCTTAGCTGCTCTGCATCGTGCGCGAGAAGTTGGCCATTAAGTTCTGAGCAGCCCGACTCGACCGGTTTGCGCACCGCAACGCGGTATCCTCGTGCGTGCATTGCTGCGACCAGACGTGACGCAATGAAAGTTTTGCCTGCGCCGGTATCCGTGGCGGTGATGAATAAGCCTTGGATCATGAGTCAATAGGGTCTTTGTGTCGTTAAGCGTTTCAATGCTTCGCGGTATTTTGCTGCGGTGTGTTCGATAATGTCCGCTGGCAGCTCCGGGCCGGGCGCTTTTTTATCCCAGTCCAGCGTTTCCAGCCAGTCGCGTACAAATTGCTTGTCGAAGCTTGCCGGGCTTGTGCCGGGGCTATAGGTGCTGGAAGGCCAGAAGCGTGACGAGTCCGGGGTAAGCGCTTCGTCGATCAGGTGCAGTATCCCTTGCTCATCCACGCCGAACTCGAATTTGGTATCCGCGATGATAATGCCACGTTGCAAGGCGTAGTCCGCAGCTTCGGTGTACAGACGCAGCGTCATGTCGCGCACCTGGGTGGCCAGGTCAGTGCCCAGCAGTTTGACCGTAGCGGCGAAGTCGATGTTTTCGTCGTGCTCACCCACAGCAGCCTTGCTTGATGGGGTGTAAATGGGTTCGGGCAGCCTGTCGGCAAGTTGTAAACCCGCCGGCAAGGGAATGCCACATACCGCGCCCGTGGCCTGATAATCCTTCCAGCCAGAGCCGATCAGATAACCGCGCGCAATCGCCTCCACCGGCAGAGCCTTGAGCTTCTGTGCCAACATGCTGCGTGGGGCGAGTTCGGCACGAAGCGCTGCATCGGGAATCACATCTTCAAGCGTCAGATCGGTAGCCAGGTGGTTGGGAATCAGCTTTTCGAAATACTTGAACCAGAACAGCGCGGTTTGGGTGAGTACTTCGCCCTTGCCCGCAATCGGCGTGGGCAGGATGACATCGAAAGCGGAGAGGCGATCTGTGGTGACGATAAGCAAATGCCGATCATCCACGCCGTAAATGTCACGTACTTTGCCGCGATGAATCAGCGGAAGATGCGGGACATGGGAGTCGAAAAGAGCTTTGGACATGGAGGTTTCGTAAGCTATGGAGTGAAAAAGGGTTCAGCGCAGCAAGGCATCCAGGTGATCGACGGCTTCAGCCCAGTCGGCATCTTCTTCCAGCGCTTCGCGGATGAATTGTGCCTGGGAGGGTGTCCAGAACGGCGCGTCTGCAAGGGCGGTTGCGTAATTCAATGGGCAGTGCTGAGCCACAAACGCATCAATGGACGCGGCGCTACTCGGCAGGCCAAGCTGGTCAAACAGTTCAGTCAGGGGGTGAAAGCCGTGTTCCATGATGTCTTACCTCATTGGTTTTTGATGGCGAGCGCGACGGTGTAATCCTTGCCTTGTTTGACTTTATCGTAATTTCCAAACATTTCCACGAGGGTACGCTTGAAAAACTCGCGGAGACCGGAGATGGTCACCAGCACGATACGTCCGCCAGGCTTCAAATGCTTGCGAGCATCGTCGAGCATGATGTAGAGCATCTCTTTGCCGACTTTGGCAGGTACGTTGGAGCAGATCAGGTCGAATTTTCGCGTTTTATCAATCTGGGCAAGTCCGTTGCTCAGCATGGCTTCGGCATTCGGGATGCGATTGAGCGCGATGTTTTTGCGTGTGTAATCCACCGCGACGAAGTCCTTGTCCACCAGCAGGGTTTGGCCTTGTGGCGCAAGACGCGCCAGGGTCAGGCCAATCGGGCCATAGCCGCAGCCAAGATCAAGAATGTCGTCGCTAGGTTTGAGTTCGATTTCGCCATCTTCAAATTGTTTGAGAGCAAGCCAGGTGCCGCTATCAATTTCGCGTGGGGAGAATAGTCCCCATGTGGTGGCAAAGCGCAGATTTTGTCCGGCCAGGGTGGTTTCAAAGGCGTTGTCTTCGCGCCATTGGGCGATCAGTTGCGGGTCGATGCTCATGTGTTTTGTTGTTCCTGGCAATGGGCGCACAGGCCGTGGATTTCGAGATGGGCGCGCGAGGTCTTGAAACCCGATTGCCGGATCGCAAGCTCAAGCGCCTGGTCGAGCGCGGGGGTGGCCAGTTCGCGGATGTCGCCGCAGGTGTCGCAAATCAGCAGGCGCGCTTCGTGCGGCTCATGGGGGTGCGAGCAGCCGACAAAGGCATTCAGGCTGTCTACGCGGTGAATCAGGCCGTGCTCCAGCAAAAAATCAAGCGCACGATACACCGTAGGCGGTTTGACCAGATGGTCTTCCGTCGAAAGCTGGCTTATCAACTCGTAGGCTTTGATCGCTGCGTGACTTGCGCATACCCGCTCCAGCACGCGACGACGTAGCGGCGTGAGCTTCGCGCCCTTAGCCTGGCACAGGGTTTCGGCTTGATCGAGTGTTTGTTCGAAGTCGTGAGAATGAGCGTTGCGATGTGGCATGGGCGTTAGCTTGGCTCAAATACGCTGTTCGGACAAGCCATACAGTTGGGTTTGGTTTATAAGCTGCAAAGTATGTGGGATAAAAAACTTGCGTGAGTCTATTGAGCAAACAACGACCTAGAATGTTCACACTAGCTCGGTTGGCGGGTCATGATGAAAACTAAATAGGACTTACGCAGGATGGCGGTTTTCACCCCCTCCCCCTTGATGGGGGAGAGGCCGTGCCGAGGGGGC
>CAZTYJ010000058.1:0-4358 GCA_964618025.1 uncultured Halothiobacillus sp. | reverse complement strand
CGACTTACCCACCCCCGGCGCGCCCCACAGCATCACCGGCGTGTGCTCGCCCTGCATCGCGGCTTTAATTTCCGCCTGTAACAGGGTGTGAATACGGCTCGCTCGCATGACGACTTCTCCAACATGACCAAACGGCAATGTTACCGCCAACTGGCCACAAACATTGATCTCTAAAGTGCATTCCACGGCACAACGTTGTGCCGCATTCAAAGCACGAGGACGATCCCATGAAACGTAACACCCTGATCGCTGCCAGCCTGATAGCCACCTTAGTCGGCGGTGCAGCCTATGCTGCCACAAGCCAAACCGGCTTGCCCTACCCGGACGAAGTGAAGTCCAGCTCGGTCAAGCTGCCGGCAAACGCAACCAAAGACCAGGCCAGCCTGAGCAAGTTCGCCACAATCAACAAGGAAAGCGCCGAAGCGGCGGCCAAAGCGGCTCACCCGCAAGCCACGCTAGTGGGTTCCAAGCTGGAGCGCGAAGAAGGCTATCTGGTATGGCAAGTCGATATGAACGACGGCAAACAGGTGGTGCAGTTGAGTATCGACCCCAACAGCGGGCAAGTGCTGGCGGCTGAAGTGGATGAAGATGATGGTAACGATGACTCATAAAGACCGCTCGTAAAACCGTTAAATAAGCCACAGAGCACTCAAGAGAGCCGAGGACGATACACCACCTCGGCGAACCCTGTGGACTCTGTGGCAAAAGCCGTTTTTCCGCGCATTTGTTTCGACCCAGTGAAGTTTTAAATAAGGGACTTACGCAAAATGGTTGTTTTACTCCCCCCCTTGACGGGGGAGGGCGGGGGGAGAGGGAGCTAAATCCAGTTTTTGCGTAAACCCTAAAATATTTTCAGGCCGGATCAAAAGACTTACCCGTTGCCGTTTTTTTGTGCCACGACCAAGGATATGCCGAACACATCAGCATTTCCCCAAATAATGAGGACTCCAGCATGCACACCAATACACCCACGCAAACCTTCGGTGCCGACGAGCTCTGGAGCAAAGTGCCCGAAATCACCCTATGGTTTTGGATCATCAAAATGTTCTCCACCACCGTCGGTGAAACCTTTGCCGATTTTTTAAACGTCAACCTCGGGCTGGGTCTAAGCGTCACCTCGCTGATTATGGGCGGCCTGCTGGCTGGCGCACTCATCTGGCAAGTGCGCGCCGCACGCTACGAGCCGCCGCGTTATTGGCTGACCGTGGTGCTGGTCAGCGTGGCGGGTACGCTACTGACCGACAACCTGGTGGATCACCTTGGTATCACCCTGCCCGCCTTGAGCCTTATGTTCAGCTTCGGTCTTGCAGCGACATTCACCGCTTGGTATGCCGTGGAAAAAACACTGTCGATTCATAGCATTACCAGCACACGCCGCGAAATGTTCTATTGGCTGGCCATTTTACTCACCTTTGCGCTGGGCACGGCGGTAGGCGACTTGGCTGCCGAAGCGCTCAAGCTCGGCTATTTCAACGCCATGCTGGTATTTGGCGGCCTGATTGCTGCGGTGGCCACGGCGCATTTTGTACTCAAAATAAACCCTGTTCTGACCTTCTGGGCGGCTTACATCCTCACCCGCCCGCTGGGTGCGTCCATCGGCGATTTACTCTCGCAACCGACCAGCAATGGCGGTTTAGGGCTGGGAACCACCATCACCAGCGTGTTGATGCTTGCCGTGATTGTCGCCTTGGTTGCCTGGCTGAGCATAACGCGCAAGGATGCGATTTTGCTAAATGGACAAGCACAGGTGAAGTAGCCGCTACGGCTGAGTGTTATTGATGCGGCACGCATATATCTTAAGACGCAGGAGCAGGCTTGCCCGTGAAAAAACGTATGTTGAAGGCTTCGCGGGCAAGCCCTCTCCTTCCATTCACGGTTCATTCAGGCAAGGATCAATAGCCTTGAGACTTACGCAGAAGCTGATTTTCACCCCCTCTCTCGCAAGCGCGAGAGGGTTGGGGTGAGAAGGCGCTAAGTCCCTTGTTTTGCGCAAGCCCTAAACAGAGTCGCTTTCATCCTTCGCTCCAAGCAAGGGCAAACTCATCCTCACGGTCAGGCCGCCGCCTTTTGTGTCATCCAAAACCAAATCCCCCTGATGCGCCAGCAGCACGGCACGCGCCAGCGTCAGACCCAGGCCGCTACCTGGCAAGGTGCGGGCGTGTTCGCCGCGAACAAAGCGTTGCAGCATGGCGGCGCGGCTCTCAAACGCAATACCTGCGCCGTGGTCGATGATTTCAATGATGGCCTGTCCACGCAAAGCCTGAGCCGATACGGCTAACGCTACGTGCGGCGCGGTGTGCAGCATGGCGTTATCCAAAACGTTGGCGAAGGCGCGCCCCAGCAGCGGCCAGCTTGCGCGCACCATCATCGGCATTTTGATCTGCACCTCAAATACGCGCCCGGCATCTTCCGCTTCATCAGCGTACAGCGTAACCAGCTCGGCGAGTTTCGCCCCAAGCTCCATGTCCTGCATGTCGAGTCTTTCGCTACCCGCTTCAAGGCGAGCGATAAAGAGCATAGCCTCAAACGCTTGCATCATTTCATCGACATCAAGCAGAGCTGCTTGCAACTCCTGCTCCACAGCCTGGGCGTGAGGTGCCGCCCCATGCGCCCATGCCTGAGCCAGCTCAAGCCTGTTTTTCAGCCGCGAAAGCGGCTTGCGCAAATCATGGGCGATATGATCGGAAACATCGCGCATACCGCCTACTGCTTGCTCGATGCGCTGCAACATGGCGTTAAGCTGCGTGGAGAGCGCGTCGAATTCGTCGCCTTGTCCGCTTTGCGGCACGCGGGCGCTCAAGTCACCGCGCATGATTTCAGCGGAGGTATGGCGAATGGCATCAACACGCTGCGTCCAGCGCCATCCGAGCATCACACCAAGCCCCAGCGATAACCCGGCGGAAAGCAACAGCAAGCCCAGCGCGACTTGCGGCAGCATGTCACGCATATCTTCCAGTCCGCCGGGTTGCTGCGCGACCAGCAGGCGTGCACCGTCAGCCAACTCGCTGGCAATCACCGGCACAACGGCATCGGTGTCACGCTCCTCGTTGGTATTGGCAAAGTCTAAAAGCTGCTGATGCACCTGACCATCCAGCGGCAAGTCTTGTGGCCAGCTTTTGAGTGTTGCGCCAATTTGTGTGCCATCGGCCAGCCAGAGCAGGTAATCGCGCCCGCGATGCGCGCCCGCCGTTTTCACTTGAAGCGCCATCACCCGCGCTTGCAGCACATCGTTGGGCAATAGACGCAGACTATCCATGTCCTGTTGCAAGCCATGAGCGATTTCCCTGTGTACATAATTAAAGGTGAAGGCCAGCCATGCGCCCAGAGCCAGCGCCAAAACCAGCACCTGTACCAGCGCATAACGCAAAGCCAGACGCACGGCGGAGCTTTTGAACCCAGGTAAATGACTCATGCTTCGCGACCCAGTCGATAGCCAAAACCGCGCAGCGTGTGTAGCAGCGGCGGAGAAAAGTCGCGGTCAATCTTGCTGCGCAGCCGACTGACCTGGCTATCCACCACATTGGTTTTCGGGTCGAAGTGCATGTCCCACACCTGTTCGAGCAACATGCTGCGGGTAATGACCTTATTTTCATGGCGCATAAAGTACTCCAAAAGCCGCAATTCACGCGGCTGAAGCGCAATCCGTCGCCCGGCGCGGCTGACGCGGTGATGCACAAGGTCAAGTTCCAAATCCGCCACGCGCAACACCTGCTCCACAACCTGCGCTGCGCCCTGGGGTCGCCGCGCCAGCGCCTCGATACGCGCCAGCAGCTCGGACATGGCATAGGGCTTAACCAGGTAATCATCCCCGCCTGCTTTCAACCCCTCTACACGCTGATCGACCTGCCCGAGCGCGGAAAGCACCAGTACCGGCGTGCTACGCCCATCAGCACGCAACATGCGGATTAGGCCAAGTCCGTCGCGCCTGGGCAACATGCGATCGACAATCAGCACGTCATAGCTTCCCTCCAGCGCCAGATGCAAGCCCTCCGCACCATCGTGCGCCACATCCACCTGATGCCCGGTCTCGCTCAAGGCCTTATGCAAAAAGGCAGCAGCCTGTTTGTCGTCCTCAACCACCAGGAGGTGCATGTAAAACCCCGCTTTCATTTATTGCCATAAAATATCGCCCCCTCAGCGAACAGCGTATTGTATCCGGCAACATGGACGGAATCGCCCACCCCTCCCGGCCATATTTCCTGCCAATCCCCGGCGCGCCCCACAGCATCACCGGCGTATACTCGCCCTGCGTTGCGGCTTGAATTTCACGAGCCAGTAAACGACTTACTTGATGCAGCACGAACCGCCCATCGTTGGATGAATGAATCAAGCCCATGAACCCTCACCACACCATCCAC
>CAZTYJ010000057.1:0-6360 GCA_964618025.1 uncultured Halothiobacillus sp. | reverse complement strand
TGGGGTGTTTTGGTGTTCCTGGATGTTCCGCTAAATTCCGCTTTTATTTTCCGATACAAAAACTCGAAAATATCCGCCCCAGCAGATCATCGGCGGTAAATTGTCCGGTAATTTCACCCAAGGCGCGTTGAGCGTAGCGCAGTTCTTCGGCGGCCAGTTCGCCTGCTTTGCTGCGGAACAGGCATTCGTGCGCGCGCTGCATGTGATTCTCGGCCTTTTCCAGCGCGTCGAGGTGGCGGCGGCGGGCGAGGAACACGCCGCCTTCTGTTGGTTGGTAGCCCAGGCAGGCTTTGAGGTGTTCGCGCAGGCGCTCCAGGCCGTCGTGCTGTTTGGCGGACAGGGCGATTTCCGTTACGGCGCGTCCCCGCAAATACTTCGGGGCTTCGTCGTGTGGCTCCAATACGCGCTCGCCCGCCACATTGCCGCTCAGGTCAATTTTGTTGCGCACCACGGTCAGACCGAGCTTGGCGGGCAGGCGGGCAAGAATCGCCGCGTCTTCCGGCGCGATGCCGTAGCGGTCATCCACCACCAATAAAATGCGCTCGGCGCGCTCGACTTCCTGCCAGGCGCGGCGGATGCCTTCCTGTTCGACCACGTCCGTGCTTTCGCGCAGACCGGCGGTATCCACCAAATGAATCGGCAGGCCGTCGAGGGAGAGATGCTGGCGCAGCACATCGCGCGTGGTGCCGGGGATGTCGGTGACAATCGCTGCTTCAAAGCCGCATAAAGCATTGAGCAGGCTCGATTTTCCGGCATTCGGACGACCGAGGATCACCACGTGCAAGCCCTCGCGCAGCAAAGCGCCTTGCTGTGCGGCACGGCGCACGCTGGCGGCTTGGGCGAGAAGCTCGTCAATGTGTGTCAGCAAGCGCGTATCGGCGAGAAAGTCGATTTCCTCTTCGGGAAAGTCCAGCGCCGCTTCGATGTAGATGCGCAGGGCAATCAGACGCTCGGTGAGCTGGTGAACTTCGCGTGAAAACGCGCCTTGCAACGAGGCCAGCGCTGCCTTGGCGGCGGCTTCGGAGCCTGCTTCAATCAGGTCGGCGATGGCTTCGGCTTGGGCGAGGTCGAGCTTGTCGTTAAGAAAGGCGCGCTCGGAAAATTCACCGGGACGGGCGAGGCGTGCACCCAGCGCAAGGCAGGCGCGCAGCACGCGATCGAGCACTACCGCGCCGCCATGTCCCTGCAATTCCAGCACGTCTTCACCGGTAAAGGAGTGCGGCGCGGGAAAATACAGCGCAATGCCATCGTCCAGCGCTTCGCCGGTCGCGTCACGGAAAACACGATGCAGGGCGCGTCGCGGTGTGGGCAGTGCGCCCAGCAGGTTGATGGCAATGCGAGAGACATCTGCACCCGATACCCGTACCACGCCAATACCGCCGCGCCCGTTGGCGGTAGCGACGGCGACAATAGTGTCCGTCGGCGAGTGGTTTTTAGCCCCCTCTCCCTCGACGGGGGAGGGGGTGAAAACCGCCATCTTGTATCCACAGTTAAGATCGTGAACAGGCTCTTGGTGCACGTTTACTTTTTCGTAAGTTTCACGGGCGCGCTGGCTTTGGCAGGCTCCAGATCAGCATCCAAGGCGCCCATACGCTTGTTGATGACCCACTGTTGCGCAATCGACAGGATGTTGTTGACCACCCAGTAGAGCACGAGGCCAGAGGGGAAGAAGGCGAAGAACACGGTGAACACCGGCGGCAGAATCTGGAATACCTTGCGCTGCATTTCGTCCATTGGCTGCGGGTTGAGCTTGTGTTGCAGCCACATGCTCACGCCCATGATGATCGGTAATACGAAGTACGGGTCTTTGGCGGTCAGATCGTTAATCCACAGAATCCACGGTGCCTGGCGCAGCTCGACCGACTCGACCAGCACCCAGTACAGGGCAATGAATACCGGAATCTGTACCAGCATCGGCAGGCAGCCGCCGAGCGGGTTGATCTTCTCGGTGCGGTACAGTTTCATCATCTCTTCGGAGAATTTCTGTTTGTCTTCGCCATAACGCTCTTTGAGCGAAGCCAGCTTGGGTTGCAGCTTGCGCATATTGGCCATCGAGCGATAGCTGGACTCGGACAGGCGGTAGAAGACGATTTTGATAAGCACGGTGACCAGAATAATCGCCCAGCCCCAGTTGCCTATCCACGAGTAGAACAGGCTGAGCAGCCAGAAAATCGGCTTGGCGATAAAGTGCAACATGCCGTAATCGACAGTCAGATCAAGACCTTGCGCCAAGTGCTCCAGATCGTCCTGAATTTTGGGCCCAAGGTAGAGCGTGGAGGAAAACGTGCTGCTGGCTCCCGGTGCGATGGTTTGCGCCGGAGAAATCATGCCCAGGGTGTACAGCGGCTGGCCATTGCCTTGCGTGCTGCTCAGACTGTAGAAGCGGTTGAAATCGTCCTTGTCGCCGGGAATCCAGGCGCTGAGGAAATAATGCTGAATCATGGCCACCCAGCCATCCTTGAGCGAAGCATCCACCGGCTTCTTGGGCAGCTCTTCCAGCGGGGTTTTTTGATAGGCAAGACGCTCGCCGTTGGACTGCGTACCGGCATACACGCCGCCGGTGTAGGTGTAGACCAGCGCCATGCTGCTATCAATCGGCCCGCGTTGCAGTTGGCGATATTGGCTGCCGACCCAGGGCGCGTCGCTGTTGTTGAGCACATTTTGCGTCAACTTCACGGCGTAACTGCCGCGCGTCAGGGTAAAGCTCTTGGTGACCTTGATGCCGTTTTCTTCCCAAGTCAGCGGTACAACGAGTTGATCCTGGCCATCGGCGAGGCGGAAAGTGTCGCCATCGGCCTTGAAGGTGGCGTAATGATCGGGTGCCGCGCCCGTTGTGGCGCGCAGGCCGGACTGGGCGACGTTGAACAGGCCGGGGGCATCGTTGAGCAGGCGTACCGGCTGGTCGGGGTGCTCAAGATTGACCGGGTACTTGCTCAGGTCGGCACGCTGCACCACGCCGCCCTGGGTATTGATCGTGAGATCAAGCACATCCGAGATCAGGCGAATCTGTCCGCCTGTGGTCTGGTTGGCATTCGGCAGGGCGCTTGTCACAGTCGAAGGCACATCATTCTTGCTCGGCGCTTGCAGTGCGCTGGGCGGCAGATCGGTGCGCGCAGGCGTGCCATCGGCTTGCGCGCTGAGCGTGGTCTGGTTTTTGAGCAGAGCCGCCTGATCTTCGTTCCAGGCTTGCCACATCAGCAGCAGAACAAAGCTAAAGGCGACGACCAGAATGAGGCGTTGACTATCCATAATGCAGGCTTATCTCGGAGTCTTGTGTGGAGATGATGGGTGTTCTATTGATGTTACAGGTGGAGGCGTGTCAGGCGAATCAGGTACTGGATCGTACCCGCCCGGGCTAAATGGGTGACAACGACAGATGCGTTTAATGCCCAGCCAGCCGCCACGCACGCTCCCATGTCGCTTGATGGCTTCGATAGCATAACAGGAACAGGTGGGTTCAAAGCGGCATTGTCGCCCCATAAGCGGGCTTAATACCAGCTGATAGGCGCGGATAATGCCAATCAGGACGCGGCGCATTGCTCAAAAAAGCGTGACCAGGCGGCATTCAGCGCCCGGCGCAGCTCCTCATTACTGGTCTTGTCCGCCCCGCCGCGTACCATCACCACGCAATCCAGCCCGCAGCCCTTGATGGGGTGCAGACGGAAGGTTTCCCGCGCCAGGCGCTTGATGCGATTACGCTCGTGGGCGCGTTTGACGTGTTTCTTGGCCACGGCCAAGCCCAGTCGTCCTGTGGGGTTTGGTGTTCTGCGCGCCAAAACAATGACCCCGTTGCGAGAGAATCGCACGGGGTCATCGAAGACATGCTTGAATTCGGCAGGGCGCAGCAAGCGCGCGCCCTTGGGAAAGCCCTGGGGAAAGCTCAGAGTGCTCAAGGCACACGCAAGCCTGGCGCGGGGCTTAACGTGACAGCATCTTGCGCCCTTTGGCGCGGCGTGCGTTGATGACGGCGCGGCCACCACGGGTGCTCATGCGGGCACGGAAACCGTGGGTGCGCTTGCGGTGCAGATTACTTGGCTGGTAGGTTCTTTTCATGATGTTGGCTCCCTGTGCGGGGTCTGACGGAATAAAGACCGCGCATTAGACTGAAAAAACTTGTCCAAGTCAATGAAAAAAGGCCGTTATATCGAACTTGCCTTGTCCGTAGCCTTGCTTCGCTTGTCATGCTCCGTTAACTTAGCGCCATGAGCTGGGGGTGCTTTGCCTGTTTTTTGTAGCAAAGCTGAGACATACCCTTTGAACCTGATCCGGCGTAATACCGGCGTAGGGAAGCCGCACAAACCTCTTGCGTGCTGTCTTCCTGCGCCCTTATTCATAATTTAAGGAGCCGCAACATGGCCGCACTTGCTGAAGATATTTTCCGGAAATCGGCTGAACTTTCCGCCGAAGTCACCAAGCCGTTCACCGGCTCGCGCAAGATTTTTGTCGAAGGCTCCACGCCCGACATTCGCGTGCCAATGCGCGAAGTCAGCCAAACCCCCACACGTATTGAAAGTGGGCGCATCAACAACGGCATCGAGCCCAACCCGCCGATCTATGTCTACGACACCTCCGGCGCGTACACCGACCCTGCGGCATCCATCGACCTGCTCAAGGGGCTGCCCGAAGTGCGTCTGGCCTGGATTGAAGCGCGTGGCGACACCGAAATTCTGAGCGGCCCCTCTTCCGAGTTTGGGCAGGCGCGCGCGCAAGACCCAAAAACCGCGCACCTGCGTTTTGAGCATATCCGCGCCCCACGTATCGCCAAGGCTGGCCACAATGTCAGCCAGATGCACTACGCCAGACAGGGCATCATCACCCCGGAAATGGAATACGTCGCCATCCGCGAGAACCTCAAGCTGCAAGAAATGCGCGCCGACCCACGTTATACCGCTCTGCTGCGCCAGCATCGCGGGCAGGATTTTGGCGCGTCGATTCCAGACATCATCACCGCCGAATTTGTGCGCGAGGAAATTGCCCGTGGCCGCGCCATCATCCCGGCGAATATCAACCACACCGAGCTGGAGCCGATGATTATTGGCCGCAACTTCCGCGTGAAGGTCAATACCAATATCGGCAACTCCGCCACCACTTCATCCATTACTGAAGAAGTGGAAAAAATGGTCTGGTCCACGCGCTGGGGCGGCGACACGCTGATGGATCTGTCCACCGGCAAGCACATCCACGAAACCCGCGAGTGGATTATCCGCAACTGCCCGGTGCCGGTCGGTACCGTGCCGATTTATCAGGCGCTGGAAAAGGTCAAAGGCAAGGCCGAAGACCTGAGCTGGGAGCTGTTCCGCGACACCCTGATCGAACAGGCCGAGCAGGGCGTGGACTACTTCACCATCCATGCCGGCGTGCGTCTTGCCTATGTGCCGCTCACGGCGGATCGCGTCACCGGCATCGTCAGCCGTGGCGGTTCCATCATGGCCAAATGGTGTCTGGCGCATCATCAGGAAAACTTCCTTTACACCCATTTCAATGAAATCTGCGAGATCATGAAGGCGTATGACGTGAGCTTCAGCCTCGGCGACGGCCTGCGCCCCGGCTGCCTGGCCGATGCCAATGATGCGGCGCAATTTGGCGAGCTGGAAACTCTGGGCGAGCTGACCAAAATCGCCTGGCAGCACGACGTGCAAGTGATGATCGAAGGCCCAGGCCACGTGCCGATGCAGATGATTAAAGAGAACATGGACAAGGAGCTGGTCGATTGCTTTGAAGCGCCGTTCTATACCCTGGGGCCGCTGGTCACCGACATTGCGCCGGGCTACGACCACATCACCTCCGGCATCGGCGCGGCGCAGATCGGCTGGTACGGCACCGCCATGCTCTGCTACGTCACCCCGAAAGAACACCTCGGCCTGCCCAACAAGATGGATGTGCGCGAAGGCATTATCACCTACAAAATCGCCGCCCACGCCGCCGATCTGGCCAAGGGCTTCCCCGGCGTACAGGTGCGCGACAACGCCCTGTCCAAGGCGCGTTTTGAATTCCGCTGGGAAGACCAGTTCAACCTCGGCCTTGATCCCGACCGCGCCCGCGACTACCACGATGAAACGCTGCCGCAGGACAACGCCAAAGTCGCGCATTTCTGCTCCATGTGCGGCCCGCACTTCTGCTCAATGAAAATCACGCAGGACGTGCGTGATTACGCGGCGAGTTTGGGCGTAAGCGAAAATGAAGCGCTAAAAAAAGGCATGGAAGAAAAGTCCATCCAGTTTGTGAAGAGCGGGGCGCAGGTTTATAGCAAGGTGTGATTTTTCGACGAAACAGTGAAACCAAAAAGGCGGCTTTTAAGTCGCCTTTTTTCATTAGGACTTACGCAAGATGGCGGTTTTCACCCCCTCCCCCCATCAAGGG
>CAZTYJ010000056.1:0-6452 GCA_964618025.1 uncultured Halothiobacillus sp. | reverse complement strand
GCCGCCCAATGCCCCCCCCCGCACCCCAAACCGCTCGCGCCCAAGCCCCGGTTCCCTTGGAGCTGCTCGGAATTGTCAGCGAAGGCGCGCAGCGCGTCGCGCTATTACGCCCGCTTCAGGGCTCGCCGCCCCTGCTCGTACTCAGACTACACCCAGGTGAAACCTTCAACGGCATGACCCTGCAAAGCATCGGCACCGACCGTGTCACCCTTGATGGCAATAATGGCCTACAAATCCTCACCCTCAAGCGCGGCAGCGACAACCCACGATTCGGCCAGCAACCCGCCAAACTCAGCGCCCCGGAAACCATCGAAATGACCCGCCACAAACTTCCCGAAAACCTGCAAAAACGCATTGACGAACTCAAAACCAAAGCTGCAAACCAAGCACAACAACCGGCATCCCAACCCTAATGAACCCTCAATGCACGACAGAAGCGAGCTTGCCCGCGAAGGATTTCGCCTTCGGCAAGGCGTATTCACGGCCAAGCCCGCTCCTGCGCTTGGGGATACATTCGTGCCGAATCAATAAATCAACCACCGGGACACGATCACAACCTCGCCCCGCCAACACAACACACAAAACCCATACGCCCAGGATCTCACCCGCATGAGCACGACACACCCAACCCGCCACCGCCTAAGCCTGCTCACCGCCGCCCTCATGCTCGCCGGGTGCAGCAGCACAGGCACGCCCCCACCCAACACCTTCAGCGAAATCACCAACAACGCCCCCGCTCAGGCTCTCACCAAGCCTGCCCCGGAAAACAAAGACCGCGCGCTCCCGGCGACCAGCGACAGCCGCACCCAAGATCGCCTCTACCCCGGCAACGACCGCGTGGTAGACCTGCCCAAAGCCCGCCTCAGCCCCACCGCCCAAGGCGGCGAAGGCGTCATGCTCAATTTTGAGCGCGCACCCTTGGTGGACGTGATTCACACCATCCTTGGCGATGTCCTCAAAGTCCCCTACAGCATCGACCCCAACGTCAAGGGCGAAATCGTGCTGCACACCAGCCAGCCCACCCCCCTGGCCGACCTGCCCAGCGTACTGGACAGCGTACTCCTCGCCAACGGCGCCGTATTGCGCATCGACGACAACGGCTTCTACCGCGTCGGCCTTGCCGACACCATGAAAAACCTGCCCCCCAGCCTACGCAGCAACACCAACAAAACCGGCCAAGCCATTACCATCATCCCGCTGCGCTACATTGGCGCACAGGACATGGCCGACATTCTCAAACCCGTCGCCGCCCCTGAAGCTTTCATGCGCGTGGACACTACGCGCAACCTCATCGTAATGATCGGCACGCAAAACCAAGCGCAAGCCTGGATGGAACTGGTCAAAACCTTTGATGTCGATTTTATGCGCAGCATGTCCGTCGGCATCTTCCCGCTCGAATACGGCGATGTAAAAGAAGTGGCCAAAGCCATCGAAATGCTCATTAGCAACGACCCCAAAACCACCGGCGGCATCGTGCGCGTCATGCCGATTGAAAAACTCAACAGCCTCTTTATCGTCACCCCGCGCAAACACTACCTCGAGCAAATTCGCCAATGGGTAAGCCGCCTCGACCAAGCGCCCGACAACGCACTTGAACCCAGCCTCTACGTTTACCCCGTACAAAACGGCGATGCCAGCCGCATGGCCAAAACCCTGGGCAGCCTGTTCGGCAGTAGCAGCAGCGCAAGCCAGGGCACGCGCGGCACCACCGCCCCCGGCCTGAGCGAAAGCGCCATTGGCGGCACATCAGGAAGCGGCGCCGACAGCAGCACAAGCACCCAGAGCAATAACGCCAGCGCCAGCAACAGCGGCACAGGACTTGGCGGCGGCATAAGCGCCAGCAACAGCCAAAACCCAACCTCCACCGCCGTCAGCATCGGCAAAAATATCCGCGTCGTGGCCGACGAAGACAACAACGCCCTCCTGATCTACGCCCCGCGCCGCGAATACCGCCGCATTGAAAACGCCATTCGCCAACTGGATGTCGCCCCCGTACAAGTCCTCATCGAAGCCAGCATTGTCGAAGTCACCCTCAGTGACAAATTCCAGTTCGGCCTGCAGTGGTACTTCACCAACGGCTTTGGCGGCTCCTTAAGCAACTTCAGCGGCGCAGGCGGCTACGTCAACGCCGCCAGCGGCGTGGAAGGCCTCCCTGTATTGACCCCGGCAGCGCCGATGATCCCCGGACTCAACTACATCATCAGCAACGCCCAGGGCAACATCCAGGCCGTACTCAACGCCCTCTCCTCTGAGACCAGCCTCAAAGTTGTCTCCAGCCCCTCCATGCTCGTCCTCGACAACCAAAAAGCCGAAATGCAGGTAGGCTCACAAGTCCCCATCCAGACCTCAACCACCTTCTCCCAACTCGGCCTACCCACCACCTCCTACGAATACAAAGACACCGGCGTACTTTTGACCGTTATTCCACGCATCAACGCCGGCGACATGGTCACGCTGGATGTCCTGCAAAAAGTCACCGACATCGGCCCGATTGAAACCACCACCAAACAGCGAACCTTCCTGCAACGCAGCATGAAAAGCCGCATTGCCGTACAAAGCGGCCAAACCGCCATTCTTGGCGGCCTGATCCGCGATGGCAAGGAAAGCAGCAAAAACGGCATCCCCGGACTGGTGGACATTCCCGTCGTCGGCTACTTGTTCGGCACCACAGAAAAAAACAAGGATCGCACCGAACTCATCGTCCTCCTTACCCCGCGCGTGATGGAAAACATGACCCAAACGCAACAAATCACCGAAGAAATCAAGAGCAAACTCTTTCAGCAAACCTCCCTACGGCAAAACCCCTTTGCCGCAAGCGACCCCAAATAAACAAGACTTACGCAACAACCGGCTTTAGCCCCCTTTCCCCTCGCGGGGGAGGGGCAGAGACTGGTTTCCCCCTCTCCCGCACGCGGGAGAGGGCTGGGGTGAGGGTGCTGGGGAGAGAGGGTTAAAATACCCGCATCAATAAATGGTGCGAAATCACTAACGCAAAGCTGGCGTAAGCCCACACCTACACTACAAGCCCTATGACATCGACACCCGATGCGTAGCAAACAAGCAACACACCGATTGACTAAATCCATCCAAAAGCCTTAAATCACTCCCAAGCCAAAACTGCTTCAGCAGCAAGGCCTGGCGTAAAAACAACAATCATGTTGTGAAGCAGCGCCAGATCGGTTAACGTAAAACCGATTTTCGTGACCCGAGCGAAAATTTAACTTTCCCCAACGAGGATTTGCACATGAACCTGAAAATGAAAACTCTGGCAGCTGCCGTAATCGCTGCAGGCACCATGGGCGCTGCCCAGGCGTCTTCTGTATTGTTCCCGTATGTCGTAAACAGCACCACGGTCACCACCATTGTCACCGTCATCGACGTGAACACCACTTACGCTTCTGGCCACCAGAACCTGCTGCACTGGACTCTGTGGTACAAGGATGGTGCCAAGGCTGAAGACAACCTCGCAGCTTGCGTAGAAGCTAGCCAGTGGTTGCCTTCTTCCAGCAACGACGTGCAAACCGTTGACCTCGGCGGCAAATTCGGCAGCACCACCAAGGGCGTACTGTTCAACGACCCAAGCATCAACAACAACTGGAAAGCCAGCAACAAGCGTTTTGACATGGCCAATCTGGCGACCAAGCCGCTGCGTGGCTACCTGCTGATTGATGACGAAGTTCCAGGCACCGTCGATTCCACCCTGGAAGGCGAGGCTATGGTCTTTGAATTCGCCACGGGCGCATCTTGGGGCTACACCGCTGGGCGCTCCACGGGTACAAACTTCTTGACTGACAGCGACATCACCTTCACCAGCGGCCAGAACGTCAGCATCAAGCCTTGGGGCGAGACCATGACCAAGTTCTTCGTGACCCCGCTTGATATCAACATGTTCGACGGCAACAACCTGACCGGATCTAATGTTAAGGGCGTGACCCTAACTATGCTTCGTAATGGCGTTGCCATGTACGATCGCGATGAGAACCCTGTGTCTGGTAGCGTTCCCCAGTCGGTCAACTGCGTTGGCGCGATCGATGCTGACAAACTAATCACTGCCTCTGCCAAGACTCTGCTGCCTGATGCTGGCTGGGGCAGGCTGAATGCCAGCTATACCTCTCCAATCAGCGCTGCCTCTGTCATCAAGCTTGACTACAACACCAAGGCGACCTTCAACGGTGAAGCTGTTTCTGGCGCCTTCAACAACGCATTCCAACTGCGTTAATCGCTGCTTGGTTTAGTTAATACCAAGCCGCCCTTCGGGGCGGCTTTTTTATTGCCCGCAAACCAAGTCCAGCCCCTTTGCAGAAGTTGGTTTTCCTCCCTCTCCCCCATCAAGGGGGAGAGGAGGGAATGAAATCCACCATTCCGCATCAACAATCCCCCCTTTATAAAGGCTCCCGCCTTTTTGTTGCCACCCGATTGGCTTAAATCCGACAGACTGCTAAGATCACGCATCCTGTCCATAGACTCCAATAACATCATGCCAAAGACCTTTTTACCCAAACTTGTTGCTGTGGTGGGCATAGGCCTATCCCTTATCGCCTGTTCGCCCTCCGAACCTCCCAAAGCACCATCAGAACCGTTCGTGTGGCTGAGCGATACCCCCATAGGTTTGACCGATAGCTGGCGGATCGCGGCTAACCCTGTGGATACAGGTGTCTGGCTGGCGTACTACCAGGAGAAGAGTTCACTCTTTTTGCGCAATCCAAATGGCATCACGCAGATGCTGGTGGATGGCGCAGCAGGAGGCGCGCCTTCGGGATTGGCTCTCGCGCTCAACGCCGCCAATACCCCCGCCAGCATGTGGCGCGACAAAGTCCCCGATAAAGGTCTGTTTTTGAAGCAAGGCTCCAATCCAGCGCTGGAAATCGGGGTCAATTCGTTTGATACCGAACCCCTGGCGCGTTTTGATCTTGCCGCCAATGGCAGCAAGGGTTGGCATGTCCTGTGGTATGGCGAGCGCTTCAATACCGAAAACAACAGCAAGTACAATATCTACTACCGCCGCGTGGCTACGGACGGCGCATTGACTCCCGTGGAAAGCATCCTGCCCGGTTTCTACCCTCAATGGATCGTTGCTGATGATGGCAGGGTCAGCGTTTTCTCCTGGGACAACACGCAAACCCCGCCCAAAGTAGTCATGCGCCAGCAAGCTCAAGCTGAGGGTGCCTTTTCTGCCCCCAGGGCACTTGCCAACACAACCCCTGATATTCCTCCACTGTTCCGTAGCCTGAAACTGGGCAACCATATGGCGGTCATGTGGATCGATCTGCGCGGAGAAGATCATCGCGACATGCTGCTACGCGGACTATGGTCAAAAGACCAGGGGGCGAACTGGTCTGAATTCAGCTTCCAGGGAATACGCGGCTTTGACATTGCCGATTTCAGGCTGGCTTATGATGCAGCCAGCGGCAACGCCCTGTTGACCCTCTCGGGAACCTGGCGTTTCAAGGATCCGGGCGCTATGGATACCTTCTACGTCGTCCGTAGCGCAGACCACGGCGCAAGCTGGGGCGAACCGCAGGCATTGCGTAGCGCTGAAGCAGCAAAGTTCAGCAGGGCGACGGCTGCACAGGCGTTTTTCGGCTCTACACCGGGTGAAACCTGGGTCATCTGGGAAGACTGGCGCGATGTGCGTGGCCGTTTGTATTTTGCTTACAGCGCCGATTTTGGCGCAAGCTGGCAGCATCATGACATCCCCCTGGCTGAACAGCCTGCGGGCAATAACATTCTCGGTTACGCCTTTGAGCAAGGCTACCGCGACCAACTGGGGCAACATCTGGTCGCGGCAAATGTCATTGGCGATGCCGGTACGGGCAAACGTCTATTTTCAACGCCACTAAGCCCGGCAGCACTGGATGCGTCCCTTGCCCTGCACAAAAAAACCAAAGTCATCAAGGACGAAAAGGCGCTGAAGGAGCGGGTAGGCGCTTTCCGCAAGGCGCTTGCCGAGAGCAATTACGAAGCCGCTTACGCGTTCTTTGACCCGTTCATGCGCTCTGCATGGCCTGTCGAGCTTTACAAGCAACGCATGGGGCGTATCAAGTACAAGCCGGAGATTGTGATTGAAAATGTGGAAATCCACGGCAACTTTGCTGATGTCACATCGAAAATCATTGCTTTTGTACCGCCGTTTGAAATGAATGGCAAAAAGCAGAGTATGCCGGAACGCGAAATCTCCATTCAGCAGCGCTGGGTCTTTGTCGATGGCGACTGGTTCCTGGAGTACAGCGAAGAAGGCTCGGAAATACGCTTCACCCGCTACCGCTAGCTGTGCAAACCCGCCGGTTGTTCAGCGAACCGAGTCGGCTGCGGCTCGCTTCGGGCAAGACGCGCGGGCAGTGAGAAGCACAAGCCTTCGCGGGCAAGCCCGCGCCTACAAAAAGCATCAACCTCGCCCCTGTAGATACTCCGTTCATCGTCAAGCCTTTTCCAAATGAATATCACTAAAAAGC
>CAZTYJ010000055.1:0-6858 GCA_964618025.1 uncultured Halothiobacillus sp. | reverse complement strand
GCCAAATACCGGCGCAGGCCAAGCAAGGTCGTGGGTATAACGCGCGATGTGGTGGATGTGGAGTTGGGGAACCATATTGCCGAGGGCGGCGATATTCATTTTGTGCGCCGCGAAGTGGCTGTGCATGTGTTGGGCGATCATGCAGGATTCTTCCATCAGGCGTTGTTGATCCAGGGGGGCGAGTTCAAAAATTTCGCGCACATCAGCGCGCTCCGGCACAAGAATGAGCCAAGGGTAGTTGGCATCGTTCATCAGCAATACGCGGCAGAGAGATAGCTGACCGATTTCGATGGTGTCGGCGGCAAGGCGCGGGTGAAGTTCAAAGTGCGGCATGGTTCTGTGTCGTGCGTCTGCATGTGGAGGACATTGATCCTTGCCTGAATGAACGGTAGGAGCGGGCTTGCCCGCGAAGCACTCAATAATACGCTTTTTCGCGGGCAAGCCCGCTTCCTTGCGCTTCAAGATATATTCGTGCCGCATCAATAAAAGCACATTGAGCCCTGGAGTACACCGAGGGCATTGAGGAGGCGCAATGCGAATTTACGATAGCCATTGCCATTTGGCGGATGTGCGTTTTGCAGGAATGCAGCACGATGTTTTGAGGCGTGCAGCGGCATCAGGGGTGGGGGCGTTGGTGGCTGTGGCGTCGCGGGCGTGCGAGTGGCCGGTGCTGCTGCGTGTGCAACGACGTTACCCCCAGGTGTCCGTGGCCTACGGTTTGCACCCTTGGTTTGCGCATGATGCGGATGCCTTGGCGCGTTTGCCAGTGTGGTTGCGGCGCGCGGGTGCGCGAGCTGTGGGCGAGTGTGGCTTGGATTTTGGCGCTGGTCGCGCCTCGCGTGAACAACAAGAAGCGCTGCTGTTACCGCAGCTGCGCTTGGCGCGCGAGCTGGATTTGCCGGTGATTTTGCACGCGCATCAAAGTGAGGATGTGTTGGCCATGCACTTGGCTCGCTTGCCCGGATTGCGCGGTGTGGTGCATGGTTTTCATGGCAGCCCGCAGCAGGCGGACAGGTTTTTGCGCCTCGGTTTTTATCTGGGCGTGGGCGGGGCGATCACCTACCCGCGTGCACAGCGCTTGCGTTCGGTGCTGGCGATGTTGCCGCTGGAGCGCCTGCTGGTGGAAAGCGACGCGCCGGATCAAACGCCTTATGCGCGCTCCGCGCCGAACGAGCCGGCGTTCGTTGTGGATGTTCTAGCGGCGTTAGCGACGCTGAAGGAGCTGAGCATGGAGGAGGTTGCGGCGCAGACGTGGCAAAATGCCGCCTCTTTGTTCCGTGTGGCGGGTGGGATGGTATGAACGACGGTATGCAGGAACGCACGCGTATTTTGCTCGGTGTCGATGGTCTTGCGCGTTTGGCGCAGGCGCATGTGCTGGTTGCCGGGGTCGGCGGCGTGGGCGGTGCGGTGGCGGAAGCCCTGGCGCGCGCGGGCGTAGGCAAGATGACGCTGCTCGACCATGACACGGTGGGCTTGAGTAATCTGAACCGTCAGTTGGTGGCGCTACGTTCGACGCTGGGGCGTTACAAGGCGGAGGCGATGGCCGAGCGTTTGCGTGATATTCGTCCGGAGATGCAGGTTCACGCGCGGGTCGAGTTTTTGCGTCAGGAGCAGGCCGACACACTGATTGGCGAGGGTGGGTTTGATTTTGTGCTGGACTGCATCGACAGTATCGCCTGCAAGGCCGCGCTGGTTCATGCGTGTCAGATCCATGCAGTGCCGGTGTATTCAAGTCTTGGTGCGGGCGGGCGGCTGGATGTCAGTAAGGTCGGGGTGAGCAGCCTGAACCAGACCCATACCTGTGCTTTGGCACGCGAGCTGCGCCGGGCGCTGCGTGAGCGTGGGGCTTCGCTGAATAGTCCGGTGGTGTATTCGTGGGAAACGCCGATCAAAGCCTTGCCGCATGAGCCGGTGGGCGGCGATACCCCCGGGCGGGCGCGGGCAGTGAATGGCACCATCAGTTACATGCCCAATCTGTTTGGCATGATGCTGGCGGGCGCGGCGTTGAAGGGGTTTTTGGATGCGTTTGTTGCGTCGGGTGAAGTCTGGTCAGAAAACCCGGCAGCTGAGCTTGGGGCAGATGATGTGCAATAAAAAAAGGCAGGCTCAAGACCTGCCTTTTTTGAGGGCTTGAGGGGACACTACTCCTTGGCGGCAGGAGTCTCCTCGCTTCCGTCGTCAAGCATTTCGTCCAGATCCAGCTCGAAGTCATCTTCGGACATGTCGATTTTTTCCAGGCCTTCAAAATTGTCGTACTCGTCACAGAAATCGACAAAGCCGTCCTGCCAGCTCATGGGGCGAATTTCAGTTTCACCTTCGGCGTTGCTGGTGAGGGCGAAGCAGACCAGCGGTTCATAGTCCAGGGCACCTTCTTCGTCCTTGAAAAAAGCATACCAGCCATCGGCAGGCATCATTTGAATGATTTTCGGTGCGCTCAGGGTTTCTTCAATCTCGGTCATCGCTGCGTCCTCGTGGGTGGGGGGAATGGTGAGAGGCTAAACGGGCTTTGTGACGGTTTCATGCCAGCCTGCGTTTTATTGCTCCTTGCCTGAATGAACCGTGTCGTTTCACGCAGGATTTTTAGCTTCAAAAAAGATCGTGAACAGGCTCTTGTAACCGCATGTCTTGTCCGTACACCAAGCGCCCGGCCACCCAGCAGTGGGTCACTTGGCCGTTGAAATCCCAGCCATCAAACGGGGTGTTTTTGCCACGGCTTAGCATGTTCCGGGTATCCAGTATCCAGGCCGCATGGGGGTTGTAGAGACATAAATCAGCACGCAGCCCCGGTGCAATGCCCCCGGCCTTGAGTCCAAGCAGTTGAGCTGGGCCTGAAGTGACGCGCTGCAATGCTTGGTGCAGGGAAAGCGTGCCGTTCTCGACCAGGCGCAAGGTGAGTGGCAACAAGGTTTCCAGTGTTGAAATACCAGGCGCTGCATCCGGGAAGGGCTCAGTCTTGGCATCGCGTTCATGCGGCTGGTGGTCGGAGTGAATCACTTCAATCACGCCGCGTGCCACGGCATCCAGCAGGGCATCCCGATCACGCAGACTGCGCAGGGGCGGAATAACGTGGCAGTTGGCATCAAAGGCATCGGTATCCATTTCGCTCAGGAAAAGCTGGTGTGCGCTTACGCCGCCGCTCACCGGCAGACCGTCGTATCGCGCCTGTTCCAGCATTTGCGCGGCGCGTGCACTGGAGATATTGACAAAATGCACGCGCGCGCCGGTTTCTTCTACCAGCGCCAGAACCTGTGCCATGGCGGCGGTTTCCGCTGCGACGGGAATACCAGGCAAACCCAAACGACTGGCCACGGCACCTTCGTGCGCACAACCGCCATGCGCCAGGGCGCGGTCTTGCGGTTGTACGATCACCAGCATGTCGAAGGTGTTGGCATACTCCATGGCGCGACGCATGACGGCGAGGTTTTCCAGCGGCTTGAGGATATTGCTCACCGCCACGCAGCCTGCTTCTTGCAAGTCCACCATTTCGGCCAGGCGTTTGCCTTGCAAATCTTGCGTGAGCGCGCCAATCGACAGGATGCGCGCGCCGCCTGCCAGTTGCGCACGGCGTTTAATCAGGCGCACCACGGCTGGGGTGTCGATGACCGGGTCGGTGTCCGGTGGAATGCACACGCTGGTAATGCCGGAGGCGGTGGCGGCACGCGACTCGGAGGCAATAGTGGCCTTGTGCTCTTGACCCGGCTCGCGCAGGCGCGCCCAGCTATCAATCAGGCCGGGAAGCAGCCATAAGCCGGTGGCATTCATCACGTTTTCCGTGTTGAAGTCCGCAGGCGCTTCTCCGACCGCCACGATACCGGCTTTGTCGATAAACACGTCCGTCACCGCATCCAGACCGCTGAGCGGGTCGAGCACGCGCGCGCCGCGAATGATCCAGCGCTGGCAGTCGATGCCGGGGCGACAGCCTTCGGGCGGCTTGAGGTGGTCAATGTCGATGCCCTGGGCGAAATAGGCTGGATTTAAGGTGTGCATGCGGATCTCAAAAGATTAGCCATAAAATAGTTAGCGACAGAGGACACGGAATTCACGAAGTGGGGCTGCCTTGCCAAGGGTTTATCGCGAGCAAGCTTGCTACATTTGGGCATAACGTTGTCCATGATTTTCTCTGCGCCCTCTGCGCCCTCTGTGGCTAGAAAAATCACTCTTCCCGCCCACCCATGCACAGGCTCATCACCGCCATGCGCACGGCGATACCGTTGGAAACTTGTTGCAGAATGACCGATTGCGAGCCGTCAGCCACTTCGGAGTCGATCTCTACGCCACGATTGGCAGGCCCTGGGTGCATGACAATGGCATCCGGCTTGGCCCAGGCGAGCTTTTCCGGGGTTAGACCGTAGAGGCGGAAAAACTCATCTTCGGAGGGCAGGAGCGCGCCTTCCATGCGCTCGCGTTGCAGGCGCAGCATGATGATGACATCGACATCACGCAGACCTTCGCGCATGTCGTGAAACACACGCACGCCGAGCTTTTCCACCTGTGCGGGCAGTAAGGTGCGCGGTGCGATCACGCGCACTTCGCCGGTGCTCAGGGTATTGAGCGCGTGAATCTGCGAGCGCGCCACGCGGGAGTGCAGAATGTCACCGACAATCGCCACGCGCAGCGGCGCAAACTCGCCTTTGATTTTGCGGATGGTGAACACATCCAGCAGAGCCTGGGTGGGGTGGGCATGCCAGCCATCGCCAGCGTTGAGGACGGAGACATGCGGCTCGACATGCCGGGCGATAAAGTGTGCCGCACCGGATTGGTCGTGGCGCACCACAAACATATCCGCCTGCATGGCTTGGATATTGCGCAGGGTATCGAGCAAGGACTCGCCCTTGGTGGCGGCGGAGGTGCTGATATTAAGATTGAGCACGTCCGCCGACAGGCGTTTGGCAGCCAGCTCAAAGGTGGTGCGGGTGCGCGTGGATGACTCAAAAAACAGGTTGACCACGGTGCGCCCACGCAGCAGCGGCACTTTTTTCACATCGCGCCCGGTGACGGAAAGAAAGGACTCGGCGGTGTCCAGGATGCGTGTCACCCACTCCGACCCCAGACCCTCAATGGTCAGCAGGTGCTTGAGATGCCCGTCACTGTCAAATTGAATCGCCCAAGGATCACGCGCCAGTTTGGGCAGCTTGGGGCGCACGAACACGACCGCCATGTTTACTCCTCCCGTGCGCGTTGTTGGATACTCAGTTGCAGCGGCTCGGGGCCTGTGAGCACGATTTCTTCATGATGGTCGAGCATAAAACTTGCGCCGACGACATCCGCCTGGATGGGCAACTCGCGTCCGGGGCGGTCGCAAAGCACGGCGAGCAGGACGCGCGAGGGGCGGCCAAAATCAAACAGTTCGTTCATGGCGGCGCGGATGGTGCGCCCGGTGTAGAGCACATCGTCCACCAGAATGATGTCGCGCCCCTCAATGTCAAACGGCAGGGAGGAGGGTGAAACTTGCGGATGCAGACCGATATGCGTGAAATCGTCGCGGTAGAAGGCGATGCTCAGTTTGCCCAAGGGATCGCTCAGACCAAGCGCCGTGTGCAGACGCTTGGCCACCCAGACCCCGCCGGTGTGAATACCGATCATCAGCGGATCGCGCAAGGCACCGGAGTCGATGCGCAGGCGCAGGTCATGCTCCATGGTGTGCAGATAGGCTTCAAGCTTGTGTGGGTGCTCAACACTCACTGGCGTATCACTGTTGGGCATGGTCGTTCCTTATTGAGTCAAGACTTGGATGTTGCGAAAACCAGGTTTCAAGAATCACGGCGGCGGCACCCGCATCCAGCGCGGCCTGCTGTTTGCCAAAGCCCAGGCGCTCACTGGCCTCAAAACTGGAGAGGCGTTCATCAGCGGTTTCAGTGCGCAGATGGTAGCGACCATGCAGCTGGCGTGCAAAGCGTTCAGCTTGTGCGGTGACCGGGTAGGCGCTGCCATCATCGCGGCGCGGAATACCAACCACCACCCCTTCCGGCGACCAGGTTTTTAGCACTTTTTCAATCGCTATCCAGTCCGGCTGGCCGCGTTGCTTGGTGGGCAGAACGCTTAGTGGACGCGCCTGTCCGGTAATGCTTTGCCCGACCGCAACGCCAATGCGACGTTCGCCAAAATCAAAGCCGAGCCAGAGGTGTGCGGTCGGCTGTGAGAGGGGCTGGTTCATGGGGGCTTCATGCGTGCCCGGCTTGGGCGCTGAGGAGGTTGAGGTCAATGCCGATCTGGCGGGCAGCGGCGTGCCAACGTGCTTCGATGGGCAGATCAAAGAGGATGGTATGCGTGGCCGGGGTGCTTAGCCAGGCATTGTCGAGCATTTCCTGCTCCAGTTGTCCGGCCTCCCAGCCGGCAAAACCCAGTGCAATCAGGCGCTTGCCAGGGCCTGCGCCGTGACCGATGGCCTGCAAAATATCACGCGAGGTGGTCAGGCCAAGTTCATCCGGCAGGTTGAGCGTACTGTCCCACGGCCCTTGCGGGGTGTGCAGCACAAAGCCGCGCTCCAGCGAGACCGGGCCGCCGTAGTGAATGCCTTGCACACGAATCTCCGGCGTATCCGGGGCGATATTCAGATGCTCCAGTACGTCACCCAAAGTGACCTCCAGCAAGCGATTGATGACGATACCCATGGCGCCGTTCTCGTCGTGCTGGCAGATGTAGGTGACGGTCTGGGCAAAATTCGGGTCGCCCATGTGGGGCATGGCGATCAGAAGATGGTTCTTGAGTGAGGTATCTGCGTTCATGCGGCTAGTATCCGGCGCAAAGGTGGTGTTGAGCAAGCACTTGCTTTATGTCGGCTTTATCGCGTGTTGACCCCGGACGGCCCAAACGCCCAGGTGCGCAGGATGGTGATCTGGTCGTATTTTTCGCGCATTT
>CAZTYJ010000054.1:0-6961 GCA_964618025.1 uncultured Halothiobacillus sp. | reverse complement strand
TTTTCGCGGGCAAGCCCGCTCCTACGCTTCAAGATATATTCGTGCCGCATCAATAACGCCCGAACTTCGCCACCAGCAGCCTGAGCTTGTCGCTCATATCCAGCACAACGACGGGAGACTCATCCTTGCGTTCAACAGGCGCTGGGCTTGAAAGCGAAGCTGAAACTTGCGCCGCAGCGGGGCGCTTGTCTTCACGCGGCGGGCGCTTGCGCGGGTCGTTACGCGTTGCGCTCTCACGCCGAGGCGTGCGCCCCTGCGGGCGCTTGTCCAGTGGATTGCGTGGGCGACGCGGATGCTCCTCCGCAGAGCCTGCGCTCGTCTCAACAACAGCAGCTTCAGCCTGATCGCCGACCCGTGCCGGACGCGGCGCACGTTCCGGGCGCTTGGGCAACTTCGGCGCAAGCTCCAGCAGCTTGGCCGCCGAGTGCGCTTTTTGATCTTCCGTGACCTCCGCCACCGCCTCACCGAGCAGATTGATGCGCGCATCGCCACGCGCCACCGCACGATGGTAGGCCGCGCCTTGTGTGTAGTAACGCAGCGCACGGCGCAGATCCTGCGTAGTCACCGGCAAAGGATTCTCCGCCTCACGCGCCGCGCGCAAATCATTCAGCACACCGACCGCCAGCGGTCGCACCAGGCGGCCATCGGCATGGAAAGCCGCCGGAAAACGATCGGCAAGGATATTCAATACGGCGCGTGGGTGCAGGGGTTTGGCCTTGGGTGCTGCGGACGACGCATCTTCCGTTGCAGATTCTGCGTCCGCATCCTCCAGCGTTTCGGGCTCTAAAGCAGGCGTTGCAGCTGTGGGCTCAGCGCTTTGCGCAACAGCCGCTTCAGCCCCCACCTCCTCGGTGGACACCAAAACGTTTTCGAGCACGGCCTCGGACGCGGGGCTGAGCGGGGTTTCGGCCTTGGCCGCAGAATGCAGGTTTTCCATCAGGGGTCTCAGAACAAAACAACAAAGATGCCAGACTCACGTACAGGCGCGGCGAGTTTAACAGGCTATGCTTAAAAACCCATGCCCCACGGCTTTTAAGCTGTCGCCTCCGCTGGCGCATGATTATTCTTGTGTGCCTGCTCCACTGCCGCGCGCATCCGCGCCAACAGCCACAAGCCCGGCAGCGCCGCCAGCACAGTCAGCACAAAGAACAGCGGCCAATCAAGCACAGCCACCACCCCGCCCGCCAGCGGCCCCAAAAACACCCGCCCCAGCGAAGCCAACGCCGATAACAAGGCAAACTGCGTGGCGGAATAGCGCATGTCACACAAGCCCATAATCAGCGCAACAAAGGCCGCCGTACCCATGCCGCCCGCCAGATTTTCCAGCCCGACCGCAGCCACCATCAACGGATAATTGTGCCCCGCCAGCGACAAGGCAAAAAAGCCAAGATTGGTCAAAGCCTGCAAGATACCGAACAGCATCAAGGCGCGGTACAACCCAAGGCGCATCAACCACAACCCGCCTACCAGCGCGCCGATCAAGGTCGCCACCAGACCGAAACCCTTGTTGACCACGCCCACATCGGTGGGTGAAAAACCCGCACCGCGAATCAGAAACGCCGTGGTCAGCGAGCCAGCAAAGGCATCACCCAGCTTGTAGAGAATCACCAGCGCAATCAGCCCCCATGCCTCCGGTCGGCTAAAAAAGGCGCGCAAAGGGCCAAAAACAGCCTCACTCAAGGTACGTGGCGCGTTATCCGTCTGCGGTTCCGGTGTCGCCAGGGTCACGATCAGACTCGTGGCCATCAACCCCGCCATCAGCAAAAAGGTATTCGACCAACCCCAGTGATCGCCCAAAATCAGCGCCCCCGCGCCGCCGACCAACATCGCCAAGCGATAGCCGGTCACCGAAAACGCCGCGCCCAAACCGCGCTCCTCGGGCTTGAGAATATCGGTACGCAACGCATCAAACGCAATGTCCTGCGTGGCCGACAGGAAGGCAAGCATCAAGGCAAAGCCCGCAATCATCAGCAGATTATTGTGTGGATCAAGCTGCGACAGCCCCGCCATCACCAGCGCCAGCAGGGTTTGGGTGAGCAACATCCACGCCCGCCGCCGCCCAACCGGAATCGGTACAAAACGATCCACCAGCGGCGCCCAGAGGAATTTCAGCGTGTACGGCAAACCGGTGAGCGCAAACCAGCCGATGGTCAGAATGGAAATATTTTCCACCGTCAACCAAGCCTGAATCGTACTCGACGACAAAGGCAGGGGCAGGCCGGAGGCGAAGCCAAGCGGCAACATGAACAACAGGCGGCGGTCAAAGCGCATGAACTAGCCTCAATCTCGACCTGGATGCAAACGCAAATCCTCACGCAGCAATTCAATCAACGCCTGCATATCCTCCGGCATCGGCGCTTCCCAGGACATCAGCTCGCCCGTGGCTGGATGTTCAAGCTCCAGCCGCGCGGCGTGCAGTGCCTGGCGCTTGAAGCCGCGCAGGGTTTCGACCAAGGCTTCGGACGCGCCTTTGGGCAGGCGCAGACGGCCACCGTAGTCCGGGTCGCCGATCAGGGGGAGTTTGATATGCGACATATGCACGCGAATCTGGTGCGTGCGCCCGGTTTCCAGTTGCACGCGCAGCAAGGTGTGCTGGCGGAATTTTTCCGCCACGCGGTAGTGGGTCATCGCTTCGCGTCCGCTTTCGGTCACCGCCATGCGGGTGCGCTCACGCGGATGACGACCGATCGGTAGATCGACCATGCCGCCCGCCACCAACAAACCTTGCGCCACGGCCATGTATTCGCGGTGCATGTCGCGGTCGGACAGGGCTTCGATCAGCGCCTTGTGCGCGGGCAAGGTGCGCGCGATCACCAGCAAGCCGGAGGTGTCCTTGTCCAGACGGTGCACGATGCCCGCGCGCGGCAACAGGCGCAATTCAGGAAAATGGAACAGCAGGGCGTTCATCAAGGTGCCGCTGGCGTTGCCCGCGCCCGGATGCACCACAAGGCCAGCGGGCTTGTTGATGACGATGATGTGCTCATCGCGGTACACCACGTTCAGCGGGATATTTTCCGGTGCGGCTTCGGTCTGGCGCTCCGGCTCGACCAACAGCTCGACTACTTCGCCGCCTTCGACCGGGGTGCGCTGCGGCACACAGGTCTGGCCATTCACGCTGATTTTGCCTTCTTTCAGCCACGCGGTCAGGCGTGAGCGCGAGTAGTCGGGAAAGAGCTTTGCAATAGCTGCGTCCAGACGCATGCCGTGCATATCCGGCGGCAAAACGGCATGAAAGCCCAGAGCTGCGCCTGCATCCATGCCCGCGTCATCGTCTGCGCCGCTGTCCACGGCGGCGAATTCGTCGGCAAACTCGCCTTCTTCAGTAGGGTGAGGAATATTTTTCATCTGCGCATGGTAGCAGATGCCCGCATGAATAACGGCGCACCAAGTGACAGCCCAGCGCAAAAACGGTATCCTTCGCACCCTCATCGCGGATGTAGCTCAGCTGGATAGAGTATTGCCCTCCGAAGGCAGTGGTCGCTGGTTCGACTCCAGTCATCCGCACCAGATTTTTCTTGAACGCCTACCCCTCTTGGCCTGTATTTAAAGCCCCGCACGCCGTATGCTCAGCCCGAAGGGTACTTCTTATACACTCGATCAAGCCGATGGATGCAAGCCAAACCTGCGAAAAAGGGGAGCATACGCGCAGTATGTGAGCATTTTGAGCCGGTTTTGGCTGCAAAAGACGCGGCTTTGGCGGACTTATAGACAGACGCGCCCTGAAGATTCTTTCGCCCGCGACGAGCCATCAAGTCAAGCTCGGGGCGTTAAATGCTCAAACGTCTTTTCTGGATCATCACGCTTCCGGGCTTGCTGGCGGCGGCCTGCTAGTGGACGCAGCGTCCGCAGCCGGTGAGCGTGCGTGTGCATCCCGTCGAAGTCGGTACGGTCGAGGCTACGGCCAGCAACACCCGCGCAGGCACGGTGACCGCCTGCCCTACCGCGAGGGCGCGGAAGTCAAAGCCGCTGCCGCGCAGGCCAATGCGAGCTGCGCCTAGGCGACGTAGGCCGAGCGCGATGCGGCGCGCCAGACTCGGCTCAAACCGAGCGGGCTGGTGTCTGCCGAGATCATCGACAAGGCGCAGTCGCAGGCGGCCAGCAGCCAAGCGCAGTGCAAGGCCAGCCGGACGCAGGTGGAGGTGGTGCGCGCCAAGTTCGCCACCCTGGAGGCGCAGCTTGAGCGCACCATCGTGCGTGCGCCGTTCGATGGCGTGGTGGTCGAGCTGAACGCCGAAGCGCTCGCCTTGCTGATCGGCCTGCTCGCCGGGGTCTGGCCGGCCATGCAGGCCGCAAAACTTGATCCGATCGAGGCGTTGCGCGAGGAATAACGCCAAGGCTGCTATGCTTGCGCCATCCCGACGAAGGAGAATATCCGCATGAGTATCGCCCTGATTGTATTCCTCGCCCTGCTGGGGGCTTTGGTGTTGTACGGCATTCTGATTTACAACAACCTGGTCAGTCTGAAACATGGCGTGACCAAGGCGTGGTCGAATATCGACGTGCTGCTTAAACAGCGCCACGATGAGCTGCCCAAGCTGGTGGAAACCTGTCGCCAGTACATGAAATTCGAGCAGGAAACGCTGGAGCGCGTGATTGCGGCGCGCAGCCAGGTACAAGTCGCGCGTGAATCACATAATATTCAAGGACTTGGTCAGGCCGAAGGCGCGCTACGCCTGGGCTTGGGCAATCTGTTCGCGCTGGCGGAAGACTACCCCGAACTCAAGGCCGATCAGACCTTCCAGCACCTGCAAGCGCGCATTTCCGGCCTGGAAAACGCCATTGCCGACCGTCGCGAGTTTTACAACGAGGCGGTCAACGCCAACAACGTGCGCATCGAGCAATTCCCGGATGTGGTGATCGCCAATAATTTTGGCTTCAAGGCCGCCGAACTGCTGGAGTTCAGCGAAGCCGAAAAAGCCGATGTGGATATGCGCGCCTTGTTCACCTAAACACGGAGCGCACGCACGGTGGAGGGGGTTCAGCTATGGATGAGCGCAATCGCCAACGACCCGGAACAGGGTTTTGCCTTGCTGCTCCTGTTGGGGATTTCGCTGTTCGGTTTTGAGCGTTTTTTGCGCCTGCAAGCGCGACGACGCTTGATGCAGGATACGCCGACTTCGCGTATCCGTTCCGCTGCACAAGGCTATGTTGAACTGGAAGGCTGGGCGGAAAACTCCCCCGCCAGCCCGATTTTCTCCCCCCTGACCCATACCGCCTGCACCTGGTATCGCTACAAGGTCGAAGAGCGCAGTAGCAACAGCAAAGGGCGTACCGAATGGAAAACCATACGCAGCGGCACCAGCCCGCACCTGTTTTTACTCGATGACAATACCGGCGAATGTGTGATCGACCCGGATCGCGCCATCGTCGAACCTGCGCATAAGCGGGTCTGGCAAACGGGCGATTTACGTTACACCGAGGAGCTGATTTTACCCCTGGAGCAGCTTTATGCCCTGGGCTGGCTGAAAAGTCATGAGCCCATGCAATCCAGTGTGCATGACTGGGTGCGCGACAGCGTGATTGCCTGGAAATCCGACCCGGCAACGCGCCACCGCTACGATGCCGATGGTGATGGCGAGCTCAACGCCAGCGAGTTCGCCGCTCTGCGCAAAGATGCCGAAGCCGCAGCGATCAAGGCGCAGCAGGCCGAACTGGGTGAACGCAGCCTGGAAGGGCAAACCCACATGCTGAGCGCGGGCGACCCACAAGGCCGCCCCCTCATTTTATCGACTCATCCGCAACACAAACTCGCCGAGCGCCTGCGCCGCGCCGCCTGGCTATGGCTGGCTGGCGCGCTCATCGCCCTTGGCTCCCTCGTCTATATTCTGACCGAAACCCTCCCTTCAACGATGCAGTGAACCCCCGCATGAAAATCGCCACCTGGAACGTCAACTCGCTGCGCGTGCGCCTGCCGCATGTGCTCGACTGGCTGAAAACTGAACAACCGGACATTCTCGCCCTACAGGAAATCAAGCTGATCGACGAGTTGTTTCCGCACGAGGCGCTGCGCGAGGCCGGTTATGAATGCGTGGTGTCCGGGCAACCGACCTACAACGGCGTGGCAGTATTGACCCGCCAGCCCGCGCAGAATGCCGTGCGCGACATTCCCGCTTTCGACGACCCGCAACGCCGGGTGCTGGCCGTGACCGTGGGGGATGTGCGCGTGATTAACCTGTACGTGGTGAATGGCGAGGCGGTCGGCTCGGAAAAATACGCCTACAAGCTGGCTTGGCTGGATGCCCTGAGCGCATGGCTGGCGGAAGAAAGCCAACAGCACCCCAATCTCGTGGTACTCGGCGATTTCAATATCGCCCCGGATGAGCGTGATGTGCATGACCCGGACAAATGGGCGGGCAAGATTCTTTGTTCGGAGCTGGAGCGCGCCGCCCTTGCCCGCTTGCATAAACTGGGGCTTACGGATGTGTTCCGCCAGTTTGAGCAGGAGGAAAAAACCTTTAGCTGGTGGGATTACCGCATGAACGGCTTCAAGCGCAATCTTGGACTGCGCATTGATTTAATCCTCGCCAGCCCGGGTATGGCGCAACGCTGCACCGCAAGTTATGTGGACAAAACCCCACGCGGCTGGGAGCGCCCATCGGATCATGCGCCGGTGGTGGCTGAGTTTGCCTGAGCGCCTGTTGGCTGTCTTGCCAAACGGAGCGGGTTACCCCCTCGCGGGACAAGCGCTGTCTGGAACAGCGCTGGCACCGTACATTGCCACCTGGCTGGCCAGCCACCATGGTCTGGCTTATGTCGGCTACTACCTGTCCGCGACGGCGCTACTGACCTTGATCGGTTTGTTCCTGGTGCAAGAAACCAAGGATCAGGCGCTTATTTAAGGGGCTTTCACACCGACGAATGAACCCAGAAAAGGCTGCTTAACGCACACACCCCGCACGTAACGATGCCTTCTCAGGCTTGCCCCAGTCATTGCTGAGAACATCCTGCGCCGCCTGCCGGG
>CAZTYJ010000053.1:0-7872 GCA_964618025.1 uncultured Halothiobacillus sp. | reverse complement strand
ATCCTGCCCGCCCCCCTTCGGGTTCGCTGCGCGATCCAGCGCTGTTCCAGACAGCACTTGTCCCGCGAGGGGCGAGGGGGCTAGATCCGGGTTTTGTGTAAGTCCTGATTTGAACAAGCGGAGCGCGTTTATGTGAGATCGTAGCGATCCGCGTTCATCACCTTGACCCAAGCGGCCACAAAGTCCTGCACAAACTTGGTCTTGTTATCGTCTTGCGCATACACCTCGGCATAGGCACGCAGAATGGAATTTGAACCAAACACCAAATCGGCACGTGTGGCCGTCCACTTGGGTACGCCGCTTTTGCGATCTTGCATTTCGTACAGACTGGCTCCCTTGGGAACCCAGCGCCAGCGCATATCGGTCAGGTTGACAAAGAAATCCGTGCTCAATGCACCTACCCGCTCGGTGAATACGCCATGCGGTGAGTCGGCATAATTTGCGCCGATTACACGCAAGCCCCCCACAAGGCAGGTCATCTCCACCGCCGTCAGTCCCATCAACTGCGCACGATCAAGCATCAACTCTTCCGCGCTGACCACGTAGTTTTGCTTCATCCAGTTACGGAAACCGTCCGCCAAAGGCTCCAGTACATGGAACGACGCGGCATCCGTCATGGCCGCGCTCGCATCGCCACGTCCCGGCGCAAACGGTACGACAACATCAAACCCTGCCGCCTTGGCCGCTTGTTCAATCCCAAGATTACCCGCCAGTACGATCGTATCAGCCACACTCGCGCCAAATTTAACGGCCAGCGGCTCCAGCACGGCCAGCACCCTGGACAGACGCGCTGGCTCATTGCCTTCCCAATCCTTTTGCGGCGCAAGACGGATACGCGCACCATTTGCGCCGCCGCGATAATCGGATTGACGGAAGGTGCGCGCGCTATCCCAGGCGGTGGCGACCATCTCGGCGCTCGAAAGCCCGCTGGCAGCAATCGCCGCCTTGAGTGCCGCCACATCGTAATCAGATCGACCGGCAGGCACAGGGTCTTGCCAGATCAAATCTTCCTTGGGCGACCACGGCCCGAGGTAGCGCACGCTCGGCCCCATATCGCGGTGGGTCAGTTTGAACCAGGCACGGGCAAAAACCCTGGAAAAATACGCCTGATCCTTGGCGAAGCGCTCAATGATCGGGCGATAGATCGGATCCATTTTCATTGCCATGTCGGCATCAGTCATCACCGGGTTATAGCGGATGGACGGATCTTCAACATCGACGGGCTTATCCTCTTCAAGGATATTCACCGGCTCCCACTGATACGCACCGGCGGGCGACTTCTTCAGCGCCCACTCATAACCCAGCAACAGCTTGAAATAACCGTTGTCCCATTGCGTCGGATGCGTCGTCCAGGCACCTTCAATACCGCTGGTCACCGTATTGCGGCCAATACCCCGGCTGCTGTGATTCATCCAGCCCAGTCCTTGCTCACTCACATCAGCACCTTCGGGGCTTGGGCCAAGATTTTCTGCACGACCATTGCCGTGGCATTTGCCCACCGTATGCCCGCCCGCCGTCAGCGCCACGGTTTCTTCATCATCCATCGCCATGCGTGCAAAGGTCTCGCGTACCTGAAGCGCGGTTTTCAGCGGATCAGGCTGGCCATTCACGCCCTCTGGATTGACATAAATTAACCCCATCTGCACCGCCGCCAGCGGATTCTCCATACTCGCGGGCTCACTCACCTTCTCGTAGCGCTCATCCGAAGGTGCCAGCCATTCTTTCTCCGCACCCCAATAGGTATCCATCTCGGGATGCCAAATATCTTCACGTCCAAAGGCGAAGCCGAAGGTTTCCAGCCCCATTGACTCATACGCTACCGTGCCCGCCAGAATCATCAAATCCGCCCAACTGATCTTGTTGCCATATTTCTTTTTGATCGGCCACAACAGGCGGCGCGCCTTGTCCAGATTGGCGTTATCCGGCCAGGAATTGAGCGGCGCAAAACGCTGGTTGCCCGTTCCGCCGCCCCCGCGCCCGTCGGCCAGGCGATACGAACCCGCCGCGTGCCAGGCCATACGGATCATCAAGCCACCGTAATGCCCCCAATCCGCAGGCCACCAGTCCTGGCTATCGCTCATCAGCGCCGTCATATCGCGCTTGAGTGCGGCGAAATCCAGCTTTTGCACTTCCTTTCGGTAGTTAAACCCCGTGCCTAGAGGATTCGTCTTGCTATCGTGCTGGTGCAGGATGTCCAGGTTCAGTGCATTCGGCCACCAGGCCATATTCGATGAACCTGCCGAAGTTAGGCTGCCGTGCATCACCGGACATTTGCCGGAAGATATGGAGGGGTTGGTATGGGCAACCGGGCAAGTGCCCGGGGCGGTTGCTTGGTTGTCGTGCATTTCTCATCTCCTGTTGCCATGTCGTTATGATGCCTGCCGCTTGACCCCGCCAGGGTTTGACGGAGGCCGCACTGAAAGAAAGCCTGTTCCAGTCGCTGCATGTGAAACAGGCTTTCCGCACATGGATACTAGGCAACAAAAAGCCTGGGTGATAAATGAATTATTTCAATTCTCTTGATATAGCAAGGCTATGACACTGCGTAGCGTTCACCCCGGCAAGATGCTTTTATTGATCCGGCCTGGATGAAGCGTGAATGGACGGGGAGCGGGCTTGCCCGCGAAGCTTTCAACATACGCTTTTTCGCTTCAAGATAATTCGTGCCGCATCAATAGGTCTAAAGGGCGCTTCCATACATTCGATCAAGCCGATGGATGCAAGCCAAACCTGCGAAAAAGCAGCCTTACGGCTCAGCATACACACCGTATGTGAGCATTTTGAGCCGGTTTTGGCTGGAGCAGACGGGCTTTGGCGGATTTATAGAAGTGCCCTGAACATGATTTCAGCCTTGACACACCGGGCAATAAAAACTGCGCCGCTGGGCTTGGGTGATGTGTTCAATCGGCGTGCCGCAGACATGGCAAGGCTCGCCGCTGCGGCCGTACACGTTCAAGGTTTGCTGGAAATAACCCGGACGGCCCTCCGGGCTGATAAAGTCACGCAGGGTGGTGCCGCCCTGTGCGATTGAGCGTTCCAACAGGTTTTTGATATGAATAACCAATCGCTTGTAATCACCCAGGCTCAAGCTGTTGCAGGGGCGGCGCGGGTCGATGCCGCACAGAAACAGGGCTTCACTGGCGTAAATATTGCCGATGCCGACCACGATATGCGCGTTCATCAACGCCGGTTTAATCTCGGTTTTGCGCGCAGCCAACAGGCTATGCAGCTTTTCGCCCGTGAATGCCTGCTCCAGCGGTTCGAGACCTAGCGTGACCAGAAGCGGATGCTGCGCAGGATCGTCTTCCGTCCACAAGACCGCACCAAAACGTCGTGGGTCGTGGAGACGCAAATTCAAGCCATTGGCAAGCCTACATTCGAGATGGTCATGTTTCAGACGGGGCGTGCCGCGCTCCACCAGGCGCAGGCTGCCGGACATGCCAAGATGCAGAATCAGGCTGCCATGCTCAAAATGCAGCAAAATATACTTGGCGCGGCGCTCGATGCTTTGTGCCGCCCTGTGCTCTAATTTTTGTGCAAGATCAGCGTCGATCGGCCAGCGTAATTTTGGCTGATACACATGGGTTTGCAGGATTTTTTGCCCCAGCAGATGCGGTTCGATACCGCGTTTGGTGGTTTCAACTTCGGGTAATTCGGGCATGGATGTAACCTGAGGACGCAGTTTTAGCCACAGAGGGCACAGAGATTTTGAGTTGCTGTAATGCTGAGTGTTTGTACCTGTAGGAGGGGTTTCAACCCCGACATGCAGCCGTGCGAAGTGTGACAAGGTTGTCGCGGATGAATCCGTTCCCTGCAAAGCACCCATCCAACCTAGGTCAAGGTATGACACCCTCAGCGAACCTTGTGTTCTCCGTAGCTAATTTTTGAGGTAATCATGGTCATTGGACGCTTTGCGCCAACGCCCAGCGGTGGCCTGCATTTTGGGTCATTGGTCGCGGCTTTGGCGAGTTATTTGCACGCACGTCGGCAAGGTGGGCGCTGGCTGGTGCGTATGGAGGATGTGGATGTGCCCCGCTGCGAGCCGGGGGCGGATGCGCTGATTTTGCGCCAGCTTGAGCAGTGTGGTCTGCACTGGGATGGCGAGGTGCTGTACCAGTCCACGCGTGCCGAGGCTTACCGCGCGGCGCGTGATACCTTGCTGCGAACAGGTTTGGCCTATGCCTGTCACTGTTCACGTACGCAGATTCGTCGCGCAGCGACGCGCTGGACGAGCGAGGGGGCGGTTTACCCGGGAAGTTGTCGCGGTCTGGGCTTGCCTGCGGAGTCTGGCATGACGGTGCGCCTGGATGTGGCTGCGGCGCAGACCGGGCAATCCATGCGCTTTGTGGATGCTGCGTTGGGCGTGCTGGAGGTGGATGTTGCGCAGCTCTGGGGCGATTTCGTGCTTTGGCGGGTGGAGGATATGGCGGCCTACCACTTGGCGGTGGTGGTGGATGATGCCTGGCAGGGCGTGACGGAAGTGGTGCGCGGTGCGGATTTACTCGATTCCACGCCGCGCCAGATGCTGCTGCAAAAGGTTCTTGGCTTATCGACTCCGCGTTACACCCATATCCGGTTGGCTTTGGCGGCGAATGGGCAAAAACTGTCGAAACAGAATCGTGCGCCGTGTTTGCCGATTAAATCAGCGGCGGAAGACGTGTGGGATGCGCTGGTGTTTCTGGGTGAACAGCCGCCTGTGGAGTTGCGCGGGGACGCAGCGGAAGGTTTGCTGGTCTGGGCGTTGGGAAAAACTAGTCAGCCTGCGGAGAAGGGGAAGGTGCCTGCGTCGTGAGCGTGCCCGGACGTTTCAGTTTGAGTATGGGCACGGCTGCCATGCCGTCGTGTTCGCTGCTTTCGCGCACCACGAGCAAGGTTTGTCCATTTTGGCTGTAGCTTAGGCCTTCGTATTGACGTGCGCCGGGGAGGTGGATGATGTGCGGCGTGCCTTGCAAGGCCTCCAGCCAGCTTTGTTGCGGGCTGCGTGCAAAAATGTAGACGTGCGCATAGCTCAATACGGCGACTTCATGCCGGTCGGGGGCAAAAGCCATATCCACGGGTTGATGGATAAAAGGCAGGACGCGCAGGTCGCCGGACTCGCTGGTTTCCAGCGGGGCATTCAGCGGCGGAATCTGGCCGAGCAGGCGCAGCATTTGGCTGCTATTGCGTGTATGCGGCAGTTCGGCGCGGTAGAGCTTGGGCTGTTCATCACGCTTACTGAGGATGTAGATGGCGTTTTCCTCTTCATCTACGGCCATGGCTTCGGCATCGCGCGCCCCGTCCGGGTAGCGCAGCTCAAGGCTCCATGCAGGTTTGCGGCTGAGTTTTCCCTGGATGTTTTCAGGCTCCTGCACGGCGTGCAGGTGAATGCCTTTGGAGCGTCGCGCGCGATTATCGCCAATGTCGGCAATCAGCAGGTAGGCGCGACCCCGGTGCTTGAAATGGCTAATCGCTTCCCAGTCATAGGGTTTAAGGCCTTCCAGCCATAGTTCGCCATGCAGCTTGCCTTGGGCATCAATGGCAAACAGCACCGGCTCGCTGGGGTGGCTATCGAAAAAATTGCGGCTGTCGTTGTGCGTCCAGTACAGCGCTGGGGTTATGAGCGATTGCGTCAGCCCGCTGGCTTCGTCGATACGCGTGGTCTTTGCCTGAGAGGCCGGATTGACGTCGTTGCCAGTTTCGTTTTGTGGCATGGCGCGACAGGCATTGAGCAACAGTGCGCCGCTTAAAACGCAGAGGAGAGGGATGGTTCGCATGGGTGTTTAGAGTACTGACAATAAAAAAGCGCGGATCATGCCGCGCTTGGAGTTTACTGGAAAAGGGGATTCTTAGAGCTTGTTGGCTTCGCTGGCGAGATAGTCCGCTACACCGTTTGGATCCGCCTTCATGCCCTTGTCGCCTTCTTTCCAACCGGCTGGGCACACTTCGCCGTGCTGCTCGGTGAATTGCAGCGCGTCGATCATGCGCAGCATTTCGTCGATGTTACGACCCAGCGGCAAGTCATTCACCACCTGGTGACGCACGATGCCGGATTTGTCGATCAGGAAGGAGCCACGGAAGGCGACATTGCCATCCGGGGTTTCAACATCGTAAGCCTTGCAAATCGCGTGGTTCATGTCCGCGACCAGGGTGTAACGCACAGGACCGATGCCGCCCTTGTTGATGGGGGTGTTGCGCCATGCGTTGTGGGTGAAGTGGGAGTCGATGGACACACCGATGACTTCCACGTTGCGCTTCTTGAACTCTTCGATACGGTGATCGAAAGCAATCAACTCAGAGGGGCAGACAAAGGTGAAGTCGAGCGGGTAGAAAAACACCACGGCATACTTGCCCTTGATGGCGGAATCAAAGTGGAAGGATTCAACGATCTCACCGTTGCCAAGCACGGCAGCGGCGGTGAAGTTGGGAGCCTGACGGCCTACGAGTACGCCCATGAAAAATCTCCTGAGGGGTTAAAAAAGGGGTTAAAAAGGCATGACAGAGTGTAGTGGCCTATGCACGGTCACGATAGCAAAATCACCCGTTGATACGATGGTATTTGACCATCAATTCTTCATGGGTTTCCTTGTTGTTCGGATCGAGCGGGATGCAATCGACCGGACAAACCTCGACGCATTGCGGTGTGTCGTAGTGCCCTACGCATTCGGTACACAGATTGGGGTCAATGACATAGATTTCATCGCCCTGCGAAATGGCACCGTTCGGGCACTCAGGTTCGCATACATCGCAGTTGATACATTCATCGGTAATAAGCAGGGACATGGTGTTTCTCCCCTCGGAGGTCTAGTCGGGCGCGTGATGTTAGCGAAACTTGGCCTGCAACGCAGCAATAACATTACTGGGCACAAATTCACGCACATCGCCGCCGAGGCGGGCGATTTCACGCACCAGGGTGGAGGATAGGAAATTCAGATTTTCCGCCGGGGTCATGAACACGGTTTCAATGCGTCCGTCCAGGCGGCGGTTGATGGCCGCAAGCTGCATTTCATATTCAAAATCCGACACCGCACGCAGGCCGCGAATCACCGTGCGAGCCTCATGCTGCGCCGCAAAATCAATCAGCAGGCCATTGAAGCCTTCAACCCGCACGCCCGCCACGGATTGCAAGGCCGTGCGCGCCATTTCAGTCCGCTCCGCATGAGTGAATACACTGTTTTTACTGCTGTTTTCCGCCACGGCTACAATGACCTGCCCAAAAAGACGCGCGGCGCGTTGAATCACGTCGATATGTCCGAAGGTGATCGGGTCAAAGGTTCCGGGGTAGATGACAGCAGGGCGCATCGGCTTAACTTGGCACATGGTAGAGGCTGTAACTTACCTCACCGGCCTGAGCTTGGCGAAGTTTTTCCCAGTTGAGTTCGCCACTTGCCAGCAAGGCAGGCGGCGCTTGATGCGCCGAGTGTTCGATAAAAATTTTGGCCGACGGGCTTAACCACGCGCAGGTGTTGAGCAGAGGCAAGACCTGCGTCAGTAAATCGCTGGCATACGGCGGATCGAGAAACAGCACATCAAAGGGCTGCACAGGCGCTTGTCCAAGAAAGGCGAGGGCATCCAAACGTCTGACCTGCGCCCGCTGGCCTAGGCGTAATAGTTCAATATTCTGTTGCAGCAAACGCGCTGCGCCTGGGTCTTGCTCCACAAAATCAGCATAGGCTGCACCGCGTGACAGCGCCTCCAGACCGAGCGCACCGCTGCCAGCGAACAAATCCAGCACCCTTGCGCCGGGAATATCCGCCGCAAGCCAGTTGAACAGCGTTTCGCGTACCCTGTCAGGGGTTGGCCGCAGGCCAGGGCGGTCAAGCACTTTGAGCTGACGACGGCGGTGCTCACCGCCAATGATTCGGATCATAAAAAACAGAAGCCTTGCTTGTGGAG
>CAZTYJ010000052.1:0-8086 GCA_964618025.1 uncultured Halothiobacillus sp. | reverse complement strand
GCTTCGCTCTCCCCGCGAGGAGAGAGGGAGCCAAGTTCTATTTATCAAAGCCTTGCGTAAATCTCCATGGCAGGCCGACCTTCTTCTGCCCGTAAAAAAACCCGCCTTGAGCGGGTTATCTTTTGCGTTGGCGAACAAGCCTATCCGTGGGCGCGTTTGATGCTTTCCAGAATCAGCGAGTGTTTCATTTTCTTCGGTGCGGGCAGCCCCATCAGCTCGAGCACCGTGGCGGCGATATTGGCGATGCCGCCGCCGGTGCGCAGGCGCATGGGTGCTTCGTCGATCACCACACAGGGCACAGGGTAAACCGTGTGCTGGGTATGTGGCTCACCGGTGATGGGGTCGATCATTTCATCACAGTTGCCGTGGTCGGCGGTCATAATCACGCTATAGCCCGCCGCGACGGCGGCATCAACCACGCGCCCGGCTTGGGTGTCCACAGCTTCGACGGCCTTGATGACGGCTTCGCGCACGGCAGTATGCCCCACCATATCGCCATTGGCGAAATTGACCAGGATAAAGCCGTATTCATTTTTGTTGATTGCGGCAATGGTGGCATCGGCCACACCTTCTGCGCTCATTTCCGGCATCAGATCATAGGTGGCAACTTTGGGAGAAGGCACCATCACCCGATCTTCGCCCGCGTAAGGCTGCTCCTTGCCACCATTGAAGAAGAAGGTGACATGGGCATATTTTTCGGTTTCTGCACAATGGAATTGCTTGTAGCCAGCCTGGCTGACAATCTCGCCCAAGGTCGCACTCGGGCGCTCCGGCGGGAAGGCAATCGGCGCGAGGAAACGCGGGTCATATTCGGTCAATGAGGCGACCACGAGGGGGTCGAACTCGAAGCGCTCAAAGCCGTTAAAACTCTTTTGCCCAAGCGCCTCGGCCAGTTGGCGCGGGCGGTCATTACGGAAGTTGAAGAAAATCACGCCATCTTCTTTTTGTGGGCGTTCGTATTCGGGCAACACGATCGGCAGGATAAATTCATCATTCACTCCGCCATCATAGCTGGCTTGAATGGCGGCCTGCGCGCTATCGGCCTTTTGCCCTTCGCCATGCACGATGGCCGCCCAAGACTTGAAGGTACGCTCCCAGCGCTGATCCCGATCCATGGCATAGTAACGGCCACAGATGGTCACAATGGCTCCGCCAGCCTCGCTCAGCGCGGCCTCGACTTCCGGCAGATAGCTAATAGCGCTCTTGGGTGCGGTGTCTCGCCCATCGGTAAACATGTGCAACAAGGGGCGTGCGCCCTGATCCTTGGCAAGCCTGATAAGGGCAAGCAGGTGCTTGATATGGCTGTGCACGCCGCCATCGGAGACCAGCCCCAACAGGTGGAGCGGACGATTGTTTTTCGCCGATTTTTGCGCCGCAGCGATTAGGGCGGGTACATCAAAGAAGCTGCCATCGCTAATGGCATCATCAATGCGCACCAAATCCTGGCGGTGCAGCTCGCCGCAGCCCAAGGTCAGGTGACCGACTTCGGAATTTCCCATCTGTCCGTCGGGCAAGCCACACGCGCGCCCCGAAGCCTCCAGAACGGTGTGCGGGTGGTGCTCCATAAAGCCATCAAGGCGCGGCGTGTGTGCCAGAGCAACAGCGTTATGGGTGCGACTGGGGTTTAGTCCCACGCCGTCGAGAATAATCAGAATCACCGGGCGACGTGGCGCAAGGCTGGAATTGGACATGGCAGGCGTACTCATGGATTAGGTTTGTTAGAGAGACACTGACTCCATCCACGGATGGATGGAGTCAGCATTTACTTGGGACGATCGTCGCCTTCTGGCTGCTCTTGCAACAAAGCTTGGTCTTGCAGGGGTGTGCTGCGATCGTCTCGATGAATAAGCGGCGGCTCATCATCCGCGACTTGCGTTTCAGAAGCATGATCCATACCGCTTGCTTCGCTAGAGCTCGTATTGGCAGCTGCATCCGCGTCGAGAGGCGTTTCAGCCATGAGACCCGCATTCAGGCGGCGCTCCTCCTCCTCGGCACGGGCGAATTCATCATCCATGCGATCCAACGGGGCATCCACGGAGTCTGCTGGAGGTCTCGCGCGAATCTCATCAGCGCTTTGTTCATCCGCACCAAGCTCAGCTGCGGCAACAAGGCTTGCAGGCAGGGCAGCGGCCGCCGCAGGCGCGTCAAGACGCGACGTTTCCTCATCCGTATCGTCGTCCTCATCCTTTTGCGCCTTGTTCTTCACCATGATCCGTGCAACCAGGATCCCGAGTTCGTAGAGCATCCATACCGGGATAGCGAGCATGAATTGCGACAGGATGTCAGGCGGCGTAAAAATCGCGCCGATAATGAAGGCGACGAGAATGGCGTAGCGGCGCTTTTCTGCCAGTTGATCCGGCGTGACCACGCCAATGACGCTAAGTAAAACCACCGCGACTGGCACTTCAAAAGCCAGACCAAAGGTAAAAAACAGGCCGACGGCGAAGTCCAGATAGCCACCAATATCCGGCATGAACGACACTCCTTGCGGGGCGAACAAGGCCATGAAATGGAATACGGCTGGGATGACGATGAAATAGGCAAAGCCTGCGCCGACATAAAACAGCACCGAGCTGGAAACGATCAACGGCAGAGCAAGGTTTTTTTCGTGCTGATACAAGCCAGGCGCGATAAACGCCCAAAGTTGGTAGAGGATGTAAGGCATGGCGATAAACACCGCCGCCAGCGCTGCCAGTTTGATCGGAATAAAGAAGGGTGAAATCGCGCCGGTGGCAATCATGGTTTGCCCGTCAGGCAAGCTATTCAGCACCGGGGTGGCGAAGATGGTAAACAGCTCGCTTGCCCAGGGAAAAAGCAGCACCATCAGCACCACGATAGCCAGTACCGCGCGCAGCAGGCGGTCGCGCAGCTCAATCAGATGGGCGACAAACGCTTTAATGCCCTCGGATAAGGGCGGCGGATTGTCTGAAGTGGGCGGGGATGACAGTGTCATGCGCGGGCCTTTTGTGTAGAGGGCTGCGTAGGCTGGGCAGCGGGTGCGTCTTCCTGCGCTGCGCCAAAGCTTGGGCGATGCAGGGTTTCACCCAGCGACTGGCTCAGCGCCTGCATTTCGTCCTCAATGGATTGCGCGGTCATGGCAGGCAAGGCCGCCTCGCCGTGCGCAGGCGCAGGCGGAGCCTTGCTGCTGGGGGCGTCGAGCTGGCTGGGGCTGGGCGAATCAGGCACCGCTGGCGTGGAAGAAGGCGCTATCCCGGCGCTGGGCGCGACGGGCTCACGCACCATCTGTGCGGCTTCATTCACTGATTTGCTTAGAAGGTGCTGGCTTTGTTCGACATCATGCCGCGTGTCTTCCATGAGCTGGCGCAGCTTCTGCATTTCTTCTTCCTGCGCACTCATCAGCTTGCGCAGTTCGGCGGTATTGAATTCGCCTTCGACTTCGGCCTTGGCGTTAGCAATAAAACGTTTCACCTTGGTGATCCATTTCCCGGCGCTGTAGGCCATGCCCGGCAGGCGTTCAGGCCCCACCACGATGACCGCGATAATGCCAATCACCAGGATTTCCCAGAAACTGAGGTCAAACATACCGCGTACTCAAAAGAAGCCGCAGGCAAAAGATCCTGCGGCAAGGCCAACACAATCCATGCGTATGCTCAGGACTTGGTGGTTTCGCGCGTGGCCTCACCTTCGATCACGCGCGCCTGCGGGGCGGTTTGCGGAGCGGCCTGCTGCGACGGCAGGTTGCTGCTGGCGGCGGCGGTGTCGCCTGGCTTGGCTTCTTCGTCCTTGCTTTCGTCTTTCACGGCCTGTTTGAAGCCTTTGATGGCATTCCCCATATCGCTACCGATGCTTTTCAGGCGCTTGGTGCCAAACAACAGAATCACGATCACCAGAACAATCAAAAGATGCCAAATGCTAAAAGCGCCCATGAAAAAATCCTCAGGAATGGGTGGATTAGGAGAACATTAGAAACGAATGATACAGAAAAACCGCAGCCGTTTAGCTTTTTGCACGGCTGGCTTTTTCAGCATGACCGGAAAGGCCAAAGCGTCGCGCCAATTCATGGAGCACATCTTGCGGCTCAAGTCCGGCATCGCATAGCAATACCATGCTGTGAAACCATAGGTCTGCGGTTTCGTAAATCAACTGGCTTTTATCGTCCTGCATGGCGGCAATCACGGTTTCCACCGCCTCTTCGCCCAGTTTTTTGGCCATGGCCGCTCGGCCTTTGGCATAAAGACTGGCCACATAGGACGACTCCGGCGCAGCCTGTTTGCGCGCCAGCAGCACTTCATGCAGTGCGTCGAGAACATCGTTATTCATGTATAAATCTCATCCGGGCTTTTCAAAACCGGGTCAACGGCACGCCATTGCCCGTTGTCCAGACGTGAATAGAAGCAGCTTTGCCGACCGGTATGACAGGCGATGCCGCCCTGCTGTTCAATTTGCAACAGGATCACGTCGTTGTCGCAATCCAGACGGATCTCACGCACTTTTTGTACATGGCCAGAGCTTTCGCCCTTGTGCCAAAGCTTGTTGCGCGAGCGCGACCAATACACCGCCTCGCCCTGCTCGACGGTTTTGGCCAGCGCCTCACGGTTCATCCAGGCAAACATCAGAATGCGCCCCGATGTCGCATCTTGCGCAATCACGGGAACCAGTCCCTTTTCATCCCAGCTCACCGCATCAAGAAAGCTCATAGTCGTACCTCGATGCCGGCCTGCGCCATGTGCTCCTTGGCCTGCTGCACGCTGAACTCGCCAAAATGGAAGATGCTGGCGGCCAGCACAGCATCCGCCTTGCCCTTGAGTACCCCTTCGTTGAGATGATCCAGGTTGCCCACGCCGCCTGAAGCAATCGTCGGCACTTCCACCGCATCGCCGATCGCCGCCATCAGCTCCAGATCGAAGCCGCTGCGCGTACCGTCACGATCCATGCTGGTCACCAGGAGTTCGCCTGCACCGTAATCGACCATTTTGCGCGCCCATGCCATCGCATCCAGGCCGGTCGGCTTACGCCCGCCGTGAGTGAAAATTTCCCAGCGCAACGCTTCGCCGGGCAAAGAGACGCGCTTGGCATCTATCGCAACGACAATACACTGGCTGCCGACCTTGTCGCTGGCGGTGCGCACGAAATCGGGATTAGTGACCGCAGCAGTATTGATCGAAACCTTGTCCGCGCCCGCATTCAACAGACGGCGCACATCTTCGACGCTGCGGATGCCGCCGCCTACCGTCAAGGGAATAAACACCTCGTCGGCGACACGCTCAACCACATGCAGCATGGTTTCCCGCCCCTCATGGCTGGCGGAAATATCAAGAAAGGTTAGCTCATCCGCCCCTTCGGCATCGTAGCGCCGGGCGATTTCCACCGGGTCGCCCGCATCGCGCAGCCCCAGAAATTGCACACCTTTGACCACGCGGCCTTCGGCCACATCCAGACAGGGAATAATACGTTTAGCCAGCACGTTAGAAGATTCCTTGAGTGATTTTCAGGCCGGCAAGGTGCAGATGGGGATGATCGCCTTCGCGTTGCGCCTTGCGGCAATGATACAGCGTGCCGTGTACGACTTCCGTCCCGCCTCGTCGGCGCAGGGCGACCGTATCGCCCTCAGCAAGGGGTCTGAGCGCCTGCAAGGTGTATGAGTCTTGATCTCCTGGCACGATCACGATCAGCTCAAGCGGCTCTGAGTCGAGCAGCTCGCACACGATGGGTTTGCCCGGACGGCGTTGCTCGATGCGTAAATTCAGTTTGTCTATGGCCTGGAACAGCTTTTGAGCAGTGGCATCGTCAGATATCACCAGTTCTTTCTCGACATCATCACGTTCAGTGTTGTGCATCAAAATAACCTCGGGCGTTGGCTGGATCCTTATCCAGGGCAATTCGCGTCTACATGAGCCTGGGCTTGCGCCAGATCGAGCCCGCCCTCATACAGGGCGCGGCCAATCACCACACCCGACACGCCCTCGGCGGAGACGGCGCACAGACGCTCGATGTCCGTGATTGACGTGACCCCGCCGGAGGCAATCACCGGAATCTTGACGGCCTGCGCCAAACGCACGGTGGCTTCCACATTGACCCCCTGCATCATGCCATCACGGCTAATGTCGGTGTAAATAATAGAGTCCACGCCATGTCGTTCAAAGTTCTTGGCCAAATCAATCACATCATGCTGTGACAGCTTAGACCAGCCTTCGGTGGCTACTTTGCCGTCTTTGGCATCCAGGCCGACGATGATATGCCCGGGAAAGGATGCGCACAAATCGCTTACGAAACCGGGCATGGTCACCGCCTTGGTGCCGATAATCACGTATTTCACACCAATGTTCATATAGGCCTCGACGGTGGCCTCATCACGAATGCCGCCGCCGACCTGAATCGGCAGATCTGGAAACGCCTCGGCAATCGCGCGAATCACCTCGCGATTTTTCGGCTTGCCCGCGAAGGCACCATCCAGATCGACCAGATGTAGACGCCGCGCTCCGGCTTCAACCCAGCGAGCCGCCACGGCGACCGGGTCGGCAGAAAATACAGTGTCATCCTCCATACGCCCTTGGCGCAGGCGTACACATTGGCCTTCTTTCAAGTCGATGGCAGGAATCAGCAACATAGCGACAACAATCCTCAGCTTGGGGTCTTGGGTTAGGAAAATCAGGGATTCCAATGCAAAAAATTGCGTAACAGGCGCAAGCCCGCTTCAGCGCTTTTTTCCGGGTGAAACTGCACGGCGACCGCGTTATCGCGCGCAATGGCAGAAACAAAACGGCAGCTGTAATCGGTCGTTCCTAGCGTCAAATCGGCTTCGTGCGGCACGACATGGTAGCTGTGTACAAAATAAAAGCGCTCGCCATCTTCAATACCGTCCCAGATTGGATGTGGCCGGGTTTGCTGTACGCGATTCCAGCCCATGTGCGGAATTTTCAGGCGCTCGCCCTGGGCATCGTGCAGATCGTGACCGAAAAAGCGCACCTCACCGGGAAAAAGACCCAAACATGGCGTACCGTCATTTTCTTCGCTGTGGCTCATCAGAACCTGCATGCCCATGCAGATTCCCAGAAACGGCTTACTGCGCGCAGCCTCAAGCAGAGCATCATGCAGCCCGCGCTGGTGCAGCTCGGCCATGCAATCGCGCGCCGCGCCCTGTCCAGGAAAAACGATACGATCCGCCGCCGCAAGCTCGTTTGGACAGCCGCTCACGCGCACCGCAACCCCTTCGGGCGCAACATGCTCAATCGCCTTGGCCACCGAGCGCAAATTACCCATACCGTAATCGACGACGACAATGCGGCTCATTTACAGTGCGCCCTTGGTGGAAGGAAGACTATCGCCCATGCGCGGATCCATTTCGCAAGCCATGCGCAGAGCACGACCAAAGGCTTTGAAGATGGTCTCGGCCTGATGATGTGCGTTCACCCCACGCAGATTGTCGATATGCAGCGTCGCCTTGGCATGGTTGACAAAGCCTTGGAAAAACTCCTGCACCAACTGCGTTTCAAAGCTGCCGATGCTGGCGCGAGTAAAGTCGCAGTCGAAAATCAGACCCGGACGCCCCGACAAATCAATCACCACCCTTGATAATGACTCATCCAGCGGCACATAGGCATGGCCATAGCGTCGAATGCCGCGCTTGTCACCGACCGCCTGCGCCAAGGCCATGCCCAGGGTAATGCCGATGTCTTCCACGCTGTGATGATCGTCGATATGCACATCGCCATCGCATTCAATCTCCAAATCCATCAGGCCGTGGCGCGCGATCTGGTCGAGCATGTGCTCAAGAAAAGGCACGCCGGTGCGGAAATTGCCACGCCCCGAGCCATCAAGATCAATATGCACGCGCACCCTGGTTTCCAGCGTGTCGCGACGGATATCCGCAGCACGCACTTTGGGGGCGGTGGCGCGGGGTAATTCCGGTGTCGGCGATAATCCGAGTGAAGGCTCATTCAAAGCACGAAAAGGCTGATTCATATCATCAAAGCTAAGAGCAAATATTACGCCAAGGATACAACGGAGCGCGGCTCTGCGGAAACCTATTCCAGCACATGGACAGGAAGCATGGAGTCAGGACTTACGCCAAAGCGCCTCCCGTTGAGTGGCGATTTCATCAAAGGGGGAGCGCTTGCGAGGGGGC
>CAZTYJ010000051.1:0-8241 GCA_964618025.1 uncultured Halothiobacillus sp. | reverse complement strand
ATGCCAGTCAGATTTATCGTCGATTGTGCAGCAAATTTTCTGTAAATTTCCATGTCGTTGTTCATCGCGGCAGGGTTACGGTTAGCGAAGGTTGCACAGCGTATCCATAAAAACCTTCTTGAGCTCCGTTTCACTATGCTCAGCAGGAGGGCGGAAGCTACGCACACGATTTGATTTAATCAAATCAATCAGAGATTCACTCCTTATATCGAGAGCCATTTCTACTTTTCTCAAAATCTTATCAGTAGCACTGTCCACGTCTGCGACGTACCCAATCGGCAGCCCTGTAGCAAGATATTCGAACATCTTGCTGGGAAGTGCTGCGCGAGAAGCCGAGAGCAAAAGAAGGCCATCAGCCTGCTGCAACGCTGCCAGCATCTCGATCCTGGGCACTGACCCGGCAAACTCCACCCGCCATCCAATCGCATTCAACTGAAGCTGGTAACCTTGAATGCATGCAATCTCGTCGTCCGCCAAATCACCGTAAAAGCGAATCACGCCTTTGCTTCGGGAATACGATAGATTCTCAAGTAAAGGCTTAATCAATAGATCAGGTTTTTGGCTTAGTCGGGAACCAGTAAAACGACCGGCATGAATCAGCAGTATTTCCTCATCATGCGTCTTCATACGCTTGGGTGAGGGTGGCATCTGAAGCGGATAAGCATTAGTCAGCACGTTTAGCTTATGCGCCATCAGCGGGTACCGTGCAACAAAAAGCTCTTTCCATACATCAGACGTTACCTGAATGGCTTTTGCATCGAGTGCAATCTGCGATTCCAAGCGTTTTTCCTGCCACCGGCGCAGGACTGAGGTGTGAAGTATGGGCTTAAGCGGTTCGTCCAGCCAACCGTCACGCATGTCCATGATGTGCGGTACGCCCGCTTGTTGCGAGAGAAACCATGCCCCTACATGCGCGGACTCTGGTGGGCTAGACGACAAAATGAAAGAGGCGCCCTGTACAGCCTGCTGGACGCGCATATCCTTTGCCGCCGCCTTTGCCCACACCACCGCTGGATCAGGATTGAACAGCCAATAAGCCAAAGCGCGGCGTAATTTATTGGGTTTACGCGGTGAAACCGCCTTGGCCTGTCCCGGCGCGGCTTCGGGGTGCAGGCCAAGGCGATCAACCACGGAGATTTCTCGGCCCCAAGGCTTGGAGCGAATCTCCGCTTGCGCACCTGCGCAGACAATCACCACCTCGTAGCCATCCTCGCTGAGCCAGCGTCTGAACCGATCAACCCTGTTGTTGCCCACATGGTTAGCCATTCGCCAGAAAGGTACGAATAAGACAGCCCTTCTAGATATTTGGCACACTTCTTGGGTCTTATCATTTGCTGCTGGCAATTTCATCCCCCTCAACCACCCGCTTCCACCATAACAAAACCGAAATCAATCGCCACAAAGTCTGTGGTGCCACTTCCACAAAACGGTCGTAGTTTTGTACAAACTCTGGAAGGTGAATCAACTGGCAATTCAGCCCAGATACGTTAGCCAAAACCACCGGCTTGCTCGCGGTTAACCATTCGCGGTACGGGAAGGGAAAGCCCATTTTGTTGCGCCTCCACACGATCTCAGCCGGCAAATAGGGCTCAACCGCCTTGCGTAGCACGTATTTGTGCCAGCCATCGCAAATCAAATACTCTGGCGGCAAGGACGTGCAGTATTCGACGACACGATAGTCCAGAAACGGAGCGCGAGGCTCTATGGGAATGCCATAGGCCGACTTCATGCCTGAGCGCAGCCAATAGTTCATCAGCCTATTGGTCATATTGGCCACTGTTCTGCCATGAAAGCTGCTTTCGCTCTCAGTGCTCGAGCCGTTGATTGTTGCCCCCAACAGGCCGGGACCCAAAACAGACTGAAGTAAGCGATATTCGCCAATCCTACGCTTGCCCATGAGGGCGCGTTGCTCCTGGCTCCACAGTGCATCCAAAATCAAGTCCTTCAGGGACTGCATAGGGCGGATTTCGGTACTGGCATGCAGAGCTCGCCAAAAGCCGGCTATTTCACCCTGACTCAGCATGTGACGTAGGTAAGGGCCCATATAGTCACCTGCGTAACCGGCCAGCATTTCGTCACCGGCTGCACCGGTAATCACAACATGCGCGCCATGCTCCTTGATAAGCCGCTGCATGGCCTGTGAGGTATGCAGATTGGGCGAATGGAATGGTTCCTCCTGCTCCCATACGAAACGGTTAGCGTCTTGCCAGAACTCGTCTTTCGGAGGGCGGATCACCGTGTAATCTATCAAGTCCGCGTAGCGCTGGGCCACAGTACGCGCGTATGGTTCTTCGTCACTGTGCGCTTCATCAAACTTGATTGTGTAGGTGCGAATTTTGCGGCCCATGACTCCGGCTGCCAGACCCACCAACGCTGAGGAGTCCATGCCGCCACTCAACTCAAAGCCGATGTGGACGTCGGCGCGCAAGCGCAAAGCGAGCGAGTCGATCAACAAGTCACGCAAGCCGGTTACTGCTTCTTCCAGACCAATTTCGCGAGTGGTTACCCGAGAGGATGGCAACGCCCAATACCGTACCGGAGCAAGCTTGCAATCACCCCCTAACCATGCGTAGTGACCGGGGGGAAAGTCCAGCACCCCCGGCCAGAAAGTGCCAGAACGGTCACGGCGTCCATGGATGATGAAGTCGGCCGCTGACGATGGGTCCACGGCTCGGGTATCGACCTGCCCGGCCCAGATCAAAGCCTTGATCTCGGATGCCCAATACACAGCACGTGCATCTCTGGAGAGATACATATGGGCTTTGCCAATGCGATCACGGCCTAGCAGCACTTGCTTGCGCTGCACATCGTAGAGCGCGAAGGCGAAAAAGCCGTTTAGCCGCTCGAACATCTGCACGCCCCATTCTATGTAGGCCTGCAGCAACACCTCCGTATCCGACTGTGTGGCGAATATGCGCCCTGAAGCCTTCAGCGTGTTTCGAAGTTCAAGGTAATTGAAAATCTCACCATTGAACGTAATGCAATAACGCCCGCACTGACTCCACATGGGCTGGTGGCCATTGTGTGACAGGTCAATGATGGAATACCGTACTTGCGCCATGGCCAGGTGGTGCGCGGGAACAGCATCGCCGGTTTGCAACACGGGAAACAGCTGCCGAATCTCGACCGGGCTTTTGCTAGATGCAAAGGTAAAGGTTTGATGCTGCCCAAGTAAGTTGGCTAGCATGAAGCCCTCATCGTCAGGGCCACGGTGGGCAATGGACGCTGCCATACCCATGATGGGAGTGACGTTGCTAGCCTCCGCCTTAAGGTAACCCACAATGCCGCACATTGCTTTACTGACCTTTGAAAATCATATTTTTGACATTAACCAACAAGTGGCGATCATAAACCCACACGTAGGCATAGAAAAACACCACGGCAGACGCACCCCAGAGCAAAGACCTACCAGGCGGCAGAATTTTCCCCTGCGCCACATACCAGACAAAGTAAGGCAACAAGGGCAATCCGGCTGCCATGAACAAATGACCCATCGCAGCGAAATACTGCCTGACACCCATCCCCACCAGCAGATGACGCAGAACGAACTCCAGTGGATAGAGCACCACTACCCCTGCAAGCATGAAGGCCCAAGCAACCCCCATCACACCAAACTGTGCGCCAATGAAAAATGCAATTGCATACACCATTAAAGAAAGCAGATTGATATAAAAGGCCCACTTTGGCTTTCCCTTGGCGAGTACAAGCGTGCCAATGGGGTTGCCCACGGAAAAGAACATGCCAAGAATGCAAAGCACCGCCAAAACAGGGGCGGAATCTGCCCATTTCTCACCCATGACCAGAAAAATAATGCCTGGGGCACCAATAGAAATGGCCACATAAACCGGGAATGACAGTAACGCAATGACCCGAAGCGTTTCCAAATAGCCAGCACATAAACGTGCATCATCGTTTTTAACTGCGGAGAATAACGGCAATGCAACCCGGGTAAAGATGGGATTCAACACGGTAAATGGTCGGATCATCAACTGGTAGGCCACTGAGTAAATTCCCAGCCCCACATCACCCACGAAACGCCCTATGACTAACTTGTCCAGATTCCAGCCCACATAGTTCAATACACGCTCGCCCGTTTGAAACAGCGCGAATCCAGTGGCTTTATGCAAGGTCTCACTTGCAATCTTAGGCAAAGCACGCCTCAGCACCAGGAAGCTGGGCAAAAATAATAGGAAGCGGCAGACACCAGCCACCAACTGCCCGACTACCAACGCCCAAACCCCATACGAAGCCAACGCTAAAGCTACCGTTACCAGCAATGCTGTAAGCGCAGATCCAATTTCTCCCAACGCTATTACCCTGAATTCAAATGAACGCTGTAGCAGGGCAAACAACATTTGGCTGAGGGTGGAAGCCACAATTGCGAGAGACAACCAAGGTAAAAGCTGCACCAACTGGGGCTCTTTGAAATAAGCGGCAACCGAACCCGAACTAAACACAACGGTACCAGCCAGCATCACGGACAATACCAGCACAGTAAGAAGTAGCCGTTGCAGTGTTCGCTGACAAAGCTGTTCTGCCTGCACCAGGTAATTACCAAATCCGAAGTCGGCAATGGCATTCGCCAACCCGATGACCACCATCATCATGGCCATCAGACCAAAGTCTTCCGGCTCTAGCAGACGCCCCACCACCATGAGTTGGGCTATTTGCAAGACGACACCGGCCAGGGCCGAGGTTGCCGTCCATTTGCCCCCATTGGCTGCTTGCGTGCGCAGCGATTTGCAGGACGCCGCCATGAAACTGCTGCAAAGTCAGGCTCGCATGGCCTTGTGTGCCACGACAAAATACCCTGCCGTTTCGCCCTCAGCCTTCCAGTAGCGGTCGAGCAGTGGCGCAAAGCGCTGGTTGACAGCCCATACCCCGTGCAACAGCAACCCAATGAATTTTTTTACAGGCCACGGACCTCGAATCAGTCGCGTGGTCTGGTAGTTGAACTTCAGCGTCCACATCGTCCAGAAACCGGTTTGCGGGTAGACCTGTACATCCACGAACCCAGCTTTTTCGAACAGGTAGTGCAAACCGAAACGGGTGTAGCGGAAGTAGTCATACGGCGCTTCATGCACCCACCACATGAATGGTACCTGCAGGATCATTGCCCCCCCCCCTTTAAGAATGCGGTGAGCCTCGCTGAGAAATACCTGCGGCTCGCGCAGGTGTTCCATCACGGAAAGCGAAATGACCGTGTCGGCGACTTCGCTATCGATGGGCAGCGGTTCATTGAGATCGGCCAGGATGTCGGCCTGGAGTTCGTGCAGTGAGCCCCCCCAGTCCACGCCGGTATAGACTTCGGCGTAGTTGAGCAACCATTTCTTGTAGGGCGCCTCGCCGCAACCGAGGTCGTAGAGGTGTCCTTTGTAATGCTCCTTGAACCGCATCAGCCAGTCATCACCGATGTCGTAGATCAGCCAATTGTGCGGGCGCCGGTTCGAATGAGCTTGGCTGATGGTCATTTGAAAAACGACCTCACGGCATCAATTACGCGATTTTGAACACTCTCTTCCATTTTGTACCAGAGCGGCAACCTCATCAGGCGTTCGCTCTCTGTAGTGGTGTAACGATCCACACCATGGAAACGTCCGTACCGCTTCCCTGCTGGGGAACTGTGTAACGGCACGTAGTGGAATACCGCGAGGATGTCGTTACGCTTCAAGTGCGCTAAAAGAGCGGTGCGCTCGGCCAAGTCCTTGCACTTCAAATAGAACATGTGGCCATTGTGCTGGCAGTCGTCAGGAATTTTCGGTAAGAGCAACTTGCCAGAAGCCTCAAGGTCGGCAAAAGCATCCCGGTATGCGTTCCAAGTAGCCAGCCGGTTGCCCGTGATGGCGTCGGCCATTTCCAGTTGACCCCAGAGGTAGGCCGCCTGAATTTCAGAGGGTAAGTAGCTGCTACCCAGATCCACCCACGTATATTTATCCACCATGCCACGGAAAAACTGGCTGCGGTTGGTCCCCTTTTCGCGGATGACTTCAGCGCGCTGAACAAAACGCTCGTCGTTAAGGATGAGCAGGCCGCCTTCACCCCCGCTAGTGAAGTTCTTGGTTTCATGAAAGCTGTAGGCCCCCAGGTGCCCCAAGGTGCCTAGCGGCTTGCCTTGATAAGTCGCCATCATCCCCTGCGCGGCGTCCTCGATCACGAACAGGCCATGCCGCTCCGCGATGGCGTTGATTTCTGTCATGTCACACGCCACGCCAGCGTAATGCACTGGGGCGATGGCCTTGGTGCGCGGTGTGATGGCGGATTCAATCAGTTTTTCATCCAGATTCATGGTGTCTGGCCGAATATCGACAAACACAACCTTTGCCCCGCGCAACACGAAGGCGTTCGCGGTACTAACAAACGTGAAGCTCGGCATGATCACTTCATCACCCTGCTGAATGTCGATCAGAATGGCCGCCATCTCCAGCGCTTGCGTACAGGAGGGAGTGAGCAAGGTTTTGGGGCAGGCTAGATTTTTCTCGAACCACTCGTGGCACATCAGGCCATACTGCGCATCGCCAGAGATTTTTCTACTCCTCATGGCGGCTAGAACATGGACGTCTTCATTGCCGACATGAAGGGGAACATTAAATGGGATCATCCAACATCTCACTTAAGAATTCTTTTTCAAGATCAAGAATATTCCTCATTCGATCTTTGATTCGTTTCGCGGGAATGCCGAAATATACTCCCCAAGGATCAGTACTCTTATTCACTAAAGACATTGCCCCCACAGAACACCCTTCGGCAATAGCAACTCCGGGGAGGACGGTACTATTTGCCCCAATGATTACATGTTTACCCAATGAGACTTCCCCGAAAGTTTCTTTCTTGTATTTTCTTGGAATCAATGAATTTGTTAGCGACGCACCAGAGTAATCATCACTTTGGGCAAATATTTTTACGCCATACGCTATAGTGGAAAAGTCAGACAAAGTAACCCCAGTGGTACCTCCAGCAATTAAACACATGGGCGTAATATGGCAGTACTTACCAATTTTGACTTTACCAGATATTATGCAAAAGTCATCTATTCTGGAGTAGTCCCCAATTTCAATTTCGTCACAATTATAAATGCTAGCCTTGTCGCTTATCTTTACCCCGAAGCCAATTCTTTTAAATCCAAGCGCCAGCAGTAGTTCACTAGTTAAATAAGCCATCACTATCCCTCAAATATTACTTGCCAGGACTGCACCAAACGATTCTTTGAGAAATAATCAGAAATAATTAACTTATTATTTTTTGCTTGCTCCACTTCAAGCGGCAACAGATCAAAACAATCTACATCAAAGACAATGGCGCCAAGAGATCGAATCGCATGATAGGAGGTAACATCTGATCGCATAAAAATTTTCTTGCCCATCCCAAGCAGAGTTGTTATATTACCCATCCCTTGCTGTCGCATATGATTGAAGATGGCAATATCGATTCTTGCAAGTAGTCTTTTATAGTCTTCGAATCCAATAAACTTAAATAGCGGATTAAAATTATCGCCAAAAAGTCTATAACCGTAGTCCGAAACGGTTTTGGCGTACTCCGGGTCCCCATAAGACAGCGGGCAAAATATCTTAATCTCTTTATCTGCATACAATTTGAGTTTGTCCAAAGCATCAATATGGTTATTACAAGGGTCCGCTGAATTTCCCAAAAGAATATTTATCCCGACATGTGGCGTGGGCTGTATTGGCAGCTCATGATACAAATTACTCGGATACATGAAACATTCATGCCAAACACCTTTCGCTCCATACCACTTTTGCGCCAGATCGTAGTCGCCGCGAACATGTGTAATTAAGTGCCCTAACCGTGAAATCACGAAGCGCCTTAACCACTCATTTTTCATCCACCGCCAATCTTTGCGATCCGCATTGTGCGAATAAAGATCCCCCCCCCAAATAGTCCAGTAGCATTTTTTGAGAACCCAAGGCTGAAGAGTCAAAAGATACAGAAGGTGCGAGCTGAATAAACCGTGAATAATTATTTTTCGAGCATATCGCATCTCCGCCATTATCCGGATCGCATATCGGAGCAAGTGAGGTAGATAAATTACATGTCTTCCTTCAGGCAAGTCACCATCCTTGACAAGCCCATGAACAATGAAGCGATGTTCTTCTAAATCGAAATTCTCGCCTACAAATTGAATAAAGGTTGGGACGAACTTTTGGTCCCACCCCATAAGATGCAGAATCGAGCCTCTTGCAAAACCCACCCATAGATTTGCTGGAGCAGTTGCATGAGAGGCGC
>CAZTYJ010000050.1:0-8449 GCA_964618025.1 uncultured Halothiobacillus sp. | reverse complement strand
GGCTTGGGCATATACTAACAACCTCATTTGAGGCTGTCAAGTGACACTATCCACATATTAACACCCCAAATGAGGATGTCAAGTGATACCTAGTCGGCGCGATGTCATTTGACAGCTACGGCCTCTTATTTGGTATTGTTACTGTCCCCTAACTTTGTGAGCACAACCCATGAGTAACGAAATTTTTTATGCCGACTTAAAAAAACTTATTGAGCCTTACATGCCCGAGTTCGACCCGTCGTGCGTGCCTGTCTTTTTAAGGGTCATATCGCCGCACATGTCGTATGCCTCGCGTCGGCAGCACGCATCGCAGTTTTCCCGAAACCGCACCCCGTTAACTCGCCGCGAGGCTGACCTAGTGCGCTCCGGTCTGCGCGACCCGGAGGCGTTTGTTAAAGTCCTGCGCGATGCTGTAGGCATCCACCGTGATTATTACGGGATAAAACGCAACCGTAGCGCACAAGCGCCCACCCCACCAATGCCGGTTTATACCGGCGGATTAAAAAAGGAGGAAATACGTCGCGGATACTAAATATGCCGCCGAGATAGCGGCGGCAAAATAACCAAGTCGGGCGGGGTCGGGCGGGCAAGCGGAAAACCGCACCCATGTCCACGCCGTGCGCCGCCTATCATGGCGGGCATGAAAACACCCGCCCCAAAGCCTTCCAAACCATCATTTATGCAACGCCTTGGACTGAAGAAGTCCGAGGCGCTTGTGTCTGCTCCATCTAAAAGCGTGAAGGACGAAATCACGCCAAGCCTTGCGATGGAGTTTGGTCTGGCCAGCACAAGCGTAGCCGCCTTGATGCGCGGCGGTCGCCAAGGCTTGCGCCATAGGCAAAGCATTTATGAAAAATGGGCGCGCATGGAGGCTGACCCGATCGTCTCATCGGCCTTGATGTTGCTTTGTACGGCGGCGCTAGGCGGGCATGAAACCACGGGGCAGCTGGTGTTTATCGAAACCGCGCCAGATGCGCAGAACGACGCGCAGAAAAAAACGCTGGTGGACGAAATCGGCGCGCAGCTTACGCCATTGCTGAATCGGGCTGCGTTCAGCCTGGCCTACACCGGGGCAGCGTTCGGTGATGCGTATGCGCGCGTGTATGCGGACGACTCCGGGGTAATCGACCTGTACACGGATGAGATGGTGCGCCCCATGCTGGTGCAGCCGTTTGAGCGCGGCAGCCGCACGGTAGGTTATGCGGTGTCCATCGGTGAAAAGATGTTCGACAAGCTTGATGGCACGCAGATGGTGCGGATGAAGATGCCGCGCACGCAGTGGATTCCACAAACCGGAGTTTTTGAAAAATCCATGCGCGTTGAGCTATCCAATGATGACCTTGGCCAAGCCGCGCTCATGCCTGCTATGGCGGGCGGGAGCCTGCTTTATAACGCAGAAGATGCCTATGACAACCTGAGCCAAGCCCTCGCCGGGCTGATTGGTCAGCGATGGATGGACAGCATGGATGAGCAGATCATGACCCTGCAAATGGAGTCCATGACCCGCGACCAGCAAGAGCGTTTTGCCAGGTCGATAACGAACATGCTTAAGCGCAGCAAGGCGATTGCAGACAGGGCGGCGCAAGAAGGGCGGCCTGTGCTGGAGCGCATTCGGCACATTATCCCCGTATTCGGGGAAAAGCAGTTAGCCACGATGTCAACAAGTGGCAGCGGGCGCGTGTCGCAAATTACCACCGAGGACGTGATGTTTCATGCGCGGATGCTGTCCGGCGCTATCGGCATCGACTTGTCCATGATTGGCTTTGCTGACCAGATGAGCGGCGGGCTGGGCGAGGGTGGTTTTTTCCGTGTGTCGGCACAAGCCGCCGAGCGGGCGCGGGTGATTCGTGTGGCGTTGGCGGATTGCTTTGACAGCATTATTGACCTGCATTGCCTCAAGCGTTATGGCGCGAACTTTAAGCCCTCGGAGCGGCCTTGGCGCGTGAGCTTTTACGGCAGCATTTCCGCTTTGGAATCCGAGCGGCAAAAGACGCGCACTGAGGCGATGAATACCGCTACCATGCTTGGCGCAGCCTTGCAGGCCTTCAAGGAGCTGGGCGCAACACGGGGTGTCATGTCGCGCATGATGAGCAAGGAAATGGGCTTGGATGAGGACATGGCCGACTTGTTGGCGAGCATGTTCCCGGAGAAAGCGCCCGACCCGCTAGAGGGGATGGGCGAGGACATTGGGCAGGATATGCCTCAAGAGGACGATGCTGGCGCGGACGATGACCTATGAGCCTGTTTGATTCAATCGCCAATAGCCTTGCCCAAACCGCCGTCGGGCAGGCGCGTAGCCTTGGCAATAGCGCCGCTGGGCAGATCAGTAACCGCATTAGCCAAGTGAGCGGGCAAGCAATGCGCGATGCGCGCGGAAACCCGCTTGCGGGTATGGCGATAAGTGCCGCAACCAATTTGGCGCAATCGGCTTTGCGGCAAGGCTTGAACTCGCTTATTGGCGGAAACCTTCCTTCATTCGGCGGGCGAGGCGGTGGCGCGTGTTCCCCGCCGATTCTTGGCGGAATTTCCCTGGATGAGGCGGCAGCGATTCACAGGAGGCAGGTTGAGCAAGAGTATGCCAAAAAGAATCTTTGGATGATTGATGTTTTATCAAGCCCGCTTGCAGGGGAGTTTTCCGACCCGTTCAATTTCTTCGCCACCAGCGTTGAATATAGCCCGCTTACCCTCTCCGGCGACAAGATCAAAATCGGCGCGGCGGTGGTTGACAGCGTGCTTTCCGGCGAACCTGTGGAGATGCGCATTACCACACGCGACGATAAGCAAGGCACGATTCGGCGCTGGTTTGACATGCACGCAGCGGCGCAAGTGAGCAGTGACGGCACGGTGGGCTATCCTGCGGATTACGGTATCAGTATTCGCGTGGTCAAGGCGTTTATTACTGAGGGGAGTAACCAAGGCGGGCATGATGACTATGGGCTATTCCGCGCAAGTAATATCGACGTGAACCTAAACCGGGCAGAGGATGCCTTTCTTGAGTTGAACATGACCTTTCTGCAACTCGATACCTTTATGGCGTGGCGGTAATGGCGAATCAAAACATTTTACGCTGTGACGATAATGGGTTTCTGATTGGCGAGCCGCTGGATTTGAGCCAAGCGGTTGATCGGCTTGACCAAATGGCCGAAGACTTGCGAGCGATTCGCGCGGCCTTGGGTATGGGCAGCGCACAGGTGCAAAGCCAGCAAAGCGCGCCGCCTGTGGTGACTGTGCCAAGCGTCACCGCTCCGGGGGTCGTAGTCGATGTGCAAGTGGTTGCTCCAGCAGGAAGGCCGAACGCCGGGGTCGTCAATCAAGATAACCGCGTCACCAACAGCACGCAGAACGCGCCCGGCACGACGAATAACAACAGCACCACGACTATCCCGCAACAGCAAGCCGCCAGCCCGCGACAACGCAACGCACGCGGACAGTTCGAGCGCAACCACTCGGCGCAAAATGCCAGCGGCAACGCAGAAACCATCGAACAACAACGCCAGCGGGATAATCGTCTCGCGGAGCGTATCGGCGAGGCGGTGAGCGAATCGGCGCAAGGCATGGAGCAGATGGACGCGACGGCGGCAGCGATTGGCGAAGTAGTGCGACCGCTGGGGCGCGGGTTCACTTTGCTTGGCCTTGGCGACAAGTCGCAAGACGCATGGCTGAAAAAGATTTGGAAAAATCTTGAGGACATGCTGGATGCCTTGAAAAACGGCGCGCAACGTGGCGGCCAACAGGGGGGCGGGCTACTGGGCGGGCTTGCCAATCTTCCGCCAGGCGGCGGGCGCAATGGGCGCAACGCGCCTACTGTGCCGACAGGCGGGCGGCCTCATCCGGCGGGCGGTGGTGGCCTGCGCGGCATGACAGGCAAAGTTCCGCTTATCGGCGGGCTGCTTGCGGGCTTGTTTGCTGGCAATGATGTAACCGAAACCGAAAACGATGTAGCCCTGACGCGGCGCGAGAAAGACGAGCGCAACGGCGGCGCTATCGGCGGCGTGGGTGGCATGTTGGCGGGCGGCATGGCGGGCGCGGCGATGGGGAGCGCGCTAGGCCCTGTGGGCACGGTTATTGGCGGCGTGGTTGGAGCATGGCTAGGGCAAGACGCGGGCGCAATCATCGGCGAGAAGGTCGGCGGCTGGGTGAATGACCTACGCAGCGTGGACTTGGGCGGCTTAATTTCGTCTGCCTGGGAAAGCGCGCTTGCGGGAATGTCTGCTGCGTGGTCTGGGCTTATGGCCAGTATGTCGGCCATGTGGGAAGGTGCAACGCGAGCGATTGGCGATGCCATCGGCGGCATGGCAGACGGCATCAAGGCGGGTTTCAGCGCGCTCAAACAGGGCGCAATCGCTGCGCTGGACAAGATCAAACAGGTTATCAAAGAAGCCACGGGTGTTGATATTGACGCGACCGTGAAGAGCGTCAAACAAAGCGCGGTTAATCTTGCCAATGCCACGAATAACGCAATCCGTGATGCGACAGGCGTAGACATCAAGGCTAAAGCGCAAGAAGCCTTTGATGCCGTCAAGCAGGGCGGCGAAAAGCTCAAGGAGCGCGCTGAAGGCATCGTAAGCCAAGGTGTAACGGTGGTGAAAAAAGGCGCTGGACAAGTCGGGGAAGCCATTACGCAGGGCGCATCCAAAGCAAAAGAGGTGGCTGGAAAGGCCGTTGGAGCGGCGGGCGAGGCGGCAAGCCAGCAATGGAAGGCGATCACGGGCGAGCGTGATGCTGAAATAGTCGCCAAGCTGCAAAGCCGTGGGTTGACCCGTGAGCAAGCCTTGGGTGTAGCGGCCAATCTCAAACAGGAATCAGGCAATACCTACAACAGCAAGGCGGAAGGCGATGGCGGAAAGGCTTATGGAATCGCACAATGGCATCCTGCCCGACAAGCTGACTTCAAGGACTTCGCAGGTAAGGACATACGCGAATCAAGCGAAGATGAACAGCTTGATTTCATCCTGCATGAACTGCAAAACAAGGAGGCCGCAGCAGGCCGCAAGCTCTTTGCGGCAAAAACGCCCGCCGAGGCAGCGGAGGTATTTTCGCGCTATTACGAGCGCCCCTTACGCAAGGATGAAGAGGCCAAAAGCCGCGCAGCCAGCGCCGAGCGCATGGCTAAAAGCGTAAAAACCGTGCCAGACGGCGCGCAAGCAACGCCCATCGCCAAGGATTCAAGCATTCCGCCAGTCGTTGCACAAATGCGCGTCAAGGACAGCGATGGAAAAACGCGCACGCTGGATGAAAAGGGGGTGAAAAGCTGGGGTGACTTGCAAAAAATGGGCGGACAGGCGTTTGCAGGTGGCCACAATGACCCCGCGACAACCTACGCCACATCCATTATTCAGCAGGGCTTGGGGGATTCATTCGACCGCATGACAGCGCAGAACGACCTATACCACCAAGGGACAAGCTCTGAACACACCCAGGGCAACAAGACCGATTTTAGCGTTCGCGGCGACCCAAAGGCGGCGATTGTAAAAATGAACGAGACCCTCGCAGCACAAGGCTTGGTTGAGGGCAAGGATTACAAGGTGCTTGATGAATATGCCAAGCCGACAGCACGCGCTACGGGCGGACACATTGATTTCAAGCTGACCAAATCTGGTCAAGACAAGATGAACGCAAAAATGGCGCAAGCGCAAGCCGAGCGCGATGTGGCCAACGCACAAGAAACCGCCAAGCCTGGCGACCCAGGCGCATCATCCAACAAGCCTGTGCCGCTGGCATTCAAAAATGCAGCCAATCCGCCAGACGAGGCAGGCAAACAGACTGATGCTGGACAGGCAGCGGCTCAAGCCACGCCCCCAAGCGTAGCGCAAATATCACCCCCAGCAGCCGTTAATGCCTTTATGCCGCCTTCCGCTGTCCGCGTGCCTGGCGTAACGCCGACCGTGCCGACTATTCAAGAGCAGGCCGCCGTATCCGAGCCGCTCACCACGAGCGCGAGCAAGAGCGGCATCGGCGATTACCGCGACCAGAATCCCGCCTTAGCCGGTCAAGACCTGCGCGACCGCCGGATTGCGCATGTGGCGACAGGCGGATTGAGTAACCCGATTGCATAACGAGGCCACGCCATGAAACGAATTACAGGCTTAGACATTCAGGACATGGTGCGGCATTGGATGGCTAGCCCGGTGTATGGCTATCTTGGCTCGGACTATGGTAACGACCTGAAAGCAATTTTAATGCGCCCCCTGGGGGATTCTCTGGCGGATGCCCAGTTACGCAAGTTGCGCGATGACATTCTCGCCTTGCAGATTTTGCCGCCGGGAAGCGTGAACGTTTACGCCCAACACCATGCACCTGACCGCGTGGAGCTGGTGATTGAGGTTGCCGGGCATGGTATTGTTTTTCAGGCCGACGTGGCCTAGCGGAAAACGCACAGTAATCAGGTTGCCACACTGCGGCATCATGACGGCATTCTTTAGGACGCTGCCACTATGCCATCAATCGCAGACTACAAAAAAATCATCGCGGACACGGTTGACCAATATCAAGCCATTGCGCCGCTGTATCAGGCGCGTGACCCAAGGTTATTGCAGTCGCTGGATGCGATTGCAACCATGTTGGCCATGCTTTCGGCGCACATTGATACAGCCACATCCGAGCCATTTATCAAGGCGCGTGATGCCACGGTGCTTGCAGATGCCGCCATGCGCGGCATTATCCCCAAGGCTGTGCCTGCACGGGCAAGAATCGCGGTTTTCAATCGCGGCACGACCGATTATGCCTTTGATACTTCGCGGGGCATGGCCGATTCGTCCGGGCGTATGTGGTATACCCAAACCGCGCCAATCATCCGCCCCGGTGAAACAGGCTTTGTTGATTGCATCCAGAAACGCAGCGTGCGTCTTGCGCATACCGTTAACAGCTACGAGCCGTTTTACAGCATTGAGATTCCCGGTGCGCAAGATGAAAGCAAGCTCGCCGGATTTTCGCTGCGCGATGCACAGGGCGAATGGACGCACCGCGAGCGATACACCAACACATGGCCTGGAGAGCGTGTTTATCACGTTGAAGCGGATGACCGTCGCAGGATATTTATTCGCTTTGGCGTGGACGGCGTGGTCGGGATGCAACCGCAGGTCGGACATGAGTTTACGCTTGATCTTGCCTATACCTTCGGTGATTTTGTAGGCAGCGCGGCGGGAGTTCCTCCGCCCGCAGATTCGCCGTTTACCTTTGAGTACATCCAGTCACCCGCTGAAAACGCGCTGGAAATGAGCATGTATGCCATTTTGGAGCCGGGAAGCAGCCCTATGGACATGGTGGCGCTGCGCGACCTTGCGCGCTACCCGTCCGTTTACGAACATAACGCGGTGTTTTTGGGGGAGTTTGATTTTCTGGTGCGCCGACATTTTCCTGAACTGCGCTTTCTGAGCGTTTGGAATGAACAGCGCGAAGAAATGGCGCGCGGGGCGAATATCGACCATATTAATACGTTGTTTGTGGCCTGTCTCTCGCGCGATGGCACGGAGCAGACCCTTACCCAGCCCGACCCGCAAATCCCGCTTATGCCCGCGCTGATTCCGCCCGCGTCCCTTAGCGGAACCCAGCAGTCTATCCGCGATAAAATCCTTGACGCGGACGACAGCTACAAAATCAAGTTTTATACTCCAGTGCGCTCAAAAATTGACTGCACCATCCGCGCCCGCGTATCCAGCGTGTATGTCGCCTCCTCCGTGCGCGATAAAGTCATGCGCCTGGTGCTGGACGAATACGGCGAAGCGGCCAGCGCCAGCAGGCGCGGCGACAATCGGCCACTGTATCGACGTATTTATGGCCTAATTCGTGAGCGCATCCCCGAATTGAACGATGCCAATGCTGATCTTGTGGTGGAGATTGCCGAGCCTGCCAGCCCACGGCCTGAACTGTGGCGCTACATCGCGCCTGAATCGCTGACCGTCAATATCACCACGGAAAACACCGCCATTGATGCTTGGGGCGTTGGCGGATAATGCGCTCAAGCCTCCAACAAGGACTATTCCATGCCCGCACAATACTTGAACACTTACAGCCCGGATATTCGGGTCGCCATCGGACAAGGCATCATCAACGCGATTGATGCGCACCCAACCACACCGGGTTATATGGCGATTTACAACGCATCCGACGTGATGCTATCAAGGGTGAATTTCACCCGCCCAAGCGGCACGGTCAACTCCGGCACAGGTATTGCTACGCTCACCCCGTCCGGGCGCGATAACAGCGCAATCGCGGCGGGTATAGCGGCAACACTGCGTATCTTTGATGGATACGGCTCAGAAAAATGCTCGCTACCATGCGAGGCCGGGGCATCCGCCGTGATCGGCAAAAACATCATGCCATCCCTGAGCATCGCCACAGGCCAGCCGGTGGAATACGGCAGCGTCACGATTTAAGCCGCAGATCAAGGTGCATCGTGCCTAACTCCATCATCAGGATTGGTATTGGCATCACCTCAAACTTTGGTGCA
>CAZTYJ010000049.1:0-8926 GCA_964618025.1 uncultured Halothiobacillus sp. | reverse complement strand
ATTCAAGGCAGGAATTAAGCCCGGCGACAAGGGCTTGCTTTACCGCCGAGCGCCAATCCCCGAGCAATAAAAAAGGGCTGAACAAGTCAGCCCTTTTATCAAATACCAAGACTTATCCGGACAGTCTACCCGGATAAGCGGTTGGGTTTTTAGTGACCTGCCGCTGTTTTACCAGTGGAAGCCGCCTTACCTACGCCCACCACCGCCATTTCCTTGACCACCGGAGCTTCTTTCATGCAATCATTCATGCAGCGTGCATTCTTGATGTCCGGGCGCGGATCTGTGTAGAAATTGTCCCGTGAAGGCATTTTGGTCGCCTTCAGCATGGCCGCATCACACACCGTTTTGTCATCCTTGATGATTTCAGCGATATACAGCACATAGCATGTGGTGGCATAGGCTTCATCATTGCTCAGGGATTGCGGGGCAAAGAACGGCATGGCACGACGGATATAGTCGTACAGCGTAGGAGCATGACCCCACAGGCTGTTGATGCCACGCACGCCTACCGTGTCTTCATCCTTGGCAGCCAAGGCATGAATTTGCTCAACAGTCTCACCCAACATCTTGGGATAACCCTTGGCACCTTCACCGAATTCGCCGTGGCACATGGCGCATTTGGCCTGGTAGATCGTCTCCCCTTGAGCCACGCTACCCTTGCCCGCAGGCAGGCCATCACCGTCAAAATGCACGCTGATCGCCCATGGAGCAATCGCCTGATCGGAAATAGTCTTGCCGATACCGTTATAAGCAGCATCTCCCGCAAAAGACATGGAGGAGATCGCCAGTAAGGCTGTCGCGAGGACAGACTTAGAGATTGTCGATTTGAACATTATGTACTTCTCCGTTAGCCATGACCTTCCAGGTCTGAATAGAGTTCTTGTGGTAGATACTGTTGGAGCCACGCTCTTCACGCATTTGACGCAGTGTTGGCTGAACGTAACCCGTTTCATCCATCACACGGCTCATGACCAGCGCTTCCTTACCATCCCATTCCCATGGAATAGTGAATCGGGTCAGGCACTTGGAGAACACAGGATCAAGCAACTTGGCCTCTTTCCATGTCTTGCCACCATCTACGGAGACATCCACAGCCTTCACCTTGCCACGACCGCTCCATGCCAGACCACGGATCTCATAGCTGCCCTTGCCCGACATTTTCTTGTCTGGGCAGGGGAAGGTTACGACCGAGTTCGCCTCGTTAACCAAGGTGTACTGACGGAAACGACCATCGGGCATACCGTCGGTGTAGTGACGGGTTTCCTGATAAGTCACCAAAGGCTTGTCAACAAACTTGATACGGCGCAGATACTTGATCGACAGGTTGGCTTCGCAACCCGGAACCACCAGACGGATCGGATAACCGTTTTCAGGACGCAGCGCTTCGCCGTTCTGGGCGTAGGCCACAATCACATCCTTGTAGATCTGAGTGGTATCGTACTCGGGCAAGGGCTTACCGAATTGATCCTTGGCACCAGGCAAAGGAATCGAACGCTGCAACGCCGCGCCGTCCGCACCTTCACCGTAGAACCAGGTGGCTTCTTTCTTCACGCCGACAGCCTTCATCAGGTCGAGCAGGCTGACACCAATCCACTCCGAGCAGGAAACCATGCCGTGGGTGAACTGCAAGGAGTCCATCTGCACGCCACGCCATTCCATCGCGCCGTTCGCCGGACACTCCAAGAACCAGAACGCAGCCTTTTGCGGGAAACGCTTGAGGTCTTCGAGGGTGAAAATCATGGGTTTGTCAACCAGGCCATGAACCACCAGACGATGGGTGGACGGATCAATATCCACCGCACCGCTATGATAGCGCTCAAAATGCAGGCCGTTCGGGGTAATAATCCCTTCGAGGTCTTGCAGCGGGGTGAAGCTGATGGAGGCGATCGTGTCTGGAGTCAGCCACTCAACGTTACGACGCACCACATGGGCTTCGTATTTTGAAGGCAGACCATAAGGCACGCTGACCACGCCACGACCCAAAATCTTGTTGGTGGGTGGAATAGCCAATGGCTCGGTAACCTGCGCTGCTGCGGATGCCTGACCCGCTGCTGCCGCAGCTACCACGGCTCCGCCTGCGACAGCCACGCTCTTGCGGAGGAACGCACGGCGAGTTTGGGTCGCATTAACCTGCTCGTCGGCACTCACCGGCATGGTGATATTTTTTTCGGACATTGCTCACTCCTGCACGTTAGCAATTCTATAAATTGCGGGGGAATCCCGCGCCCGCCTGCGCCCCGGTTTGCACACCATTGGGAACGACAGGCACGACATAAGGCATTACAACGAATGCCTGCGATAACAAGTCTGTACCCGCGCCCACGACGCGAGCAAATTGACTTGGCTTATTTGGCATAGAAATTACCAATCAAACCTCGTTCAATAGCTGCGCAGGATACAGTTTCCCGACAACATCAGCAATTGCTAATCTTTTAATGCGGCTTAATTTGCCTTTATGTCAAAGCACCAACAAATCACCTTTTTGGTATGGGTTTCATTGCTTCGCGCCATGCGTCATCATTGGATTTTCATTTTACGCAGGGTGCATAAACATGGTGCGCGTGCAAACAGAAGACTTTGACCTTGGCCTTGAAATCAGCCAACTTCGCGCAGGATTGGGGGATATTGGAGCCGTAGCAGCTTTTTTGGGTACCGTGCGCGACATCAACCACGACCATAGCGTCCGTACCATGGAGCTGGAGCACTACCCCGGCATGACCGAGCGCGCCCTTGAAGAGATCGAGGCAAAAGCGCGTTCACGCTGGCCTATCAACGGAGTGAGCATTATCCACCGTGTGGGCGTGTTACAGCCTTGCGATCAAATCGTGATGGTAGCGGTCACCAGCCGCCATCGACATGCCGCCTTTGAGGCCTGTGAGTACATTATGGATGACCTCAAAACACGCGCCCCTTTTTGGAAGAAAGAAGCAACACCCCAGGGCGCGCACTGGGTTGATGCGCGCGAAAGCGATTTCGATGCCGCCGCGCGCTGGAGTGAGGATTGAGCGTGCTGGATTTCGCAAGCGCACGACAATTTCTTGTCGATGCCGCACACCCCAGGGTACAGATCGAACACTGTGCGATTGATGCCGCTTTGCACCGTGTTTTAGCCGAAGATGCTTTGGCGTTGACCGATTCCCCGCCGAGTGATGTCAGCACGCTGGATGGCTACGCCATCGCCACGGCAGATCTTGCGCCCATCGGCGAGACCTGTCTGCGAGTAACGCAGCGCATTACAGCGGGTGCGACGGGGCTCCCGCTGCGCGCAGGCGAAGCGGCACGTATTTTTACCGGCGCAGCTCTACCCCCCGGAGCGGATGCCATCGTGGCGCAGGAGTCTGCCTCGGTGCAGGGGGAACAACTGTGCTTTGAGGTTCGCCCTACCCCCTTTGATAACCTGCGCCGCCAGGGAGCCGATTTCCATGCCGGACAATGCCTGCTCACACAAGGCACGCGCCTCACCCCAGCGCACCTCGGACTTCTGGCTTCAGCGGGCATCGCCCAATTCAAGGTTTACGCGCCGTTACGTGTCGCCCTGCTCACCTCGGGCGATGAAGTCATCCCGCCCGGGCAAGCCTTGCGTCCGGGCTGTATCTACAACGCCAACGCCGCCCTGCTGCGCGGCCTGTTACTTGACATGGGCTGTTACATTACCCATCAAGAACATCTGGCGGACGACTTGAATACAACACAAAATGCACTGAAAAAAATCGCCGGACAATGCGATGTCATCCTGAGCTCGGGCGGCGTGTCGGTAGGCGAAGAAGATCACATCAAGGCTGCCGTGCAGTCGCTAGGGCGGCTTGATTTATGGAAAGTGCGCATGAAGCCCGGCAAGCCACTGGCTTTTGGTTACGTTGGCGAGACCCCCTTTTTTGGCTTACCAGGCAACCCGGTCTCTGGCTTTGCCACATTCGCCCTGTTTGCCCGCCCCTACCTGCTCAAAAGCATGGGTGCGCAGGTTGCCGATTTACGCCCCTTGCGCCTTCCTGCGGCCTTTAGCCGCACGCACCTGAGTGATCGCCGTGATTTTGCCCGAGGGCGCATCAATGCACAGCAAGCCGTGGAGCTCTATAGCAATCAGGGCTCTGGAATTTTAAGTTCATTAAGTTGGGCCGAGGCTTTGATCGAGCTTGCGGAAAATACCCCGATTACCCACGGCGACCTTGTTAACGTACATTTGCTAAGCGAGTTACTGGCATGAACCAAGCCCCCCTTGAAAACACCCTCACCCACCTTGATGCCCAAGGTGCGGCGCGCATGGTAGATGTTAGTGACAAGGCCGAAACCCTGCGCGAAGCGAGCGCACAGGCCATTGTGCGGATGCAGCCCGCAACGCTGGCGCTGATTACCGAGGGCAAGCACAAAAAAGGGGACGTGCTCGCCGTGGCACGCGTCGCCGGCATCATGGCCGCCAAGCGCACGCCTGAGCTGATTCCACTCTGTCACCCGCTCCTCCTCACCAAAGTTGAAGTGACATTGGAGCCATTACCCGCAGAAAACAGTATCTACATCACCGCGACTTGCGCGCTGAAAGGACAAACAGGCGTGGAAATGGAAGCTCTCATGGCAGCGAGTACCGCTGCATTGACGATTTACGATATGTGCAAGGCTGTGGATCGCGGCATGGTGATCGAGCGCATTGGCGTTTTGGAGAAAAAAGGCGGCAAAAGCGGGCATTGGCAGATGATCCCTTAAAAAATGTCCCGAGAGTGTTGCACGATGTTTTTATCTCGGCTATCGTTATTCCCAGTAAAACATATCGACTCCTGCACCAAGAACATGAAACGCACACCCACCGCATGGTGGTTCATGTTAGATGTCAATTCTATAAATGGAGTTAATCAGGCATCGTAAATTAGCGTTTTACAATATAGTCATATTTGCCTATCGTTATAGCCGTACAAGCCCTACGAGAAGCCAACAACGTGCATACCTTGGTCGATCCTTTTGGACGCAAAATCGAGTATCTGCGCCTGTCTGTCACAGACCGCTGCGATTTGCGCTGTTTTTATTGTATGCCCGAGGGTTTCAGCGATTTTGAAGAGCCTGCGCATTGGCTGACATTCGACGAAATCGAACGCCTCGTTGGCGTAATGACCGAAATGGGCTTGCAGCGTGTGCGCATTACCGGCGGCGAGCCTCTGGTGCGCAAAGATGTTGACCTGCTTGCATACCGTTTGAAAAACAACGTGGGCATCAAGGATCTATCCCTCTCCACCAACGCCACGCGCCTGGCCAAACAGGCTCACAAACTGCGCGCGGCTGGCGTGGATCGCCTGAATATCAGCCTGGACACCCTTAAACCCGAACGCTTCAAAGACATTACCCAAGGCCGCCTGGACAAGGTTCTGGATGGCATTCTCACAGCCAAAGCTGAAGGCTTTGATCCCATCAAACTCAATATGGTGACCATGAAGGGCGTGAACGACGATGAAATCAGCGACATGCTGGATTTCTGTATTGAACATGGCCTGACCCTGCGCATGATTGAAACCATGCCCATGGGGGATACCGGGCGTAACGCAACGGATCACTACCTCGATTTGCAAAATGTCAAAAAACAACTGACCGAGCGCTTCAACCTTATCCCCACCATTGATGGCTCCATCGACGGCGGACTGATTCATGGCGGCGGCCCGGCGCGTTACCTGCGTGTTGCTGGCACCCATACACATGTAGGTTTCATCACGCCCATTTCCCAGCATTTCTGCGAAACCTGTAACCGCGTGCGCCTATCGGTGGATGGGACGTTGTACATGTGTCTTGGTCAGGAACATAACTACCCGTTACGTGATCTCCTGCGTCGCGGCATTCCGGACGATGAGCTAAAAGAGGCTCTGGTCGCGGCGATTGGCCTCAAGCCTGAGCGTCATGAATTTAATGAAAAGCCCAGCCAAGTCATCCGTTTCATGTCGATGACAGGCGGCTAAATCATCGGCTGCGCAACATCCTCCGGACAGAGCTATAATCCCCGGCATCTTATTCCCGGCATCTCTTGATGTGAGTCACGCAGCAATGCAGCTTTCCTTTGTAAAAATGCACGGTCTGGGCAACGACTTTGTCGTGCTGGATGGCGTGCGCCAAACCATCAAGCTCAGCAGCGAGCAGATTCGCTTTTTGGCCGATCGGCACTTTGGCATCGGTTGTGATCAAGTGCTCTTGGTCGAGCCCGCGCAAAGCCACGCGGCGCTATTTCGCTACCGGATTTTCAATGCCGACGGCGGCGAAGTCGAACAATGCGGCAATGGCGCTCGCTGTTTTGCGCGTTTCGTGCGCGATGAAGGACTCACCGAGGCCGACACTATCCCCGTGGAAACGGCATCCGGCATGATCGTACTGCACATTGAAACCGATGGAGAGGTCACCGTAAACATGGGCGAGCCCCGCCTGGAACCCAGTGACATTCCCTTCGTGGCAGCATCTCGCCTGGCAAGCTACCCGCTGGACATCGAAGATCAGACCTACGCCATAAGCGCAGTCTCCATGGGCAACCCCCATGCCGTGTTGTGCGTCGAGGACGTAAACACCACCCCGGTGCAACAGCTTGGAGCGCGCATTGAAGTTCACACCCGCTTCCCGCGCCGCTGCAATGTCGGCTTTATGCAGGTCATTAACCCCTCACACATTCGTCTACGTGTATTTGAACGCGGAGCGGGCGAAACCCTGGCCTGCGGCAGCGGAGCCTGTGCCGCCGTGGTTGCAGGTCGCCTGCTTGGACAGCTCGAAAGCAGAGTCATGGTTGACTTACCCGGTGGCCAACTCAAAATCGAATGGCTCGGCGAAGGCCACCCGGTCATGATGACCGGACCGGCACAACGCGTTTTTAGTGGGAGTATCGCCATATGAGCCTGCCAAAATGAACGAACTGCATATCATCGCCACGCCACCTTCAGACATGACTCAATCCGACACAGCCACATGCTCTGCGGCTCAGGTCGAGCAATACCTGGAGCAACATCCTGATTTTTTCCAGACACGCGAAACCCTACTCACACAGATGAACCTCCCGCAATCGTCAGGCGGCACGCTGTCATTGGCGACACGCCAGGCCGAGATCATGCGTGAGAAAATACGCGTTAGTGAAAAAGCTCTGCATGAACTCCATATCCAGGCACATGCCAACGAACAACGTGCGCAAAAAACCCACCGCATGGCGCTCGTACTGCTGCAAACCCCACAACCGGATAGGGCGCTGCACAATCTGAGCGCGCAACTCACGCAAGCGTTTAATCTCGCAGGCGTCCTGCTTCATCTTGAGCTCCCCCCCCATAACGCAATGCTGCGCACTTACCCGAACCTTGGTGACTTTGTGCGTACAGAAAAGGTCTGGCAGGATTTTGGCAGCATCAGCACCCCCACGATCCCGCGCATGAATAACGAACTCAGGGAACTCATGCTCAAACACAACTTGCCAGAAACAGGCTCGATTGCGCTCATCCCCTTGAACATCAAGGCCGATGACACGAGTTCAAGCGAAGACTTGAGCGGTACGCTCCTTTTGGTCAAACGCGAGCCCCACGGCTTCAGTCCGGACATGGGTAGCCTTTTTCTGCAACACATCGGCGACTTACTGAGAACCGCACTTGAACGTTATGCCAGTGATGCCCACTGATAAAGCCTCATGGCCACCTGAAACACCCCCATGCAGCAGCGCACTGAACCCCCATCACTCAACGACTTCCTGCACACACTCAGCGCACGCAACACCTCAGCGCACACCCAAAGCGCTTACGCACACGACATCCAGGATGCCTGGGCATTTCTGCAACAGCATGGCGTTCATACATGGCAAGATGCGCAACCCCAGCACCTGCGCCACTGGCTCGCGCAGCGGCACGCCCAAGGGCTTTCCGCACGAACCTTGAGCCGTCGCCTGGCGGCGCTTAGAGCCTTGTACAAATACCTGCGTCAACAGGAGCTCGTCCCCTTCGACCCCTGCCAAGGCTTGCGCTTGCCGCGCCCCACGCGCCATCTGCCCGCAAGCATGGAAGCGGAAGAACTCCATCAACTCCTTCAACCCCATACGGACGCGAACAAGCCACAAAACGCACTAGAGCAACGCGACCTCGCCATATTTGAAATCATGTATGGCAGCGGATTACGTCTATCCGAGGTATGTCAGCTCAATCTTGGCGACATTGATTTGTCCAATGGCGAAGCGCGCGTCATTGGCAAAGGGCAAAAAACCCGTCTGGTTCCCCTGGGCGACATGGCCATCCAAGCCATAAAAACCTGGCTCGTCATGCGTCAACCATTCGCCCAGGAAGCCGAGGCCGCACTGTTTGTGAGTCAACAAAAAAAGCGCATCTCTGCGCGTAATGTGCAAAACCGACTGACCCAGCTCGCAAAAAAACGCGGCGTTATCGGCAGCCCCCACCCCCACACCTTAAGACACGCCTGCGCAAGTCATCTCCTGCAAAACTCAGGCGATTTACGCGCCGTACAGGAACTCCTTGGCCACAGCAACCTGTCCACAACGCAAATCTACACCCACCTGGACTTTCAACATCTCGCCAAAACCTACGATGCCGCTCACCCGCGAGCGCAACGGAGCAAGCGCTGACACACTACTTGCCCCCGGCCATGATCCAGCCCGTCAGCGCGGCAAAAACAAACAGGAACCCGATGGGAATAACACCCATAAAATACATGGCGAAGTTATCCATCCCCATAAACATCGTCGTAAATCCAGCAACCACGCCAAGAGCGGTCACCACAATACCAACGATGAGTGTCCACTTGAAAAGACGGTTCATACCTTACCTCTGTTTTTTCACTGGCGAGCAGGTTAGCGACAGCGCAAAAAACTGACAAATGAATTTTCATGATCGAGGTCAAGTGACAACAGCAAACGTATTGGAATTATTGCCCCCCAACAAAAAAGGCGACCAAGGCCGCCTTGATTCATCAAGCGACGGGTGGC
>CAZTYJ010000048.1:7334-9358 GCA_964618025.1 uncultured Halothiobacillus sp. | reverse complement strand
TGGCGCTCGGCGGTAAAGCAAGCCCTTGTCGCCGGGCTTAATTCCTGCCTTGAATAAAGCCAGCCTCAAGTCCTGGTGGATGCGACATCCACGGTGATCCCTGCGTCGCCTCTTTATAGCCACAGGCATACAAGGCGCGCATGAAATCGTTGTTGAACACCATAGGGTAGGGGGGCTGAATGATTCAAGGCGTATACCGTGGAGGATGCCGATCACTTTTTTATGGATTTGTACACGGATGAGGTGGTGGAGCAGAGCGCTGCGTTTTTGAATTGGAAGTGATGTTGAGCCACAGAGATCACGGAGTGCTCTGGGAATGAGAACCTGCTTTGTGTTTTGATTTTCATGGATGGGTCACTTTTATGTGTTTTCATTCATAACACCATGCGCCCCCGGCCATGCCGGGGGGGTTTATTTGGGTTAAACTGCGCACATTGTTTTAGCCCGGTTCTCGCCGGGCATTCCTTTCAAGTAATGATGAGAACCGAGGTGCAGTTTATGTTTAACCGTAATATGACCATTGCAGGCTACGACGATCAACTTGCGCAGGCGATGGCGCAGGAGGTGGTGCGTCAGGAAGAGCACATTGAGCTGATCGCTTCTGAAAACTACGCCAGCCCGCGCGTGATGGAAGCGCAAGGCTCGGTGCTGACCAATAAATACGCCGAAGGCTATCCCGGCAAGCGTTATTACGGCGGCTGTGAGCATGTCGATGTGGTCGAGCAACTCGCTATCGACCGCGTCAAGGAACTGTTCGGCGCGGATTGGGCGAATGTGCAGCCGCATTCCGGTTCGCAGGCCAACGGCGCGGTGTTCCTGGCGCTGGTGCAGCCGGGCGATACCGTGCTGGGTATGTCGCTGGCGCATGGCGGGCATTTGACCCATGGCGCGAAGGTGAATTTCTCCGGCAAGAGCTATAACGCCGTGCAGTACGGGCTGGTGGCGGAAACCGGCGAGATTGACTACGCGCAGGTTGAGGCGCTGGCGCGTGAGCACAAGCCAAAGCTGATTATCGCGGGCTTTTCCGCTTATTCGCGTGTGATCGACTGGGCGCGTTTCCGCGCGATTGCCGATGAAGTGGGCGCGTATTTCCTGGTGGACATGGCGCATGTAGCTGGTTTGATTGCGGCGGGCGTGTATCCCAGCCCGCTGCCGTTTGCCGATGTCGTGACCTCCACCACGCACAAGACCCTGCGCGGCCCGCGTGGCGGCATTATTCTCGGTAAGGCGAATCCTGAGATCGAAAAGAAGATCAACTCGGCAATTTTCCCCGGTATTCAGGGCGGCCCGCTGGAGCATGTGATTGCCGCCAAGGCAGTGGCCTTTAAGGAAGCGCTGGAGCCGGAGTTCAAAATCTACCAGCAGCAGGTCGTGACCAATGCACGCGCCATGGCGGCGGTGTTTATGGCGCGCGGCTTCGATGTGATTTCCAAGGGCACGGACAACCACCTGTTCCTGGTGAGTTTCATTGCGCAGGGTCTGACCGGTAAAGAGGTGGATGCGTGGCTGGGTGCGGCGAATATCACCGTGAACAAAAACGCCGTGCCGAATGACCCGCAATCGCCGTTCGTGACTTCAGGCATTCGTGTCGGAACCCCGGCGATTACCACGCGCGGTTTTGGCGTGGCCGAATGCGAGGCGCTGGCAGGCTGGATGTGTGATGTGATGGATGCCAAGGGCGATGCTGCCGTGGTGGAGGTTGTCAAGGCCAAGGTGCTGGATGTTTGCCAGCGGTTGCCGGTGTATGCCTGAAACCAAGACCTTGGCGTGAAGGTTTGAAGAAGACATTAGCCACAGAGACCGCAGAGTGCGCTGAGAAGAAAAGATTATTCTCGGCGTGCTCTGCGGTCTCTGTGGCTAAATTGTTTGAATTTTTTAGAACCTGTTTACGATCTTTTTTGAAGCTAAAAATTCTTCGTGAAACGACACTGTGTAGGTGCGAATTCATTCGCACAAACGCGCCTAAATTGTGCGAATGAATTCGCATCTACATTTTTTGGCGACCATTTTTCCGTTCAATAGCG
>CAZTYJ010000048.1:0-7234 GCA_964618025.1 uncultured Halothiobacillus sp. | reverse complement strand
GTGCGAATGAATTCGCATCTACATTTTTTGGCGACCATTTTTCCGTTCAATAGCGAGATCGTGAACAGGTTCTTAGAGTAGAAAAATCCTTGTGGTCAAGGCCAATGTGCTGGGCGTATGTAAGCGTTTGCCGCTGTATGTCTGAGACCAACGCCTCGGCGTGAAGGACTGAAGAAAGCATTAGCCACAGAGACTACAGAGTGCGCAGAGGAGAAAATCGATTCTCGGTGTACTCTGTGGTCTCTGTGGCTAAATTGTTTGGATTGTTAGCGTATGAAATGTCCTTTCTGCGGTGCTGATGAGACTCGTGTGGCCGACTCGCGTTTGACGCAGGACGGCACGCAGGTGCGCAGGCGGCGCGAGTGTCCGACCTGCGGCGAGCGTTTCACCACCTTTGAAACCGCCGAGTTGCAATTGCCGCGCATTATCAAGCGTGACGGCACGCGCGAATTGTTTTCGCAAGACAAATTGCGGCGTGGCATGTTGCGTGCGTTGGAAAAACGTCCGGTGCCGACCGAACGGGTGGAGGAGGCGGTGGCGCATATCGAGCGCGAGCTGATGAAACGCGGTGAGCGTGAAGTCGAAGCGCGCTTTTTGGGCGAAATGGTGATGGACGCGCTGCGCAAGCTCGACCAGGTGGCCTATATCCGCTTTGCCTCGGTGTACAAAAGTTTCGAGGATGTGGCGGCGTTTCGTGAACTGATCGAGCGTTTGCAGCAGGATGCGCGTGAACGCTGAGCAGGATACCCGCTTTATGGCACGCGCCTTGGAACTGGCGCGGCGCGGGCTGTACACCACACACCCCAATCCGCGTGTCGGCTGCGTCATCGTGCGCGAGGGCGAGAGGGTCGGCGAAGGTTTTCATGCGCGTGCAGGCGAGCCTCATGCCGAAATCCATGCCCTGCGCATGGCGGGGGAGCGCGCCAGGGGCGCAACCGCCTACGTCACCCTCGAACCCTGTTGCCACTGGGGGCGCACCGGGCCGTGCTCGAATGCCTTGATCGAAGCCGGGGTGACGCGCGTGGTGTCTGCCATGCAAGACCCGAATCCGCGTGTGGCGGGCGGCGGGCATGGCCTGTTGCGTGCAGCGGGCGTGCAGGTGACAAGCGGCGTGTTGCAAGAAGAAGCGCGTGCGCTGAATGCCGGGTTTATCAAGCGCATGACGCTTGGAATGCCGCTTTTGCGCGTGAAGTGGGGCGCGTCGCTGGATGGGCGCACCGCCTTGGCGAATGGAGCCAGTCAATGGATTACCGGCACAGAGGCGCGGCGCGATGTGCAGTTCTGGCGCGCGCAATCCTCGGCGGTATTGAGCAGCGCGCAAAGCGTGATCGCTGACCAGGCGCGCTTGAATGTGCGTTTAACGGCGCATGAATTGGGTATTGAAGGCACGGTACGCCAGCCCGTGCGGGTGATTCTGGATCGGAAGTTGCGCCTCAGGCCGGATTTGCCAATGTTTGATACGCCGGGCGAGGTGTGGGTGTATACCGCCAGCGACGATGCCGGGCGGCGAGCCGCGCTGCAAAACATCGGCGCAAGAATCGTTGTCACGCCCTTGGATGCCAGCGGAAAACTCGATCTGTGCTGGGTGTTGGCTGATCTTGCGCGGGCGGAAATCAATGAAGTCTGGGTCGAAGCCGGAGCACGACTGGGCGGCGCTTTTTTGGCGCAGGATTTGGCCGATGAGTTGCTCATTTATCTTGCACCGATGTTGCTCGGACATACCGCCCGCCCGCTGGCTGAATTGCCGGAGCTGACAAAACTCGCGCAAGCCCGTCGCTGGCAGTGGCAGGATGTGCGCCGGGTTGGTGCGGATGTGCGCTTGAGCTTGTGCGCCCCGCCATCCTCACCCAGTGAGTGATGGATGACCTTTAAGTGTTTTTGAGTAATATAATCTTACTTCATTACTTTAGAGAGGCGTTGTCATGCTTGCCAAGCTCACCAGTAAAAATCAGCTTACCTTGCCCAAGTCGCTTGTGATGTCGCTCGGCAGGGCGGATTACTATGACGTTGTCGTGGAAAACGGTCGAATTGTGCTCACGCCGGTGCGTATTCAACAGGCGGATGCTGTGCGAGCCAAGTTAGAGCAGCTGGGTATTACGCCCGAAGATGTTAGCGATGCGATTGCATGGGCACGAGCCAATCCGTCATGAGATGCCGCGTGGTGTTGGATACCAACTGTGTTGTTTCAGCACTGCTGTTTTCACGGCAAAGCATGGCTTGGCTTCGGTATGCCTGGCAGGCGGGCGAGATCACTCCTTTGGTCAGTAAAAACACGGCGCGCGAATTGATGACCGTGTTGGCTTATCCAAAATTCAAGCTCACGGCGGAAGAGCGAGAGAGTCTGTTGGCTGAATTTTTGCCTTATGCGGATACGGTCGTTCAACTTGATGTGCCGCCTGATTTACCGCTGATTCGAGATCAGGCTGACCGAATGTTTTTAACACTTGCGGTGGCAGGGAAGGCCGAGGTTTTGGTTACTGGCGACCATGACTTGCTGGTGATTCAGGACAGTTTTAATGCGCCGCCGATCATGGCGCTTAGGGCCTTTAAGGCTTGGTTGACGGGGAGTTAGCTATAACTATCTGAATTTTATTAAAAATTTCATGGATACCTGAAGCCAAAACCCTATCAAACAAACGGTGATGTTCGTCAAATTATCGCTTGCTTATGCAAATAAGAATGTTTATCATTTGCTTCACCATGAATAAAGAAGTCCCCAAGCCCGCAAAATCACCGATACCATCTGTCATGCAGAAGGCTCCTGCTGGTCGTCAGCGTGTGGATGTGGTGGATTTGATGGCCGGTCGTCGTGACGTGGTGCTGGTGCATGGCGCAGAAGAGTATCTGCTGCGTATCACCAATCAGGGCAAGCTTATTCTGACCAAATAGTCGTTTGACGGGTTGGTTTGAGCCTGCCACGTGTGTTCCTCCTGTGGTTATTGATTTCCCTAGCCAGCCGCGAATGCGTTCGCACGTCAGCCCGGGTTTTTTGCGTAGCAAAACATGCTTGGTATGACGATGAACTCTGAATTTGCGTTGATGGCTGGGGCTTTTTTTTCCCCTTTGATTTTCTCGCTGTCCTGAAATTGCTGTTCAGGCGGTTTTTTGCTGTGCGCAGCATTCGCTTTGCACGCCGAAGCTTATGTCGATATGCCTGGCGCAAGTACAGCTCTTTTGGCCTTGGATGGCTCCACTTTTTTTGACGGGTGAATACTATGATGCACATGACCGCTGTCCAGACTCCGCCCCTGCGTCAACGTTGGCAGGCTTTTTTAGCTGAGTCTCCCCGTGCCCGGGCGCGTGATGCCGCGCGTTCGTTGGGGGTGAGTGAGCTTGAGTTGCTTGCCCTGCAATGCGGCGAGAGCAATACCCGGCTCGAAGGCGAATTCGAGGAAATGCTCAAGGATGTCGCCACCCTCGGGCGGGTGATGGCGCTAACGCGCAATGAATTTTGCGTACATGAGCGCAAGGGCTTGTACCGCAATATGAGCTTCCGTGGCGGCATGGGGCTGGCTCTGGGCGAGGACATCGACCTGCGTCTGTTCATGAAGCAATGGGCGCACGCCTTTGCGGTGCAGGAGCGTACTGCGGATGGTTTCCGCCGCAGTCTGCAATTCTTTGATGCCTATGGCGATGCCGTGCACAAGGTGCATCTGCTCGAAGAAAGCGATGTTGAAGCCTTCAAGGCGCTGGTGCAGCGCTTCAAGGCGCAGGATCAGCGCGATGCGGTTGAGGTTGAGGCACGCCCAGCCCAGGCGGCGGAGCTTGCGGACGGTCAGATTGATGTGGACGGCCTGCTGGCGGGCTGGAATGCGCTCAAGGATGTGCATGACTTTCATGCCTTGTTGAAAAAATTCGGTGTCAGCCGTGTGCAGGCCTTGCGTCTGGCGGGGCCAGCGCGCGCCTGGCGGGTGAAAAACACGGCGCATGCCGATGTATTGCTGGCGGCCAGTGAAAGCGATTTGCCGATTATGGTTTTTGTCGGCAATCGCGGTTGTGTGCAGATTCACCGTGGTGCGGTGCATACGGTCAAGCGTATTGAGGGCTGGTTCAATGTGCTCGACCCGAACTTCAACCTGCATCTGGTCGAGGCAGGGGTGGCGCAGAGTTATGTGGTGCGCAAGCCGACGGTGGATGGAGTTATCACCTCGCTGGAACTGTTTGATGCCGAGGGGCAATCCATCGCCACCTTCTTCGGCGACCGTCATGCCGGTCATGCGGAAAACCCGGCCTGGCGCGCGATTGTTGAGGCATTGGAGCCTGCGGTATGAAAGCGGGCATATTCTGCGCGATCGGTTTGAGTCTTGCGCTTCTGCCTGTATGGGCAAGCGCTGCACCGCCTGCGCGCGTGGTCAGTATCGGCGGTCATGTTACCGAGATCATCTATGCCCTGGGTGCGCAAGGCGCTTTGGTGGGTACGGATTCATCCAGCATTTACCCGGAAGAGGCGAAAAAACTGCCACAAGTCGGCTATCTGCGGCAGGTTGCGGCGGAGGGCGTGGCCTCGTTGCAGCCGGATTTGATCGTCGCCAGTCATGACATCGGGCCGCCTGCGGCGCTGGAAAAAATCAGGGCGCTGGGCGTGCCCTTGGTGATGACTGCGCAGACCGACACGATTGCCGAAGCGGCGACGCGCATTCGTGAAGTGGGCAAGGCGGTGGGCTTTGCGAATAAGGCCGAGATTCTGGCGGCCAAGGTGCAACGCGAGGCTGAGGCGGAAAGTCGGCGCTTGAACGCCCTGCCCGGAAAGCGTCCGCGCGTGGTGTTGTTTCTGGGGCATGGCAATGCCAGCCCGATGGGAGCAGGCGTGGAGACCGGCGGCGATGCCATGATCCGGCTGGCGGGCGGCGATAACGCGCTGTCCGGCATGAAGGGCTTCAAGTCCGTGTCGGCGGAAGCGCTGATGGAGGCCGCGCCGGAGGTGATCGTACTGACCCGGCAATCCGTGGCACGAGCCGGTTCGCTGGGTGAGGCGATCAAGTCATTGAAAGGTGTGGAACACACCCCGGCGGGTCAGGCGCAGCGTTTTGTGGTTATGGATGTGATGGAGCTTTTGTCGTTCGGGCCGCGTTTGCCGCAAGCCTTGCGTGAGCTGGGCGCGGGGATTCATGGTGGCGCGCTGCAGACAGCGGAGCGCTCATTTTGAACGCTACAGCCACGCTTCCGTCTGTCGATATACATCAAGCGCGGCTGACAGGCAGGCAACGTGTCGCCTGGTTGAGTCTGATCGCTCTGGCTCTGCTGCTTGCTATGGCCTTGATTGCTTCGGCCATGCTGGGCGCGGTAAAGATTTCTTCTGCGCAGGTGCTGGCGATTTTGGCGCATGCGCTGGGCTTGGGGGATGCTCATGCTTTCACGCCGATGCAGTCGGCTGTGTTGCTGGACATACGCTTGCCGCGTCTGCTGCTGGCGGTTTTGGTTGGCACGGGCATGGCGCTGGCGGGCGCGGCCATGCAGGGCATGTTCCGTAATCCGCTGGCCGACCCAGGCATTGTCGGCGTGTCCAGTGGCGCGGCGCTGGGGGCGGTGCTGTGGATTGTGCTCGCCGGTGAATTCAGTTTCATGCAGCCTTTCAATCAGTTGTTGGGCGTGTACGCCCTGCCTGCCTCGGCCTTTATCGGCAGTCTGCTGGCCACGCTGCTGATCTACCGCATCGCACGTTTCGGCCAGCCGGAAGCGCAGACTTTCATGCTGCTGATGGCCGGCATCGCCATTGCCGCGCTCACTGGCGCGGCCACTGGGGTACTGATTTATATCGCCGACGACCAGCAACTGCGTTCGATCACCTTCTGGACGATGGGCAGTCTGGGCGGGGCGGGCTGGGACAATCTGCGCGTGATGGCTGTCATCATGCTGCCTGCCATGCTCCTGCTCTACGGCCTGTATCGCTTGCTGGATGTGCTGTTGCTGGGGGAGGCCGTGGCCGGGCATCTGGGTTTTGAGATGCAACATGCCCGCCCGTTGTTGATTGTGCTGGTGGCCTTGCTGGTCGGCGTGGCGGTGTCCATGAGCGGAATTATCGGTTTTATCGGTCTGATGGCGCCGCATATCGCCCGCCTGATCGTCGGCCCTGGACACCGTCTGATGATGCCTGCCGCTGCCTTGGTGGGCGCGCTTTTGCTGGTGGTGGCTGATATGACGGCGCGTACTGTGGCTGCGCCTGCGGAAATCCCGATTGGCATTATCACTGCTCTGGTCGGCGGGCCGTTTTTCCTTCTCCTGCTGTTCTCACGGAGGTTGCACGCATGAATTGTGGCCACGAGTGCGTCCTTGCCGCGCGCGGTATTGCCGTCAAACGACATGGCAAGAGCCTGCTTTCGGACATTGAAATCACGCTCAAGCCGGGCGAGGTTTTTGCCCTGCTGGGGCCAAATGGCGCGGGTAAATCCACCTTGATTAAAGTGCTTTCGGCAGAGATTGCGCCCACTGCCGGGCATGTTTGCCTGAACGAGCGTTGGCTGCGCCATGTGCCTTCACGCGAGCGCGCTCGAAGTATCGCGGTTTTGCCGCAGCAGCTTGAGTTGAGCTTTCCCTTCACCGGCTTCGAGGTGGCTTTGCTCGGGCGCATTCCGCATCACAGCGGCGCGCCGGAACCCAGAGACAAGGAGATCACCTGGCTGGCGTTGGAAGCTGTGGATGCCCTGCACCTGGCGGCGCGCAGCTATCCCACGCTGTCCGGCGGCGAGCGTGCGCGGGTGCAGCTTGCGCGGGTGTTGGCGCAAATTTGGGACGATCCGTCGCAGGACGAGAGCAAACATCCGCGTTACCTGCTGCTGGATGAGCCGACCGCGCCGCTGGATATTGCCCATCAAATCGCCCTGATGCACACCCTGCGCGGCGTGGCGCAACGCGGCATTGGCGTGATGTTGATCGTGCATGACCTGAATCTTGCCGCAGCTTGGGTTGATCGTATCGCCTTGCTGCGCGATGGGCGTATCAGCGCCATCGGCACACCGCAGCAGGTTATGACCCGCGAGCGGATGCACGAAGTTTTTGATGTAAGCCCGCATATCGTGGCGCACCCCGAGCATGGGCGGCCATGGATGGCGTTTTAACAGAGCTTGCACAGTAAAGATGGTTTTTTCTCCCTCCCCCTTGATGGGAGTGGGGGGTAACAGCCTTGCCAATCCCGGTCACGCCCGTGATTGGTCATAGGCTGCTGAAATTTAATGATGCGGCACGAATATATCTTGAAGCGTAGGAGCGGGCTTGCCCGCGAAAAAACGTATGTTGA
>CAZTYJ010000047.1:0-9905 GCA_964618025.1 uncultured Halothiobacillus sp. | reverse complement strand
TGCCACAGGCCGTGGCACTTTTCTCCGGCGACACGCTGTTGGCGCTGCCCTGGGGTCATCACCTGCTGCTGATGGAAAAGGTGAAGGACATCGAAACGCGGTACTGGTGCTCGTATATGCTGTGCTTCGAGGTCTAATTCCCGTGTCCCTCACCCAGCCCCCCTTCACCATCACCCCGCTGATTCTCAATCGCGTGGCGCAGATCAGCGAAGCGCTGGGGCGGATGGGGGCGTTGGCGGATGCGGGGTTGTCCTTGCGTCTGCGGCGCATCAATCGCATACGCACGGTGCATGGCTCGCTGGCCATCGAGGGCAATACCCTGAGCGAGGCGCAGATTACCGCGATTCTGGACGGCAAGCGGGTGATTGCGCCGCCGCGCGATATTTTGGAAGCGCGTAACGCCCTGTCGGCCTACGAGCGCATGGAGGATTGGCGCGCAGAGTCGGAGGCTGATCTGCTGGCGGCGCACCGGCTGTTGATGCAGGGCTTGCTTGAGGATGCGGGGCATTATCGCAGCGGTGGTGTAGGCGTGATGGCGGGCGGGCAGGTGATTCATATGGCTCCGCCTGCGTCGCGTGCGCCGGGTTTGATGGCGGATTTGCTCGGTTGGCTGGCGGTCACGGACGCGCATCCGCTGGTCGCCAGTTCAGTGTTTCATTATGAATTTGAGTTCATTCACCCTTTTGCGGATGGCAATGGGCGCATGGGGCGTTTGTGGCAAAGCCTGATTCTGGCGCGCTGGAATCCGCTGTTTGCGGATATTCCGGTGGAAAGTCTGGTACACGAGCATCAGGCAGCGTATTACGCTGCCTTGCAGGAGAGCACGCGCCGGACGGATTGCGCGCCATTGATCGAGTTCATGCTGGGCGTGATTTTGGCTGCGGTGCTGGAAAATACCCCTCAAGTAGAGCCTCAAGTCACCCCTCAAGTCGCTCGCTTGCTGGGGGTTTTACATGGGGCGATGGGGCGCGACGCGCTGCAAAAGGCGCTGGGTTTGCGTGACCGCAAGTCGTTTCAGGCGCGCTATATCAGGCCAGCGCTGGATGCGGGCTTGATCGAGATGACGCTGGCTAACAAGCCGAACAGCCGTTTGCAGCAATACCGTTTGACTGGGGTAGGGCGCGCCTGGTTGGAGAATGAAAAGAAGTCATGACCCATGACCACACAACCTTCGCCGCAAATTTAAGCGGGAATGCCGATCAACGAATAGAAAACGCCCTTGCCCCCGATGGCATGGTGGTGACGATGCTGTGCACGGTCTTTCCCCATGCGCTGGCGATTTATGTTTTCGGCAGTCGTGCTCAGGGTACGGCCAGAACGGATAGCGACCTTGATTTAGCCGTGTTGGTGGCGGGGTATGCCGATCCCTTGCAGTTGTGGGCGCAGGCGAATGACTTGGCCGGGGCGCTTGGCTGCGCGGTGGATCTTCTGGATTTGCGTGCGGCGAGTACGGTGATGCAGCATCAGGTTCTGACGCATGGGCGCAGGTTGTGGGCGTGCGAGCCTGAGGCAGGGCTGTTTGAAAGCTATGTGTTGAGTGAGAAGTTGGCGCTGGATGCTGCGCGTGCGGGTTTGCTGGCGGATATTGTGCAGGGGGGCGCGGTGTATGGTCGATGATGTGGTGCTGAACAAGGCGGCGACCATTGAGCGCTGCGTGGCGCGGGCGCGCGAGGAATACGCCGCTGCGGGCGATGGGTTTGCTCTGAATTATTCACGTCAGGATGCGGCGGTGCTCAATATCCAACGCGCCTGCGAGGCGGCGCTGGATGTGGGGCATTATCTGATTCGCCGCGATAAGCTGGGCGTGCCGCAAAGTGCGCGTGATGTGTTTGCGCTATTGGCGCAAGCGGGGCGTATCGAGCCGGTTCTGGCCGATGCGCTGAAGAAAATGGTGGGCTTTCGCAATATCGCCGTGCATGAGTATCAACGTCTGCTGCTGCCGGTTACAGAAAGCATCATTACCCGGCATTTGGATGAGTTTTTGCAATTAACTCGTGCCTTGCTCAAAGCCGAGGGCGAATCGAATGACCGATAAGCGCCTCATCACATCCTCCGCCAATCAGGCCGAAGAAGCCATTGACCGCGCCATTCGTCCGCGCAGGCTGGCGGATTACATCGGTCAGCCTGCGGTGCGCGAGCAGCTGGAAATTTTCATCCCCGCCGCCCGTGCGCGCAAAGAGGCGCTCGATCATCTGCTGATTTTCGGCCCGCCGGGCTTGGGCAAAACAACTCTTGCGCACATTATCGCCAACGAAATGGGTGTCGCCTTGCGTCAGACCTCCGGGCCGGTGCTGGAGCGTCCCGGGGATCTGGCGGCGTTGCTGACCAATCTGGAACAGGGTGATGTGCTGTTTATCGACGAGATTCATCGCCTCTCGCCGGTGGTGGAGGAAATCCTTTACCCGGCGATGGAGGATTATCAGATCGACATCATGATCGGCGAAGGCCCGGCGGCGCGCTCGATCAAGCTCGATTTGCCGCCGTTCACCCTGGTGGGCGCGACCACGCGGGCGGGAATGCTGACCAATCCGCTGCGCGACCGTTTCGGCATCACCCAGCGGCTGGAGTTTTATGGCATTGAGGATTTGGCGACCATCGTGCGCCGTTCGGCGCGCTTGTTGGGGGTGGCGATGGAGGAGGCGGGCGCGCTGGAAATCGCCCGCCGTGCGCGCGGTACGCCGCGTATTGCCAATCGCTTGCTGCGTCGGGTGCGGGATTACGCCGAGGTGAAGGCAGACGGGGTGATTGGCGATGCGGTGGCGGATGCGGCGCTGAATATGCTCAAGGTGGATCGGCTGGGGCTGGATCATCAGGATCATCGTTTGCTGAAAACGCTGATTGACAAGTTTGACGGCGGCCCGACGGGGTTGGACAACCTTGCCGCCGCCATCGGCGAGGCACGCGATACGATTGAGGATGTGCTGGAGCCGTATCTGATGCAGCAGGGCTTTTTGCTGCGCACGCCGCGCGGACGCATGGCCACACCGCTGGCCTATCGGCATTTTGGTCTCAAAACCCCGGCACGCGCTGAGGCGTTGCAGTCTGAGTTATTGGGTTTTGATGCACATGACTGAATTTTTGCCGGGTGAATTTTCTTGGCCAACGCGTGTCTATTACGAGGACACCGATGCCGGTGGCGTGGTTTTTTATGCGAATTATCTGAAGTTTTTTGAGCGCGCGCGCACCGAATGGTTACGAAACTACGGTATCCATCAGCAGGAACTGCTTGAAACCACAGGTCTTGTATTCGTGGTACGCCGCGTGCATGTAGAATACCGCTCGCCTGCGCGGCTGGATGAGTTGCTGGACATTAGCGCACGCCCAAGACGCGAAGGTCGGGCGCGTTTGATTTTTGTGCAGGAAGCGCGCCGGGCGCTTGACCAGCAGCTTTTATGCAGTGCGGAAGTAGAAATTGTTTGTGTGGCGGCGGATGGTTTTCGTCCGCAGCCTTTGCCTAATGTAATTTTGGAGATTGTATCCTCGTGAACCCGGCTGCCGATGCGTTGACCACCACGCCCAATATCTCGATTCTCGGCCTGATCGCCGATGCCAGTTTGTTAGTGCAAGGCGTGATGCTGTTGCTTTTGATGGCATCCATCGTGTCTTGGATGATTATTTTTCATAAAGCCACGCAAATGAAACAGGCGCACAAGGAGATTGATGCGTTTGAAACGCGCTTTTGGTCAGGTGTGAATTTGTCCGAGTTTTATGGTGAGCTTTCCCATCAGACCAAGCCGCGCGTGGGGATGGCCTCGCTGTTTGAAGCGGGTTTCCGCGAGTTCGTGCGTCTGCGTCGTCAGGATGCGCAACATGATCCGGCGATGTTGCTGGAAGGCGCTCAGCGCGGGATGCGCGTGGCGCTGACGCGTGAGATGGATCGTTTGGAGGATCATCTGCCCGTGCTGGCGACGATTGGTTCCATTAGCCCGTATGTTGGCCTGTTTGGTACGGTGTGGGGCATTATGGCTTCATTCATCGGCCTGGCGAATGCGGGCAATACCACGTTGCAGGCGGTCGCGCCAGGGATTGCCGAAGCCTTGGTGGCGACAGCGATGGGCTTGTTCGCCGCTATCCCGGCGGTGGTGGCGTATAACCGTTACACCAATGATGTGGATCGTCTTTTTAACCGTCTGGACGGCTTTCAGGAGGAATTTTTGAACCTTCTGCATCGTCAGGGCGCGTCCCGCCCGGCGGCTTGATATGGCAGGTGTCGTGAGTCGTCGAGGTCGCTCCGGCCGCCGTCGTTCGGTGGCGGAGATTAATGTCGTGCCTTATATCGACGTGATGTTGGTGCTGCTCATTATTTTTATGGTGACCGCGCCGATGTTGCAGCAGGGGATTGAGGTGGATACGCCAAAAACCGCTTCTGAAACTCTTGCGAGTAAAAGTGAACCGCCGGTTGTGGTGAGTGTCGATAAAGAAGGTTTGTTTTATCTGAATATTGCCGAACATCCGCAGGTTCCCTTGGTGGGGACGGTCATTCAGGCCAAAATTGCGGCCTACCACAAGCTCAAGCCCGCTGTTCCCGTGTTGGTGAAGGGTGATGCTCAAGTTGCGTATCAAAAAGTGGTCGAAGCGATGGCCATGGTGAAAAACGCCGGGATTGAGAAAGTGGGGCTGGTGACGGAATCTCCCGCCCCGGCCAAGGCGAGTGGAAAGTAGGTCATGTTCGCTGCGATGAAGCGGATGCCGCGCTCACTGCTGATTTCGATCCTGCTGCATGTGCTCTTGCTGCTTGTTGTTCTGCTGACCTTCAAGATCCAACGCCCGGCGGAGTCCGAACCGGTGGCTTCCGGCGAGCCGGAGCCGATTCAGGCGGTGATGGTGGATGCCTCCATCATTGATGCTGAAATGAACAAGATCAAACAAGCCGAGGAAGCGCGCGCAAAGGCCGAGCGTGCGCGTGAGGCGGCGCAGGAGCGCAGGGAACGCGAAGCGGAGCGTAGGGCGCAGCAAGCCGAGCAGCGCGAGGCCGAAGCTCAACGTCGTGCTGAAGCAGCGGAAAAACAGGCGCAAGCCAAGGCCGAGGCGGCGGAACGTGCGGCGCAAGATGCCGAGAAAGCCGCCCAGGCCAAGGCGCAAGCCGCGCAGCGTGAGGCGGCGTTAGCGGAAAAACGTGCGCAGGAACAGGCTGAAATCGCGCTGAAAAAGCAGCAGGAAATAGAGCGTGCAGCCAAAAAAGCTGAAGAGGAGGCCGCGCGCAAGGCCGAAGAGCTAAAGAAACAACAGGCTGACGCGGATGCCAAGGCCAAGGCAGCGGAGGAGGCCAGGCAAAAGGCTGCTGAGGCTGCCCTGAAAGTGAAAGCCGATGCTGAGGCTAAAGCCAAGGCCGCTGAAGAGGCCAAACAAAAAGCCGCTGTGGATGCGGCTCTGAAAGCGAAAGCCGAGGCAGAAGCCAAAGCGGCAGAAGCCAAAAAGGCCGAAATGGATGCTAAAGCCAAGGCCGCCGAGGATGCCAAGCAAAAAGCCGCTGCGGATGCGGCTCTGAAAGCGAAAGCCGAGGCAGAAGCCAAAGCGGCAGAAGCCAAAAAGGCCGAAATGGCCGCCAAAGAAAAGGCTGCTGCGGATGCCAAGGCCAAAGCAGATGCGGAAGCAGCGCAAAAGGCCAAGCAGGCGCAAGAGGCTGCGGCCAGGCAAAAAGCGGAGGCCGAGGCGCGACGCAAGGCGGAATTGGCAGCATCTCTGGCGGCGGATGAGGCTGCAAGCGCCAAGGCCGCCAATGATCGTCGTTTAAGTGGTTTGCGCGATCAGTATATTGCCTCCATTCGTAGCAAGGTTGAGCGTAACTGGTTGCAACCCACGACGGCGCAACAGGGTGTGAGCTGTGAAGTGCATGTCAAACAAATGCCAGGAGGGGTGGTCATGGATGTGAGCGTGGAAAAATGCACAGGTGATGAGTTATTCAAACGCTCGGTCATTGCGGCGGTGGAAAAATCCAGCCCCTTGCCATCACCCTCTGATCCTGCGCTATTTGATCGCAATCTGGTGTTTATATTCAAACCTGTGTTTTAACCCGCATTACTTTTGAGGTCGTATCCATGCCCCGTTTGATTATCGCTCTCGTTTTGATGTTGGCAGCGTTACCGGCACGCGCTGTCCTGCAAATCGACATTACTCAAGGCACGGACGGTACCATGCCGATTGCCGTGGTGCCCTTTGGCGGCGGTGCGCCGGAAGATATTGCGCAAATTGTGAGCAATGATCTGGCGCGCAGCGGTCAGTTCAATACCTTGGCTCCAAATGCCATGCCGGAGCAGCCGATTGATCCGCAACAGGTCAATCTGGATGCCTGGCGTAACGTCAAGCGTGATTATGTGGTGGTGGGGCGGGTGCGCCCTGATGGCGCTAATTTTGCCTTGGAGTTTTATCTGCTGGATGTCATCAATGGCAAACAGCTGAGCGCAATGAGCGTAAGAGCCTCGCGCGCCGATTTGCGCATGGGGGCGCATCGCGTGGCGGATATTGTGTATGAGGCGATTACCGGGGTGAAAGGCGCGTTTGCGACGCGCATCGCCTATATCACCGAGACTGGCGCGCCGCCTTTGCGCCGTTACAGTCTTGAGGTGGCGGATAGTGATGGCTATAACCCGCAAAGCATTCTTGAGTCCAAGGAGCCGATCATGTCGCCTTCCTGGTCGAAGGATGGGCGCAAGCTGGCCTATGTCTCCTTTGAAAGCCGCCGTTCGAGCATTTATGTGCAGGATGTGTACAGCGGGCGGCGCGAGCTGGTGGCTTCATTCCCTTCGATCAACGGCTCGCCAAGCTGGTCGCCGGATGGAAGCAAGCTGGCTTTGACCCTGTCCAAAGACGGTAATCCGGAAATTTATGTGCTGGAATTGGCCTCGCGTCAGATCCGTCGTCTGACCAATAGCGCGGCGATTGATACGGAAGCGAACTGGTTGCCGGATGGTAGCGGTGTGGTATTCACTTCGGATCGCGGTGGGCGACCACAAACCTACCAGGTGGGTCTGGAAGGCGGTGCGCCCAAGCGTATGACCTTTGATGGCGGCTATAACGCGCGCCCCAGCGTGTCGCCGGATGGTCGGTTTTTGGCCACCGTGCAATCCTGCGGGGGCGGTTTCTGCATTGCCGTGCTGGATATGAAAACGGGGGCATCACGCACGCTGTCCAAAGGCTCGCAGGATGAAGCGCCAAGCTTTGCGCCCAATAGCGCCATGCTGCTGTATGCGTCGGGCGGGGGGGTGTTGCGTGTGGCCTCGGTTCTTGGACAAGCCAATACCACACTGAGCCTGCAAAAAGGCAAGGTGCGTGACCCGGCATGGGGGCCGTTCCGTCAATGAAATCATTTGCCAGGTTTTCCAGGAATATCGTTGCGTTAGCGGTGTTGCTCGCCGTGCAGCCTGTACAGGCGGAGCCCGTCGCGCAGCCGCCAGTGAATGCCAATGTGATAGCTGAAATGATGGGGCGCCAGCAGCAGATGCAGGCTGAACTAGGTGAGCTGCGTGATTTGGTTGAGCGTCAGGGGCATGAGCTGGAAATGCTCAAACGCGCCAATAAACAGGCTTATGCCGATACGGATCAACGATTGACGGCCTTGGAGTCACAAGGCAAGGCGGCGGGAGCCACGCTGCAAGCGGCTGCGCCGGTGTCCGGGGCGGCCACTTCAGCGACAGCCCCCTCTCCCGCAGCGCCGGGGGCTGCGGCGAATGCCGCGCCCGCCGTTATCGCGGCCACAGCGGAGGATCAGGCTAAATACGATCAAGGGCTAAAAGAGCTTCGCGCCGGACAGTATCCAGCAGCGATCAAAACATTCGAGCAGGTCATCAAGGTTAACCCACCCAGTCCGAATAGACCCAATGCCTTGTATTGGACAGGTGAGGCGTATGTGGTGATGGGGGATTTAAAGTCCGCCCTGGCGGCGTTTGAGCGGGTGGTAAAAGAGAGTCCTGCACATCAAAAGGCGGCTGATGCGGAGTTGAAGATGGGTTACATCTACTACGATCAGAAAAACTATGCGCGTGCGCGTGAAACATTGAACAGGGTCAAGACCCAGTTTCCCGGAACACAGGCGGCAACGCTGGCCGAGCAGCGCCTGAAGCGTATGCAGAGTGAAGGGGTGTGATCGTTGAGCGCTGATTTGGATGCTGCGACGAACACGCTGCGCATTACCGAGATTTTTTATTCCTTGCAGGGCGAATCCACGCGCGTAGGTTTGCCGACGGTGTTTGTGCGCCTGACGGGTTGTCCATTACGCTGCGTGTATTGTGACAGTGCCTATGCGTTTACCGGCGGCGAAAGGTGGAGTATCCAGGCCGTATTGGACGAGGTGGAGAAATATCAGACACGAATGGTCTGCGTGACGGGGGGCGAGCCGCTGTCACAAAAAAATTGTCTGATCTTGTTAAAAGCCCTGTGTGATGCAGGTTACGACGTAAGCCTGGAAACGAGTGGCGCTCTGGATATTGCGCCAGTCGATGCGCGAGTCAGCCGTATTATGGACATCAAAACACCCGCATCAGGCGAGGTTCGACGTAATCGGTATGAAAATATCGAGCTCTTGCGCGCCTCGGATGAGGTGAAATTTGTGATTAGTGATCGCGAGGACTACCTTTGGTCGGTCGCTTGTGTACGTCAATATGCGCTGGATCAACGCTGTCCGGTTTTGTTCTCCACGGTTTTCGATCAGCTTGCACCAAGAGAATTGGCGGAGTGGATATTGCAAGATCACTTGCCCGTGCGTTTTCAGCTCCAGTTGCACAAAATGCTTTGGGATGAGGCGCAAGGACGATGAAAAGCGCGAAAGAAGAACAGGCGAGCCGCGCCGTCGTACTGGTTTCAGGGGGGTTGGACTCATCCACCGTATTGGCCATTGCGCGTCGTCAAGGTTTTGAGTGTTACGCACTTGGCGTGGATTATGGTCAAAGACACAAGGCGGAGCTTGAAGCATCCAAACGCATGGCCAGCTTATTGGGTGCATTTGCGCATAAGCAGGTGCATGTCGATTTAGGGTCGATGGACGGGTCAGCTCTGACCGATGCCTCCATCGCCGTACCTGAAAAAGCTGAATCAGGCATCCCTGTAACCTATGTCCCCGCACGCAACACAATCATGTTGTCGATCGCACTGGGTTGGGCAGAAGTATTGGGGGCACGCGACATCTTTCTGGGTATCAATGCAGTGGATTATTCCGGCTATCCAGATTGCCGCCCGGAGTTCCTGGCTGCGTTTGAAGCCATGGCCAATCTTGCAACCAAGGCGGGCGTAGAAGGGCGCGGTTTCTCGATTCATGCTCCCTTGCTGCACATGAGTAAAGCCGACATCGTGCGCAAAGGGGCGCAGCTTGGTGTGCCCTACGAGCACACGGTAAGTTGCTATCAAGCGGATAAGGACGGAAGAGCGTGTGGTCGTTGTGATGCCTGTCGCCTACGAGCACAGGGCTTTCGTGAAGCCGGTATAAACGACCCTACGCGTTACGCCTCATAAAATAGCGCTTGCAAGAGAGTGGTGATAGCGTAAAAAGCCCGGCTTCGCGTGGGGCTGGGTCGTTAGCTCAGCTGGTAGAGCGGTTGACTCTTAATCAATGGGTCGTAGGTTCGAGTCCTACACGACCCAGCAAAAATAACGTTGTTGGTAGTTGACAAAGCTTAAAACAACGATAGAATGCGCAACCTCAAATATTGCTTCAAAACATTATTTGAATGTTTGGGTCGTTAGCTCAGTTGGTAGAGCAGTTGGCTTTTAACCAATTTGTCGCAGGTTCGAGCCCCGCACGACCCACCAAGGTTTCGAGATTGGTTGTTGACATAAGTTAATTAGCCAATATAATGCGCCTCCTTGATTTGATCTAAGCGTTAAGCAAGTAACTAATAAAAATTAAATAATTTAGTTAGTTGACAAATCAAAAAGACGTGTTAGCATGCGCAACTCACTTCGAAACTAACCAA
>CAZTYJ010000046.1:0-10065 GCA_964618025.1 uncultured Halothiobacillus sp. | reverse complement strand
TGGCCATCAGTAGGGGGTAGCAGCGAGAGGTTAAATAATCGCATGGGATGCTACACCTATGGGCAATGGCATGAGATGGGGATTGTGCGCGAGGGGGTGTTTACTCTGGCCTGGTCAGCCAGCCCGCGTGCGCGTAGCGGCATGCGGCGTGGTGATGCGGAAATCCGCTTGCGTGACCTGCGTTTCCCGGATGCAGGCAAAGGATTCCGCTGCTTTGCGCGCGTGATGTCTCCGACGAGCATCGAACTGCTGTCCGCGCCTTCACGCGATGCGCTTGATCGCGGTGAGCACGGTTTGTCGCAGTTGCTGGCTTTGGATGCAGCAGGGTGAGCGCGATGTAATGAAGGTCATGCAAACAAAATGTGTTCCGCGCCGATGAGTCGGGCGCGTAACGACGATCCTGGATTGTCTGCGTTGCCGCTGAGCGCGGAGCAACTCAAGCCGCTTTTGCGCGAATGTCTGGAGGATGAGGCGATGCTAAGTTGGTTGCGTAAGGTTTTGCGGCTCAAGACAGCAGATCAGCAGGACTCCGAGGCGCAGGCGGATGCTTTGCGTGTGCAGAAGTTGCTGCGCGAGCAGGAGGCTGTTTTGCAGCAATCCCGCTCGGCTCTGTTGCAAAAGGATCGGGAGCTGGCTCAGGCGCAGGAGCGCTTGCGTCAGGCGGAGCGGGGTGAGCATGAGGCCAAGAGCCAGTTGGAGGCGTTGCGCAAACAGGGACAGTTGCCGAAAGATATTTCAGCCCTGCTGGCGCAGGTGCGCGCGGACTCCAAACTGGTCGCGCGCTTTCGTCTGGATCTTCAGGCCGATGATGTCGCCTTGCTGGTGCAGGTTGTGGCGGTCTTGTCACAGGCTGAAAACATCAAGCGCCTGTGGGAGCTGTACAAGACACGCTGCGAGGAAAGGCGCGCCGCCCTAGAGGGGGGGGATAGAAGCGTTTTGGAGGCGGCTTTGTCCTGGCACAACGCCAACTGGAAAGATACGCCTTATGCGTTTTTCGAGCCTGCGCCGGGCGTTGGCTACGATTACGAGCAACACTCCCGCCCAATATGGTTGGCGAACGGATCGTCGCCACTTGGTTGCCTGGCGTGCCGCGCATGAAAATTTTGCCCTTGGTTGAAACGGGCAAGTAGCTGCGCTGCGAGCACGCTCCTCCCGTCCATTCACGGTTCATTCAGGCCGCATTAATAGTCACATCGCCCCATGCCGGTAATGAAATAACCCGAATCCACATAGATATTCTCACCGGTGATGCCGCGCGCCAGTGGTGAGCCGAGGAAGGCGGCGGTGTTGCCGACATCGTCGATGCTGACATTGCGGCGCAGCGGGGCATTCTTCTCCACATAGTCTAAGAACATCTTGAACTCGCCGATACCGGAGGCGGCCAGGGTCTTGATCGGGCCGGCGGAGATGGAGTTTACGCGGATATTGTCCACACCCATGCTGGCCGCCATGTAGCGTACGCTGGCTTCCAGCGCCGCCTTGGCTACGCCCATCACGTTGTAGTTGGGCATGGCGCGCTCGGCGCCAAGATAGGAGAGGGTGAGAATGGAGGCATCTTCGCGGTTCTTCATCATCGGGCGCAGCGCCTTGGCCATGGCGGTCAGGCTCCAGGCGCTGATGTCATGGGCGATGCGGAACCCCTCGCGGGTGGTGTTGTCCACGTAATCGCCAGCCAGCTGCTCTTTGGGTGCAAAGGCTACGGCATGAACCAGGATGTCAAAACCATCCCAGTGCTGCGCCAGCAGGCCGGGCAGGGCATCCATCTGCTCATCCACGCTGACATCCAGAGGCAGCACAATGTTGGAACCAAATTCAGCCGCATATTTCTCGACGCGCTCTTTGAAACGATCGTTGATGTAAGTGAACGCCAACTCGGCACCCTGGCGGTGCATGGCGCTGGCGATGCCATAGGCGATGGAACGTTCGTTGGCGATGCCGACGATCAAAGCGCGTTTTCCGGTGAGAAAGCCCATGCGGTGACTCCTAAGTGTGATTTAATTCCGAACATGATAACACTACGCTCAAATTTTCTATTTTTGGCTCACGCGGTCTTGCTATTGCTGAGTCTTGCGCCTTTGCAGGCGGCTCCCGCACTTGCTTTGGGTTATGTTCCGGCCTATCCGCCTGATTTCAGGCATTTCAATTATGTCAATCCCGAAGCGCCGAAAGGCGGGCGTTTGGGAATGTCGGCGTTTGGCAGTTTTGATTCGCTCAATCCGTTTTTGCTCAAGGGCTTGCCCGCAGCGGGGTTGGGAAGCCTGGTGTTTGAAACGTTGCTGGAGAAGAGTTGGGATGAACCTTTTTCAATGTACGGCCTGCTGGCGGAGGATGTGACGTTAGCGGAAGACGGGCTGTCGGTCAGCTTTCGTTTACGCCCCGAGGCGCGTTTTGCCGATGGCTCGAAGGTGACGGCGGATGATGTGGTGTTTTCGTTTAATGCCCTGCGCTCAGCCAAGGCGCATCCGCAATATCGCGTGTATTGGGCTGATGTGGAGCGGGTGGAGCGTGTCGATGAGCGCACGGTGCGCTTTGTCTTCAAAAAGGCTAATCCCGAGTTGCATCTGATTCTTGGCGAAATGCCGGTATTGTCGCAACACTGGGCGAATGGTCGGGCGTTTGATGAATTGGCGCGGGTCAAACCGATGGGGAGCGGGCCGTATATTCTGGAGTCCTATGATTGGGGAAAACAGGTTCGCTATAAGCGTAATCCCGATTATTGGGCCAAGGATTTACCCGTGCGGCGCGGCATGTATAATTTCGATGAGATAAGTTTTAAATACTACAAGGATCGCACGGTATCGTTAGAGGCATTCAAGGCGGGTGAATTTGATTTTTTCTACGAGAATCATTCCAAACGCTGGGCAAGGGATCATGAAGGCGTGAATTACGCCAATGGCAAGATCATTAAAACCACCATAGCTCATCGTAATAATGCAGGAATGCAAGGTATTGTATTCAATACCCGCCGCCCATTATTACAGGATCGGCGCGTGCGTCAGGCTTTAAGCCTTGTAATGGATTTTGAATGGTCGAATCGCAATCTGTTTTACGGGCAATATACGCGCTGCGACAGTTATTTCAGTAATAGCGAGCTTGCGGCACGAGGCTTACCTTCGCAGGCAGAGTTGAAATTGCTGGAACCGTTCCGCGATCAGTTGCCGCCCGAAGTATTTAATGAAACCTATCGTCCGCCAAGCGCCTTGACTGCAGCCGGTTTCCGCGCCAACCTGATCGAGGCGAAAAACCTTCTGCATGATGCTGGCTGGGTGGTTAAGGATGGCGTATTAACCAATGCCGAGGGCAAAGTTTTTACTTTTGAAATCCTGCTGGGGCAAAAAGGCTTTGAGCGCATTATGGCGCCGTATGTCTATAACCTGAATAAACTGGGTATTCAGGCTCATTACCGTACCATTGACGCTGCGTTGTATCAGCGCCGGGTGGATACCTTTGATTTTGATGCAGTCATCGAAGTTTTTGGCGCTTCACAATCGCCGGGCAATGAATTATTCAATATGTTCCACTCTTCCAGCGCCGGGCAGGAAGGCTCAGGAAATGCCATGGGGGTGAGCAGCCCCGTAGTGGATGCCCTGGTGGAAAAAATCGTGTATGCGCAAAATCGCCAGGATTTGCTGACGGCGACTCACGCGCTTGACCGGGTATTGCTCTGGGGATATTACCTTGTGCCGAATTGGTATATTGCCAATCATCGTATTGCTTATTGGGATTTCTTTGCTTACCCGAAAACCTTGCCATTGTATTTTGAGGCCGAACCTTGGGTATTAAAAACATGGTGGCGTAAACCATGAGTGCAGAGCTGCATCCTTGTCTGAAGTGTGGTGCGTGTTGCTCAACGTTTCGCGTGAGTTTTTACTGGACGGAGGCTGAGTCAGCGGCGGGGGGCTGCGTGCCGGTCGAGCTCACAGAAAAACTGAATGATTTTCGTGCAGTGATGAAAGGGACTAACCGCCCAAATCCGCGCTGTATTGCGCTTGAAGGGGAGCTGGGCGCGTATACCCCTTGCCGGATTTACGCGCAGCGCCCATCGCCTTGCCGCGAATTTTTAATGGCGCTGGATGATCCTGATCCCGACTCCGCCTGTGATCGGGCGCGTGAAAAACATGGTTTGCCGCGACTAAAACCCTGGCCGGAGAGTCTTGTATGAGCTTGTACATCTTCAAACGTTTGTTGTTGATGATTCCGACCCTGTTCGGTGTTTTGTTGATTACCTTTGCGGTGACCCAGTTTGTGCCTGGCGGACCGGTGGAGCAACTGGTACACCAGTTGCAACATGGCGGGCGTGAAGGGGGCGAAGCCAGCATGGGCGCGGAGGGCATGTATCGCGGCGCGCAGGGGCTGGATGAGGAGCGTCTGGCGGAGATTCGCGCCTTTTATGGCTTTGACAAACCTGCGTGGGAGCGCTTTGTCTCGATGCTTGGAAATTATTTGACTTTTAATCTTGGGGATAGTTATTTCCAGCATCAATCTGTTCTTGGTTTAATGGCAGATAAACTCCCGGTCTCCATCAGTCTTGGCATGTGGACGTTTTTTCTTACTTATCTTGTGAGTATTCCGCTCGGTGTGCGCAAGGCGGTGCGCGATGGTACGCCATTTGATGTATGGACGACCACGGTATTATTGATTGGCTATGCCATTCCAGGTTTTGTTTTGGGTTTGTTTTTACTGGTTCTTTTGGGTGGCGGGAGTTTTTTGGATATTTTTCCCCTGCGTGGTTTGGTGTCTGATAATTGGGATGAGCTCAGTTGGCCTGCGCGCATTGCCGATTATCTATGGCACATGGTTTTGCCGGTGACCGCCATGGTGGTAGGGCAGTTTGCGGTGATGACGCTTTTGACCAAGAACAGTTTTCTGGAAGAGATTCGCAAGCAATATGTCCTGACGGCGCGCGCCAAGGGATTGGCTGAAAATCAGGTGCTGTACGGTCATGTTTTCAGGAATGCGTTGATTCCTTTGATAACCGGTTTTCCAGCAGCCTTTATTGGTGCGTTTTTTACCGGTAGTCTGTTGATTGAAACGTTGTTTTCGCTGGATGGGCTTGGATTATTGTCTTATGAGGCTGTATTGCAGCGTGATTACCCCGTGGTTTTAGGTACGTTATATATTTTCACCTTGCTTGGATTGGTGGCTAAATTGTTAACTGACCTCAGTTACGCTTGGGTAGACCCGCGTATTCAGTTCGCAGCAGTGGCGCGATGAACGATGTGCATAAAAAAGGAGGCACTTCGGCCTCCCTGGATGCACTCAGGTCGTGTGTTTATTTCTTGGGCGCAGAAGGCTCCATGACAACACCCGTCGCTTCGGTAAAGACCACATCAACTTGATCGCCAACTTTAAGCGTGTGCAACAGTTCTTTGCCTGCCGTGGTTTTTGCCGTGGTGCTACGCACTTCGCCATTGGGCAGGGTGAATTTTACGAAGTCCTTTTTCATGTCCAGCGCCTGAATGGTGACGGTGGTACTGATGCGGCGACCTGTGGCCATGCCCGGTTGGCTGCCCAGAGGAGCCAAGGCAGCGCCCTGTTCGATTTCGGTGCGTGTGACCAGGGCTGCTTTTGGACGGACTTCCATAAGCAGGGCTTGCATCATGCGCACATGCAGGGTGTCGCCCACTTTGATTTGTGGGAAATTGCGCACTTCGGAGCCTGCGATGATCGTAGTGGTTTCGCCTTCGGCATTGCGCAAGGTTACGGCGCGTGTGTCGGCATTCACGGCGGTGACGGTGGCCAGGGGTAAATCTATGGCATCGACAATAACGGTGGGTTCGCTGGTTTTGGATTGGGCAAAGCTCAGGCCGGTATTGAGGCTCAGGCTGAAAGCTACGAGTGCGAGGGCAATTTTTGAGGGTTGCATAACTGCGGCTCCTTAGGTGGTTTAAAAACAGTGTGAATGTAGCAGTCTTTGGGGGCAAATGTGAGCGCAGCGGTGAAAATGGATCGTGCGATGGTCAAGGCGGATTCGGCGATGACTCCGGGAGGGCGTGCCTGGCTGCGCTTTAGGAGCCATAAGCGCGCCTGGTGGAGTCTGTGGTTGTTTATGCTGCTGTTTTCCTTGAGTTTAGTTGCTGAACTCATTGCGAATGACAAACCATTGATAGTGAGCTATCAGGGGACGATTTATTTGCCGTTCCTGCATGATTACCCTGAAACAAAATTTGGCGGAGAATTGGAAACTTCTGCGGATTATCATGACCCTTACATTATTCAACGCTTGAGCGAGCATGGAAACTGGATGCTGCGCGCGCCCATTCCCTATAGTTATAACTCGATCAATTACTATACGGCTCAACCGAATCCGGCACCGCCGGGTGCGCAGCATTGGTTGGGAACGGACGATCGTGGGCGTGATGTCATGGCTCGCCTGATTTATGGTTTTCGCGTGTCGGTGCTCTTTGGTCTGGCTTTGACGGTGGTGGGTTTGATGCTGGGGTTAGTCACCGGCGCTTTGCAAGGGTATCTCGGTGGTCGCTTCGATCTGGCATTTCAGCGTTTTATCGAAGTGTGGGGCTCTATGCCCGAGTTATATCTCCTGATTATCTTTAGCTCCATTTTTACGCCGAGTATCTGGCTGTTGCTGATTCTTTTATCGCTGTTTGGCTGGATGGGCTTGTCCGATTATGTGCGCGCAGAGTTTTTGCGCGGACGTAATCTTGAATATGTCACCGCAGCGCGCGCATTGGGTGTGACTGACGCATCCATCATGTGGCGGCATCTGATGCCGAATGCCATGACCCCGGTGTTGACCTTTCTTCCTTTCAGGCTTTCCGGGGCGATTCTGGCGCTGACCAGTCTGGACTTTCTTGGCCTGGGCGTGCCGCCGTCCACGCCTAGCCTGGGTGAGATTTTGTCGCAGGGTAAGGAAAACATTGATGCCTGGTGGTTGTCTCTGTCCGCCTTCGGGGTTTTGGTTAGTCTGTTGGTGCTGCTCATTTTTATCGGTGAGGGCTTGCGCGAGGCGTTTGATACGCGCAAGGGCTGATTAAAAGTCACTGCGGCATAAAACACAGGTGTGACTTATGCCCGAATCAATTTGGGTTATTTGATGTATTTTTGTGATCGAGGTTATAAAAAGTCCATTTGAATCAAAGGTATATTATCTGGCATAGACGTTGCTTATGTGGCTGAAGACCGGTCTTGTGACCGGCTTTTCATCATAAGCTAAGGAGCCAGGCTATGGATTTAATCGGTCTTTACCCGATGTGGTATGAACCAGGTATCGGCAGCGGCTGGATTGTGGGCTTGATTGCCACCATCCATGTGCTGTTCTCCCACACCTCGGTGGGAGCCGCGCTGTTTTTTATGTTTTTGGCGACATATGCCTACCAGACCAATCGGCCTGAACTGCTTGATTTCATCAAGAAATACGGCCTGTTCCTGCTGGTGTTTTCGTACATTTTGGGTTCGATCACAGGGCCTGGGATCTGGTATTCAACCACAGTGGCCAGCCCGCGCGGGATTTCGGCGCTGATTCATAGTTTTGTGTGGACATGGGCAACGGAGTGGGTCTTCTTCGTTATCGAAGTGGTTGGGGTGTATATGGTGGTGTATCTGGTCGGCAAGGTTGACCAGAAAACCCACCTCAAGCTCACGGTTATTCTTGGTCTTGCGTCCTATGCCACGATGCTGATTATTCTCGGTATTCTGAGCTTCATGATGTGGCCGGGCAAGGAAGAGTGGTTTGCCCAGGGGGGTAATCTGGAAGCCTTCTATGGCGCGAATACCTTCGCGCAACTGGCCATGCGCACGGCCTTTATGTTTGCTGTCACGGCTGTAGTGGGCAGTATTGTGACCGCAGGTTTTCAGGATCAGGCGATTCGCGTGCAAATGAATCGCTGGCTGGCAAGTTTGGGTATCGCCGGGACGCTGGTCGGTGGTCTGCTCTTTGCTTGGTATCTTGATACTTTGCCGGATTATGCGCTTCTTGTGATGGAAAATCGTCTGCCGGCATGGTTCGCCCCGAGTCTGTACGCCATTCTGGGCGGTATGCTGGTGTATTTTGTGTTGATGATCGTGACCCCGCGCATGGTGACGACGGTCGTGGCCAGCGTGGCAACGGTTTCTGTGCTGGTGTTTGGTCTGTGGCCGGTGGAAACGGCGCGTGAGTCGATTCGTAAGCCCTATGTGGCCGGGCAGTATGTGTATTCCAATCAGGTGATTGCGCGTGACGTACCCGGTATTGGAATTAAAAGCGAAATTCCGCTGATTGAGCAGCATGGTTTACTCAAAACCCAGGTATTCATGCCGGAAAATCTGCGCACGGTATCGGCTGACAATATGTTGGAAGTTGGCAGGACATTGACGACGTTGATGTGTTCCAACTGTCACTCCTTATCCTCTACGGGTATTCGACCGATAGGACGTTATATCGGAGATAACACCGATATTCCTGCAATTCGTACTTATTTGCAGGCTGCGTTATCCACGGGTAATACGGTTTACATGCCGCGCATTCCACTCAAAGACGAGGAAGCCGAGGCGATTGCAACCTATCTTGCCTATCTCAATAACCCCTCTGCGGCTCAGGCTCATGTGCGTCAAAAAGGCGCTCTGGCTCAGGCTGCCACCAGCAAGGAGCATTGATTTATGGATGCACAAGCCCTTTACGCTTTGCGCGATGTCGCGGGTGTTCCCTCCCACCCGGTGATTTTTATGATTCTTGGTGTGGTCACTTTTGCGCTGCATATTGCTGCGGTTCAAATCATGCTCGGCGCTTCGGGGCTGACCCTGTGGGGTTCCCTGAGCAAGGCGCAGTATTCGCGCCGTCTGGCGCAGTCGATGGTGATGGTGACCAAGGTCATGATTTCGGTAGCCATTCTTATCGGCGTGGCTCCGCTGTTGTTTGTGCAGGTGACGTATGACCCGTTTTGGTACACCAGTAATGTGCTTTCTGCCTGGTGGGTGATTGGTTTTATCGTCATTTTGACGCTGGCATCGTTGCTGTGGTTTTTCTTTAATGCCAAAAACCATGCCTTGGGCAAGAGTGCGCAAACATTCTCCCCGGGTTCGGCGATTTTGTCCGTGGCTCTTTTGCTTGTTGTCGGCTTCATCATGCACGTTCTGACCAATCAAATGCTTTCACCGGAGAAGTGGATGCAGTGGTACGCGCCCAATGGGGTGATCGACACTTCCGGACGCAAGCTGCACGACTTTCATCTTGCGCGTTTTTTGTTCTGGATCAGTTTGAGCGTGCCGGTGATTGGCGCGGTTTTGGTTGGTTACCGTCGTTTTTACCTGCCGCGCCTGGGGGATGAGAGCCTGAACATGGATCAAGGCTACCTGGATTGGGTGGGTCGTCTTGGACAAAACCTGATCGTATTCGGAGGCGTGCTCAGTGTGGTGTTGGGGGCATGGTGGATGCTCACCCTGCCGGCCAATCAGGCAGCATTTGTTGGTTCTGTCTGGCCTTATCTGTCGCTGTTTTTGCTGCTGGGCTTTGTATTGTTTGCTCTGTGGGTGCGCCTTGGTCGCATGGACAGCCTCTGGGCGTATGCCGTGTTGCCGGTGGGCGCGGTCGCGTTGATCGTAGTAGCTGCAGCGCGTGAAATCCTGCGTTATCAGGTGCTAATGGGTGTGTTTGGTTATGACCCCCTCAGTTATCCGATCAATATGGACTGGTACAGCACGATCCTGTTTTTTGTCACCTTCCTTGTGATGGGCGGGGCAGTGCTTGGCTACATGCTGAGCGTGGCCTGGAAAGCCGGGCAAACCGCAGGCGTATATACCCCGGGGCCGATTATTTCGCGCATGGGCGATGTTGCGATTGCTTTGGTCGTGATCTGGATTGTGCAGTATTTCGCAATCGGTCTTTACGTCTGGTTGGGTTGATTCCATATTTTCAAGAAAGACTTGGCCTGAGTATTGATAAATATTCAGGCCTTGCAAAGGACAAATCCATGTTGAAAAAAACCTTAATAATGGCGGCTTGCATGCTGGTTGGTATGCCGGTATTTGCTGCTGATACTCCTGTAACTACGCCTCAAGCCAGCACTCAATCGAGTGGCGAAATGATGGGCAATACCTGCGCCGGTTGCCACGGCACGCATGGTCGTCTGG
>CAZTYJ010000045.1:0-11930 GCA_964618025.1 uncultured Halothiobacillus sp. | reverse complement strand
GGGTCTTGACACAAGATGGTCAGGTGTTTGAAAAATCGCTGGACAAGAATACGGCGCAACGAGCCAAAAACATGACGCGTTTCAACCCGGATGCGTCATGGAAAGCGATACAGGCATCGCCCTGATTTTAACGCCCCCGCGTTGACCCGCCGGGGCTAAATCAGTAGAATGCCGCCACTCTTGATAGGCTGTGGACTTGCATGAAGTCGTCGGCATAAAAGAAGTGGCAGCCTAGCCACACTTGAATCGGGTCCTTTAGGGGCCTTTTTTATTGGCCTTTATTTATTGATTATTTTCGAGATAAAACGATTGTCGATGGACTTAGATATCACCGATGCCTTCGATGATGCCGTGCTTGCGCGGCATGATCCATTTAACCTGAATGCTCTGTTTAAGCCCGTCGCACAGGATATGGGGCTGGAGTTGGTCGGCGCAGAATTTCATCCAGGCTCGCACGCTGTGCTGCGCGTGTTTATTGATCGTGAGCCGGGTGGGGTCACCGTGGACGATTGCGCCGATATGAGCCGCGCCATTAGCGCCTTGCTGGATGTCGAAGACCCGATTCCAGCTCACTACACTCTGGAAGTATCTTCGCCGGGTTTTGATCGCCCCTTGTTCAGATTGCGGGACTTCGCCCGTTTCAGCGGTGAGCCTGCGCGGGTGCGCCTGGTGCGTGCGCTGATGGTGCGGCCCTCCAACGCGCCGGGCGCACGCGCGCAGCGTAACTTCAGCGGTATTTTGCAGGGTGTCGAAGGCTCTGACATCCTGCTTGCCTTGGATGAGGAAACCATCGTGCGTCTGCCTTTTCAGGATGTTGATAAAGCGCATCTCGACCCTGATTTCAAACCCGTCAAATAATATTTTCGTTATCAAGCCTGCTTGAGGCTGTACTCACTATGAACAAAGAAATTCTCTACGTTGCTGATGCCGTTTCCAATGAAAAAGGCGTGGCCAAGTCCGTTATTTTTGAAGCCATTGAGGCAGCGCTGGCCTCGGCGGCGCGCAAGCGTCATGGCGGTGATATTGATGTGCGCGTCAGTATTGACCGCAATACCGGCGATTATCAGACCTTCCGCCGCTGGCTGGTGGTTGAAGGGGAGACCAGTGAAAATCCCGAGCGCGAGATGATTCTGGAAATGGCGCGCATGGATGAGCCGGCCATCCAGCCGGGGGCGTTCGTCGAAGAGGAAATTGAATCGGTTGAATTCGGTCGTATCGCGGCGCAATCCGCCAAGCAGGTGATCGTGCAGAAGGTGCGCGAGGCCGAGCGGCAGCAGGTTGTCGATCGCTTCCTCGACCGCAAGGGCAGCCTGGTAATGGGCGTGGTCAAGCGCGTTGAGCGCGGCAATGTGTTGCTCGACATCGGCGAAAATGTCGAGGTGTTTGTGGCGCGCGAGGAGATGATTCCGCGCGAAATCGTGCGTCCTGGCGACCGTATGCGCGCCTGGCTGAAGGATGTGCGCATGGAGCCGCGTGGTCCGTTGTTGTACGGCAGTCGCACGGCACCTGAGTTTTTGATCGAGCTGTTCAAGCTGGAAATCCCTGAAGTGGGTCAGGGCATGATCCAGATCAAGGGTGCAGCGCGTGACCCCGGTTCGCGCGCCAAGATTGCGGTCAAGGCGATGGATCATCGTCTTGATCCGGTCGGTGCCTGTGTGGGAATGCGCGGTTCGCGTGTGCAATCGGTGACCAATGAATTGGCTGGCGAGCGCGTGGACATTGTGGTGTATGAAGACAATCCGGTGCAGTTCGTTATCAACGCCATGTCACCGGCGGATGTGGTTTCCGTGGTGGTGGATGAAGATACGCATACCATGGATGTGGCGGTCACTGAGGAAAAACTGGCGCAGGCGATTGGGCGCGGCGGACAAAACGTGCGTCTGGCCAGCCAGCTGAGCGGCTGGCAGCTGAACGTGATGACGCAGAACGAAGCGGAAGCCAAGAGCCAGGGCGAAGCTTCGCGTATCGCCGGTCTGTTTGTCAGTGCGCTGGATGTTGACTTGGAAGTGGCCGAAGTTCTGGTAAATGAGGGCTTCTCCAGTCTGGAGGAGATTGCCTATGTGCCCCTGGCCGAGTTCCTGGAAATTGAAGGTTTTGATGAAGATTTGGTCGAGGAGCTTCGTCAGCGTGCGCGTAATGCCCTGTTGACCAAGGCGATTGCTTCCGAAGAAAGCGAAGAGGCTGAGCCTGAGCTGGCTTTGGCCGATTTGGCGAGCATGACCCCGGAAATTGAAGCGCGTTTACGCGCAGGCGGTATTACGCTGAGCGAAGATTTGGCTGAAATGGCCACCGACGAATTGGCTGAGCTTGCGCTTTTGGATGAAGAAACCGCAGCTCGCCTGATCGTTGAGGCGCGCGCGCCCTGGTTCAAGTAAAACCTCGATCTGGAAGCGTGCTGCGTCAGGTCGCTGTCACGCCTCAATTTTATTATCCGTGTTAGGGAAGTGCTGATTGATTCAGCGTTTCCCGTTTGGGGCAGGATGCCCCAACATGAACAAAGAGGTAAGTCTTTGATTCATGAGAGCCATCGCGGACATGTGCCGCGATGAGCGAGCTGATTGATTCCATGGATGGAATCAATCAGCATCTACTTGGAACGGTTTATTTTGCTATTGCTCATCGCCTAATCAGCGGGAGAAGTCTATGTCACAAAGTGTTAAACAACTTGCCGAACAGGTGCACACCCCGGTCGATCGTCTGCTCGAACAGCTGCGCGAAGCGGGTGTCAAGGCCACAGGACCTGATTCAAAGGTTTCAGATGCCGACAAGCAGCGCCTGCTTGCGGCTTTGCGTACTGCGCACGGTAAGGATTCCGGTACGGCGCAACCCGCGCGCATTACCCTCAAGCGTCGTAGCCAGGAGGAGCTTAAAGTTCCTGCGGGCGCGCCAGGCAAATCCACCACGGTGAACGTTGAGTACCGTAAAAAGCGCACCTATGTGCAGCGTGCGGCGACGGATGAAGCGGCCAAAGGGCATGTTTCGCAGGCCGAGCAGCTTGCAGCGCGTTTGAGCGCGGAAGAAGAAGCGCGTCGTCAGGCGCAAGCGCTTGCAAGTCAGGCGGCAGAGCCTGTGCAGGCTTTGCCGGTCAAGGCCGTTGAAAAAGCGCTCGAAGAGGTTCCTGCAATCAGTGCCGTTGAAGCCCAGCCTGCTGCGCTCGCGGCTGAAGCTGTAGAGGCCGTTAGCGCAGCAGCTCCGCTTGAGACAGCGGTCGAGGTGCAAACGCCTGCCAAGCCAGAAGCTGTTTCTGCTCAGGCTTCGATCAAAGCGGAAACCACGTCAGAAGCCAGAACTTCACGCCCAAATGCCAGACCCGAGGGGCGCTCTGATCAGCGTGCGGATGCCCGATCGGATGCCCGGCCTGCGCCACGCTCAACAGGCGCGGCTCAGGATGCGCGTCGTCCTTCCACACCGGGTGCGCGTCCTTCGTCCGCGCCGGGTACACGTCCTTCCGCTCCGGGTGGTGCGCGCCCCGCGCCCGCTACGCCGAGTGGCACCGCCCCCGCGCGCCGTCCGCCTGCGGCAGGCGCAGCTCCAGGGCGTGCCCCAGCGGGTGCGCCTGCACGTCGCGGTATGGCGGATGAGAAACCGCGTGGTTCTGCGGGCAAGGCCAGCGATGGCCGTGGGCGCAAGACGGATTATCTGCGCGAAGAAGAAGGCGGACATCGCGGCGCAGGCCGACGTGGCAAGGGCAATAACAAGCCGCAGGCGCATGCGTTTGAAAAGCCCACGGCGGCTGTGGTGCATGAAGTCACGATTCCAGAAACCATTACCGTGGCTGATCTGGCCAACAAGATGGCGGTCAAGGCGGTGGAAGTGGTCAAAACCCTGTTCGGTATGGGCGTGATGGCGACCATTAACCAGAGCATCGACCAGGACACCGCCACCCTGGTGGTTGAAGAAATGGGGCATGTCGCCAAGCTGCAATCCGAGTCGGATATCGAGAATGAATTGCTGGCCTCGATTTCCGAGGGCGATCTGGTGAACCGTGCGCCGATCATTACGGTGATGGGACACGTCGATCACGGTAAAACATCCTTGCTGGACTATATTCGCCGCACCAAGGTAGCCTCGGGCGAGGCGGGCGGCATTACCCAGCATATCGGCGCTTACCATGTGGAAACGCCCAAGGGCGTGATTACCTTCCTTGATACCCCGGGGCACGAGGCGTTTTCCGCCATGCGTGCGCGCGGCGCAAAATTGACCGACATCGTGATTTTGATGGTCGCGGCGGATGACGGCGTGATGCCGACCACCCGTGAAGCGATTAATCATGCCAAGGCGGCGGGCGTACCGATGGTGGTGGCGGTCAACAAGATCGACAAGGCCAATGCCGATCCTGACCGTGTGCGTAACGAGCTGGTTCAGCTTTCCGTCATTCCGGAAGACTGGGGCGGCGACACCCAGTTTGTGAATATCTCGGCCAAATCTGGTCAGGGTGTGGACGATCTGCTGGATGCGATTTTGTTGCAGGCCGAAGTGCTGGAGCTCAAGGCACCGGCGGAGGGTACGGCGCGCGGTACGGTGGTCGAAGCCAGTCTGGACAAGGGGCGCGGCGCCATGGCGACGGTGTTGGTGCGTGGCGGGACGCTGCGCAAGGGCGATATTGTGTTGGCCGGAACCGAATATGGCCGCGTGCGCGCCCTGCTGGATGAAAACGGTAAGCCGATTGAAGCTGCTGGCCCGTCAATTCCAGCCGTTATTCTTGGTTTGTCCGGCACACCGCGTGCGGGTGATGATTTCATGGTCATGGACGAGGAACGCAAGGCGCGTGATATGGCGATTTACCGCCAGAACAAGGCGCGTGAAGGCAAGCTGGCCACCCAGCAGGCCGCCAAGCTGGAAAATATCTTTGACCAGATGAAGGAATCCGGCTCTGCGACTCTGAATGTATTGGTCAAGGCGGATGTGCAAGGTTCGTCCGAAGCGATTCGTGAATCCCTCGTCAAGTTGTCCACGGATGATGTCAAAGTCAACGTGGTGGCCAGCGGAGTCGGTGGGCTAACCGAGTCTGACATCAACCTTGCGGTGACCTCGGGCGCGGTGGTGATCGGCTTTAACGTGCGTGCCGATGGTGGCGCGCGTCGCGTGGCCGATGCCAATGGTCTGGAGATTCGTTACTACAGCATCATTTACGAGATGCTCGACGATGTACGTCAGGCCATGACCGGTTTGCTCGGTACCGAAATGCACGAGCGCATTATTGGTACTGCCGAGGTGCGCGATGTATTCCGTTCACCGAAGTTTGGTGCGGTGGCCGGTTGTCGCGTGATCGAAGGCTCGGTCAAGCGCGGCAATCCGATTCGCGTGTTGCGTGACAACGTGGTGATTTACACCGGCGAACTCGAATCGCTGCGTCGCTTCAAGGATGACGTACAGGAAGTCAAGGATGGCTTCGAGTGCGGTATTGCGGTGAAGAACTACAACGATGTGCAGGCAGGCGACCAGATCGAGTGCTACGAGCGCGTGCAGGTGGCGCGTACTTTGTAAGCCTATTGCTTTAGGCACAATGATTGATCCGGCCTGCTTGAATTGACGGTAGGAGCGGGCTTGCCCGCGAAGCCTTCAGCATACGTTTTTTCGCGGGCAAGCCCGCTCCTACGCTTCAAGATATATTCGTGCGGCATCAATAGCCACAGAGGACACAGAGTTCACCAAGGGGGCATTTGTGGATGTGCCAAGCTTATCCACCTTACGCGACTTCCATTTTCTGTGAACTCTGTGTTCTCTGTGGCCAATTAATTTTTTGGAGATCAACATGGCACACCATGTCCCCCGTCACCAGCGTGTGGCCGATCAGATTCAACGTGAAATGGCACAGATTATCCGTGCCGAAATTCGTGATGAGCGGGTGAAAATGCTCACGCTCACAGCGGTGCGCGTGAGCAGTGACTTGTCACAAGCCAAAATCTTTTTCACCACCCTCAATGCGAGCGAGCACGCGGCGGCGCAAGAGATTCTGGATGAGGCCACGCCCTATCTGCGCAGTCTGCTGGCGCATGTCATGAGCTTGCGCATGGTGCCCGCGCTCAAGTTTGTCTACGACGAATCCATTGAGCGCGGTTTGCACATGGGTGAAGTGATTCACGCGGCGCGTGCTCGGGACGAAGCCTTGCGCGAAGAGCAAGAGCCGGAACAGCCCGACGAGGGACGCGCTTGAGTACAGCGCGTAAAAAAGACCTGCGCCCCTTGCAGGGGATCGTTTTGCTGGACAAGTCACAGGGCATAAGCTCCAACTATGCCTTGCAGCAGGTCAAGCGACTATTCAAGGCTGAAAAGGCGGGTCACACCGGAAGCCTCGACCCCTTGGCGACGGGCTTGTTGCCGATTTGTTTCGGCAAGGCGACTCGTGTCTCCGGCCTGTTGCTGGATGCGGATAAAAGCTACAGCGTGTGCGCACGCCTCGGACAACGCACGGACAGCGGCGATGCCGATGGTGTGGTGATTGAAACTCGCCCCGTGCCGGCACTTACGCTGGCCGAGATTGAAACGGTTGTCGCGCGTTTTGTCGGTGAAATCGAACAGGTGCCGCCGATGGTCAGTGCGCTCAAGCACGAAGGCAAACGCTTGTACGATCTGGCGCGGCAAGGGATAGAGGTCGAGCGCAAGCCGCGCAAGGTACGTTTTGACTGGATCAAGGTTGATGCCTTTGCCGACGACGAGCTGTGTCTGAGTATGCGTTGCAGCAAGGGAACCTATGTGCGCAGCCTGGTGGAAGACATTGGTGAGCAGCTCGGCTGTGGCGCGCATGTGATCGCTCTGCGCCGTAGCGGTGTGGCACCGTATTTCGATCAGCCGATGTATCGTTTTGAAGATTTGCAGCAACTCGCCAAACAGGGGCAGGAGGCGCTTGATCGTGTTATCCTGCCCGCCGATTCCGCGTTGCCGGATTATCCCGCAATTAAGCTGGATGCCGACAGCGCGTATTACATTCGCCACGGCAACCCCGTGTTTGTCGCTCATGCACCGACCAAGGGCTGGGTGAAAATCTACGGGTCGGACGACCTCTTCCTGGGTATGGGGGAAGTCCTAGATGACGGGCGAGTGGCGCCGCGCCGCTTGTTTGCGCCTTTATAAGGCCAGGCGGTACGCAGCGTTTTTAACCCGATGACGGAGCTTGTCACTCTGTGATCCGGGTATTTTTATCAACCTCACCCTGGAGTAAACACCATGACAATGACTGTAGAAGACAAGGCAAAAATCATTGCCGAATTTGGCCGTGATGGCAGCGACACCGGTTCGACTGAAGTGCAGGTTGCGCTGATTACCTCACGCATCCAGTACCTTTCTGAACACTTCGCGACCCACAAAAAGGACAACCACTCACGCCGTGGTCTGATCCATCTGGTGAACCAGCGCCGCAAGCTGCTGGACTACCTCAAGCGCAAGGATGTTGAGCGTTACCGTGCGCTGATCGCCAAGCTGAGTCTGCGTAAGTAAGCCTGCCCGTTTCGTCAAATAACAAGGCGTTGGATGATTTCCAGCGCCTTTATTGTCTTGGTCATGGCTTGCTGTATCGAAATGCGCGAGTCATGACGACTGATGCGGCACGAGTATATCTTGAAGCGCAAGGAAGCGGTCTTGCCCGCGAAAAAGCGGATGTTGAAGGCTTCGCGGGCAAGCCCGTTCCTACCGTCCATTCACGGTTATTTCAGGCAAGGATCAATTAAGACAATTCATTCCATTCCATCTATCACTACAGAGAAAACATCGTGATTAAGCCCACTACCAAAACTTTCCAATACGGCAGCCATAGCGTCACTTTTGAGACCGGGGAAATTGCGCGTCAGGCCAGCGGCGCGGTCATGGTGCGCATGGGGGATACGGTGGTGCTGGTCACGGTGGTGGCGCGCAAGGATGCTGAAGTGGGGCAGAATTTTTTGCCGCTGACCATTGAGTATCAAGAGCGTTATTACGCCACAGGACGCATTCCCGGCGGCTTCAAGAAGCGTGAAGGCCAGGCCGCCGAGCACGAAATTCTCACTGCGCGCCTGATGGATCGCCCGCTGCGCCCGCTGTTCCCGGAAGGCTTTTATAACGAAGTGCAAATTATCGCCGTCGTTCATGCGAATGACCCGGATATGCCAGCCGATATTCCGGCCATGCTGGGTGCGTCGGCGGCGCTGGCGGTGTCCGGGATTCCGTTTCACGGCCCGTTGGCGGGGATTCGTGTAGGTTACATCGACGGCGAGTATGTGATGAACCCCGGACGGGCGCAGTTGGCGGCTTCCAAGCTGGATCTGGTGGTGGCGGGAACCGCCGATGCGGTGTTGATGGTGGAGTCCGAAGCGCATGAGTTATCCGAAGAGGTCATGCTCGGTGCGGTGATGTTGGGTCATGAGCAGCTGCAAACCGCGATTGCGGCGATCAACGCGCTGGCGCAGGAGGCTGGCGCGCAGCCTTGGGACTGGCAGGCTCCAGCCTCGGATGACAGCCTGCGCGCCGATCTGGAATTGCGGGTCGGCGATGATTTGGCCGAGGCATATCGTGTGACCGCCAAGCAGGCGCGTTATGCGCGTGTGGCTGAAATTCGTGCGCAGGCTTTGGCGCATTTTTGTACGGGTGACGCGATTCGCAGCGATCAACACACCGTGGAAAGTATGTTGTTCGATCTTGAGTCCAAGATTGTGCGTGGCCGCATTTTGCAGGGCGAGGCGCGCATTGATGGCCGCGATTTGACCAGCATTCGTCCGATTACGATCAAGACCGGCGTGTTGCCGCGTGTGCATGGTTCGGCGCTGTTCACGCGAGGCGAAACCCAGGCGCTGGTGGTGGCGACCCTGGGTACGGCACGTGATGCGCAAATAATTGATGCGATTGAAGGCGAGCGTAAAGATCCGTTTATGCTGCATTACAACTTCCCGCCGTTCTGTGTGGGCGAAACCGGGCGTTTTGGCGCGCTCAAGCGCCGTGAAATCGGGCATGGCAATCTGGCCAAGCGCGGTGTAAGCGCTGTATTGCCGAATATGGACAGCTTTCCGTATGTGCTGCGCGTGGTCTCGGAAATTACCGAATCCAATGGTTCCAGCTCGATGGCCACGGTATGCGGCTCGTCTTTGGCGCTGATGGATGCGGGCGTGCCGCTCAAATCGCAGGTGGCGGGGATTGCCATGGGGCTGATTAAAGACGGCGAACAATTCGCGGTGTTGTCGGATATTTTGGGCGATGAGGATCACTTGGGTGATATGGATTTCAAGGTAGCAGGCACCGAGGCGGGCGTGACCGCGCTGCAAATGGACATCAAGATCAAGGGCATTACCCGCGAAATCATGCAGATCGCCCTTGCGCAAGCCAAGGCCGGACGCTTGCACATTTTGGGCATTATGAATGCGGGTCTGAGTGCGCCGCGTGAGGATGTCTCCGCTCACGCGCCGCGTTTTAGCGTGTTCAAGATTCCCGTGGACAAGATTCGTGAAGTAATCGGCAAGGGCGGGGCGACCATCCAGGCCATTACCAAGGACACGGGCACGAATATCGACATCAACAACGAAGACGGCACGATCACCATTGCCGCGACCAGCAAGGAAGCCGGGGATGAGGCGCGCCGCCGCATTGAGCAAATCACGGCGGATGTCGAAGTCGGCAAGACTTACGCGGGCAAAGTGGTGAAAATCGTCGAATTTGGCGCGTTTGTGAACATCTTGCCCGGCAAGGATGGTCTGCTGCATATTTCGCAAATTTCCACCGAGCGCGTGGAAAACGTCGGCGACTACCTGACAGAAGGCCAGACGGTCAACGTCAAGGTATTGGAAGTGAAGCAGGGCAAAATCAGCTTGTCGATCAAGGCGTTGTTGACTGAGGGGGCTTAAAGCCGTTTTTAGCCACAGAGAGCACAGAGATTATTTTTGGTAGGGTGCGCCGTTAACACTGCATAGCCTCCGTGTCCTCTGTGGACAAAAAAGGATTGCATTCATGACCACAAGCTACAACGCTGCCGCCATCGAAGTGCTCACCGGTCTTGACCCGGTGCGCAAGCGCCCCGGCATGTACACCGATACCACACGCCCCAATCATCTGGCGCAGGAAGTGATTGACAACAGTGTGGATGAAGCCCTGTCGGGTTATGCCACGCGCATCGAAGTCACCCTGCACGCCGATGGCTCCGTGTCGGTACTGGATGATGGGCGCGGGATGCCGGTGGATATTCACCCGGAAGAGGGCGTATCCGGGGTAGAAGTGATTCTGACTCGGCTGCACGCCGGCGGTAAATTTTCCGAAAAAGCCTACGGCTTTTCCGGCGGGCTGCATGGAGTCGGGGTATCGGTGGTGAACGCACTCTCCGAGCGCCTGGAGGTCAAGGTTTGGCGCGGCGGCAAGGAATACGCCACAGCGTTTGCTTCGGGTGCCAAGGTCGAGGAATTGCGTGTGGTGGGCAATGCGCCACGCGCTCGCACGGGTACTGAACTGCGCTTTTGGCCGGAAGCGCGTTTTTTTGACACCCCCAAATTTCTGCTCAGCAAGCTGCGCCAGCTTTTGCGCGCCAAGGCGGTGCTTTGCCCCGGCTTGACGGTGATTTTCAATGATGCCAGCGAAGCTCAGACGCAAAGCGAGCAGTGGTGCTACGCCGACGGTTTGCGCGACTACCTGCTGGAAGCGCTACAAGGGCAGGAGATTTTGCCGACGCTCGCTTTTACCGGAGCGATTGCGGCTGAACGTGAGGCGGTGGACTGGGCGCTGGGCTGGCGGGTGGACGAAGCCGATCAACGCTCGGAGCCGATTCAGGAAAGCTATGTCAATCTGATTCCCACCACCCAGGGCGGCACGCATGTCAACGGCTTGCGCCTGGGTTTGACCGAGGCCATGCGCGAGTTTTGTGAAGTACGCAATCTTCTGCCACGCGGCTTGAAACTGACGGCGGAAGATGTGTGGCAAGACGTGGTGTTTGTGCTATCGCTGAAAATGCGCGAGCCGCAATTCGCTGGCCAGACCAAGGAACGCCTGAGTTCACGCGAAAGCGCCGCCTTTGTTGCCGGGGTGCTGAAAGATCATTTCAGCCTGTGGCTGCATCAACAGCCGGAGCTGGGCGAACAGATTGCTGCGCTGGCGATTGCGCGCGCGCAGCGCCGGGTGCGTGACGAGAAAAAAGTGGTGCGCAAACGCATCACTCAAGGCCCGGCTCTGCCCGGCAAGCTGGCCGATTGCCAGTCCACCGACCTGACCCGCACCGAGCTGTTTCTGGTCGAAGGCGATTCGGCAGGCGGTTCGGCCAAACAGGCGCGTGAGCGTGATTTTCAGGCCATCCTGCCGCTGCGCGGCAAGATTCTGAACACCTGGGAAACCGAATCCGAGCAGGTTTTGGCCTCCAACGAAGTGCATGACATTGCCGTGGCACTGGGGCTGGAACCGGGGAATCCGGATTTGAGCGGCCTGCGCTACGGCAAGATTTGCATTCTGGCTGATGCCGATTCCGACGGTCAGCATATCGCCACCTTGCTGTGTGCCCTGTTCGTGCGTCATTTTCCAAGCCTGGTGCAAGCCGGGCATGTATTCGTCGCCATGCCGCCGCTGTTCCGCATCGACGCAGGCAAACGCGTGTTTTACGCGCTGGACGAACCCGAGCGTAACGCGCTTCTGGATCGGCTCAATGCCGAAAAAAGCGGCAAGATCAACGTGACGCGCTTCAAAGGTCTGGGCGAAATGAACCCGATGCAATTACGCGAATCGACCATTGCCCCGGAAACCCGCCGCCTGGTGCGCCTTGACTGGTCGGATGAAACCTTGCCGAATGACGCGGCCTCGGCGCATCTGATGCTGGACATGCTATTGGCAAAAAAACGCGCTGCGGATCGGCGCGGGTGGCTGGAGAGCAAAGGGCACTTGGCGGAACAATAATCTGTTTTAGGGTACTTCTATTAATTCACTTTTTGTCGTTCTGGGCCTGTCAATCCAACTGTGTCACGACTGAATTTCATCACATTGCCCCGACCGGCACG
>CAZTYJ010000044.1:0-12093 GCA_964618025.1 uncultured Halothiobacillus sp. | reverse complement strand
CGTGCCGGTCGGGGCAATGCAATGAAATTCACTCGTGACACAGTTGGATTGACAGGCCCGTCGAGGCGGTTTTGTTTGATTAAGTTCGCTTCAAAAATAATTTCCCCACCCCCCAAATCCCCCTTGCGCAAAGCAAAAAGTGAGAGAGAGTCGGATCTTGGCAAGGGCAAGTGAGATTTTTTTACTTTTCGGTCAGCGCATACAAAAGGGAGCCGCAGCTCCCTTTGATGTGTCATAAACCGGGTTTAGTGATGGTGACCGTGCTCACCGTGGGCGTGCCCATGCTCCAGTTCTTCCGCACTTGCAGCGCGTACTTCACGCACGGTGACATCAAAGTGCAGGGTTTTGCCTGCCATCGGATGATTGCCGTCGATCGTGACTTCATCGCCGTTTACATCTGTTACCGTAACAACTTCGACACCATGATCGGTCTGTGCATGAAACTGCATACCCACGGCGATCTGCTCGACACCGCCAAACATGCTGCTTGGCAGGGTTTGCGTCAGTGCAGGATTGATGTCGCCATAGCCCATGGCAGGTTCAATGCTGACCTTGAAGGTGTCGCCAACGCGACGACCATCAAGCGCCTGCTCAAGGCCTGGGACGATATTGCTGTGACCATGAAGATAGGCCAGCGGGCCATGACCTTCGGAGGAGTCGAGCACTTCGTCTGCATCGTTGGTAAGGCGGTAGTCGATCAAAACGACGCTGTCCTGGCAAATTTGCATAGTCATTACCTGTTTCCCATGTGATAAAAATAGTTGGTGGCAGCAACAAAGCCGCCGACCGAGCCGCAGTCAAAACGGCGACCACGGAATTTGTAGGCGACCACGCCACCCTGTTTGGCCTGTTCCATCAGGGCATCGGTGAGTTGGATTTCTCCACCAGCGCCAGGCTCAGTACGACGCAGGATGTCGAAAATATCGGGTGTAATAATATAGCGACCAATCACTGCCAGGTTGCTCGGGGCAACTTCTGCGGCGGGCTTTTCCACCATGTGATGCACACGGTAGACCCCAGGCTCGATTTCCTCACCGGCGATGACGCCATATTTGTGGATGTCATGCTGAGGAACTTCTTCAACCGCAACGACCGTACAATCATATTTTTCCTGGATAGCAACCATTTGGGCGAGAACGCCCTGTGAGTCACACACGCATAAGTCATCCGCGAGAATCACCGCGAAGGGCGCTTCGTGACCAATAAGCGTTTCTCCGGTGAGTACCGCATGTCCCAGCCCTTTCATCTCGCGCTGGCGGGTGTAGGAAAAGCTGCATTTTTCGATAATTCCACGGATGCCAGCCAGCATGCTGTCCTTGCTGGTGCCGCGTAGCTGGCTTTCCAGTTCGTAGTTAATGTCAAAGTGGTCTTCCAGAGCGCGCTTGCTGCGTCCGGTGACAATGGCCATTTCGCGTATCCCCGCTTCCATGGCTTCTTCAACGCCGTATTGAATCAGTGGCTTGTCCACGATGGGCAACATTTCCTTGGGGATAACCTTGGTTGCGGGCAGAAAGCGCGTGCCGTAACCGGCGGCTGGAAACAGGCATTTTTTAATCATGATGGGTTCCGAAGGGACGTTAGTGGCAGTTATGGTGCGAGGCATCGCTCAAACCGCGCCACTATAAACTCAGCCTTGGTGACATGAAAGTACCTTAATCATGAAGCGGGTATTGCGCTCAGACGACGCGCGGTATCCGCAACACGCTTGCCTAAAGCCTTGCACAGGGCTTTTTCCTCCTCGGTTAATGGCACACGGCCATCTCCAGAGGTATGACTGGCGCCGTAGGGTGTGCCCCCGCGTTGCGTGCGTAATAACGCAGGCTCGCTGTAAGGCAGTCCAACCAGCAACATGCCGTGATGAAACAGCGGGATCATCATGGAAAGCAGGGTGCTTTCCTGGCCGCCGTGCTGGCTGGCTGTGGATGTAAAGACGGCGGCGGGCTTGCCGATCAAGGCTCCAGTCATCCAAAGACTGCTGGTTTGGTCGATGTAAGTTTTGACAGCACCCGCCATGTTGCCAAAATAGGTCGGGCTGCCGAGTACCAAGCCCGCGCATTCTGCCAGATCTTCAATACACGCCAGAGGGGGCTTATCGGCATCATCGTCAGTTGATGGGCTTTCAGCCGTTTCAATGCGCCGCAGGCGGGCTCGCATCCCTGGTACGGCTTCCACCCCGCGAGCGACATGCCGAGCCATCTGCGCTGTTCCACCGCCACGGCTGTAATATACGATTAGGATCTCAGCGGCTGGTTTGCTCATAATTTCCGACTTACTGCACGTTAATTTCGAAGATTATGCCACCTGAAGCCAGGATTTCGCTGCTTCAAATGACGTGGTTATCGCGCTCAAGATGGCATAGCTTTTTTTATAGGACTTACGCAAAACCCGGATCTAGCCCCCTCGCCCCTCGCGAGACAAGCGCTGTCTGGAACAGCGCTGGATCGCGCAGCGAACCCGAGGGGGGCGGGCAGGATAGCCCGGCATCAAAGGGTTGGGGAGAGGGGCGCAACCTTTGCCAAAACATAGACTTGTGCCAGCTTCACCACCCTCTCCCCAACAGCCCCCTCGGCACGGCCTCTCCCTCATCAAGGGGGAGGGGGTGAAAACCGCCATCTTGCGTAAGTCCTAAGTGAGACGACTTGAGGCCAGGAACCATACGCCTTAGACTCCTGCATCATTCAATTAAGGACACTTCTATGAATCCGTCATGCCCGCGAAGGCGGGCATCCAGTGCCTTGATTTAACTGGGTTCCCGCTTTCGCGGGAACGACAAAAAGTGAATTAATAGAAGTGCCCTTAACTTATGGAGCCCTTGATGAGCCGTTTAGAGCAGATTTTTGAAAAAGGATTGTGGGACACTCGTCTGGTGGTCATTCTTGCCGTTTTAGTCAGCGCGCTTTTGAGCTTTGCCATGTTTTACGTGGCTACGGTCGATGCGTTTTACACCATCGTTCATCTTTTTCACTACGCTGACCCATCTTTAAGCGCGGAAGATAAGCTCGCATTGCGTAATAGCACAGTAACGCACGTGGTTGAGGTGTTGGACGGCTTTCTTTTGGCCACGATCCTTTTGATTTTTGCCTTTGGGCTGTATGAATTGTTTATCAGCAAAATTGACTGTGCGCATGAGGGCGATGGCGCATCAAATGTGTTGATTATTACCAACCTGGATGACTTAAAAAACCGCTTGGCCAAGGTTATCTTGCTGATTTTGATCGTCAAATTTTTCGAGTATGGCATCAATATGAAGTTTACCTCGCCGATGGATTTGCTTTCATTCGCTGCCGGTATTGCGCTTATTGGACTTGCGCTGTTTCTTTCGCACAAAGCAGAAGAGCATGGCCCGCTTTTTAAGTCGAATCACTAACTTGAATCCACAAACTCACAGCCACAGGAGCATTCGGATGTGCGTAGAAAAACGATCGACTTTGACTGGTTTTTTGTTAAGCGTGTTTCTGTTGGCCGCTGCCGTATGGGCGCAAGCGGCGTGGGCGGTTGATTTCAGTTTGAAAGATACCCAAGGCAAGAACCACAGCCTGAGCGACCACAAGGGCAAGTTTGTAGTGGTCAATTTTTGGGCGATATGGTGTCCGCCTTGCCGTGAAGAAATCCCTGAGCTGATTCGCTTCCATGACGCGCATCAAGCCAAGGATGCCGTAGTCTGGGGCGTGAGCTACGACAAGGCGGATAATGCCAAATTGACCAAGTTCATGGATGAACAGATGATGAGCTACCCGGTCATGCCGATGAGCCCTGGGCAACCCAGCCCCCTGGGTTCGATTCGCGGTTTGCCGACGACGGTATTGATTGCGCCCGATGGTAGTATTGCGCGCACTCATTTGGGTGGAATTACCCATGAACAAATTGAGCGCTATATGCGCGACTGGTGTCAAACGCCTGCGGGCAGGGAGACCAAAGTATGTCTTTGATGGCTTGAGTCTTTTTGCCGGGCACTTCCATAAATCCGCCAAAACCGACTCAAAACGCCCGCATACGGCGTGTATGCTGAACGCGAAGCTGCCCTAAGGCCGTTTTTTCGCAGGTTTGGCTTGCATCCATCGGCTTGATCGAATGGATAGAAGTGCCCTCAAATGCTTCGCGCCGAGATCGCAACGCGGCGCAAACGCCTGACTCAGTTCGCACCAAGGCGCTGGCGCAAAAACTCAATAACCTGTTCCATCGGCACCATCTCGTTTTCCGTCGCATCGCGCGCGCGGTATTCAAGCAGGCCGTTGGCAATGCCTTTTTCGCTGATAACCAGGCGATGCGGAATGCCGATCAGCTCCATGTCAGCGAACATCACGCCGGGGCGCAGCTCACGGTCATCCAGCAACACTTCGATGCCCAGGGCGCTGAGTTCAGCTTCCAGCTTGAGCGCCAAGGCCATGCTTTCCGGTGATTTGGCGACATTCAGCGGCAGCAGGGCGACGTGGAAGGGCGCCAGCGCCTGCGGCCAACGAATGCCGCGTTCATCGTGGTTTTGCTCAATTGCGGAAGCCACGACACGCGACACGCCGATGCCGTAGCACCCCATGGTCATGACCTGACTCTGGCCTTGCTCATCGAGCACCGTGGCATTCATGGCGCGGCTGTAGGTCTCGCCCAGCTGGAAAATATGTCCGACTTCGATGCCGCGCCGGATAACGAGCGTGCCTTGACCATCCGGGCTGGGGTCGCCTTCGACCACGTTGCGGATGTCGGCGACATGATCGGGCTCCGGCAGGTCGCGCCCCCAGTTGACTCCGGCGAGGTGTAACTTGGGTTTGTTCGCGCCACAGACGAAGTCGCTCATCACGGCGACGCCAAGGTCGGCGATCACCTTGATTTTGCTGCGATCCAGACCGACGGCGCCAAGGAAGCCGGGCGGGCAGTTGAATGTTGTGCGGATCTCTTCTTCCGTCGCCAGGCGGAACTCATCCAGTCCCATGAGCTTGGCGGCTTTGATTTCATTCAGGTTGTGGTCGCCGCGCAGCAAGAGGGCGTACATCTTGTCATGGGCAATCACGGCAATCAGCTTGACGGTGCGCGTCAGTGGAATATTCAGCAGAGCCGCGACATCTTCGCAGGTGGTCTGTTTGGGTGTATCGACTTCGCGCATCGTCTCGCAGGCCGCCGCGCGCTCGCCTGCCGGGGGCAGGGCTTCGGCCAACTCGACATTGGCGGCGTAGTCTGAGCGATCAGAGAAAGCGATATCGTCTTCGCCGGAGGAGGCGAGCACATGGAATTCATGCGAACCCGTGCCGCCGATGCTGCCGGTGTCGGCGCGTACAGCGCGGAAATCCAGCCCCAGACGGGTGAAGATGCGCGTGTAGGCGGCGTGCATGGTGTCGTAGGTGGCTTGCAGCGAAGCCTGATCCAGATGGAAGGAATAGGCATCCTTCATTAAAAATTCGCGCGCGCGCATCACGCCAAAACGCGGGCGAACCTCGTCACGGAACTTGGTTTGCACCTGGTAAAAACACACGGGGAGTTGTTTGTAGCTTTTCAGTTCGCGGCGCGCGTAGTCGGTAATGATTTCTTCGTGGGTCGGGCCAAAGCAGAATTCACGGTTGTGGCGGTCGCGCATACGCATCAATTCCGCGCCGTATTTTTCCCAGCGCCCGGACTCCTGCCATAGTTCGGCTGGCTGCACCGCAGGCATCAGTACTTCCAATGCGCCCGCACGATTCATTTCCTCATGTACCACGGCCTCGACCTTGCGCAGGATGCGCAGACCCAGTGGCGACCAGGTGTAAAGCCCCGCCGCCAGACGGCGAATCAGCCCGGCGCGCAGCATTAGCTGGTGGCTTACGACTTCGGCATCGGCGGGGGTTTCTTTGAGGGTGGTAAGCGGGAACTGCGAGACGCGCATGAGAGGAGCAACCTTGCGATAGAAAAACGAAGGCGGGATTGTGGATTAGAACGTGCCGCTGTTCCAGCCCCAGTGTTGAGCCTTGGCCGCGCTGAATTCGATATACACCCGTGCGGGGTCAAGCTTGAGCTCTCGTTCAAGCAGGGTGCTGATCTCGCGTGCCAGGTCGGGAATGCGCGCATCATCCAATCCGATGCTCTTGCACTCAAGATAGGCGCAGGGCTGATGGTCGCCCGCAAAAGCCATGCTCAATCCCGATACCACAAGGCTCATCACCCATTGCTCGGGTTTATGCAAAAGCCTGGAGGCCAGGCTGGAAAGGTGTTGGGCTATATCGTTTTCCTGGGGCTTGGTGAGCACAAGATTGGTATGCAGACTCAGCAGGGGCATGGGTGTTACTCGCAGTATTCTTTAACGCGCGCGCGTTCGGTTTCCATCATTTTCTGACGCTCTTCTTCTGGAACACGCTGCATCTGTCCATCCGCAGTGCGCGTCATCAGACGTGGGTTGGACTCCAGTTGTTGCAGGCGTTTTTGGGCATCGTTGCATTGTGCGGCGATTTGCTCAGCCGAAATGGTCAGCATTTCCTTGGGCTTATTTGTTGCGGCCTCTTTGGCGGACGGCTCGCTCTTGGCATTACTGGGCTTTTCGGCAGACTGCGTGGGCGCAGCCGGAGCATACACGCGAGGCTGTACTTCCTCTGTTTTGACATTGGCGGGCGGCTGTGCGCCAAAGTGGGTGACACCGTTGGCATCAACCCACTTGTAAATATTGGTGTCGGCCATCAGGGGAGAGCAGGCTAAAGCAACTGAACACACAAGCGGGGCAAGAATACGGCGCATATCGACTCCAGGGATTGAGGTTGAGGCCAAAAAAGAGGATTCAAGGATGCACTTGACGTTTATGGACGTTAGAATGCAGCGAACTTTTTTTCCTCCACTGAAAATACGTCGAAAATCCGAATTATGCAAAATACTTTCCGCCGCTTTTTGACTGTGACCACACTGGCGTTCAGCCTTAACGGTCTTGCCTTGGCTGCGCCAGCCGCGCCGACCGCCGCCCCAGCCAATGCTCCGGTGCCGATGCCAACTCCGAGCGTTCCATCTCCCATGAACATGCCCGTGCCGAGTGCACCGACCTTGGCTGCCAAGTCGTATATCTTGATGGACTTTAATAGCGGGCAGTTTTTGGTCGAGCAGAATCCGGATATGCGCGTGGAGCCTGCCAGTATTACCAAGCTTATGACCGCCTACATCATTTATGCCGCCATGCAGCGCGGTGATCTGACACCAGACACCATGGTGAATATCAGTGAAAAAGCCTGGCGAATGGAAGGTTCCAAGATGTTTGTGCGCGTGGGAACCCAGATCAAGGTGGATGATCTGCTCAAGGGCATGATTATCCAGTCCGGCAACGATGCCACCATTGCACTGGCTGAACATATTGCTGGCAGTGAAGAAGCCTTTGCCGCCATGATGAATCACGAGGCTCAACGTCTGGGGTTGAGCGGAACGCATTTTGTGAACTCCACCGGTTGGCCGGATGCCAATCATTACAGTACCGCGCGCGATGTGGCGCATTTGTTTGCGGCTGTGATTCGTGACTTCCCCGAACATTACAAGCGGGAAGGCGAGAAGGAATTCGTGTGGAATAACATCAAGCAAATCAATCGCAATCGCCTGTTGTGGCGTGATCCTAGCGTGGATGGTGGCAAAACGGGGCATACTGAATCGGCGGGCTTTTGTCTTGCGGCCTCGGCGCAGCGTGAAGGGATGCGTCTGATTTCGGTGGTTTTGGGCGCGCCGAGTGATGCCGCGCGCGCTGAACAAACGGCTGTGTTGCTGAATTATGGTTTCCGCTTCTTTGAAACACGTTTGGTGCGCAAGGCGGGAGATGTGCTGGAAGAGCCGCGTATCTGGAAGGGCGCAGAAAAAACGGCGAAAGTGGGTATGGCGAACGATTTTTATGTCACGACGCAACGTGGAAAATTTGAAAAACTCAACCTTGTGCTTGATGTGACTCCCAATCTGAGCGCCCCCCTGGCTCAGGGGCAGGTGGTTGGAGCGCTGCGTGCCAAACAGGGCGACAAGCAGGAAAACGAAGCGCCTGTGGTTGTGCTAACGGCGGTACCTGAGGGTGGGTTCTTTCGTCGCATGAGCGATAGCGTGATCTTGATGTTCAAGAAATAAGCCGCACCTTGCACGGCATGAAAACGTCGAAGCCCGCAATCTGAAGGAGAACATGCGATGAGTTTTTGTGCGCTGGATAACCCGCCCCCATTGGAGTTTCCTTGTGATTATCCAATCAAGATCATGGGAGAAGCCTCGGAGGATTTTCACGCCGAGATGCTGACCTTGGTTCGCTGTCACGCGCCTGAAGTGTGTGAGGCGGATGTCAGCTTGCGTGCCAGCTCGGGTGGCAGGTATGTTTCAGTCAGCATCCAGCTGCGCGCACAGTCGCGTGAACAGGTGGATGCGATTGTCGTGGCCTTGCGTGAGCATCCCAGGGTTTTGGCCAGCCTGTAATGATTGATGCGGCCTGAATATATCTCGAAGCGCAAGGAAGCGGGCTTGGCCGCGAAAAAACGTATGTTGAGGGCTTTGCGGGCAAGCCCTCTCCTACCGTCCATTCATGGTTTATTCAGGCAAGGATCAGTAGGGCGTGGCCGCTTGCCTTGCCGTTTGCAGCTTGGCTCTGAGCGCTTCGCGTTGGGACTTGAGCTCTTCACGTAGTGCCTCGCGCCCGGCCTTTTCCTTTTCTTCGCAGGCACGGTAAGCCTCGCGATTTTGCGCCTGCTGAATGCAGATTTCCGCTTCTTGCAAAATCGCAATCCGGGCTTGATGGCTGCGTGATTCGATCTGTTTGAATTCGTTGAATAAATTCTGGCGTTCAGCAGGCGTTGACGCATGGCCTGTGCCGCTCGCCATGAGCGCGCTGATGGCCAGCAGGGTTATGTGTTTGATGTTCATCGTTGTATCCTCGTGGTGTTGGATTATTCGGCAAGGCGGGCTTGAACATCCGCGTCATGTTTTTCGTTGTACAAGGTTTGACTTGCAGCACGTTGATCCTGGCGCATGTCCTGACGCTCAGCGTGCGTCATGCGACCGTCGCTTTTGTAGCCACGCTCTTGCTGGCGCAGTGCGCGCTGCTCGCTTGCCAGTGCCCGTGTTTCGCTGCGGGTGAGCTGACCTGAGTGCACGCCTTGCCAAATGCGCGCGTGCTGCCGATGTTGATGCGCATTCACCACCGGGTCATGGATGGGGGCGGCGAAGAGCGGCGGGGCGGCACATAAGGTACCTAGAACAAGGCTCGCGGTGATGAGGGCGGGTGTTTTCATGGTGAGGTCTCCAACGTGGCTCGGCTGCGGAATCATCTCTATTCCTTGATGCACATTCTGCTGCGCATTTATGCAGAAGCCGCGAGCCATTGATGGAGACTTTGTGGAGATGGGCTTACGGATACATAGCTATTCACCCCAGCGGTAGCCCACGCCATACACCGACTGGATTAAATCGCGTTCTGGTGCAGCATCTTGTAGTTTACGGCGCAGATTTTTGATGTGGCTATCCACGGTACGCTCGCTGACGATACGGTGATCTGCGTAAATTTGTTGCAACAGACTTTCGCGCCCAAATACCCGTCCCGGCTGGGCGTGCATGGTGACCAGCAGGCGAAACTCCACCGGGGTAAGGTCGAGCGCCTTGCCGTCCAGCTTGGCCTGAAAGCGCGCTTCGTCAAGCGTCAGGCCATCCTGTAGATGGTCGGGAAGCACGCGACCACGAGCACGGCGCAGCAGCGCCTTGACCCTGGACACGACTTCGCGCGGGCTAAATGGCTTGCACACATAATCATCCGCCCCCATTTCCAGGCCGAGCAGGCGGTCGATTTCCTCCACACGCGCGGTCAGCATGATGATCGGCACGCTGGAAAATTGGCGCAGGGCGCGACACACATCCAGACCATCACGTCCGGGCAGCATCAAGTCGAGCAGGATCAGGTCAGGATGTTGCTCTCTTGTCGTCTGTTCCACCTGTAGGCCATCGGCCAGCCATGTGCAGCGGTAACCTGCTTGTTGCAGGTAATCCATGAGCAGTTGCGCGATTTTTTCTTCATCTTCGACGATGAGGATGTGTTCGGTATTGGGTTGTAGCAGGTTCATGTTTTGACCTCGACACGCGGCAGGCTCAGGCATAAACCCAGTCCGCCAAGAGGGGAGGGGAAGGACTCGATGTGGCCGGAATGTGCCTGCACGATAGAGCGACACATGGACAAGCCAAGCCCGGCACCTCCGTGTTCACGGCTGCGCGAACTTTCGACGCGAAACAGGCGCTCAAACAGTCGCGGCATGGCTGCGGCGGGAATACCGGGGGCGCTGTCTTCAAGGGTCAGGATCACCTCGCGCCGGGTGTGGCGGCAGCTTAGACGTACATGGCCGGGAGCTTGGGTATAACGGGCACTATTTTCCAGCAGGTTAGCCAAAACCTGGTGCAGGCGTTGTGTATCACCCAAAACGAACACTGCATCTTTGGCAGTATCATGAGCGGCACAGTCAAGCTCAAATGCCAGTCCCGCCTGGCGGAAGCGTTCACGGAAACGCTCGGCGGCGGTATTGACCAGTTCAATGAAATTCAGCGGCTGCATGGCATGTTTGAACGCGCCCTGATCGGCTTGGGCGAGTTGGTAGAGATCATCAATCAGCCGATCAAGCCGCCCGACCTCTTGACGCAATGAGGCAAGCGCCTTGGTATCCAAAGGGCGCACACCATCCTGCAAAGCCTCGATTTCACCGCGTAGAATGGTCAGCGGGGTACGTAATTCATGCGACACATCGGCCAGCCAGTCGCGGCGGTCGCGTGCCTGATGCTCCAGAGCCTGCGCCATCCGGTCGAATTGCGCCGCCAGTTGCCCCAGCTCATCATCCCGCCCAAGCGCCACCCGGCGCGTTAAATCGCCTTGGGCAAGAGCCTGCGCGGCAAGATTCAAGCGACGTATCGGCTGCAGAAAGTGCCGTGCCAGCAGCGCGGAAGCCAGCCCGGCCAGCAGCAGAGCCAGCAGGCCGATCCAGATCAGACTGCGATTGAGTTCATGCAAAAGCCGGTCGCGCAAAGCATCCCCACGCAGCTTGGGCGGCGCAATGACCAGCCAGCCGACTGTCTGTTGATTGACCACGATAGGCAGGCGTTGCGCTTGCGGCGGCAGGTCGATCTCACCTGCAACCCGCTCTCCTTCAGCATCCAGAAGCACCATGCGGCGCGCCAGAGCAGCCAAGGCCAATGAAGCGCGCGGGTTGCGCATGGGGTCGGCGATGTCGCTGTCGGATACATCCTGCAATACGTTTTGGCGCAACCAGCCTTTCCAGCGGGCAGGGTGCTCGCGTAGCGGTTGCCAGCTTTGCTTGAAGCCGTAAAAACGCTGCAAGGCTTCGATAAACGGCTCGGCACGTTGCGCATCTTCGTTTTGAGCGTACTGCTTGATGCCTTGGGTAAAACGCCATTGGGCAGCCAGCATCATGCCGCCGATCAGGGTCAAACTGATCAGCAGCAGCACAAGAAAAAGACGGGTACTGATCCCAAGGCGCATCGTATTGACCCTTGCCTGAATGAAGCGTGAATGGACGGTAGGAACGGGCTTGCCCGCGAAAAAGCTAGGACTTACGCAAAACCCGGATCTAGCCCCCTCGCCCCTCGCGGGGAGAGCGAAGCGAGGGGGGCGAAGCCGCTGGGGAGAGGGGGGGTAAGCTTTGCCAAAACATAGACTTGTGCCAACTTCACCACCCTCTCCCCAGCCCTCCCCCATCAAGGGGGAGGGGGTGAAAACCGCCATCTTGCGTAAGTCCTAAAAGCGTATATTGAAGACTTCGCGGGCAAGCCCGCTTCCTTGCGCTTCAAGATATATTTGTGCCGCATCATACGAGCACACCGTGTTGCAAACGTTGCCATTGCGCTTCTGTTGCAGGCAAACCAAAGCGCAAGGCGGGGGGATGGGTCAACAAGCGCGTCAGGATGCCTTGCCGTGCCAGCCGTTGATACACTGCTTCAGCTTCTGCCAACGGCCAATAAGCAAACAAGGCACTGCTAGTGATGTGCCCGCTATCGTATGCTGTCAATAGTTGGTGCAAGCGTTGGGATGCCGTGCGTAACCGTTCCCGTTGCTGTTGCTGCCAACCCGTATCCGCCAGTGCTTGCTTGCCTGCCCACCGTGCTGGGTGGCTCACCGACCAATCATCCTGTAACCGCGCCAGT
>CAZTYJ010000043.1:0-12959 GCA_964618025.1 uncultured Halothiobacillus sp. | reverse complement strand
CCCGGTTTATGACGCATCAAAGGGAGCTGCGGCTCCCTTTTGTATGCGTTGACCGAAAAGTAAAAAATCTCGCTTGCCCTTGCCAAGATCCGACTCTCTCACACTTTTTGCTTTGCGCAAGGGGGATTTGGGGATGTCGCGAAATTATTTTTGAAGCGAACTTAATCAAACAAAACCGCCTCGACCCGCGCCAGGAGATCATCGACAATGTGTTTGGGTGCGACTTCCTTGAGCCGCACCTTGCGCGCACGCCAATCCAGTGATTTGAGTTGATGACAGTGAACCGCGCCCTGGGTGTCTGTGCCCGCCCCCATCAAAGTCACAACCATTCCGTAGCTACGCGCCACCGTTGCCGCACCCTGAAAAATAGGGCAGATCATCGCCAAACCATGCTGATTGAACAGCTTGTCACTCAACACCAGCCCGAAATGCGGGTCTTTCATTTCCGTACCCGAGGCAGGATTGAAGTCGAGATGTACGATGTCGCCACGATGAGGCATATACGCCATCAGTCGCGCTCCATGCCAACCAAAGGCATGTCGTCCCAACCTTCGACACGCGGCGGATCTGAGGTCATCTCGGCCATGAGTTCGGACAGCTTGTAACGCGGGCGCGTTGGAGCCTCGACGATCATTTTTTTGCCTTGGATATGTAACTCAACCTTGGAACCGTCCAAAAGTCCGTTCTGGTCAATAAACGCCTTGGGAATGGTCATAACGAGCGAGCCACCGGCTCTGCGCAATGATTGAAGCATGGAAACCTCCTGTGATCTTGGCAAGCCAGTTTAATAGAGCAAATAGTCCTATTCAAGTAGGACATGATGACCCTTGCCCTTAAAATCGACGTATTGAGGTTCGGCACGCCCATGTCTTGTCATTGAAATCAGTGCGCGCCGAAGATTGGAGCGCCTGCACTGACGGCTGCTTTCGCAAGATCGGCATCAAGTGTTGCCAACGGCAAGCCCATGCGCAGCGATAGCTCCAAATAAGCTGCATCATAAACGGACAATTCATAACGCTGGGCGAGGTTCAAGGTATGACCCAGCGCATGGATCGCTGTTGCTTGGTCGGTCGTAAGATTGATCCGCTCAAGGAGGGTGATGAATCGTTGCGAGTCTGCCAGCACCACCAGCCCCTTGGACTCCACCTTGGCAATCACGTTGGCGACTTCAAGAGCCAAAAGCGATGGTGCGATGGCGGGTGACTCCTTGAGGGCACTCAATACCACGCGGGCATACTCCGTGCCTGCCGGGTTCGTATCAGGTACAAGCCAGAGCAAGACCACAGAAGCATCCAGCACAAACATCATGCCCGACCTTCATTCATGAGCGCTTTAAGATCGACAGTGCCCACAGGTTTACGAGACTGCATAAAGGACAGCATACGATGGAGGCTTTTACTTGGCTTGTCCGTTAGACACGCCAGTTGTTCAAAACCCAAGGTAGCGTTGACCAGATCACGCAAAATGAGGCGTGCGGCTTCGGGTTCACCGTTGAGAAAAAGGGATACCGCTTCATCCAGCAGGCACTCTGCAAATGCCGGGTCACGCTCTATACGCTCGACGATGGTTTATTTGAAGTCACGAGTTAAAGCCATGTTTTCACCTTTGCTTATTCCGTTTTCTGGATCGAATGTATAGAAGCACGCTTATCCAAGCTATCAACCTTGCTGATTAGACGCAGGGCAGACTTTGCGTAACACTCAAGCGGATCATTCATCCATGGAGCCAGCATGAACCTGCAAGCACTTATTTTTGATGTTGACGGAACCCTCGCCGATACCGAGCGCGATGGTCATCGCCCGGCCTTTAATGCCGCCTTTGCTGAGGCGGGTTTGGATTGGCAGTGGGATGTTGCGTTGTATGGTGAGTTGTTAAGCGTCACCGGCGGTAAAGAGCGGATTCGTCACTACCTCGACAACTACCGCCCTGACGTTGTTCTGCCGGAGGATGCCGATACCTGGATTGCAGGTTTGCACCAAGCCAAAACACGGCATTATGTACGCCTTTTAAATGAAGGACTTATCCCGCTTCGCCCAGGAGTCAAACGCCTCATTGATGAAGCTCGCCAAGCAGGGCTACGCTTGGCAATCGCCACCACCACCACCCCGGAAAATGTGACCGCCCTGCTTGAAGCCACCCTTGGAAAAGACAGCATCAACTGGTTTGAAGTCATTGCCGCCGGAGACATCGTACCGAAGAAAAAACCTGATCCGGCCATTTTTACTTATGCGCTTGAAGCGATGAATCTTTCCGCAGATGTCTGCCTTGCCTTTGAAGACTCGCGAAATGGTTTACGTGCAAGCCACGGCGCGGGTTTACGCACCTTGGTCACGGTCAATGCCTACACCCGGAACGATGATTTTTCTGAAGCCTGCATGATTCTCGAAAGCCTGGGCGAACCTGAAGCACCGGCCATTTGCCTGAGCACAGCGGGGACTCAATGCGTCGTGAACCTGGAGTTTCTGCACAAGCTCGCTTCATTATAAAAAACTATCCATACATCCAATCCTTAAATAATTCAGCCAAGTGTTCTACGGGTATGATTTGCGAGCAAGGCCGCCTCGCGGCATACCCAGGATGAACCAGATGAGCACGCACATGAGCCCAGAAATAAACACCGAACCAACCGCCTTTCCCTATGGGGAGTTTATTGATGGACTGGAAGAAGCCATTTACTGGCATAACGCCTGGTACGCGCGGGGGATGCGTCAACTCGTATTACAAACAACGCTGCCCAGCGAAGATTTGATCGCAAGGGACGCGCATCTGCATTGCAAATTGGCAGGGCTGCTTGGTTGCCTGCCTACCCCGCCGGGTCATGAGCAACTCAAGGATCAAATTGACGAACTGCATGAACAGATGCACACATTAATGCGCGAAGCCATCCTCAGACATGACCAGACTTACCCCGTCAATGCAGAAACGCTTGAGGAGTTGGAGGAGGCGCAAGCCATTTTCTTCATCAGCCTCCACGGATTTTTCCGCAAGGCCATGGAAGACTGCTGCCGGGTTAAAGGCTCCATCTATTGATGCGGCACGAATATATCGTAAAGCGGAGCGGGCTTGCCCGCGAAAAAACGTATGTTGAAGGCTTCGCGGGCAAGCCCGCTCTCTGGGCGTGCGTCCAGAGTCAAATGCCGTTCGATTCAACCAAGCTTTTTAGTGATATTCATTTGGAAAAGGCTTGACGATGAACGGAGTATCTACCGTCCATTCACGGTTCATTCAGACCAGATCAATAGCGCAACATCCCAAACTTATCCGGGCGCAGAAACACCCGCAAGATGCAAAAGTTCCCGCCCCCACTGCTCCAGTTCATCCAGAATCATCCACTCACGCCCCGTCGAGGCAGGCTCCATGCGCAACGCTTCAATCTGCGCAAAGAACTGCGCTGCGCTGATTCCCGCCCCACCTTCCTCATGCAGCAGGCGTGAAGCGCGCAAATCCTGCCAACGCTGGCATTCCTCCACATTCAAATACTCTGGAGCGTAGCGCGCACGATAGCGAAATAACAGCTCCTTCAGGCGTTCATCCTGAATCTGCCCCCCCAGCGCCGCAAGTTGCTGAGCTGACACAAGATGAACCTGCCCCAAGGCGTTACGATCTGAATCGGGGATAAAACCTTGATACAACGCGGCCTCGGCATCCAGCGCACGCGGTGAAGGCTCGGCGGCATACAAGGCGCGCGCCAAGGCTGTAAACCTGTCCCGGTGCTGCTGGATCACAGCGAAATGCTGTTGACACACTGCCAGGTTGAGTTGCAAGCGCTCGGCCCCTGCCCCGTTCAGCACACGCAACGGCGCAAGCAACGGCGCGCGATTGAGGTGCAGCTCCTTGATCCCCGGACGCTCAACCCCTTCAGGCAAATCTTCGCCCCGGGTAAATAAAAGCTCCAGCAACACTTCGGCCGGGGTATTGAGCAAATACTCTGGATTTTGGCGCAGATCGGCCACAATCAGGCGATTGGCCATGCGTGGATGAACACCCAGCACGGCAATCGCCGTGGTGTGGCCAAACAGCGCGGGAAACATGCCGGAGGTATGCAGCACAGGTTTGTCCTGCTCCTTGTCCAAAAAAGCGCGCACGGCATTTTTACTGCGCAGAGCGTAGGCAAAATCAAACAGCTTGGGCTGTTTTTCACGAATCAAGCGTGCCAGAGCCATCGTGGCGCGCACATCACTCAGCGCATCATGTGCATTGGCATGTGTCAGGCCATTCGCTTCAGTCAGATGGGTGAGTTTGAAGCTTGGCGCACCATCCTCACGTGTCGGCCACTCAATGCCCTCCGGGCGCAAGGCATAGGTGTAACGCACCACGTCCAACAGATCCCAGCGCGTATTGCCATCACGCCACTCATGCGCATAAGGGTCGATAAAATTGCGATAAAACAGAAAGCGGGTGTAACTATCGTCAAAGCGGATTGTATTGAAACCGGAAATACAGGTTCCCGGCACAGACAAAACCTGATGCACTCGCCGGGCAAACTCCGGTTCAGGCAAACCGCGCGCCGTCGCCATCTGCGGGGTGATCCCGGTAATCAAACAGGCCTGTGGGTCAGGTAAAGCATCCAGAGAGGGCTGACAAAACAGCTCGACAGGCTCGCCCACAGGTTCAAGCTGTTCATTCGTGCGTAGCGCAGCAAACTGCGCAATACGCCCTGTCACCGGATCGGCGCTAAAGGTTTCGTAGTCGTACCAGAGAATACTGTTCAGAATAAATACCGCTAAAAATCAGATACGCCCAAAGCTGCCAAACAGGCCTCCCAGCAGCGCGCTGGCAAAACCGAACAGCATCACCAAAATCAGAATCGCCGGAATGGAGGCGACCACCCACTTCACCATGAAAGCCACCATGGACAGAAATGGCATTTTAATATCAACGACCACAACTTCCTGCTTGTCCATATTCTTACTCCAGAAAAATCAACTGCCCGATACCTTGGGCATTCTCGCCGACATGGGTTTGGTTTCTCCATGCAGACGCCAGTCAAACACGGTCGCATAATGTAGTACAGCGCGACAATACTCGCGTGTTTCGGTAAAGGGCACGGTATCCACCCAAATATCCGCAGGCAAACTCCCCCCCTCCGGTAGCCAGCGCTTCACCCGTCCGGGGCCTGCGTTATACGCCGCCGTGGCCAGTACCTGATGACCACCGAAACGCTCCAGCACATCACCAAGATAGGCGCTGCCCAAACGCATATTGGTTACAGGGTCATGCAAATCGGCTTTCTTCGGTGCAGGCATGGCGAGCTTGCGCGCCACATCCTTCGCCGTACCGGGCATGAGCTGCATCAAACCCTGCGCGCCCGCGCTGGAACCAATATCCGGCATAAACACGCTTTCACGCCGCATAATGCCGAACATCCAGCCGCTTTCAATGGATTTCTCACGCGCAAAACGTTCAACCTCGTCGCGCCAGGGAAGCGGAAAGCGTACTTCAAGATCGTCCAAGCCCGCATTGCGCGCCTTACCCATCGTAATGGCAGCCCGATCCGCCCAGCCCCAACGCGCCGCCAGATGCGCCGCCGCCCGCTGCTGGGGCAAATCCATATCACGCAAGGCCACCAGCCACTCCTTGCGCGCCTCATCCAACATACCTTGGGCGTAAAACTCGCGCGCGCGCAGCACCGCCGCTCGCTCAGCCACCGCGTTTACCAGCGCATCATCCGGCAAATCCACATAGGCCAGTCGATATGAAACACCCGCCCGATCTGCCGATAGTAGCCCGTAATAAGTCACATCCCTGGCAACATCCTGCCAGATTTGCCTGGCCAGCTCGCCCTGCCCTTGCTGCTCCAAGGCTCGCGCACGCCAATAACGCCATTCCTCATTGTTCTGCTCATCCAGCGGCATCGCCTCAATCGCCTTCAGCACCCGCGTCCAGTTTTGCTGACGCAAGGCCGCACGCACGCGCCATGCGCGCATATCGGCATCAAAACCCACACTCGGAGCTGCCTCAAACCAATCACTGGCCTCGGGTCGATGCTGACGCGCCGCTGCCAGTGCAATACCACCTTCGGCTTCACCGCGTATCTTCGGGTTCATCGGTTCGCGCGCCGCAAGCTCGCTCCATGCCGCATACGCCTGGTCAACATCATCACTCGCCAGACGCTTTGCACTATCTGCGAGCATCAAATGCAAGACCACATCCCCCCTGCTTGCCCTGTTTTGCGCCAGGAAGGAAGCCGGATTTTTACGCGCCGCCTGCCAACGGGTGATGTGCGCCTGAGATTCCGCCCCCAGATTGGCCGCCAATCGCCCAGCTTCCGTGCTGAGATTTTTCTCCATCAGCCGCTCGATACGCCACCACGTCCGCTCCACACTCATCGCCTGGGAGTCCATCAGCCACGCTTCCAGAGGCTGGCAAGTCGCCGGCCAAGACACCCCCTCATCCCAGAGCAGCAAGCCCTCATCCATAACCGCAGCAGGCGATTGCAAGATGCCACGCGCCACCAGGCGCTGACAACGGAACTCCTGCGTATTCAGACTGCCATCATCAAGCTTTAGATACGCCGCCCAGTCGGCATTATTCGCCAACTGACGCAAATAACGTTTGCGCACATCATCGCTCATGAAACTGACCGGATAAGCCTGCACAAAGGCAGAAATGTCCGCAGGTGATGCAACGGGCAAGCGCTCGCGCAGCGCCAGGTAATCCAGATACGCCATGAGCGGGTAATTTTTCAAAGCCGCCAACGACGCGGCATCCGCTTCACGCCCGTCTTGCACACCCTGATAAACGCGCGCAAACGCGGCACGCTCCTCGTTCATACCGGCACTCAGCGACGTAGCAAACCCAGCCCAGCCACAGGCCAGCACCCACAAAAAAACACGCCGCACGCGATTAAAGATATTCATGTGTTTAATCTTGGTCTTGGGATGGACACCCCCGCATTCTACACCCGCATCTCGTGCAAAATGCGCTCCAAAGCTGCTTGTGGATCAGGCGCTTGCGTAATCGGTCGCCCAATCACCAACTGGCTTGCGCCAAGCTGCAAAGCCTCACGCGCAGAGACCGTGCGCCGCTGGTCGTCCGCAGGCGCACCCGACTGACGAATGCCCGGTGTCACCAAAACACCGGCATCACCCCAAAGCTGGCGTAAATCACCGGCCTCGCGCGCCGAACACACCACGCCATCCAGTCCGCAATCCTTACTCAGACTCGCCAGCCTGCGCACATGTTCAAACACCTCGCCGTGCAGACCCATCTCCTGCAAATCCTGCGCCTCCATGCTGGTCAGCACCGTCACGGCAATCAACAGCGGACGTTGCGCAGCATTCGCCAGCGCCTCACGCGCCGCATCCATCATGCGCCGCCCGCCCATGGCGTGCACATTCACCATCCACACGCCCAAATCCGCCGCCGCCTTGACCGCCTGCGCCACGGTATGCGGAATATCGTGAAATTTAAGGTCAAGAAACACCTCAAACCCCAAGCGCTGCAAGGCATTCACCGCCCCAGGCCCCGCACGGGTAAACAACTCCTTACCCACTTTAAGACGACACGTTGCGGGATCAAGTTGCTGCGCCAAAGACAAGGCAGCGTCCAAATGCGCGTAATCCAAGGCCACCACGACGCAAGGCTGGGAACCATCAAGTAAAGCGGCTTGCATAAATACCCCTGCAACAAAACCAACGGACACAAAAAAGGCAGCACTCAGGCTGCCAGAATTAAACTACAAAATATGGCGGAGCGAGAGGGATTCGAACCCTCGATACGTTGCCGTATACACGCTTTCCAGGCGTGCTCCTTCAGCCACTCGGACACCGCTCCTAAAATCTGTCACACCAAGCCTGCGCCCGGTACAAATCAGGGGCGGGACTTTACCCGAAAGCCCGATATTCCGCAATGACCTTGTTGGCAGTAAAACTTATTTCGGCTCAAATACCGCAATGGACTCGACATGCGAAGTGTGCGGAAACATATCCATCACGCCGACTGAAACCAGACGATACCGCTGTTCATTGACCAGAATACCCGCATCACGCGCCAAGGTCGCAGGATTACATGAGACATACACCATGCGTTTGGGCTTCATTTTCGCCAAAAAAGGCATGATTTCCATAGCTCCCGCGCGCGGCGGATCAAGCAGGATTTTGTCGTATTTCTGCTGCATCCACTCCTGCTTCGCATCAGGCTCAAACAGATTGCCGACGAAGTGCCGTGTATTAAGAATGCCATTACGCTTGGCGCTTTCCCGTCCACGTTGCACCATCGGCGCATCGCCCTCCACGCCAACCACTTCAGCGGCACGTCGCGCCATCGGCAAAGTAAAATTCCCCAACCCGGCAAATAAGTCCAGTACACGCTCATTCGGCTGAATATCGAGCATTTTCAATGCAAGATCGACCATATACCGATTGAGCATTCCATTCACCTGGGTAAAATCCACCGGCAGAAAATCAATGCGCACCTGATGCTCAGGCAAGACATAAAACAGCTCGCCCTCCTCGGGCCACAGACGACGCACGCTATCCGGCCCTTGCGACTGGAGAAAAACATGCAAGCCCGTGGACTGAGCGTAGGCCTTCAGCGCGGCTTGATCGGAGTCCGACAAGGGTTCCATGTGACGAAACACCAGCGCCGTCGCCGTATCACCCACCGCCACTTCGATCTGTGGAATGAGCGAACGGGCATCCATAGCGGCAATCAACGCACCAAGTTCTTCCAAACGCTCGCCCACGCTGGAGTCCAGCACCTCACAACGCCGCAAATCAGCAAGATAAGGCGAACCTCGCTCACGAAAACCCACCAGCACGCGGTTTTTCTTCGGCACCCACTTCACCCCAAGGCGCGCACGCCGACGGTAGCCCCACAAAGGCCCGCGCAGAGCCGGCAGCAGGCTTTCAGCTTCGACCTTGCCAATTTGGCGCAGATTATCGAGCAACACGCCTTGTTTGGCATCAATCTGCGCCGAATCGCGCATATGTTGCAGCGAACAAGCGCCACACACGCCAAAATGGGCACACTTCGCCTCCACCCGCTCCTTTGATGCCGTAATGACCTCGATCACTTCCGCTTCATCAAAGCGACGATGCGGCTTGGTCAAACGCACCTTGACCCGCTCAGCGGGCAACGCGCCATCCACAAACACGGCCTTTTCTTCATGATGCGCCACACCGCGCGCCTCATGCGTGAAGCCCGTGATATTCACATCAAAAATCAGACCCTTGCGCTTACTCGACATAGTTCACTTTTCAATTTAAATGGATTCAGGCCGGAAACACGCCGGTGGATAAATAACGATCCCCACGGTCGCAGACGATACTCACCATCACCGCGTTCTCCAGTCCTTCCGCCAGGCGCAAGGCCGCCGCAAGGGTTCCACCCGAAGAGATGCCCGCCAGAATGCCTTCGCGTGACGCAAGTTGACGGGTCATTTCTTCGGCCTCGGCTTGAGTCACATCCATAATCTGATCGACGCGCTGCGGCTCGTAGATTTTCGGCAAATAGGCGGCGGGCCAGCGGCGAATGCCGGGAATGGACGCGCCTTCAGCAGGTTGCACCCCGATGATCTGCACCGCCGGGCTTTGCTCCTTGAGATAACGCGAAGTACCCATAATGGTGCCCGTCGTGCCCATGGAACTGACAAAGTGCGTGATCCGCCCTGCGGTGGCCTGCCAAATTTCCGGCCCGGTGGACTCGTAGTGCGCCAGCGGATTATCCGGGTTGGCGAACTGATCCAGCACCCTGCCCTCGCCACGCGCCTGCATCGCCAAGGCCAGATCACGCGCTCCTTCCATGCCCTGTGCCTGAGTGACCAGAATCAGTTCCGCGCCGTAGGCACGCATGAGCTGGCGGCGCTCAATGCTCAGGTTGTCCGGCATAATCAACACCATGCGATAGCCCTTGATGGCTGCCGCCATCGCCAGCGCAATGCCCGTATTGCCGCTGGTGGCTTCAATCAGGGTGTCGCCGGGCTGAATTTCGCCGCGCCGCGCCGCGTGTTCAATCATCGACAGCGCCGGGCGATCCTTGACCGAACCCGCCGGATTATTGCCTTCCAGCTTGAGCAGAATAAGGTTATTGCGCCCGGCATTCAGATGTTGCAAACGCACCAGCGGCGTGTGACCGATGCTGCCAGATAAAGTCAGTAGATTCATGGAGTGATCCTCAACGCGTCAGAATGACAAAAGCCACCGCATAATCGGCTTCGTCACTAATGGAAATATGGCTGGCCTGAATGCCCAACTGCGCCACGAGTTCAGCCGCGCGCGCGGCAAAATGCAGCACGGGTTTACCCAAAGCATCGTTGCTCACGGAAATATGTCGCAAACTCAGCCCCCCCCGAAACCCCGTGCCCAAGGCCTTGGCTGCGGCCTCTTTCGCAGCAAAACGTTTGGCCAGAAAACGCGCAGGGTCGCCATGCTGACGCAAGGTCTGCAACTCGTCATCCGCCAACAAACGCACGGCCAACGCCTCGCCATATTTATCCCAAAGTCGGCTCATGCGGACGATGGCGACAATATCCGTACCGATACCGTAAATCATGCTGTTAAAACCAGATTAGCCACAAATTTCACGGAATACTCAGCATTAAAAACCGATGAACGATGCTTTGAAGTCATCAAGGCTTACACAAAACATGGATTTAGCCCCTCCCCTCGCGGGAGGTGTCTTGGCGCTGAATAATTTGACCTTGCCGGTGGATGATTTAGTCCCCCTCGCGAGAGAGGGTTGAGCATCGCGCCAGCACATGCAGCACGTCATGGATTTAGCCCCTCTCCCCTCGCGGGACAAGCGCTGTCTGGAACAGCACTGGATCGCGCAGCGAACCCGAAGGGGGGGCGGGCAGGATAGCCCGGCATCAAAGGGCTGAGGAGAGGAGCCAACCGCACGATTGATGCGGCACGAATACATCTTGAAGCGCAAGAAAGCGGGTTTGCCCGCAAAAAAGCGCATGTTGAAGGCTTCGCGGGCAAGCCCGCTCCGTCCATTCACGCTTCATTCAGGCAAGGATCAACAAACAACCCTCTGCGCCCTCTGTGGCTTAAACCAAACGTCTTCCCAAACCTCAAAACACCCGCGCCTCAACCATCAACCGCTTCATCTCGCGCACCGCCTCGCCCAGCCCGCTGAAAATGGCGCGCGCGATAATGGCATGACCAATATTCAGCTCACGCATTTCAGGAATGGCGGCAATCGCCTGCACGTTGTGGTAATGCAAACCATGCCCGGCATTCACATGCAGCCCCAAACCATGCGCATAGCGCGCCGCCTCACGAATACGCACCAACTCAGCCTGCTGCTCGGCTCCACGCGCCGAGGCGTAATGCCCGGTGTGAATTTCGATCACCGGCGCACCGACACGCACAGCAGCATCAATCTGCGCATGATCGGCATCAATGAACAACGACACCCGCACCCCCGCTGCACGCAGGCGCGAACACGCCTCCAGCATCCGCGCCTCCTGCCCGGCCACATCCAGCCCGCCTTCGGTGGTCAGCTCCGCACGCTTTTCCGGCACCAGGCAACAATCCTGCGGCAAAATGCGCTCGGCAATACCCAGCATCTCCTCAGTCACCGCCATTTCCAGATTCATGCGCGTCTGCAACAGACCGCGCAACAGCTCGACATCCCGATCCTGAATATGCCGCCGATCTTCGCGCAAATGCAAAGTAATGCTATCCGCCCCAAACTGCTCGGCCAACAAAGCCGCATGAACGGGCTCAGGATAAATCTCCCCGCGCGCCTGGCGCACAGTCGCCACATGGTCGATATTCAGCCCCAGTAAAAGCGCATCGCGCATGTGCCCACTCCATCAAAATCAAGATACAAAGCAGGATTTTGCCACAAGCAACCTAAGGACGACGAAGAAAAACGCGCTGCATCAGCGCATACCTCAACGATCCAACGGGCTCACCACCCCGCGCCCACCCTTATTCAAAACATGCGTATAAATCATCGTCGTAGAAACATCGGAGTGACCGAGCAGCTCCTGCACCGTGCGAATGTCATAGCCGCCTTCCAGCAAATGCGTGGCAAAGGAATGACGCAAGGTATGCGGACTCACCAGCTTGACCAACTCCGCCCGTTCGGCGGCGCGTTTCACCGCACGTTGCACCCGCTTATCATCCACATGGTGACGACGCACCGCACCCGAACGCGGATCAACCGAAAACCCCGCCGCCGGAAACACATACTGCCAGGGCAACGCCTTGGCCGCATGGGGATACTTCACCGCCAACGCATCCGGCAGCCACACCTCCCCGCGCCCCACCGCCACATCCTGCGCATGTTGCCCCTTCACAAAAACCATCTGGGCACGCAAGCGATCAACCAGACGATCCGGCAACATCGTCACCCTGTCTTTATTCCCCTTACCTTCACGCACCACGATCTCGCGCCGCGCAAAATCCACATCCTTCACCCGCAGCCGCAAACATTCCAGCAGGCGCATCCCCGTCCCATACAGCAAACGCACAATCAAATCCATCAGCGGATCATCCACAAACATCAACAGCCGTCGCACCTCCTCCGTCGTCAACACCGTAGGCAAACGCACCGGCTTCTTCGCCCGCGTCACCTCATCCAGCCAAGGAAGCTCCAGCCCCAACACCTCCTTGTACAAAAACAGTAACGCCGACAACGCCTGCATCTGGGTCGAAGCGCTGACATTACGTTGCACCGCCAGCGAAGTCAGAAAGGCCTCCAGCTCCAGCTTGCCCATTTCGTTTGGATGGCGCTTACCGTGGAAAATAATGTATCGTTTGATCCACCCAACGTAAGCCTGCTCGGTTCGAAGGCTGTAATGCTTTAAGCGAAGACGCTCACGCACCTGATCCAGCAGCTTCGGTGGCGTGGCAACGGTTTTTTCAGATTGCTCCAGATTATCGGACATGACTGGCATTTTGGGGCAAGATGGTTTATATGGATCATTGTGTTATGAACTTAGCAAGGTTATCAGGCATGTCCAATAATCTTTTATCCCGCCATGTGGCGGCTATTTAACGTTA
>CAZTYJ010000042.1:0-13539 GCA_964618025.1 uncultured Halothiobacillus sp. | reverse complement strand
TCCCGCGAGGGGCGAGGGGGCTAGATCCGGGGTTTGCGTAAGTCCTGTTACAGTAACCTCCCGTTTTTAACACACTTCACATCGGACTTTTATGGATCTGTTCGCTCTGGGAACCTATGCCCTGCTGGGCATTTTCGCAGGCCTGATGGCCGGGATGCTCGGCATTGGCGGCGGCTTGATTATCGTGCCCATTCTGGTCTGGCTCTTCAGCATCCAGGGACATGTGCCTGCCGAGATCATGATGCAAATGGCGGTCGGTACTTCTCTTGCCACCATCATTCTCACCTCCATCGGCTCCGTTTGGACCCATCATCAAAAGGGCGCGGTAGACTGGTCGATCGTGCGGCGGATTTTGCTCGGCCTGCTCATTGGCTCCGTTGCCGGTTCGATCATTGCGCACTACATGCCGGGATCTGTATTGCGAAAAGTTTTTGGCACGCTGGAAATCTTGATTGCCCTGCAAATAGCCTTTGGCCGCCAGCCCCAAGCGCATCGCCAACTACCGGGTGCGCTCGGCATGAGCGCAGCAGGCTCTGCGGTCGGTTCCATCAGCTCGCTGATGGGCATGGGCGGCGGCGCGGTGTCCACGCCCTTCTTTGTCTGGTGCAATGTTCCCATGCGCCGTGCGATTGCCACATCGGCTGCGATTGGTCTCCCGGCAGCCATTGCGGGTAGTGCAGCCTATGTGTTCACAGGCTACGGTTTGCCCAATCTGCCACCCATGAGTCTGGGTTATATTTATCTGCCCGCATGGCTAAGCATTGGCGTAATGAGCATTGCCTTTGCCGTTGTGGGTGCCAAACTCACGCACATTTTGCCCGTGGATATTCTGAAAAAGGTTTTTTCCATCCTTTTGGTTGTCCTCGGCATCAAAATGCTGTTTTTTTAATGCTCTTTGACTCAACACCTTAAAGCTATGCGCGAAAGCATTTTTTTAATCGGCCCGATGGGCGCGGGGAAATCCACCAGCGGGCGTTTACTCGCCCGCACCTTGGGCATGAAGTTCATGGATAGCGACAAGGTGATTGAAACCCGCACGGGCGCAAGCATTCCGCTGATTTTTGAGGTGGAAGGCGAAAACGGTTTTCGCCAGCGCGAAAAAGCCGTGATTGATGAATTAACCCGGCAGCACGGCATTGTGCTCGCCACAGGCGGCGGTTCGGTACTCGCCGAGGAAAACCGGGAGGCTCTGCACAATCGCGGTATCGTGGTCTATCTTTTCGCCTCGGTGGATCATCAGGTAGAACGCACAGCACATGACCAGAACCGCCCATTGTTGCAAACCATTGATCGGCGTGGCACCTTGGAAAATCTGATGTGCGTCCGCGACCCGCTCTATCGGCAAACGGCGCACCTGGTGATTGAAACCGACCGCCTGATTCCCAAGTTTGTAGTGCAGCGCATTCTGCGCGGTCTGCGCATTGACCTGAATCACCTTGCATCGCGTGATTGAACACCCCACCTACAACCCCAGCACGATGAAGGATAGTTATGCAGTCTTTGCACGTTGACCTTGGCGAACGCAGTTACCCGATCCACATTGGTCAAGGTTTGCTCGATAATCCCGCCCTGCTGCGTCCGTCCATTACGGGTAACAGCGCCCTGGTGGTCACAAACACCACCGTGGCTCCGCTGTACCGCCAGCGTCTTGATGCGGCTCTGGATGGACTGAAAACCGCTACAGTCATTTTGCCCGACGGCGAAGCCTACAAATCCATCGAAAGCCTGCAAAAAATCTGGGATGCACTGATCGAAGGGCGCTTCGACCGCAACACCACCCTCATCGCCCTCGGCGGCGGCGTGATTGGCGACATCACAGGCTTCGCCGCCGCAAGCTACCAGCGCGGCGTGAACTTCATCCAAATCCCCACCACCCTGCTCTCCCAGGTGGACTCCTCCGTGGGCGGCAAAACCGGCATCAACCACCCCGGCGGCAAGAACATGCTTGGTGCGTTCTGGCAGCCGCAAGTGGTGATCGCCGATACCGACACGCTCAACACCCTGCCTGAGCGCGAGTTGTCTGCCGGGCTTGCTGAAGTCATCAAATACGGCCTGATTTATGACGAAGCGTTTTTAAGCTGGATTGAAGCCAATATCGAAGCGCTACGCGCGCGCGACCCACAGGCGCTTGCCTATGCCATTCGTCGTTCCTGCGAGATCAAGGCTGAAGTTGTCTCCCAGGATGAACGCGAAACAGGCTTGCGCGCCATTTTGAATCTTGGCCACACCTTTGGCCATGCGATTGAAAATGCTCAGGGTTATGGCAACTGGCTGCATGGCGAAGCGGTCGGTGTCGGCATGTGCATGGCGGCACGTCTTTCTGAACTCGAAGGCAGCATCAACACGGCGGATGTCACCCGAACACGCCAAATCATTCAGCGCGCCGGCCTGCCGACCCATGCCCCTGAAAACATGTCCGGGGAACAGTTCAGACACCTGATGGGCATCGACAAAAAGGTGCTGGACGGAAAAATGCGTCTGATTTTGCTTGATCGCATAGGCCAGGCCGCTATACACGACGATTTTTTACCCCGACATTTGCAACAATGTCTCGCTGAATTCACCGCCCCACCCTGCTGACCCCCGGCCTCGGAGACCACCTCAATGTCCGATCAAAATGCGCCTACCTCATCTGACTTCGATCCACTGCTGGATGCCACGTTGAATGAGCCTTCCATGCAGGAGCGAGTCGAACTGATTATTCACCTCCTGCGCCACAGCGACCGCCTGTTCACCATCATGAGTGACGATGCAACCGTCTTGAGCGGCTTTGGCCACAAGCTTACCCACCACGACACCAAGGGTTTGCACTACGCCGAGGTATACCCCGCAGCGGGGATGGATGCCGAGGACATTGTGATGCACCTGGCGCGGGCATGGGGAGTTGAGGTGGGTTTTGGCGAAACCGCCATGAACGCCCTGTTCCAGCGCCTGCCCATCCTGCTGCCAGAGCCTCGTCGCGCCGTGGCGATCATCCACTTCGCCGACCAATTGCCGCCACTCATTCTGGATGGACTCATCGGTTTTATGCAGCGCATCGACCAGATGCTCAATGGGCGTGTACGCCTGATTTTGAGCGGGACATCCCGGCTCACGCAACGCCTGGCACCCATGCAAACATTAAACGGTGCCGGGCAAGTCTACGCCCTGCACTTACAGCCCCTGCTCAGTCACCCAAGCCCTGAGCAAAGCTTTATCACCCCGGCAGCAGCAAACATTCTCTCCAGTGATGATGCGACATCCGGCTCTCAGACTGCGCAAACGAACCCTACAGGGCAGAGCATCAACCCTCCCCCCTCAACGACAGGCGCGCGCGGCCTTATTCTGGGCGGATTAGGGGTTTCGCTGATCCTCGCGGTTGTTGTCGCCTTAATACTGCGCCCGGATACGCCGCCGCCCCCCAAAAACACCACGGTCAGCATTCCGCTCACGCCCGCAATCACCGCAGAAAACACCCCGTCACCCATCGAAACGAGCGCGCCGAGCGCCGATACAACCACCCTTCCAGTCGAAAAACCGGCTCAAATCGCCACACCTGCCCCAAGCCCGGCCGCAACCCCTGAACCAACGCACGCCCCCGTGACCACGCCGGTCACCAGCCCCGCGCCTGTTGCCGTACCCTCCCCCACTCAACCCAGCGTCTACGCGGCCACACCCACGCCTCAGCCTGCCAGCACAACAGCCCCCTCCGCGCACATCGCCAGCAAGCCTGCCCCCGAAGCAAAGCCGGAAAAAAAACCCGAGGCCAAAACAGCGGCCAAACCCACTACCCAATCCCCAAGTCAGCGCTTTTCCAAAGAAAACGCACAGCACTATGTACTGCAAATTATCACCCTCGGTTCAGCCAAGGCCGCGAGCAGTTACATCAAAGCGCATGGACTTGAAAACTGTCAGACCTTTCACCAGCAACGCGACGGCAAGGATCTTTTCAGCCTGACCTGCGGTCTGTACCCAAGCCGTGAGGCCGCACTTGAAGCACAAAAATCACTCCCAAGTAGCGTACTCAGCACCAAGCCCTACCCGCGCCAAATTGCCGATATTCGTAAAGTCATGCAGCCATGACAAAGCCTGGGTCGCCGGTTCACGCCTTGTTCCCGTTGCACATGAGGGCTAAAATGCCTGCCCCATTTTGGGACGCGAAGCTTAATCCGCGTGTCCCCGCGAATAAGTGATTGATTTCTTGCTTACTTGAAGCGGCATGGAAGCTGCATTAATGAAACCAAACCCGCGTATCCGAAAACGCGCTCCCGGCAGGAGTCAAAGCCTCATGCCCACCACCTCACGAACTGATACGCCACTGCTATGAACATGCTGTTTGATAACGCTACCCACGGTCTGTACTCCCCCACCTTTGAACGCGATAACTGCGGCTTCGGCCTGATTGCCCAAATGGACGACCAGCCCAGCCACTGGCTGGTGCAGACCGCGATTGAATCACTGGCACGCATGACCCATCGGGGGGGCATTTCAGCCGATGGGAAATCCGGTGACGGCTGCGGTTTGCTGTTGAAAAAGCCGGATGCCTTCATGCGTGAAGAAGCCGCCAGGCTTGGCTTTGCGCTGAATACGCTGTATGCCGTGGGCGTGGTATTCATGAGTCAGGACGAAGCGCAAGCATCTTTGTCACGCACCATTCTTGAACAGGAAGTGCGCGCACAAGGCCTGGAATTCCTGGGATGGCGCGTCCTGCCCACCGACCCGAGCCAGCTTGGCAGCCAGTCTTTCGCCAAACTGCCCGTCATTGAACACGCTTTTGTGAATGCTCCGGACGGTATGGAAGCGCGCCAGTTCGACACCAGGCTATACATTGCACGCCGCCGCAGCGAAAAGCAGCTTGAGCATGATCGTGTGTTTTACATCCCCACCTTGTCCAGCGAAGTGCTGTCCTACAAGGGGCTGATGATGCCGGAGGATTTGCCGCGCTTTTATCTTGATCTGCAAGACGAACGCCTCGCCAGCTCGCAATGCGTGTTTCACCAGCGTTTTTCCACCAACACCTTCCCGGAATGGCGTTTGGCGCAACCCTTCCGCTACCTTGCGCACAATGGCGAAATCAACACCATCCACGCCAACCGCAACTGGGCGCGTGCGCGTGCCTACACCCTGGAAACGCCACTGATTCCCAATATGGACGATGTGCGCCCCCTCGTGACCGAAACCGGCTCCGACTCCATGAGCATGGACAACATGCTGGAAGCGCTGATCGCCGGGGGCATGGAGATGTTGCGCGCCATGCGCCTGATGGTGCCGCCCGCCTGGCAGAACGTCGAGCACATGGATGCCGACCTGCGTGCCTTCTACGCCTACCACTCCATGCACATGGAACCGTGGGATGGCCCCGCCGGCATGGTGATGACCGATGGAACACTCGTCGCCTGCGCCATGGATCGCAACGGCCTGCGCCCGGCGCGCTGGGTCATCACCAAAGACCGCCATATCACCCTCGCCTCGGAAATCGGCGTATGGAATTACGCCCCCGAAGACGTATTGCGCAAGGGGCGTGTCAAGCCAGGCCAGATGATCGCGGTCAATACCTCGAACGGCGAGCTCATGATGCCGGACGAAGTGGATGCCATGCTCAAAAACCGCCAGCCCTATAGCCAGTGGCTCAAGCAGCATTCCCGCCGCCTGAATTCCGGCCTGGAAGCTGATGTACTCGCGGCAACGCCGCTGGATGACGCTCAACTCGCCATTTACGAGAAAATGTTCCAGGTCACTTTTGAAGAGCGTGACCAGATTTTGCGCGTACTGGCCGAATCCGGCCAGGAAGCCATCGGTTCCATGGGCGACGACACGCCGATGGCCGTGCTTTCGCGTCAGGAACGCTCGTTGTATGACTATTTCCGCCAGCAGTTCGCCCAGGTGACCAATCCGCCGATCGACCCGCTGCGCGAAACCATCGTCATGTCGCTGGAAACCAGCATCGGCCAGGAACGCAACCTGTTTGAAGAAACCGCCGAACATGCGCACCGCCTGCTGCTCGAATCCCCGGTACTGAGCGAGGGTAAGTTTAACGCCCTGATGACGGTGGATGATGCCGCCTTTGCCAGCACGCTCATTCAACTCAATCGCGCGGAGACTGAGGCGCTGGAAGCGGCGGTACGCGCCATTTGCGATGAAGCGGTAGCGGCGGTGCGCGCTGGCAAGGTTGTCATTGTGCTCTCCGATCGCCAGATCGAACGGGGCAAGCTGCCCGTTCATGCCCTGCTGGCCTGCGGCGCGGTGCATCACCGCCTGATCGACGAAGGCCTGCGCAGCCGCGCCAATCTGGTCATTGAAACCGCCACCGCCCGCGACCCGCACCACTTCGCGTGCTTGATCGGTTACGGCGCAACAGCGATTTATCCTTATCTTGCCTATGAAAGCATGGCAGGTTTGCAGCGCGCCGGTGAAATGAAAGAGGGCATGAGCTCCGCCAAAATGGCCGCGAACTTCATCAAGGGCATCGACAAGGGTCTGATGAAGATTCTCTCCAAAATGGGCATTTCCACCATCGCCAGCTACCGTGGGTCGCAGCTGTTTGAGATCATTGGCCTGGCCGATGCAGTGGTGGAACTGTGCTTCAAAGCCACCACCAGCCGCCTCAAGGGCGCAGACTTCGATGACTTGCACGCCGACCAGGCCAGCCTGGCCGCAGAAGCATGGAACCCGCGCAAACTGCCGCGTCAGGGCGGGCTGTTCAAATACATCCACGGCGGCGAATACCACGCCTACAACCCGGATGTCGTGCAAACCCTGCAACAGGCGGTCAACAGCGGCGATTACGCCACCTGGAAACTCTATGCCGATCATGTGGACAGCCGTCCGGTCGCAACCCTACGTGATCTGTTCAAGCTGCGTGATGACGTTGCACCCATCCCGCTGGATGAAGTCGAACCGCTTGATGCCATTATCAAACGCTTTGACTCAGCAGGCATGTCACTCGGCGCACTCTCGCCCGAAGCGCACGAAACCCTGGCCGAGGCCATGAACCGACTGGGCGCACGTTCCAACTCCGGCGAAGGCGGCGAGGATCCGGCACGCTACAACACCGTCAAAATGTCGAAGATCAAGCAGATTGCCTCAGGGCGCTTTGGTGTCACCCCGCACTACTTGGTCAACGCCGAAGTGCTGCAAATCAAGGTCGCCCAAGGTGCCAAACCCGGCGAAGGCGGCCAGCTCCCTGGCGACAAGGTCAACGAAACCATTGCCCGCCTGCGCTATGCCCGCCCTGGCGTGGCGCTGATTTCGCCGCCGCCGCACCATGACATCTACTCGATTGAAGACCTCGCCCAGCTGATCTTTGACCTCAAGCAGGTCAATCCACAAGCGCAAGTCTCGGTCAAACTGGTGGCCGAACCCGGCGTAGGCACGATTGCCGCAGGCGTGGCCAAGGCTTATGCCGACCTGATTACCATCTCCGGCTACGACGGCGGTACCGGCGCATCCCCGCTTACCTCGGTCAAATATGCGGGTTCCCCCTTCGAGCTGGGTCTGTCCGAAGCGCACCAAACCCTGCGCGCCAACGATCTGCGCGACAAAGTACGCCTGCAAGGCGACGGCGGCATGAAAACCGGCCTAGATGTCATCAAAGCGGCCATTCTCGGTGCGGAAAGTTTCGGCTTCGGTACAGGCCCCATGATTGCCTTGGGTTGCAAATACCTGCGCATCTGCCACCTGAACAACTGCGCCACCGGCGTGGCCACGCAGAACAACGTCCTGCGTATGCGGCACTTCAAGGGCGATGTAGAAAAGGTCATGAACTATTTCAGGTTCATTGCCATGGAAGTGCGCGAATACCTTGCCCTGCTTGGTCTGCACCGCATGGAAGACCTGATTGGCCGCACCGACCTTTTGGAAATTCTGCCCGGCGAAACCTCCAAGCAACAAAAGCTCGATCTCTCACCCATTCTGTCCGATGGCGGCCTCGCTGATAGCAAGCCGCTGTGCTGCGCCATGCCGCACAACAATCCTTACGACAAGGGTCTGCTGGCTGAACGCATGGTTGAAGCCAGCCTGGACGCTATTGAGAACAAGACAGGGGGAACCTTCACGTTTGCCGTGCGCAACACGGATCGCTCCATTGGCGCACGTCTCTCCGGCGAAATCGCCAAGCGTCACGGCAACCTCGGCATGGACGATGCCCCGATTACCCTCAAACTCAAGGGCACGATTGGCCAGAGCTTTGGCGTATGGAACGCCGGCGGCCTGCACATGGATCTGGAAGGCGATGCCAACGACTACGTCGGCAAGGGCATGGCCGGCGGCAAGCTGACCTTGCGCCAGCCCTTGTGCTCCAACCTGCCCACCCATGAAACACCGATTATCGGCAACACCTGCCTGTACGGAGCCACGGGAGGCAAGCTGTTCGCTGCCGGTACAGCGGGCGAGCGCTTCGCGGTGCGCAACTCCGGTGCCTTCGCGGTGATCGAAGGCTGCGGCGACCACGGCTGTGAATACATGACGGGCGGCACAGTAACGATTCTGGGGCGCACGGGGGTCAACTTCGGCGCAGGCATGACCGGCGGCTTCGCCTACGTGATCGACGAAGACAACAACTTCGTCGATCGCTACAACCACGAGCTGATCGACATTCACCGCCTGGTTCCCGCGCAGATGGAAGCGCATCGTCAGCATCTGCGCAGTATTCTTGAGGCGCACGTCACCGAAACCGGCAGCCCACGCGCCCGCGAGATGCTCGAGCATTTCGAGCAATGGCTCGGCAAGTTCTGGCTGGTCAAGCCCAAGGCGGCGGACATCGGCCAATTACTTACCACCTTGGCTGCGGCAGCGTAATCGGCGCAGCACCACTCAACACACCAAGGCTCTGCATTGCGGAGCCTTGTTTTTGAGCCACAGAGAACACAGAGATTCTGTATATACGGAGCAATCTGTCCAATATTTTTTCTCTGTGGACGCTGTGGCTAATTTTTTTAGGAGCTATATTCACGTCCATGTCTCGTATTCCGCAAAGCTTCATTGACGATCTGGTCACCCGCGCCGACATTGTTGACGTGGTAGGAAGCCGTGTGCCGCTGAAGAAAAAGGGCAAGGAATACACCGCCTGTTGCCCTTTTCATCACGAAAAATCGCCTTCTTTTTTTGTCAGCCCGGACAAGCAGTTCTACCACTGCTTCGGCTGTGGTGCGCATGGCAATGTACTCGGCTTTTTAATGGCACATGACCGGCTGGACTTTGTCGAGGCCATCGAAACCCTGGCGGCACAAATGGGCATGGAGGTTCCGCGCGAGGGCAGCAATACGCCAAGCGAAAATCCGCACGCACCATTACTGAGCACCCTCGACGAATGCGCCAAGTATTACCAGGGCGAGCTCAAACGCAGCGCCACGGCGATTGACTACCTCAAAGCGCGCGGGGTTAACGGTGAAACGGCCGCCCTGTTTGGCTTGGGCTACGCCCCCGCCGGATACGACACCCTGGAGCGCGCGCTCCAAGCCGATGCGCAAAGCCGTGAACGACTCAAGCGCAGCGGCATGTTGAGCGAGGGCGAACAAGGTCGTCTGTACGACCGTTTTCGTGAGCGCATCATGTTCCCGATCCGCGACCGACGCGGTCGAGTGATCGCCTTCGGCGGCCGGGTCTTGAATAACGACAAACCCAAGTACTTAAACTCGCCAGAAACCCCGCTTTTTCACAAGGGTTCAGGACTTTACGGCCTGTTTGAAGCGCGCAAAGCCCTGGGGCGACCCGATCGCCTCATTGTGGTTGAAGGCTATATGGATGTCGTCATGCTGGCGCAACATGGCCTACGAGAAGCCGTTGCAACCCTGGGAACCGCTGTAACTCAGGAACAGGTGGACTTGATGTATCGCACTACGGCACAAGTCGTTTTCTGCTTCGATGGCGACGAAGCTGGGCGACGCGCTGCGTGGCGCGCACTCGAATCAACCCTGCCGCAGTTGCGTGACGGCCTGGATGCACGCTTCATGTTCCTGCCTGATGGCGAAGACCCCGACAGCCTGGTGCGCAAAGAAGGCGCAGAAGCCTTGCGTCAGCGCATCCAGCGCGAGGCACTCAGTTTCGATGCCTTCATGCTGAACGAATTGCAACAACAAACCGAACAGGATGACAGCCCGGCGGCGCGCGCCAAACTCAAGTCCCTTGCCCAGCCGCTGATTCAGCAAATGCCGGAAAGCACACTGAAAGATCTGATGTTCGAGCAGCTCGCCAAACGAGTCGGCACCCGCATCAATCGCCTGCAAAACGCTGCTGAAAAAAACCTGCAAAAAAACACGGACAGGCTCGCAAGCCGGCCCGTCAAGCGCACAGCCTCATCCACACGCCCTAGCGCCATCCACCAGACGATTCTGCTTTTACTCCATCACCCCGAGCTCGCTGCGGAACACGAGCTTGACCCCGAGTGGAGGAGTAGCACCATCCCAGACGTTGCCCTGCTGGCCGAATTGATTCAGCGACTCAGTGTCACCCCGCTACCGCTTGGGGTACTCCTTGAACACTACCGGGACAGCCCACACGCCAAAGCCTTGGATGCGCTCGCCTGCTTAGCCGCGCCTGAAGATGGTAATGACCCGCTCATCCGCAAAAACATGTGGAGCGATATGCTTGCACATCTGTCCAAGACGCACTCCAGTGAGAGACGCCGTCAACTCAATGCTATCCCCCTTGACCAATTACAAGCGCATGAACGCAATGAACTTCAGCGTCCATACACAATCAAATAGCCACCGTGAAAAAATTGCTTTCACTTGCTATAATCCCAAATCCACCTATTTGAAGCTGCCCCATGTCTGACGATCCCAAGTCCAGCATTAAAGACCTTATTGTCCGTGGCAAGGAACAGGGTTACCTGACCTACGCCGAAATCAACGACACCTTGCCCGAGGGCATGGTTGAAGCCGATCAGATGGAAGACATCGTCGGCATGATTAATGACATGGGCATCCGCGTCTTTGAAACCGCGCCCGATGCAGATGAGCTGACGCTTTCCGACAATGCGCCTGCCCCAGACGAAGACGCTGCCGAAGAAGCCGCCGCCGCGCTCACCTCCACCGTGGACGATGTAGTAGGGCGCACCACCGACCCCGTACGCATGTACATGCGTGAAATGGGCACCGTGGACTTACTGACACGCGAAGGCGAAATCGTCATCGCCAAACGTATCGAAGTCGGCCTGCATGAAATGCTCAGCGCGCTGGCTATGCACCCCCCGGCGATTGGCGAACTGCTTGCAGACTTTGATCGCTTTGAAGCGGGTGAAGCGCGTATTGTCGATATTGTCGTTGGCTTTGCCCCTCCGGAAGAAGAAATCGCGGAAAACATCGAAGCCCTGGCCACGGAAGAGAGCGAACCCGACGAAACCATCGAAGAAGTGACCGACGAGATTGAAGACGAGGTTGATGCCGAGCCTGCCGGGCTGGATATTGAAGCCGTGCGTCAACACATGAGCATCATGCGCGAGTTGCACGCCCGCAGACTCGCGGGTGAAAACGTCAGCAGTGAAATTGAAGCCAGCCTGCTTGGCATCAAGATGAACCCTCTACTGACCGAACGCCTGGTCAAAAACCTGCGCATTGCCGTAGATCGCGTACGCAAACTTGAACGTGATATCCTTGAAGTTTGCGTCAATCAGGGAGGTATGCCGCGTGAGTACTTCATTAAAGCCTTCCCAGGAAATGAAACCAATCCGAACTGGCTCAGTGAAGTTATTGGCCAAAAACAATTTGGCGGACAACTCCAAAACATTACCGCCGACATTGAGCGTCTGCAAAAACGCCTAAGCTTCCTTGAGCGCGACAACAGCCTGAGTGTACGCCAACTCAAGGACATCAACCGTCAAATGCTGGTCGGCGAAGCCAAAGCGCGTCGCGCCAAAAAAGACATGGTCGAAGCCAACCTGCGCCTGGTGATTTCCATCGCCAAGAAATACACCAACCGTGGCCTGCAATTCCTCGACCTGATTCAAGAAGGCAATATCGGCCTGATGAAAGCCGTAGACAAATTTGAATATCGTCGCGGTTACAAATTCTCTACTTATGCGACCTGGTGGATTCGCCAGGCCATCACCCGCTCGATCGCCGATCAGGCACGCACCATCCGCATCCCGGTACACATGATTGAAACCATCAACAAGCTCAATCGTGTATCGCGTCAAATGTTGCAAGAAATGGGGCGCGACCCCACCCCGGAAGAGCTGGCCGAACGCATGGCCATGCCGGAAGACAAAGTACGCAAGGTGCTGAAAATCGCCAAAGAGCCCATTTCCATGGAAACCCCGATTGGCGACGATGAAGACTCACACCTGGGCGACTTCATCGAAGACAGCAGCGCCATTTCACCGCTGGATGCCGCCACCAACGAAGGCCTGGCAGAAGCTGTGCGCGATGTCATGGCCAGCCTCACCCCGCGCGAAGCCAAAGTACTGCGGATGCGTTTTGGTATCGACATGAACACCGACCACACCCTCGAAGAAGTGGGCAAGCAATTTGATGTCACCCGCGAGCGCATCCGCCAAATCGAGGCCAAGGCATTGCGCAAACTACGCCACCCCTCGCGCTCCGAGCTGTTGCGCAGCTTTCTCGAAGCCGAGCGTTAACCCACCACGCCCAGACAAGCGCTGGGCATCAATTTCAGGGCCTATAGCACAACGGTTAGTGCAGAGGACTCATAATCCTTTGGTTGCAGGTTCGAATCCCGCTGGGCCCACCATATAAAACAACAAGTTAGCCCGCATTACGCGGGCTTTTTTGTGGCTTTGTTTTTTGCCTGGCGGCTTTGGGCTACGCAGGAGCTACGGTTTTAATAGGCGAATGCAAAAACCCGGCTTGCTAGACGCGGCATATTGGGCGCTTGCCTGACTGAACACATCCGCTACCCATGGGTTCAGGCTCTTGCAGAGGCACTGATGTAAAAAAACCTCGCCATTTTCATGAACGAGGTTTTCATCACCTACGGATTTTAGATGGATTCTACCCAATCATAATTGGCATCACCCATTAGAGCGTTATTTCAAATCCAAAGGTAGCGCAGGCAAATTAACAACCCGTCCAGGCCTGTGATTAGTCTTCTCTTCTCTCCCATTACCAAGCTCACCGCTGCTACCAAGCCCCCAACCCCAGAGACGCCCCTGCTCGTCTAGCGCGAGATTATGTCCTTCACCCGCTCCAATAGCAGCGACCCTGACACCACCAAGTGCGTTCAAATTCGTCAACACAGGGAGATTCGTATGGTTCGTTGTGCTTGCAGCACCAAGTTGGCCACTCCAATTAGCACCCCATGCCCAGACACGCCCCTGGTCGTCGAGCGCGAGGCTTGAATCATTACTAGCCTGTACTTCAATAACCCTCGCGCCCTTGAGTGCACCAAGATTCGTCAGCACAGGAACCCGGCGCGAACTACCCGTCCCATCCCCAAGCTGTCCATAATCGTTGTCGCCCCACACCCAAACACGCCCAAGCGTATCGATCGCCAGACTGTGCCCATCGCTGATGTACCCTGCACTAGCGTGCAACGCGGTTATTTTTACATCCACAGGAAACTTGACAGCAACCGGCGAATTACGATGCTCAGAGCTTCCATCAC
>CAZTYJ010000041.1:0-14837 GCA_964618025.1 uncultured Halothiobacillus sp. | reverse complement strand
TGTCAGCGCCACGCGCCCATCCAGCGCAGCTGGCGCGTTTACCAGCCACACCATAGCGGCTCCGCCCGCTTATGCCACGCCATCGCTTGGCCTGCCCGCCTTGTCCGCATCTGCATCCGCCCCGCTGCGCGCCTTGCCTTGGCTGCCTGTGCTGAATGATGCGTCCGCGCTTGTTGCGCCTGTTGGTCTTGCGCTTGCCCGTGTCCAGAATGCCGCGCCGCCTGCGCTTGTTAGTCGGTCGATTGCTTATGCCACGCCATCGCTTGGCCTGCCCGCGCCAGCCTTGGGTGGAGAAGCGGTCATTACGGCCTTGGCTTGGCTTCCAGCCCCGATAATGCCGCCGCAAGCACTCACGACCAGCGTTGCGGCAAGCAAGGCGGCATTGCCTTCTGCCCCCGCGCCGTGGGCTTTAGTCAATGCCCTGCCAAAGAGCTACCCATTCGGCTTCCGCTCAAGCCTTGCCCCGCAGCTCATGCCGCTACAGCACAGCCACGCGGTGGATGACATTGAGGCAAGTCTGTATCAGGTGGCACGCGACCTGTTCAAGCGCATCGAAAATCAGGCTTTTGATGCCATCAACGCCGGGGCAGGGCATTTATGCACGCTTGATCTTGTGCGCAGAAGCATGACCGCCGACGGATTGGCGCTGATTAAAAGTGACATCGAGGAACTGGCAACCCGCTACCTGTACCGTGCATGGATTGCAGCGGACGAACAGGGGCGCGGACTGCATTTTTTGCGCACTTACATGCAAGTGCTTTACCCGAACAACTGGATTATCCAACAACTGCAACAACCCAAGGCGGATATTTACCCGTCGCCGCGTCTAACAGGCTGGACACCTGGGCGCGAGGTTTACGACGGCTATTTCCTTACCAGCCGCCTGCGAATTGGCGTTGATGCCCAGCACCCGGAATCAGAGGCTCTGCCACGCATCGCCCCCGCGCTGACCTCGGTTATCCCGGCGCGTTTTTTGCCCAAGTTTGCCCTGTATAAGCGCATGGAATCAAACGTGCGCTTTGCCTGCGCCCTGCGCCCCGGCGTGCGACAGGATGTGGCCCTGCGCCCTGCTATCCATCTTGGCGCAAGCCCTGTGCCCCTGCGCTTTGCCTGCGCCCTGCGCCCCGGCGTGCGCCAGCGCACAGAGGCGCGGCCATTTTGTCGCGGCACGTTTTCCGCCACACAGCGTAGCGCCTGCGCCGGGCGCATCGGCCAAAGACTGGAAATACACGCTAAAGCGCATTGCGGAGCCGTTTTACAATCCACGCAACGTAGCGCCTGTATTGCTCGTCCATCCATGCGGGTTTTTGCCACGGCGCGCCCCCTTTAATCTCTGGAGAACCTCATGATTATCCGCCCCACCAAGACCATTGCCGGACGCGAGGCCACACTTGATACCAGTAATCGCGGCGTTGAGCTGGTGCTTGCCTACGCCGCGATTGGCGATCAGGGCGGCTTGATTGATGACACGCTGACTGCCCTGCGCAACGAGCGCGACCGCGTGCCGCTGTACGGCTCGCGGGTATCGCCAACACAGTTGCACCTTGATGCACTGTTTGAAAACGGAGTGAATGCCTATTGGGTGCGCGAGGTAGGCATCTTCGACACCAACGGTGTCATGATCTATTTCTGGTCAACCAATGGCTCCGAGCTTGGGCATAAATCGGCCAATATGGATTGGCTGTTGGGCTTGGAGCTGCACGTTGATGAAGCGATAGAGCAGCATGTGACCGTCAACGCACCTTCCGCGCTCTTCACTACGCCCGCAACCACCGAGCGGCGCGGCATTATCGAGTTAGCCACAAACGAAGAAGCCATAGCAGGCACAGACTCCGAGCGCGCCATTACTCCGATGACGCTGAAAGCCGCCATGAACGGACTGGTTGCAGGGACTGCTCTTAACGCCGACAAGCTGGATGGGCTGGACAGCACCGACTTTGCCCTTGCGGGGCACTCGCACACCTTGCCTATTGCCACAACCTCGGTTCGCGGCATCGTTGAGCTGGCAACCGCCGCAGAAGCGACGGCAGGCACGGACACCGAGCGCGCCGTGACCCCTTTCGGCCTTGCTGCGGCGCTTGCGGCCACAAGCGGCGGCGGAACGGCAGATTACGCCCTTAACGCCGACAAACTGGACGGGCTGGATAGTACGGATTTTTCTCTTAAAAATCATCAACACATCATTGACGATGTAACAGGCCTGCGCGAAGCGCTCGACCGCTCCATTCGTGGCTTCCTTGTTAAAAAGCCCTCTGTCACAACCCCTGTGCAAGGCGCTGTCGGGTTTAGCGGCGCAATGGCATGTAGCGCCTTTGCCGTGCAGGATGGCGGCGTGTTTTATGGCACACACAGTACAACGCACTGGCAGGTTTTCAGCGACGCGAACCTAAGCACACTGGTCGCTGAATCAACATCTGGCAACCTCACATCATGGTCGCCGTCGCTCGCTGCATCATCCACATTCTTTGTCCGGCTGCGGCACGGCGCAGATAATCACTGGTCGGATTGGTCGGACGTGGTGGAATTTTCCACGGGCGCATCAATGGTTAATACCCCGTCTCTTGCGGTGCAAGGCGCGCCGTTTGACGTGCGCGCGCGCCCCATCCTGAGCACTAGCGCGTTTGCCTCATCACCCGCAGGCGGTACGCACACATCAACCGACTGGCGCATCACTAAAGCATCAGGCGGGCTTGTGGTGCATGAGGCGCTTGGCTCCAGCAGCAAGACCACGTACAACGTGCCGGGGGGTGTTCTTGCGCCCAACACGGACTACATTTTTTCCGCACGCCACAACGGCACTGTGGGGGCGCAGGCCGTAAGCAGTACGTGGGCGAATGCCACGGGCAAAACCCGGCTAACGTTCTTGCCTGAAATAGAAATGGCGCGGCTATTTGCTAGTGACGGCGCGATTGGCGATCACTTCGGCAACGTGGTTGCCATGAATGATTTTGGTAATATCGCGCTATGTGGCTCGCCGGAATCCGATGTGGGCGGGAAAACCGATGCGGGCGCGGTGTACTATTTCGACTACAGCACAAGCTGGGTACAACGTGCAAAAATCATCGCGGCAGACGGCCTTGCAGGGGATAACTTCGGTTCGGCGCTGGCAATCTCGGGTGACGGCGGAATCGCGGCGGTGGTCGCGCACAATGCCAGCGGAGGAGAGGGCGCGGTGTATATGTTCACCCGCTCGGGCAATGTCTGGACGCAGGCGCAAAAAATCACGGTTAGCAACAGCATCAAGCTAGCAACCGTCGATATGTCCGGCGATGGCAGCGTGCTGGTTATCGGCGACAACGCCTACAACAACTTATCCAGCGCCGGGAAAGCCTATGTTTTTATCCGGTCAGGGCAGACTTGGACGCAGGCGGCATCGCTTAGCCCATCGGATAGCTCAGCGGGTGACGGCTTCGGTCTGGCTGTGGCCATAACCCGATCACCAACCGTCGGTAACTTTCACATCGTCATTGGCGCGCCGCTAAAAGCATCCTCAATAGGCTGTGCATACGTCTTTGCGGGTAGCGGCGCAAGCTGGACTCAACAGGCCATCCTTACCCCGAATGACGGAGCGCTTGGCGGCCAATTCGGCTCGTCGGTCGCGCTGTCAAACACACTGAATCACCTCGTGATCGGCGCGCCACTTGCCAGCGTTTCTGGAGTATCCAGCGCCGGGGCAATCTACCCCTATACGCACAATGGCTCGACATGGCTTGCCGGACAACGCTTGGTGCAAAGCGGGTTCTGGGGGCTGGAAAGTGGTGGAAGGTTTGCAACAAGCGTCGCCATTGCCAGCAATACCGCGATACTTGCAGGCCAGCCCGGCTATGCTTCAGGCGCTGGTCGTGCTTATTATCTTGATCAAAGTGGCGGGACATGGGTGTTTTCAGCAGCCATTCAAAGCTCAAGCCTATCGGCAGGCGATGCTTTCGGCGTTAGCGTTGCCGTGCCGCGCACGGGCAGTCTGGAGCGCGCGCTAATCGGTGCATACGATCATCCCATGAACACCAACGAGGCCGGTTCGGCTTATGTTTACACCATTTAATCAACAGGGGATAACGTATGAAAATGTATGCGCGCATCGAAAGCAACGCCGTTGCCGAATACCCTTTAAGTGAGCAAAACCTGCTTGCACGCGGACTGCCAATAGAGAGCTCTGAACTGGAGGCGCTGGGATATTTCCGTGTCGTGGGTGGAGAAGCACCAAAACCAAGCCACAGCACGCGCTACATGCGCGAAACTAACCCGGAGTTTGATGATGTGCGCGGCACATGGGTTATGCGCTTTGTCGAAACGGACAAGTCGGCATCGACGATAGCTAAGGAGTTGGCGGCGGATAAAGCCAAAGCGATTGATGCCATTAAACACCGGTTTGCTGAAGTCATGCGCATGTTTGTTGCAGATGTCTCGCCAGAAGAGCGCGAGACATGGATGCTGCAAAAAGAAGCCGCTGAAGCCTTCAAGGCTGGGCGGGCAAAAGAGGTGCAAATCCAGTTGCTCCAGTCGATTGCCGTCGGCAACGAATCCGTGTCGATTCTTTGTGACAAGATTATCCAGAAAGCCAACATCATGACCGCGCTAACCGGGCTTGCGCTAAACGTCAAGCGCAGCACAGAAAAGGCGGTCGAATCCGCCTCAAGTATCGAAGATATTGCAGCCGTCATGGAGGCATCAAGAGTGCGCGTTGAAACCCAGATAGCGCGGCTTATGGCGAAATAAACATGCTGCGCCAAGTCCTTTTAATCGCGCTATCTTTGCCCATCTGGCTTGCAGGGCTTGGGCTTGTGGCGTATGCCGCTCTGGTCTGGGTATTCACAGGCAGGCGCGACGACACACTCAACTGGTTGATTAGCCTCGACCAGCTAGGAAACACCTTAGCCTTCGGAAGCCCCGACGAAACCATCAGCAGCCGGGCTGGGAGATGCGCAAAAAAAGGCGGCAACAGGCCGTGTTACTGGCTGTGTCGCTTGCTTCACCTTGTGGACAAAGATCACTGTGAGAAAAGCATTGGAAGCTAACTATCAATTTAATAATTCTAAAACCAAAGCTGATAGTTGGCTGATGAACAAAAAAACCGGCATGACCGGGTATTTTTATGCCAAAAGCGCTAAGAAAGGCCGCTCTTGGTGAACATCCAGCGCCCGGCCTGTGCATCGCGAAAGCCTGCCCGGTAATGCCACGTTCAGCAAGGGCTTCAATCAGGGTTAAAGCGTTCATAAAAAACCCTCCAAGTCGGTTTCTTCTTGGCTAGTGCTGTTTTCGCCTAGGGCAGGTAGGGCGCTAGGGCAGAATCGGGGGCGCTTTGTGGTTGCTGCCCTAGCTGCCCTAGCGGTTTTTGCACATCTAGGGCAGGCTCTAAGCCGCGTTGTGGCGCGGTTTGTCCTAGTTGCCCTAGCTGCCCTAGCGGTTTTGATGGTTGCCCGGTCGTTGTCGGTCAGCTTAGATGCCGGATAGGCGTTCACCCTTCCGGCGGTCTTGCGGTCTAGGGTCAGCTCGATACCACGATCAGCAAGGGTTTCAATCAGGGTTAGAGCGTTCATAGAAAACCCTCCGAGTCGGTTTCGTCTTGGGTAGTGCTGTTTTCTGGGTGGACAAGGTGGACAGGTGGACAAAGGCCGCTAGAGTGCTGATTTCCGTCTGTCCACCCGCTTTTATTCAAGGTGGACAGGTGGACAAAGGCCACTGTCTTAAAAGCATCGGGAGCTAAAACAGGGAGGGGTGGTCATGTCATGGGCATTTCTCGCCCAATGAATACAGCCAGGCATCACGGCCACGCCGCTTGCCAAGCGTCCGTACAACGCCTTCTATGCTTGCAAGGCTCCGGTGGTCGCTCACTATCCCGCGCACCTTGTGAATGTCGCCCCGCGTCGCAGGCTTGCCGATTGCGCGTAGCGCGGCGCGCACTTCTTCGCCCATAATCTTGTTTCGAGCAAGATTTGCGGGCTGCCATTTTCTAACGATAGGCTCTTGTGGCGGTCGCGCGCGATCTGCGAACCAGAAAACAATCGGATTTCTGGGCTGGTTGCAGTCCTTGTACTTAACGAGCACGCCCGCGCCGCTTAATTTGTTAAGCGTGCTCATGGCGTTTCCTGGCTTTTTTAGGCCGCGCATTTCGCCGATTTGCGCGGCTGATGACGGCCTTCCGAGCTTAGAAAGCGCATCAAGCGCGGATGCCCTCGCTTTCTCGGCTTTCCGTGCGTTATGGGCTGCGATGCCGCCCTTAACGCGCTCGTCTGGCGCGCGTTTTTCTTTCCTTGAGGATGCCGCCGTCTCTCGCGGCATGAAAAATGACGCGGGGGGCGGCTTCAGGATTCCGAGTAACTCATCCGCTATGGATGCCATGCCGCCCCCCCCTCATTCTGACAGATACCACCATCAATCCAGAACGCTGAGATATTTTCAGGCAGGTTTGATGGCAAACCTTTGAGCGTGCCGAAAATAAGAACTGTTTCAATTTCGCCCTTTTCGGCGAGATCGGACAGCCACAACAACAGGTCTTCTCGCCCGCCCATGTCGAGCACGTCGAAACGATCAAGTACGAGCAGTTTTCCTCCCGACATGTGCGAGATAGCCTCGGCCAGCATGGCATCGGCGCGCCACCGCTCGGATTCGGAGATTAGTCGGTAGGAGCGCCCCCCGTAGCTGATGCCCATGTCGCCACAAATGCTTACTGCTGGCCATTCAGCCAGAGACGCGCTCATGGATAATCGCTCGTTGAGCGGCTCGATAGCCGCATTCAGGATGTCGCCTGGGATGCCGTCAGGCGCGAGATGCTCTGCGATAAGCTCCCACTGCTTCACCGCGAGATGATGGCTCGCGGCCTTGGCTGTCTTATCGGCGGCATCAATCGCTCGACGCTTGTCGTCGCGCTTGTTGTTTAACGCCGTTTCGATGGCCTTTTTGTGCTCGCGCAGGTCGGCAATGGCGTTGTTTGCCAACAAAATTTCGTCGCCTGTCGGCGCGTCTTGTGCCTGGCCAGCGGCCATGCTTTCAAGCGCGGCGGCGGCGGCTTCTGCCACTGCAAGGTTGCGCTTTCCGTTGTCCACGGCGTTTTGATAAATGCCGAGCGATCGCTCATACTCGGGGAGCCTTTGCTTGGCTTCAGCATTTGTTGATACCGCCGTGGCACATTGAATCTCGCCATACTGGCTTTTGTAATCATCCAGACTGGCTTTTGCGGCGCTCAATATGCCGCGTTGAGCCTCATCCATTTTGCCGAGTGGCATGATGATGATGGATAGGCTATCGCTCAGCGAGCGGGCTAAGTCATGCACCAGACCAGATCGCTCTTCGCTATTCGCCGCCGCACGGGCGGCCTCAACTTTATGCGTCCACTCAATCACGCCCGCCTCATCAACGGACAGCGCATCCTTGATTTGCTTTATGCGCCCGGCCTTTTCGGCCAGCTCAGCGATTCCCTGCGCTACGGATGCACGGGCTTTCATTTCCGCCAGCGCGGTAATCTTGGCCTCCAGTTCGGCCTGTGTGGCCACAAGATCGGCTTCTAGGTCTGCAATTTGCGCATCATCAACCGCCGCCACCGTGGAAATCGCAGACCAGCCCTCGGCCTTCTTGCCGCCGTAAATCTCTCCGGTGATTGCGCGCCACGCGCCCTTGGATTCACGCGCTTTGTTTGCGGCCTCTTCCCTTGCGGCATCAAAGCCGATGCGCAGCAGCGGGCGGATGAACTCGATTTTTTCCTGATCGCACCCACGACCCAGCAGCCGCTTAACGGTGTCGTTGCTGTCGGATGACAGCTTCATCAAGCCGAAAAGGAAGGCTCGGCGCTCGTTTTCTGACATACCAGCGAATCGCTGGGCATCAAGCACATATGGCATTGCTCCAGGATTCAGCATAGCCCCCCCCTTGCCGGACGGTAGAATCACGCCGTATGTGCCGTGATCTTGTGACGATACGGCAATTTCTGCGATTGTTTCCCCTTCGGTTATCAATCGCTCGAACTCCTTCTTAAGTCCGACGCGCACGGTTTCGCCTGTAAGAGCCATGCGGACTGCTTCTTGCAGGCTTGACTTGCCAGCCCCATTAGCCCCAACAATCATAGTGACAGGGTTGTTTAGGGTGATGTCAACGCTGCGCGCGCCGAGAAAATTTTTTACTTTTATTTGGCCTATTTTCATTATTCAACTCCCATGCTACCTCGAATGCGTGTAGCGCGTTGTTCGTTGGCTTTCTCGCCTTCCTTTTCGGCGGCCTCTGGTGAGCGGATGGCGGCGATTTCTGCCAGGGGTCTCTCGACCCGTTGCCCCAGACGCGCTGCCCCACCGGGGATGATCTCGGCGCTCGCGCCGTATGTTCCATCCGCCTGTAGTGACAGATCGGTGATGTCCAGTTCCTCCTCGGCTGTGCGCCCAAACCCCATTGTTACGTCCGGCGCGTGGACATCTCCAAAGTAGCGCCCTGAGCGCATCATCACCATTTTGGTCTTGAGGCCCGTTTGCCATTTGCTCCCAAGTCTGTCATACCAGCCCTCTTCAACGGCAAGCTGTATGCTCACTGGTGGGCCCTCAATGACGGGCAATGCCGCTTCTTTGGCCTGATCTAGCGTGTATACATCGGATGGCGGCCTAAACCCCGCCGGGAATGCCCATGCAATGCTTTGTATGTTGTTTTCAATCGTTATTTTTCGGTCAATGACCGAGTAGCGGTTTTTTTGCTTATCCCAATCGCCTTTTGCTTTGTAAGCAATGGTTGCTGGGCCGAGGTCTTTAACCTCAAAGCGCAAAGGTGTAAAGCGGCGTGACGCATTGATGCAGGCTACAACGAATTTGTCCGACCAGCGAACCTTGCCTTCAATCACGTCCGCGTTTTGCATAACGGCAGTGACGCTCATCCCGATGGACTGAGCAATTTCTATTGCCACGATGCAGTTTCCTATTGCTGACGGGTTTTCTTCCTGAACCTCTCCGTCTCGGGTACTTTTCGTGTTGAGCAGGCGGAATTTCGACGGAATGGCATCACTGCTCGCCAAGGCGAGCGCGACGCGCTGAGCGAGTGCGAAGCCTTTAGAGCAGAGTAGATCAACTGCGGTGTTTTCAATGGTTGAAATCGAGCTGTTTTTCAAATTATTAATATCTTTCATGTCCTGTCTCATTATTGCTTAAAGCTACAGGTTGGGTGACGCGGACAGTATTTTTCACTGCACAACCTAGAGCTTGGGTTTGGGAAAAATAAGCCTGTGCCAAACATTTTGGCCGCGAACTCAATCAGGCCTGGGCTTTGCTCATCTCCGACCATGACGCGCCGGGCGTTGCTGATTGCGCCTACGGCAATCTCAGGGGAGCCGCTGGTTTTCATCCCTATGATTTCACCGGCTTCTGTCACAGGGATCCCGGTGCTGTGCTCAAAGAGCAGTTCATAGGTAGCAATCTGCGGGCTGTGGCCTTTTGTTTTGGCGACCCCGTTTTGCACGGCGCTTGACCCGGTTTTGATGTCGGAAATACCGAATCCACCCGTGGTTTTGCGCACTCTTGCCCGATCCATCGTGCCGGTCAGACGCACTACAACGCCGCCCCCGCAGTCGATGTCCAGGGGCTTTGTTTGCATTTCTACCTTTTCAAAGGTGTATCTCGGGGACACCTCTGTACAATAGGAGGCGACCAGAGTGATTCCGATCTGCTCCGCCTTGCGGATGGTTAGGTCATCGCGGCTGGGGTCGTAGGCATTGTCCGGGTCACGCAGCTTGTCAACAAACGCGCCTGCCGCGTCATCCGGGGTGATGCCGCTATGGTCGATTCGACCCTGGTCAAATACCGCCGTTCCCGCATGGATGGCCGTGCCCAGGGCTGCGCGCAGGCCAACGACGTTGCGCAGATTGAGGATGTGGATTCCCTCCCAGCGGTGCGGGCAATCGAAGAGAGCGCCCCATGAGGACGCTCGTATGGTTATGGACGGCTCCCTCATTCGTAAGCCTCCACACGCGGCCATTGGTCGCAGAGCGCGCCAATGGTGGGCGGGTTTGTGGGCGGGTTTTCGGCAAGCCATGCCTTGGCGCTTGCCAGTTTCAGTTTTGCGGCCTCTGCCGCGTAGGCGATGGCCGGGCAGTCAACGGCGCGAGCCGTTTTATCCCGATTGAAAAGCCTATTGGCATTGCGGATGGCCGCAATGCTTGATTGTGCTGAAATCATCAGCCTGAGTGTGCGGCGCTGCTGTGTAAGCCATGCGCTCACGATGTATAAGCGGTTCATTTTTTTCCCCTTCCGGTCTGCCCCGGATTGGCGACAAAGCGCGGACTGCTTCGCCGGGAGTGATATTAGCGACGCGCTAAAGTTATGTCGATAGCGCGTCGCCACAATTGGCGAGTTGCTTATCGCTTGATGTGTGCTTAGCGCGTCGCTAGTATGTGTGGCATGAAACTAGATCATTACCTAAAACTCTCGCCCCACGGCGAAAGAACCAGAATAGCAAAGGCCATCGGCGTATCCCCTGTATTGGTGACGCAATGGCTCACAACACGCGGCATACCTAATGGCCGCGTAATCCACGTTGCCCGCGCGACAGGCTGGCGCGTGACCCCGCACGAGCTGTGCCCCAGCATATATCCACATCCAGATGACGGTCTGCCCCCCAGCTTGCGCGGACACAAGCAGGGGGATGTTGTGTGAGCAAGGATTGGTGGTGGCCATGATGGAGATCATAATGCCGTGGCCTACGGCAAAATTAAGCCCCAATGCGCGGCTGCATTGGGGCGAGCGCAATCGCGCTGCGATTGCATATCGCACAGCCTGCAAGTTTGCGACACTCAACGCACTCAATCAGCACCCAGGCGCGTTGAGTGTCATGAGGGCACATGTCGAGGGCGGCGGAAGACTGCATGTGTTCGAAAACTTTGACAAGCCAGACCGTCGCGCGCGGGATGACGACAACGTCTTTGCCAGCTTCAAAGCTGGGCGCGATGGAATAGCCGATGCGCTCGGCATCAACGACAGGCACTTTCGCCTGCATCCGTTTGTGACGGACATCCGCCACAAGGGCGGTAGGGTGCGGGTGCGTATTGTGCTTTCTCCCCAGATTGATCTCATGGAATGAAAGAAATGAACTATTACGAGCACCACATCCGCGACTACGCGGAGGAAACTATGCACCTCACATTTATTGAGGACGCTGCGTATAGTCGCCTAATACGCAAGTATTACGCCACAGAAAAACCCCTCCCGGCTGACATTAAAACGGTTCAGCGTCTAATGGGGGCGCGCTCAAAAAAAGAATGTGAGGCCGTGGCCGTCGTGCTCGAAGAGTTTTTCGAGTTGCGGGACGACGGCTGGCATAACGCGCGCTGTGACGCATACATCCAGAAGTTCATGGCAGGGGAGCCGGAGCGCGAGATGAAAAAGTCGATCGAGAAAAACAGGCTCCAGAACCACCGCGAAGAACGCTCGCGCCTGTTTAAGGTGATAACTGAAGCGGGCATACACGTAAAGTGGAACGCCAGTATTGGCGAATTAAGAGAGCTTGCCGGGCGTATAACACCAACGCCTGCAACGGCAACTGCAACGCCTGCAACGGCAACTGCAACGGCAACTGCAACGCCTGCAACGGCTACCCAATCACCAATCACCAATCACCAATCACCAGAGGATTTAAGAGAGAGTGTAGATAACTTGAAAGGATATAGGCCGGGAGAAAACGAAAGCCGCACTCTTCGCGGCGGCAAGCCGCCGAACCCCGAACCTGAACCTGAACCTGAACCAGACCCTGAACCAGACCCGGAAACCATGCGGAGAGGCAGATTGTGCGCCAAGCTGCGTGAAATGATGGTGGATGCAGCGCCCCACATGATGCACTCCGAGGCGTGGAAAAATATCCTCGAACGGCGAACGGATGATGAAATTATCGGTTTTGCCGCAGCAAAAATGGCTGCAAGTCACGGTAAGCGGGTCAGCCTGAATTACCTCGCCCCAGGTCTTCTGGACGAACCAAAGAAGCCTGTTAAGGCCGCGTCACGAAGGGTCTCGTTCGATTCGCTAGAGGAGCGAAACGCCGCCGTTGCGGCGGCGTGGGTTCCGCCAGAATTATTAAAAACAAACGTTGAGGCCAGGCTATGAAACCTGGCGATTCAGTCGCGTTCAGCGAGCTTATCTCAGCGGTTTATGACTTCTACGGCAAGGAGGTAACATCCTTCGCTATCGGCGTGTGGTGGGAGTCGATGAAAAGCTACGACCTTGCGGCGGTCAGAGAGGCGCTCAGTCGCCACGCGATGAACCCGGATAAGGGGATGTTCTTGCCCAGGCCCGCCGACGTGGTGCGGATGATCGCCGGTGGTACGGTCGATTCTGCTTTGGTGGCATGGTCAAAGGTTGATCGTGCCGTCCGCACTGTCGGGGCATACGCCAGTGTCGTATTCGACGACCCACTAATCCACCGCGTGGTGCATGACATGGGCGGATGGGTCGAGTTTGGCCGGAAAAAAGAAGATGAATGGCCTTTCGTCAAAAACGAGTTCTCGAACCGATATAGGGGGTTTGCCGAGCGCAGCGAAACGCCAGACTACCCGCGAATACTGGTCGGGATTGGCGAAGCAGAAAACTCTGCGGCCAACGTCGAGCACATGCCCGATGTGCGCCTGATCGGCGATGCAGATTTGGCGCGGGCAGTGCTATCCGGCGGAAAGGATAGCTACGTGCTCGCCGTGACCCGTGCCGAGCCGCATGTGTTTTTGCTCCTGGCAAACGACGCAACCACGAAGGCGGCATAAGCTTGGGGCGCATAAGGGGGCAGTATGCAGCACCGTGAACGCTTGGATATGCAGCGTGTAAATGCCACGCTGGCACAAAGGTTAGTAGAGGCGCGGCGTATGTGTGGTCTATCACAGGCCGACGCGGCGGAACGTTTGGGCTACGCCAATTCATCGGGGCTGTGCAAGGCGGAGGATGGCCACGGCAATATCCAGTTGTGGCTAGTCATCAAAGCAGCCAAGGTGTACGAGGTCTCAACCGATTGGCTCCTCGGCCTCACGGACGACTGGGAGGCCGATGAAAGGCTGTTTGAGCGCACGGGCAGCCATTGGCTATACGAGGCTATGGAAAAGCACCGCGAGCGCGACATGCAGGCTCTCACGCAGCTGCAATTGGTAGTGCGGCAGGTTGTCGGGCAGTCGCGGGATGTGATGCTGGATATGTTGGAGATAGAGCACCGCAACAACGCGGTGCTTGCGCAAAACACCCCAAACGTGGAGGTGGAAATATCGCGGCGGGAAAAAGCAATCCGTCGCGGGGCTGACCGTGCGCGAAAATTGCGCAACACCCTAATAAAGCACCGTATGCTGAACGATCAAAGTCGTGAGCAGCTTGTGCTTTCGACAATCAATACACCAATGGATATTCCATGAAGAAGGATTTTACCCCGCCAGATGGGCGCAAGCGCATGACTGCCGAGCAGTGGGAAATTGTGCGCGAAAAGTGGGAGTCTGACCCGCGCGAGGGGCATTCGTGGCTTATCGAAGAGATGGGGCTTGGTGTTTCTCTTCAGGCTATCAGGAAAAAAGCTGCTATCGAAGGATGGGCAAAAACGCTTACTCTAGAAGGGCTTAGAAGAAAAGCATTTTCAATGGCTGATGAAAAAGTTCATGAAAAAGTTCATGGATTAACTTTTTATGAGGCCTCTATTGATATTCGGGCGCAAGTCATTGAAAAGCACAGAGAGGATTGGGAGGCATTCCGTAACGTGTTTCCCTTGGAGCGCCTTTCTGGCGATATTGATGAGGCCAAGAAGGCTGAGACTGTGGCGAGGGTGTATGCGGCCATGCACGCAGGCGAACGCAAAGCCTACGCACTTGACGAGCAGCAAGGCGAGGCCAAGGGCGCAGAGGTGAATATCTCGGCACTGGAGGCCGTGTTTAATACCGCTGTGCTGAATATCGAGAAGCAAAAGGCCAAGATGCTTGCGCGCGGTGATTAAACCATGCGCCTGACCGAAGACCCGCGCTATGTCCCGTTCGCCACGCGCTATGCCTTTGATCTGATGCGTTTTGCGGTGGACGTGGTGGGGATGATTCCCACATGGCAGCAGGCGGAGCTTTTGACTGCGGCCAGCCTGCCCGGCTCGCGGGTGTCGGTGCGCTCTGGGCACGGCTCAGGCAAAAGCCGCAGCCTTGCTGTCATCGCCCTGTGGCATCTGCTGTGCTACCCAAAGTCAAACACGATGATTACCGCACCAAAGATCGAGCAGGTGCGTAATGTGGCCTGGAAGGAAATTGCTGATGTGCTGGACTTGATGCGCAGCAAGGGTGCATTTCCGTGGATTGCCGATTATGTCGGGTTTGAGGCTGAGAGGGTTTACGTCAAGCACTACAAGCAGCAGTGGTTTATCTTTGCCAAAACCGCGCCGCGCGGAAATCCCGAGAATCTGGCGGGTATGCACCGGGATTGGTATCTGGTGATTGCGGACGAGGCCTCGGGCATCCCAGATGCAAACTACAGCGTGATTACCGGCGCTTTGACCGATGCAAGAAACCGAATGGTGATGCTTTCGCAGCCAACCCGTGCAAGCGGGTTTTTCTACGACTCACACCACAAGCTCGCGGCGCACAATGGCGGGATATGGACAAGCATTCGCCTGGATAGCAGGCAATCACCCCTGGTTTCCGACGCATTTATTGAAGAAAAGCGGCAGGAGTACACCGACGAAGAGTTTACAATCAAGGTGCTGGGAGAGTTCCCGGAAGTCCGTGATGGATACTTGCTTGGCAGACCGCAAGCCGAGGCGTGCATGGGGCGCGTGGCGGTGCGCGAGGAAGAGCAGCACGGTTTCTTACTAGCCGTGGACGTGGGCGCAGGCGAGTACCGGGATAAATCCGTAGTCGTGGTCGCCAAGGTCACGGGCAG
>CAZTYJ010000040.1:0-14848 GCA_964618025.1 uncultured Halothiobacillus sp. | reverse complement strand
TTCATTCAGGCAAGGATCAATAAGTCGATTTTTCGCTCAGGTGATTATTCCTTGGCGACTTGATCTGGCAGAACAATGTTCAGCTCCAATACATCCACGTCGCCATCACGATCCAGTTTAACCTTGACGGCATCGTCGCTGATTTGCACGTAGCGACGAATAACATCCAAAAGCTCCTGTTCGAGCTTGGGCAGGAATTCATGGCTGGGGCGGTTTTGCGCGCGCTCGTGGGCAATAATAATCTGTAAGCGTTCCTTGGCCAGCTTGGCGGTGTTTTCCTTTTTTCCACGGAAGAAATTCAGTAATCCCATGGCTTAGCCTCCGAATAAACGGCTAAAAAACCCTTTCTTTTCAACAGAAAGGAAGCGCAAGGGCTTCTCTTCGCCGAGGAGTCGGGCAACGGTGTCGCTATAGGCTTGACCCGCGTCGGACTCTTTATCAAGAATCACCGGTTGTCCGGCGTTGGAGGCGTTGAGTACGGCGGGAGACTCTGGGATGACACCAACGAGCGGTACCGCCAGAATTTCCAGCATGTCTTCGATGCTCATCATTTCGCCGTGTTCTGCGCGCAGCGGTGAATAGCGCGTGACCAGAAGGTGTTGTTTGATGGGCGTTTGATTATTGATGGCGCGATAGGATTTGCTGGCCAAAAGCCCAAGCATCCGATCCGCATCACGTACCGAGGAGACTTCAGGGTTGGAGACGACGATGGCTTCGTCGGCAAAATACATGGCGAGTTGCGCGCCTTTTTCGATACCGGCAGGCGAGTCGCAAACGATGTAGTCGAAGTTTTCGTCCTTCAGGCCATCAAAAACTTTCTTCACGCCTTCTTCGGTCAGTGCATCCTTGTCTTTGGTTTGGGATGCTGCAAGCACATAGAGACTTTCGATGCGCTTGTCCTTGATGAGTGCCTGTGACAGGTTGGCTTCACCCTGCACAACGTTAACAAAGTCATACACGACGCGGCGCTCGACTCCCATGATGAGATCCAGATTGCGCAGACCAACATCAAAGTCGATCACGGCGACCTTGAATCCGCGCTGAGCCAGGCCAGTGGCAATCGAGGCGCTGGTCGTGGTTTTACCCACCCCGCCTTTGCCGGAGGTTACGACGAGAATTTTGGACACACTGGAATCCTCATGTGAAGAGTGGATGGGAAAAAGAGCTTGTCGGAAAATGCTAGCCGAAGCTGCGGATGATGAGTTTTTCCTGCTGGATTTCGATGACGGCGGATTTACCGATCAAGTCAGAGTCGATGCTGTCACGGGTGCGGTAAATACCGTTGATTGAAACGAGCTCTGCATCAAGCTGTTGACACCAGATGCGTGCGTCTGTGCGCCCGCGTGCGCCGGCTAGTGCGCGTCCACGCAGGGCGCCGTAGATATGGATGTCTCCATCGGCGATAACCTCTGAGCCTTCGTTAACGGAGGCCTCAACGATCAGGCTTGCGCCGCGTGCGTACACTTGTTGCCCCGCGCGCACAGGCTGACGCAGAACCAAGTTATGTGCCGGATCAGGGGCTGTTTCGGCTGAGGCTTCAGGCGCGGCTGGCGGCTCTTGTGCGGCGGAGGGCGCGCTTCTGCTTTCTTGTGTTGGTGTATGCCCTGCGGAAAAGAGCGCCAGGCGCGCCCGCGTGGCGGCTGTGCGCTGTGTCTCACTCCCTCCGGATACCCCAACAATGGTGAGGCCGTGGTTATCCAGCAAGCTGCCAAGCGCGGGGAAGTCAATGATTTTGAAACCATCTTCAAGGGGTGTCAGATCAAGTACGGCGGGGGTGTTTTTGAACAGATTGGGCGCCTGTGCCATGTGGTCTTTGAGGCGCAGGGCAAGTTGTACAATATTCGGGTTATGTAGTTCAAAGACGATGAGGTTATGCGCACGCTGTTTGAGCACAAAGCTGTTTTTGCCTGGAGCTGTGTCGATGTCGTGTTCTGGATTTGCAAGGTTCATAGTGCGCAACAGGCGAGTTTGAAATCAATATGTTCCGGACTTTGGCGCGTTCGACCTTCATCCGAGTCAAGTTCAAGTTCGAGAAAACGAATCGAAAAACGTTGTTTGCCCGCGCTGACTTCGGGAAAGTAGCTGACATCTTCGGGAAGGAATACGCGTAGCATTTGCGCCGGCAAGCTGGGCAGTAGAGCCTGTTGATAAAAGCCGCCTTCTGCGTGCTGTTCAACAGGTAATGCGCTTTCGCGTACCAATGCAAGGATAAGTTCAATACCTTCGTTGACCAGTGCAAAGGGGCCAAGCCAGGTGATGAGCATGTCCCGGCGCATATCGCTGGGCAGGCGGAGCCAGTAGTGGAGCATGGGCAGGTCAAACTCACATAATCCGCCGGAAATTTTGCTGCGCTGTTGCACGGCAGCGAGAAATTCGTGATTCTTGACGCTCGCGCCGATGGGGCCATTGACATCATGGAGGCGATAAATCAGGGCTTTTTGTTGCTCAAGAACATTGTTGAGCTTGTGGGCATCGACACCGGGCGTTTGTTGCAACGCGCTCAAGCTGGCGTTTTGGCGTTCGAGTTCTTTCATCAGCTCGCGCTTGAGGTCGAAGCGCCCTGTCACTTCGCTGAGTTCAAGCAAAGTTAAAACAGCGGCTTGGGCATCGTATTCACTGGAAGCCATAAGAAAATGCTGCGCACGACGAAACAGCTCGCTGACGCGAAAAAATGCGCGCATCCGTTCGTTAAGAGGGTGTTCAAAGACGTTTAGCGCCGTCATGCTCATCTAGCCATACACAATTCCCGACATTCTGCGCCAAAACTACCCTTGATTACAATCTGCCCGTTTCGTGAGCGCGGATTCGGTATAATCGCGGAGGTATCAATCTCATGAGGTGGTGAGGTATGTACGCTTTAAGACCTGATTTTCAAGGGGCTGCTTTGTTTGCAGTCTTGGCTCTGCTGGCTGGGTGTGCGACGGATGCCCCGCTGCGGGATGGTTCTTCCTCGCTGAGGTCGTCGCAGTCGCCACAATCGCTACAGGCCAACAACCGGGTCGGTTTTGGGCGAGTTGAAGCTGTACGTGACGTGAATATCCAAGATACGAGGCCGTTGCCGAAAAAGTATTCGGCAGTGGGGGAAGGTGCCCCCCCCAGCCTCGCGCAGGCCACAACAGGAATGCCGTCCCCCAGGCAAAAGAGGATGGAGTTACAGGTTCGTCTGGATAACGGCGAAGGCGTGACGGTTGTCCAGGCGGCTGAAATCGCTTTTCGTCCTGGTGATCGCGTGCGGGTGATGCAGGGGCACGATGGCAGCCGTCGTGTGATTTATTGAAAACGAATTTTGGATTGTTTTGAGGTTGGTTATGCGTGGGCAGCTCTACATCATCGCCGCGCCTTCCGGAGCGGGAAAAACCAGTTTGGTCAAGGCACTGCACGAGCATCTTTCTGGGATTGCCGTTTCGGTATCGCACACGACACGAGCCATGCGCCCGGGTGAGGAAAACGGTGTCCATTACCATTTTGTCGATCGCACAGTGTTTGAACGTATGGTCGGTGAGGGTGAGTTTCTTGAACATGCGCGCGTGTTCGACAATTTTTACGGTACGGCGCAAAGCTCGGTTGAAGTCAATCTCGCAGCGGGGCAGGATGTGATCCTGGAAATCGATTGGCAAGGTGCGCAACAGGTGCGCAGGGTTTTTCCCGAGGCGTTGGGGATTTTTATTCTTCCGCCAGCTCGGGAGGTTTTGGAGGCTCGTCTGCGCGGGCGTGGACAGGATGATGACACAATCATTGCGCGGCGTATGCGTGATGCGACGACCGAGATACAGCATTACGCCGAGTTTGATTTTTTGGTGATTAATGATGTGTTTGAAGAGGCTCTGCGCGAGCTGGCATGTATTTTTCGCGCCCAACGCTTGAGTTTCGCTCGCTCATCAGTGCGTCATGCAAGGCTGGTTAAAGACTTGCTGGCTTAATTGAAGTCCTTCATTGCGCCAAGCCTGTTACGTGTTCGGGGTTGTGTGGGGGGGTATCCATGTCCTGCCTGTCGGATTGTTGCAATGAAGTATTTCAGCAACGTGCTAACCTTCTATACAATGCGCGGTTCTAATAAATTGACGCCGGGAGAATTTTTATGGCACGCGTAACAATCGAAGACTGTCTCAAGGATGTCGATAATCGCTTCCAACTGGTCGTCATGGCCGCTAAACGCGCCCGTCAGATCGAAGCCGGCGCGCAGCCGCTGGTGGATGCCGAAGATGATAAGCCGACCGTTATTGCCTTGCGTGAAATAGCTGCGGGCAAGGTTACGCAAGCGGTTCTGGACGAAGTTCATGTTCACCAGCCAGTGCGCACGCGCATTGCGGATTTTGAAATTCGTGATGAGCTCAATGAGTTCCGGGGTGAGGATGATGATGTGCCTGCGCCACGTCGTGCCGCGAGTAGTGACGACCTATAAGTCTTGTCAGAGCCTAGGGTCATGCCTCCGCCGGTGGATGAGTTCGCAATGCCGTCCCCTGTAGATGCGGCTTCGGATAACCTTCCGGGCTCTGTGTCTGTAGGGGATGTTGTTTTTGCGCCCCTTGCACAGGCACTGGCCGAATATCTGGATGCGTCCAGCATCGGGCGCATTGCCCAGGCGTATGTTTTTTCCGCCCAGGCTCATGAGGGACAGACGCGAGTTTCTGGTGAGGCGTACATTACCCATCCCGTCGCGGTGGCCGAAATTTTGGCCGGGTTGCGCATGGATGAGAAGACCATTATCGCGGCGCTGCTGCATGATGTGATCGAAGATACCCCGACCGGACATGAGTACATTTTGGCGCAATATGGCGCCGAGGTGGCTCATCTGGTCGAGGGTGTAAGCAAACTGGATCAAATCCGCTTTAAATCCAAGGCAGAACAGCAGGCGGCCAATTTCCGCAAGATGATGATGGCGATGGTGGAGGATGTGCGCGTCATCCTCATCAAGCTGGCGGATCGCCTGCACAATATGCGTACACTGGGGGCGATGCGCCCGGACAAGCGCCGTCGTATAGCGCGTGAAACACTGGAAATCTACACGCCGATTGCCAATCGCCTCGGGCTTAATAGTTTGCGTCACGAGCTTGAAGCTTTGGGCTTTCATGCCATGTATCCCATGCGTTATTGCGTTCTTGAGAGCGCTCTGCGCAAGGCGCGTGGCAATCGGCGCGAGATCATGCGCACGATTGAAGATGCGTTTCATGCGCGCATTGAGGAGGAGGGGATGTGCGCCGAGGTGCAAACCCGCGAAAAGCGCCTCTACAGCATCTACCGCAAAATGGCACAAAAACGCCTTTCATTTGATGACGTGTTTGATGTGTTTGCGGTGCGCATCGTTACCGACAGCGTGGATAACGTCTACCGCCTGCTAGGCTTGGCGCATAATTTGTACAAGCCGCTACCTGGGCGCTTTAAGGACTATATCGCGATCCCCAAGGCGAATGGCTATCAATCCCTGCATACCGTTTTGTTTGGGCCGCACGGCATTCCGCTCGAAGTGCAGATACGCACGCGCGAAATGCACCAGTTTGCTGAAAGCGGTATTGCCGCTCACTGGCTCTACAAGGCCAAGGGTGATGCAACCAGTACCACGCAGGCGCGTGCGCGCGAATGGTTGCGTGAGTTGCTGGATATTCAGCGTCAGGCGGGCAACCCGCAGGAATTTCTGGAAAGCGTCAAGGGCGATCTTTTCCCGGATGAGGTGTATGTGTTCACCCCCATGGGTGAGATCATGGAGCTGCCGCGTCGTTCCACGCCGATTGATTTTGCCTATGCGGTGCATACGGATGTTGGCAACAGTTGTGTGGCCTGCAAGATTGACCGCCAGTTTGCCCCGCTCTCCAGTGTGCTGCGCAACGGGCAAACGATTGAAATTATTACTGCGCCGGGGTCTGCGCCGAGTCCAAACTGGCTGAATTTTGCGGTAACCGCCAAGGCGCGCACCCATATCCGCGCCTTCCTCAAGGGCTTGCGCGAAGATGAAGCGGTACAGCTTGGGGCGCGGTTGCTCGATAAGGCGCTGGAGCCCCAGCAACTGACCCTGGCGGACATTGATGCTGGGCGTATCGCCCACTGTGTGCAGGATCATTATCAAACCACGCTCAACGATTTATTACGGGAAATTGGTCTGGGGAATCGAATGGCTTCCCTGGTTGCGTTGTGCCTCACGAGCCAGTCGGGCGAGGGAGAGGGCGGAGCCGCCCACGAGCGTGGGCTTAATGCGGCACCGCTCATCTTGCGTGGTTCGGAAGGGCTTGTGGTGAGTTTCGCCAAATGTTGCCACCCCATACCAGGTGACCCGATTATTGGCTTTGTGAGCACGGGACGCGGCGTGGTTGTTCATCGAAGGCAGTGTGGCAATGCGGTCGAACTGGCTTCACGTCCTGAAAACATGATGCCTGTTGAATGGGCCAGTGATGTTGGCGGTGATTATCAGGCCGAAATCACGCTGAATGCCAAAAACCTGCGCGGAGGATTGGCGCGTATGGCGGGGTCTATTGCGGAGACGGGAGCAGATATTGATAACGTCAACTTTGACGACCGTGACCAAAATGTCACCGTTATTACGTTCTTGCTGCGAGTTACCAGCCGTCTGCATCTGGCTCAAATTATCCGGCGATTGAAGCGCGAACAAGGCGTACTCAAAGTCTGGCGCTCATAAAGTAAGCTGAATTTTGCGCATATGGCGCGATGGTCTCGAAAAATTTATTCACCAAGGAGAGATGCCGATATGACTCGCAGCACCATTCAAACCCATCAAGCCCCCGAGGCGATTGGGACTTACTCGCAGGCCGTGCGCGTGGGTGAAACAGTGTACCTCTCCGGACAAATTGCCCTAAGCCCCAGCACGATGGAAATGCAGCAAGAGAGTATCGAGGCTGAAATTCACCAGGTTTTTCAAAATCTGCGTGCAGTTTGTGAGGCTGCGGGTGGCTCGTTGAACGATATCGCCAAGTTAAACGTCTATTTGACGGACTTGGGACATTTTGCCAGCGTGAATAGCATCATGTCCGAATACTTCGATCAGCCTTATCCAGCACGCGCTGCGGTGGGTGTGGCCAGTTTGCCACGTAATGCGCGCGTTGAAGCTGATGGCGTTATGGTGCTCGGCGCGCATGAAGCGGATGTTATGCCTTAAAGCAGAGGTAAAAAAGCCCGTAGAGCGCGGGCATTTTGTAGGCTTGATCCTGACAAGGCGTTGCGTCAACGCCTTGTTTTTAATTAGGACTTACGCAAACCCCGGATCCAGCCCCCTCGCCCCTCGCGGGGAGAGCGAAGCCGCTGGGGAGAGGGGGCAAGCTTTGCCAAAACATAGACTTGTGCCAACTTCACCACCCTCTCTCCCCCATCAAGGGGGAGGGGTGAAAACCGCCATCTTGCGTAAGTTCTAATTAATGATGTTGCGTGCTTGCTGTCTAAGGAATCCGTTTACGATTTTTTTTTGGGGCTAAAAATCCTTCAGTAAAACGGTTCTGTAGGCGCGAATTCAGTCGCACAAACGCGTCTGAATGGTGCGAATGAATTCGTACCTACACTTTATTGACGACCATTTTTCCGCTCAATGGCAAGATCGTAAACAGATTCTATTGATGCGGCACGCATATATCTTGAAGCGCAAGGAAGCGGGCTTGCCCGCGAAAAAGCGTATGTTGAAGGCTTCTTCGCGGGCAAGCCCGCTCTTACCGTCAATTCGCGGTTCATTCAGGCAAGGATCACTAAAAAGCTCGGTTGAATCGAACGGCATTTGACTCTGGACACACGCCCAGAGACCCATGAGATACTTGCGCATGACCGTACACAAGGCCTGGATTTTCTTCTTGCCGCGTGCGACCAGGGCTGCATAGAACGCCTTTGCCCAAGGGGCGTGCCCAGCGGCGCTCAATACTGAATCCGCCTGTTAAGGCAAGGCGGAGTGGGTGATTGCAAGCCGCTGAATGCGCAATTCAGCGGCTTTTTCTTTGGATTGATTCCCAATTTATTCATAGGTTGGGAACAGGGTTGTATACGCAGTAATCCACATTATGTTGTGCTTGACGGAGTCAATAGACACTATATGATGTGTCAACCTTGACTCACCGAGACGATGCCATGCCCCTTGCCACTGTCGATGCACCCACTCATACCCACATCCCCACCACGCTGGAAGACAGCGCACTGCCCATGAGCACGGATCTTCGTGCGCCGGGTGAATTTCGTGTTACGCGCCGCAATGGCAAGGCCAGCGCATTTGAGCCAAGCAAAATCACCGTCGCCATCACCAAGGCTTTCCTCGCCGTGGAGGGTGGGGTCGCCGCCGCCTCGCCGCGTATCCATGAAACAGTAAAAGAACTCACGGACTCGGTCGTCGCGTCACTCAAGCGTCGCGCCCCGGGCGGCGGTTCGTTCTACATCGAAGACATTCAGGATCAGGTCGAGCTGGCGCTGATGCGCGAAGGTCATCACAAAGTCGCGCGCGCCTATGTGCTCTACCGCGAAGCGCGCGCGCGCGAACGCGAAGAACAGAACGCTGCGACGGAAGAGGCCGCTCCGGCGCGCAGCTTGAGCGTCACCCTGCCCGATGGTCGTAAAGAAACGCTCGATAGCGCCCGTTTGCGCACACTCTGTGATGAAGCCTGCGCCGGCCTTGCGGGCACCGATGCGCTCACCGTGCTGCATGAAACCCTGCGCAATCTCTACGATGGGGTCAGCGAAAAAGAAGTCAGCGCATCACTGGTCATGAGCGCGCGTACTCTGATCGAAACCGAGCCGAATTACTCCTTCGTTGCTGCGCGTTTATTAATGGATCAGCTGCGCACTGAAACCTTGAGTTACCTCAACCTTGCGCCCAACCACGCCACCCAGGCGGATATGGCCACGCGCTATGGCGAAGCTTTCCGCGCCTTCATCTTCAAGGGTGTGGAATGTGAGCTGCTCGACCCGGTATTGCGCACTTACGATCTGGAGCGCCTGGGTCATGCGCTGGATGCCTCGCGTGACCTGCAATTCACCTACCTTGGCCTGCAAACCCTGTACGACCGCTACTTTATCCACCACAGGGGCAACCGCATCGAGCTGCCGCAGGCATTCTTCATGCGCGTCGCCATGGGGCTTGCGATCAACGAAATCGACCGCGAAGCGCGCGCCATCGAGTTTTACCAGTTGCTGTCATCCTTCGATTTCATGAGCAGCACGCCCACCCTGTTCAACTCCGGCACCCTGCGTCCACAGCTCTCCAGCTGCTACCTGACCACTGTACCGGACGATCTGGACGGCATTTTCGGCGCGCTCAAGGATAACGCCCTGCTCTCCAAATTTGCCGGCGGCCTGGGTAACGACTGGAGCCGTGTGCGCGCCATGGGTTCGCATATCAAAGGCACCAATGGCCAATCCCAAGGGGTCGTGCCCTTCCTCAAAGTGGCCAATGACGCTGCCGTGGCGGTCAACCAGGGCGGCAAGCGCAAGGGCGCCGTCTGTGCCTACCTCGAAACCTGGCATATGGACGTGGAAGAGTTCCTCGATCTGCGCAAGAACACCGGCGACGACCGCCGCCGCACCCATGACATGAACACCGCCAACTGGATTCCCGACCTGTTCATGCAGCGCGTGGTGGAAGAGCAGGACTGGACGCTGTTCTCGCCCGCCGACTGCCCCGACCTGCATGACCTGACCGGTCAAGCGTTCGCTGCACGCTACACCGAATACGAGCGCATGGCCGACGAAGGCCGCATCAAGCTGTTCAAGCGTCTGCCTGCGGTACAACTCTGGCGCAAAATGCTCGGCATGTTGTTTGAAACCGGCCACCCCTGGGTCACGTTCAAGGATCCCTGCAACCTGCGTTACACCAACCAGCATGCCGGCGTGGTGCATTCCTCCAACCTGTGTACCGAGATCACCCTGCACACCAATGACCACGAAATCGCCGTGTGCAATCTCGGTTCGATCAACCTCGCGCAGCATGTGGATGAAGACGGCCTGAACATGGAAAAACTGGAGCGCACCACCAAAACAGCGATGCGTATGCTGGACAACGTGATCGACTACAACTTCTATGCCGTCCCGCAGGCGCGCAACTCCAACCTGCGCCACCGCCCGGTGGGCTTGGGCATCATGGGCTTCCAGGATGCGCTGTACAAAGTGCAACTGGCCTACGCCTCACAAGAAGCCGTAGAGTTTGCCGACACCTCGATGGAAGCCGTCAGCTACTTCTCCATCCAGGCCTCAAGCGAGCTGGCCGAAGAGCGCGGCAAGTACAGCAGCTATGAAGGCTCGCTGTGGAGCAAGGGCATTCTGCCGCTCGACTCGATTGATCTGCTTGCGCAAGGACGCGGCGGCTATCTGGAACAAGACCGTAGCCAGACCCTCGACTGGGCGGGTCTGCGCCAACGGGTGAAAAAATACGGTATGCGCAATTCCAACGTGATGGCGATTGCGCCCACCGCCACCATCTCCAATATCTGCGGCGTGAGCCAGTCGATTGAGCCGACCTATCAAAACCTGTTCGTCAAATCCAACCTCTCCGGCGACTTCACCGTGGTTAACCCTTATCTTGCCGCTGACCTGAAAAAGCTCGGCCTGTGGGATGAAGTGATGGTCAACGACCTGAAGTACTTCGACGGCAGCGTACAACCCATCGACCGCGTGCCCGACAACCTCAAAGCCATTTACGCCACCGCGTTTGAAATCGACCCACGCTGGTTGATCGAAGCGGGTTCGCGTCGCCAGAAGTGGATCGACCAGGCGCAATCGCTCAACCTGTACATGGCCGAACCATCCGGGCAGAAACTCGACAACCTGTACAAACTCGCCTGGGTGCGTGGCCTGAAAACCACCTACTACCTGCGCGCCATGGGCAAAACGCATATCGAAAAAACCACCCTGACCAAGCTCGACGGCAAGCTGCGCGGCGTGGATGCGGGCAGCAACGACAGCGCCGCCATGGCCGTCGCCGCCGCGCATATAGGTGTCAGCAGCCTGTCCATGCCCAAAGCCTGCTCGATTCTCGACCCCACCTGCGAAGCCTGCCAATAAATCCCCCCAACCCCCCCTTTTTCAAAGGAGGGGGAATGCCCTTTCGAGGAGATAACACCATGTTGAACTGGGACAATCCAATCACGCCACGCACAGGCTATACCCCTGCGACCACCCCCACTCATCCAGGCATTGTCGATACCGCCATAGCGCAATTCGAAGCCCCCGCCTCCAGCGCGCATGACAACGCAGCGCTCGAAGATCACGCCAATAAAAGTGGCCTGGATGGTATTGAACAAGGCGCAGGGCGCATTGATGTTTCGGAAAAGCGCATCATCAACGCCACGGCTGATGTGAACCAGATCATGCCGATGAAATACACCTGGGCCTGGGAAAAATACCTTGCCGCCTGCAACAACCACTGGATGCCGACCGAAGTTTCCATGCAGGCCGACATCGCCATGTGGAAAAGCCGCGACGGCCTCACCCCGGACGAGCGCGCCATGGTGCTGCGCAACCTTGGCTTCTTCGCCACGGCGGAAAGCCTGGTGGCCAACAACATCGTGCTCGCCATCTACCGCAACATCACCAACCCGGAATGCCGCCAGTACCTGCTGCGCCAGGCGTTTGAAGAAGCCATTCACACCCACACCTTCCAGTACATCGTCGATAGCCTCGGCCTGTCCGAAGGCGAAGTGTTCAATATGTACCGCGAAGTGCCCTCGATCACCGCCAAGGACGCCTGGGCGCTCAAGTACACCAAAGGGCTGATGGACGGCCAGTTCGACACCAGCACCCTTGAAGGCGCGCAAAACTTCCTGCGCGATCTGGTGGCGTTTTACGTCGTGTTTGAAGGCATGTGGTTCTACACCGGTTTTGCGCAGATTCTCAGCCTGGGGCGGCGCAACAAGCTCACCGGCATCGCCGAGCAATACCAGTACATCATGCGCGATGAGTCGATCCACCTGAACTTCGGCATTGATGTCATCAACACCATCCGCATGGAAAACCCGCACTTGTGGACGGCGGCCTTCCAGAACGAAGTGCTAACCATGCTGCGCGAAGCCTGCGAGCTGGAAGTCGCCTATGCCCGCGACACCATGCCCAACGGCCTGCTAGGTTTAAATATCGAAATGTGCAACGAATACATGCACTTCATCACCAACCGCCGCTGCAACCAACTCGGCCTGCCCGAGCTGTACGCCGGAGCAGGCAACCCCTTCCCGTGGATGAGCGAGGTTATTGATTTGAAAAAGGAAAAGAACTTCTTTGAGACCCGGGTGACGGAATATCAGACCGGTGGGGCATTGAGTTGGGATTGATTGCAGTGCAATCGTTTCATTCAAACCCAAAGAAGACTTAGCCAATACAGGTCATTAAATGCAGCCTTCATTGTTTGGTATTCAACGCAGCAATCGTAATTTCGCTGATCCATATTACTGGGGTAAAAACCAATTCAATTCGGCATTTCCTGTCGCATTAGCCTGTTATATGCGGGAACGCGGAATCCCATTGGTATATATCAAATTCCGTGATGAGATATCTACGGAGGTCACAGAACTTTCCGCCTCGGATGTATTAGGTAGCGATAAAAAATCAAGCGATTTGTTTTTCTCTTTTGAAACACGCTTTGATGCGTTCAGGAACTATGCACACGACGATATTCCAGTCATAGATCTCGTCGTGTGTGACACGACTCGTGAATCCCAAATTCGCCCTTTGGAAATTAAACTCACAACGCTTCCCGACAACACCACTGAACGCCTTGACGAGCACAATTACGGAGCGGAAATTGTTATCCGTTCTGCAACCACGCGCTACATGGCGCTATCTATGGCACAGGCTATAGCCGATCAGCGTGAACGGGTACGTGCTATTTTTGAACCTGTTTTCGCGATCCTACGGGATTGGGATTCAAAAGAAGTCATGCACCGTCTCGCGCCGCGTGCGCTTGCTGCATTAGAAGTTTTTCTGTGTGAGTTTCGTGACAGACAACGCCCTTTACTCATACAGCCATTATGGAAAACCAAGGGAAAATCTCCAGAGCTTGCCGACTATTGCTTGGATATATTTGTTTGGAGCGACTTCGCGCTAACACACCTATTCCTTGACTCCGCTCGCGCTGCTTCAACTGGCAATGGCATAACTCGCCAACTTCGCGCAGCACTCCGATTGTCACGATTCTTATATGAATTCTCCCGCAGCGGCATAGTTCACCAAGCTCCCATCTATGACGGGATGACATATGACCTGCAAAATGATAAGGAATTTGCAATTTCAGGCACAAAATCACGCAGATTAATGGCATGTGATCGCTTGAAAAATCTCGCTATCAAGAAAGACGAAATTAAAAACATTATCCTGGGAGGGGGACACAAGCACCTTAGCCCAGAACGACGTTTTGATGCCATTTTGTATTTCTCAACCGATCTTTTTGAGAGCGACTGATGAAGTATCGTGTCGTTGATTTATTTGCAGGCGGCGGCGGGCTATCACTAGGATTCAAAAAATCTGGATTTGAGATTGCATGCGCTTTTGAAAACTGGAAACCAGCAATTGAGATTTATCGTACCAATTTTCCTGAGCATCCTGTCATTGAGCTGGATCTGTCTGAAACTAAAAATGCAGTTTCTGTCATTAAAAAAATCAATCCAAACATCATTATCGGCGGACCACCCTGCCAGGATTTTTCAAGTGCAGGTAAGCGCGATGAAACTCAAGGCCGCGCCGATTTAACTATCAGCTTCTCCAGGATAATTAACCAGTGTCTACCTCAGTATTTTGTAATGGAAAATGTAGCACGCGCAGCAAGCTCCAAAGCATTTAAACAAGCTCTAAATATTTTCAAAGAAGCAGGCTATGGGGTAACCATCAAAACACTGGATGCTGCACGCTGTGGTGTTCCTCAATTACGCAAACGTCTTTTTGTTGTTGGAGCACTCCACAATAGCGACAATTTCTTAGAAAATGAGTTACTCGAAGGACTGTCAGAAACACCATTAACTCTTCGTCAATACTTTGGGAATAAACTTGGCATCAACCACTACTATCGCCATCCGAGATCATATGCAAGACGAGCAATCTTTAGTATTGACGAACCAAGCCCCACGATTCGAGGTGTTAACCGTCCTGTGCCAAAAGGCTATCCAGGTCACAGTGGTGACACATCACCTGTATCGGAAAATATACGCTGTTTAACAACACAAGAGAGAGCGCTAATTCAAACATTTCCAATTGACTTTCAATTCCCTGGTTCCAAAACAGAGGTCGAACAGGTTATCGGAAATGCTGTACCAGTGAATCTCTCTATGTATGTTGCAAACTGCTTAAAAAACTTCATTGATCGCCCTTATGCACATGGCTTTGCCAGTGGAAATCTCAGCCTTTTCGAGGTTTCACGCGAAAACGAGCACTACCAAGAAAAAGTGCTAGGTGTGATCTCTCATTAGATTTTTCAAGGCGGCTTGATGATTTCAACCCTCAGGATTTGAGCAACACAGCCTCCACCGCTGACAGCACATCACGACAAAGCATTGCGCCCGGCGGAAGCTCGTTTTCATCCCCGGTATGGTATTTTCCGCTTTGCACCAAGGCGGCTTGCAGACCCGCATCATGCGCCCCGCGCACGTCGCTGTGCACGTCGTCACCGATCATCAGCACATGATTCGGTCAAGCCGTATTCCTTGAGTACAGTACGAAAGTCTTCACTGGCGCACTGACGGCCACGATACCTGTCGAAGGTTCTGGACGAAGCTGAATCTCCGGATGACCCTTCGCTGTATCCATGCGACATGCTTTTTTTGTCATTGCGGTGGATAAGGACATTCGATATTGTTCATCGGCCATATTGGCTGAAATTTTACTTGTAATGGAGATTTGTATGGGCATTATCACGCACGCACGCACGCACGCACGCACGCACGCACGCACGCAC
>CAZTYJ010000039.1:0-18280 GCA_964618025.1 uncultured Halothiobacillus sp. | reverse complement strand
TTGGGCGGGATGATCGGGCTGAAGCCCGATCTACAGGTGAGGATGATGACGTATAACGATTTACGCAAGGGGCGGTCTTCGCAAGCTGGTGCGGTGTATCACATTACAACGGTGGCGCAGGGTAGGATGCCGCACTTTGCTTCGCTTGATAACGGGCGCAAGGTGGTACGGGAATTGATGGCATTGCAAGCCGAAGGACGCGCCGAAACGCTGTGCTATGTGGTGATGCCGGATCATTTGCATTGGTTGATGGTGTTGCATGAGGGCACGCTGTCCGACTCTGTGCGGTTGGTGAAGGGGCGCTCGGCACGCGCGATTGGACACCAAGTTTGGCAGGCGAATTATTTTGACCATGCAGTGCGTCAGGATGAGGATATGCGCAAAATGGCGCGGTACATTGTGGCGAATCCGCTGCGGGCAAATTTGGTTGAACGGATTGGCGATTATCCGTTGTGGGACGCGGTTTGGCTGGATGAGGCGTTGTAGGGCTGAAACCCGACCTACAAATATGCGTAACAACAGTCACAAAAAAGCTAGGGAAACACTGATTTATTCAGTGTTTCCCGCTTGGGGCAGGATGCCCCAACATGAACAAAGACGTAAGTCTTTGATTCATGGGAGCCATCGCGGACATGAACGCGAAGCTGGCGTTAGCCCGCCGCGATGAGCGAGCTGATTGATTCCATGGATGGAATCAATCAGCATTTACCTCGGGGGAAAAAAATATGATCGACAAGCCCATCAGCCTGACTCCACTACCTGAGGGCTACGCCGACTGGCTGGGTGAACTGAAAACTCGCATCCACACGGCGCAACAACGCGCCACGCTGGCGGTTAATCGTGAGCTGGTGTTGTTGTATTGGCAGATCGGGCGCGACATTCTGGCGAGGCAGGCTGAGCAAGGTTGGGGAGCCAAGGTGATTGAACGGCTGGCACATGATTTACGCGCTGCGTTTCCTGACATGAAGGGGTTTTCGCGTGCCAACTTGATGTACATGCGTGCCTTTGCTGAAGCGTGGCCGGATGCGGTAATTGTCCAACAGGCTGTTGGACAATTGCCCTGGGGGCATAACCTGGTGCTGTTGACCCGTCTGAAAGACACCGAGCAACGTATGGCCTATGCCCAAAGCGCCATTGCCCACGGGTGGTCGCGCAATGTACTGAATATCCACATTGAAACCAGGCTGCTGGAGCGCACCGGCAAGGCCATCACCAATTTTGAGGCCTGTTTACCCAAGCCTAAGTCCGATTTGGCTCGCGAGTCGTTGAAAGACCCGTATCGCTTGGATTTTCTCGGGCTGGGGCGCGAAGCGGGGGAACGCGAGATTGAAAACGCCTTGGTCAAGCATGTCACCGAATTCCTGCTGGAGTTGGGCGCGGGCTTTGCCTTTGTCGGGCGGCAAGTATTGTTGGACGTGGGCGGCGACGAGTTTTTCATCGACCTGCTGTTCTACCACCTGAAGCTGCGCTGCTATGTGGTGATTGAACTCAAGGGCGGTAAGTTCAAGCCGGAGCATCTGGGGCAGCTTGGGTTTTATCTGACGGCGGTGGATCGTCAGGTGAAAAGCGAGCACGATAATCCGACCATCGGCTTGTTGCTCTGCAAGACCAAAAACAAGGTGGTGGCCGAATATGCCCTGGGCGATAAGTCGCAGCCTATGGGGATTGCTGAATACAAACTGCTCGAATCCCTGCCTGCCGAATTGCAAACCAGCCTGCCCAGCATTGAGCAGATCGAGCGTGAACTGGCGGGCGAAGGCGCAACGATGGAAGACGATTCAGAATGACCAACCCGACCCATACCTACACCGTACCTTCAGTCTCCATCAGCACCGTGCGCAGCGGCGCTTCAGCCAAGGCCAATGCGCTGGGAATGCGCGCCATGCAGGAGCGCGCCTATGCCAAGCGCGGCGAGCAATACCTTTTGATCAAGTCGCCGCCTGCGTCGGGCAAGTCGCGCGTTGATGCTTATCGCGCTGGACAAGCTTAATAATCAGGGTTTGAAACAGGCGATTATCGTGATGCCGGAGCGTTCGATTGGCGGTAGTTTCGCCGATGAGCCTCTGAGCCAGCACGGTTTTCACTGGGATTGGCAGGTCGCGCCGCAATGGAATCTGTGCAATGCGCCGGGCGCGGATAATGTGAAGCTTGCCAGGACGAAGGTCAAGGCGGTGGGCGAGTTTCTTGCCAGCCGTGACCAGGTGTTGGTGTGTACTCACGCGACTTTTCGTTTTGCGCTGGATGAGCTGGGTGTGGAGGCTTTTGATCAGCGGCTGATTGCGGTTGACGAGTTCCACCATGTGTCCGCCAGCCCGGACAACAGGCTGGGCAGTCAGTTGGGCGCGTTAATCGAGCGTGATAAGAGCCATATTGTGGCCATGACCGGTTCGTATTTTCGCGGCGATAGCGCGGCGGTGCTGGCACCCGCCGATGAAGCCCGTTTTGAGACGGTGACCTATACCTATTATGAGCAGCTCAACGGCTACCAATGGCTCAAGTCGCTGGATATTGGCTATTTTTTCTACACGGGCTCTTATGTTGAGACCGTGGCCAAGGTGCTTGATCCGGCGTTGAAAACCATTGTGCATATTCCGAATGTGAATGCCCGTGAAAGCCTGAAGGACAAGGAGCGCGAGGTGAACGAGATTATGCACGCGCTGGGTGAGTGGGAGGGCATCGACCCGGACACGGGCTTTCATCACATCAAAACGCCACAAGGCCGGGTGTTGAGGGTGGCTGATCTGGTGGACGATAGCGATGCGCTGCGGCGCTCAAACGTGCTGGCGGCGCTGAAAGACCCGGCGCACAAACATGACCGCGACCACGTTGACGTGATTATTGCGCTGGGCATGGCGAAGGAGGGCTTTGACTGGATTTGGTGCGAGCACGCGCTGACCATCGGTTACCGCAGCAGTCTGACCGAGATTGTGCAGATCATTGGCCGCGCCACGCGGGATGCCGAGGGCAAGGAGCGGGCGCGTTTCACCAATCTGATTGCCGAGCCTGCCGCCGATCAGGTCGCCGTGACCGAGGCGGTGAACGATATGCTCAAGGCCATTTCTGCCAGTCTGTTGATGGAGCAGGTGCTGAGTCCGCGTTATGAATTCACGCCGAAAAATAGCGGCGCGCTGCCGGGCTTTGATTACGGCGAGGCCGGTTATCAGGCCGAAGGGCGTAATGTGGGCGTGAATGAGCGTACCGGCCACTACCATATCGAGATCAATGGGCTGGTCAAGCCACAAAGCCCGGAAGCCACGCGCATCTGCAAGGAGGACTTGAACGAGGTCGTCACTCGTTTTTTGCAGGACAAAGTTGCGTTGGAGCGCGGTTTGTTCGATCAGGAAAATACCTTGCCGGAAGAATTGACCCAGTTGCGCATGGGCAAGATTGTGCGCGAGCGCTATCCGGAATTGAGTGCCAGCGATCAGGAGGCCGTGCGCCAACATGCCGTTGCCGCCATGAATATCACCCAGCAGGCCAAGCTGGCCTTGGCGCAGGACAACGGCGCGCCGCTTTCCTCGCTATCAAGCGGGGCAGGGGAGCAAGGCAGCACTGCCCTGATCGACGGGGTACGCAAGTTCGTCAATGTGCGCGAGTTGGATATTGATCTGATTGACCGTATCAACCCTTTTGATGCGGCTTATGCGGTGCTGGCTCGAAGCATGGACGAAAAGCTGTTGCGTCAGGTGCAGGCCAGTATCGGGGCAAAGACACTGAATATTCCAGAAGATGAGGCACGCGAATTGGCCAGGCGTGCCTTGCTGTTCAAGAACGAGCGCGGTCGCCTGCCGGAGAGTCACGCCGCCGATCCTTATGAGCAGCTTTTGGCGCAAGGCGTGGCGGCTTTCGCGCGCTATCGTGCGCAAGCCAGGAGCAAGGCTGAGGAAGATGCGCATGGCTGAAATGGATGATGATGCGCTGCTAGAGGCGCTGGGTGTAGACAGTGCTCCGCCTAAGGCGACCAGCCATACGCCGCGTGAGGAGCGCATTATCGCGGGCTTTGAGGATATTTTGCGTTTCCATCAAGCGCATGGTCGTGCCCCGCTGCATGGTGAAGATCGTGATATTTTCGAGCGCCTGTATGCCGTGCGTTTGGAGCAGCTACGCATCTTGCCGGAGGCGCAAACTTTGTTGGCCGAATTAGATGCCCCCGGTTTGCTGTCCGGAGGGAAAGCGCTTCAGGTAGGTGTGGATGAGCTGGATGAAGACGCTTTGCTGGCCGAGTTGGGTATTGACGACGCACGTACCGATCAGCACAACATCACCGTGCTGCGTCATGTGCGTTCCAGCGTTGAAAAACGTGCGGCGGAGGACATTGCCGACCGTACACCCTGTGCGGATTTTGCGAAGTACCAACCGCTGTTGGCGCAGGTGGAGCGGGAGTTGAACGCTGGCCTTCGCAAAACGCTGCGCTTTGGACGCGATGCAAGCATTGCCAGCGGAAACTATTTTATTGTCGGCGGGCAGCTTGCGTATGTTGCCGAAGTCGGTGAAATGCTCAAGACGCCCAGCGGACATGAGGATGCGCGCTTGCGGGTGATTTATAGCAATGGCACGGAAAGCAATTTGCTACTCCGTTCACTCCAAAGAGCGCTGTACAAGGACGAGACCGGTCGCCGCCTGACCGATCCGGATATGGGGCCGCTGTTTGGTGATGCGCCTGAGCCTGAGGACATTGCCAGCGGAACCATCTATGTGCTGCGTAGCCTGTCCAGCCACCCCTTCGTGGCCGAGCACCGCGAGCTGATCCACAAAATCGGCGTGACTGGCGGCAAGGTGGAGAGCCGCATCGCCGCTGCGGAAAAAGATGCCACCTATCTGTTGGCCGAGGTGGAGGTGGTTGCAACCTACACCTTGCATAACCTGAACCGCGTTAAACTGGAAAGCGTTTTCCACCGCGTGTTCGCTGCCGCCCAGCTCGATTTGAGCATCGAAGACCGTTTTGGCCATCCGGTCAAGCCAAGAGAGTGGTTTCTGGTGCCGCTACATGTGATCGACGAAGTGGTGCAGCGCATCCGCGATGGGTCGATGACCGAAGTCGTCTATGATCCGCAAACGGCCAGTCTCATCAAGATAAGCATTATCCTTGAACGTAGGTCGGCCTTCAGGCCGACATGTCAGGCTGAAGCCTGACCTACAGTCTCAATCCAACTACGCTGAATCAATACTTACAAGGTTTATTTCACTATGGCGCTTAGCTCCACCATCTACAAAGCCGAGCTCGATATTTCCGATATGGATCGGCACTATTACGCCAATCATGCGCTGACTCTTGCCATGCACCCGTCGGAGAACGAAACACGTTTGATGTTGCGCATATTGGCGTTTGCCTTGCACGCGGATGAGGCACTGAGCTTTACGCGCGGGCTTTCCGCAGAAGATGAGCCGGATTTATGGAAGAAAGATTTAACCGGTGAAATTGAGCTATGGATTGAAGTCGGCCAGCCGGATGAGCGCCGTTTGCGCAAGGCCTGCGGACGGGCGCGGCAGGTGATTGTGTACAACTATTCTGAGCGCGCGGCGGCGATTTGGTGGGACAAGTCGGCCAAAGACTTTGCAAGGCTGGATCATTTAAGCGTGTTCGTGGTCGATGATGCTTCGCTCAAGGCGCTGGAAGCCTTGGCTGCGCGCACCATGCGCTTGTCGTTCACCCTTCAGGATGGTGAGGTATGGGTTTCTAATGGCGAGGTGAATGTGCCGATTCTTTACCAATGTTTGCAAGCGGCAAGGCGAGGTTAATGCTTGCTGCATCCCGTGTGATTATGTCCCTAATCAGCTCATCCGAGAGGCGCACGGCGGCCTGCAATTCGGAAAAATTGAGCATCGCATCAATAGCCCACAAAACTGACGACCAACCCCACAAACACCGCCGCGCCTAGCCACTGGTTATTTTTGAAGGCGCGAATGCAGGCGGCGGGGTCGTAATCGCGAATCAACCATTGTTGCCAGGCGCTCAGCCCAAGAGCGGCGAGCAGGCTGAGCTGGTAGGGCAGCCCAAGGGCGTGTATCTGGCCGATGATAAAAAGAATCAGCAGGGTGAGGAGTTGCAGCAGGCCGATGATGAGTCGGTCGTGTTTGCCAAACAGAATGGCGGTGGATTTCACGCCGATTTTCAGATCATCTTCGCGGTCGGCGAGGGCGTACATGGTGTCGTAGGCAATCGTCCAGGTGACGGTGGCACAAAACAGCAGCAGGGCAGTGAGGTTGAATTGCCCGCTTTGCGCGGCATAGGCCATCGGCACGGCCCAGGCGAAGGCGATACCCAAGTGCAGTTGCGGCAGGTGGTGCAGGCGTTTCATGAACGGGTAGCTGGCGGCGAGCAGCAGGCCTACGACGGCGAGTTGCTGCGTGAGCGGGTTGAGCAGAAACACCAATCCAAAGGCGAGCAGGCTCAAAACCGCAAATACCGCCAGGGCTTCCCACGGACGAATCAGGCCGGCGGCGAGCGGGCGGGTGCAGGTGCGCGCCACGTGCGGGTCGATGTGGCGGTCGGCGTAGTCGTTGATGGCGCAGCCCGCCGAGCGCATCAGCACCACGCCGACAGTAAATACGGCAAGATTGAGCAGGCTGGGCCATCCGGGGGCAGCCGCCAGAAATAAAGCCCAGAGGGTAGGCCAAAGTAAAAGCAGCGTGCCGACGGGTTTATCGAGGCGGGTGAGTTGGGCGTAAAGTTTGAGACGTTGCAGCATTCGTGATGTTTTTTGGGGCGAAGTTGGCGCTATCATGCGTGCTTTGCAATTTTCTGGATGGCGCAGGCGCATGACGATACGCAATTTTGAGCATTTTAGCCCCATGCTTGGAGACAATGTGTGGGTGGCTGAGTGTGCTGAGGTGATCGGTCAGGTCAGTCTGGGGGCGCAAAGCTCGATCTGGCCTATGGCGGTGTTGCGCGGGGATATTAATAGCATCGGCATTGGTGCGCGTACCAATGTGCAGGACGGTACGGTGATCCATGTCACCCATGCCAGCCGTTTTCACCCACGCGGCGCGCCAGTGTGGGTTGGGGATGACGTCACCATCGGGCATCGGGCGGTGCTGCATGCCTGTACGGTGCATGATCGCGCCTTGATTGGCATGGGCTCGCTGATTCTGGATGAGGCGGTGATCGAATCGAATGTGATCGTTGGCGCAGGCAGTGTGGTACCGCCGCACAAGGTGCTGGAGTCGGGGTTTTTGTGGCTGGGCGCTCCGGCGCGCAAGGTGCGGGAGCTCACCGAGGAAGAGCTGGAATATCTTGGATACTCCGCGACGTATTACGCCGAACTGGCGGCGCGTCATCGTGCCAGTGCTCAACGTGCGGCTTTGATGAGCGCGTCGGTTGAGCTGTAAACATGCGTAGCGTGTTCGCAGGTATCTATGGCCTGTTGCTGTGGGGCGTGGCGTTATGGCTGGCCTGGCTTGGGCTGGCGGCGGTGGATTTTCTGTACCCGTTGGCTTACGGCGGGCTGGATATAGGCCATACGCTGCAAACCTATGTGCCGCAAAACCGCTTGGGTAAACAGGATTATCCGGTTACTGATATTGCGCAACATTTCGCGCATTTTTCGGCGATTTCACAGGCTATTCATGCGCAGGGCGCGGGTCTGGCGCAACTGACGTATCAGGATGGACAGGGCAGGGCGTTGGGCTTGTTGCTCACGCGGGATGAAGTGCTGCATTTGCAGGACGTGGCGCGGCTGGTGGATGCGGGCATGGTGTTTGGGGCGGTGGTGAGTGCGCTCTGGCTGGTCTGGCTGGCCTTGAGCATCGCGCAGCAATGGCGCTTGCCGTCGTTGGGTAAGTTGTTGCTGGGAAGTGGGCTGGTGGTGCTTTTGCTGGCCGCGCTGTTGCTGGTTTTCGGCTTTAAGCCCGTGTTTTACGCGCTGCATGAATGGATTTTTCCCGCCGATCATGCCTGGTTTTTTTACTATCAGGACTCATTGATGAGCAGTTTGATGCAGGCGCCCAATCTGTTTGCGCTGATTGGCGTGGCCTGGTTGCTACTGACGCTTGTGCTCTTGTTGTTGCTTGATGTTACGGGTAAATTTCTTGTCCATGGACTTCAATCCGGATTTTCTAAGTAGATTAGGACTTACGCAGATTTAAGGTTTTCGCTCCCTCCCCCTTGATGGGGGAGGGTTGGGGAGAGGGTGGGGAAATGTGGCATAAGCCTATGTTTTAGCGAGCGTTGTCGCCCCCTCTCCCCAACCCTCTCCCGCGAGGGGAGAGGGAGCTAAATCCCAGCTTTGCGTAAGTCCTATAGATGCTGATTTATTCCGTCCATGGAATAAATCAGCAAGCCTCGTTGCGGTACACGCCCGCAACGGTCTTCACGCATCAATGGCTTGCGCCATTGTTCGTGTTGGGGCATCCATGCCCCAAGCGGGAAACGCTGAATAAATCAGCGTTTCCCTAACCCTGTTCCAAAAAGAGGAACTGCATGAAATTTATTCCAGTGATGCTCGTTTTGGCTGTGAGTGTGCTGCTCGCCGCCTGCAATACCGTGGAAGGTGTGGGCAAGGATATTCAGAGTGGCGGCAAGGCGATTGAAAAGGCCGCCAAGTGAGCGCTTGATCTGGCAGGTTCTTGGCGCTGCCTACCCAAGCAGTTTTTTCAAAAAAGCCGCATCTTCGGCACTAATCGGTGAGCCGCTCGACAGGAGCGCAATCAAGCGGTCTTTGCGCTCATCCTCGGTTTCCAGACGCTCCGGGTCGAGGTTGTGGTGCTGGATGTACACGCCTTCAAGATAAAGCGTGTCGGCATCCAGACCGGCGCGAAAATACGGCGCTTCCTTGTGCACGATGTGACGCATGACGCGGCGGAACATTTCGCGTGCGGCGGTCGGCGTGGTGTAAATATCGGCGCAGCTGCCCTGTCCAAGGTGTTCCTGCACCGGGCTCCATGAGTAGGTGGATTGGGTGAAGCTGCGCTCATGCGCCAGGTTGTGCTTTCTGCCGTAGATGTTGACGGAGATGAGGTAGTAATTCGGTTTTTTCTGCGGTGGAAGTGGGGTCATATCAGGCGGTTCAGGTCGATTCGGCGTGCGCCATTTTGCCACGCAGGACGAGGCCGCGAATCAGCAGATAAAACATCGGCGTGAGCAGCAGACCAAAGAAGGTCACGCCAATCATGCCGAAAAATACCGGCGTACCAATGGCGTGACGCATCTCTGCACCGGCACCAGTCGCCAAGACCAGGGGTACGACTCCGGCGATAAAGGCGATCGAGGTCATGATGATCGGGCGCAAACGCAGGCGACAGGCTTCCAGTGCGGACTCCATCGGCGATAGCCCATGATCCTCGCGGATTTTGGCGAATTCGACCAGCAGGATGGCGTTTTTGCTCGCCAGCCCGATCAGCACCAATAGCGCCACCTGGGTGAGGATATTGTTATCGCCGCCGGTCATTTTCACGCCGAGCATGGCGAACAGGATCACCATCGGCATAATCAAAATGATGGCAAACGGCAATGACCAGCTTTCATACATCGCCGCCAGCACCAGAAAGACCACCAGCACCGAAATGGCGAAGATTTGCAGCGTGGTATTGCCGGCAATGATTTGCAGATAGGTCAGCTCCGTCCACTCATAGCCCACGCCCGGCGGCAGGGTGTCGGCCATGAGTTTTTCCATCACCTGAATGACTTCGCCCGAGCTGGTGCCGGGGGTGGCTGAGCCGTTGATTTCAATCGCAGGATAAGTGTTGTAACGCACCACGCGATCCGGGCCGGTGATTTCCGTGGTCTCCACCAGGCCGGAGAGCGGAACCATCGTGCCCTCGCTGTTGCGGGTTTGCAGGCGGTCGATGCTCTCCATGCCGCTGCGGAACTCGCCTTCGGCCTGGGCGATCACCTGATAGGTGCGGCCAAACAGGTTGAAGTCGTTGACATACAGCGAACCGAGGTTGATTTGCAGCGTGTCGTAGATGCTTTGCAGCGGAACGCCGCTTTGCAGGGCGCGTTCGATGTCGATTTGCGTGTGCAGCTGCGGCACATTGTTCTGGAAGCTGGAAAACAGCGCGGTCACGCCGGGGGTCTGTTTGCTCATGGCATTGCCTGCGGCCATGACCTGCTTGGCGGCTTCGTCCAGCGCATCCAGCCCCACGCCGCTTTTATCCTGCACTTGCAGCTTGAAACCGCCGAGTGAGCCCAAACCGCGAATCGGCGGCGGCGGGAACACGGCGACGAAGGCTTCGTCGATACTGCCGAGTTTTTGGCGCATCTGCATGGCGATGGCATTGGCGTTTTGCCCCAGCGGCACGCGTTCGCCAAATGGCTTGAGCGGTACAAAAATGGTGGCGGCGTTCGAGGTCGGGCCGAAGCTGACGATCGACAACCCGGGGAAAGCCACGGTATGCCCCACGCCGGGAACGCTACGGATGAGCGCGGCGGCTTCCTGGGTCACGGCGGTGGTGCGTTCCAGCGAGGCGGCGGGCGGCAGTTGAATCACGCCGATCAGATAACCCCGATCCCCCGGCGGGATAAAGCCCGCTGGAATGCTCATCAGGGTTTGTCCGGTCAGATAGAGCAGGCCGCCAAAGACGATGAGCACGATCAGGCTGACGCGCATCAGGCGTTTGACCAGCCATTCATAGCCGTGGCTGGCAGCGCCGAAAGCGCGGTTGAACAGCTTGAAAAACCAGCCGAACAACAGGTTCAGCAGGCGCGTCATCATGTCCGGCTTGGCATCATGTGGCTTAAGCAACATGCCCGCCAGCGCCGGGCTGAGGGTAAGCGAGTTGAAGGCGGAAATCAGCGTGGCCGCCGCAATGGTCAGGCCGAACTGGCGGTAAAACTCGCCGTTGATGCCGGAAATGAACGAGGCTGGGATGAACACCGCCGCCAGCACCAAGGAGATGGCGATAATCGGCCCGGTGACTTCCTGCATGGCCATGCGTGCCGCCGCTTTCGGTTCCATGCCTTCGCTGATATGGCGCTCGACGTTTTCGATCACCACGATGGCATCGTCCACCACGATGCCAATCGCCAGCACCAACCCGAACAGGGTGAGGGTGTTGATGGAAAAACCAAGTGCATTCAACAGGATAAAGGTGCCGATAATCGACACCGGCACGGCAATCAGCGGGATAATTGCCGCGCGCCAGGTTTGCAGGAACAGCATGACCACCAGAATCACCAGCAGCAGCGCCTCAAAGAAGGTCAGAATCACCGCATCAATCGACTGCTGCACAAACTGCGTAGTGTCGTAGACGATGCGGTAGTCGATGCCCTCGGGGAAGTTTTGCTTCAGGCGCTCGATGGTTTTTTTCACCGCTTCCGAAGTGGCCAACGCGTTCGCGCCGGGGCGCAGGAAAATCGGGATGGCCACCGCATCCTGCCCGTCCAGCTTGGAGCGCAGGGCATAGCTGGCCGCGCCCAGATCAAGACGCGCCACCTCGCCGAGGCGCACCATGCTGCCGTCGGATTCGGTGCGGATGATGATGTTGTTGAACTCTTCGACCGAGCGCAGGCGGCTTTGCGACGTCACGGTCAGTTGGAAGGCGCTGCTCGCCGTGCCCGGCGGTTGACCGACGCTGCCCGCCGCCACCTGTACGTTTTGCGCACGAATCGCGGCCACCACGTCGGAGGCGGTCAGGCTGCGCGCGGCCAGCTGGTCGGGATTGAGCCAGACGCGCATGGCGTATTCGTCGGAACCAAACACGCGCGTGTCGCCCACGCCGTCCACGCGCTTGAGCGCATCGCGGATATTGAGCACGGCATAGTTGCCCAAAAACAGCGAGTCGTAGCGTTCATCCGGCGAAATCAGGTGGATCACCAGCATCAAGTCCGGTGATTGCTTGCGCGTGACCACGCCCTGGCGTTTGACTTCTTCCGGTAGGCGCGGCTCGGCGTTTTGCACCTTGGCCTGCACCTGCATTTGCGCAATGTCGAGGTCGGTGCCAATTTCAAAAGTCAGCGTCAGGCTCATCGAGCCATCGGCGGTGGACTGCGAAGACATGTAAAGCAAATGCTCGATGCCCACCAGTTCCTGCTCAATCGGCGCGGCCACGGTTTGCGACAGGGTTTGCGGGCTGGCGCCGGGGTAGCGGGTGGAAATCTGGATGGTCGGCGGCACAACTTCGGGGTATTGCTCAATCGGCAAACCCTTGAGCGACACCCAGCCGCCAATCAGCACCAGCGCGGAGAGCACGATGGCGAAAATCGGACGGTCAACGAAGAAACTGGCGAAACGCATGGAATGGTTGTCCTAATAAAATCTTTTTTAGCCATAGAGGGCACAGAGATCACTGAAGAAAAGCAGAACTGATGGATGCGCCGTGCTTATCTGCCCTACGTAACCCTATCTCAGAATGAGTGGGTTTTTCTCTGCGCCCTCTGTGTTCTCTGTGGCTAAATATTCTTAAGGTTTATTCGCCGCCGAAAAACAGCTTTGCAGTGGCGCACTCGGTTTGGCCTGGGTGTTGTCCGCCTTGCATTCATCCGTCGCGGGCTTGGCGGCGATCAGTTCGGGTGTGACCGGCGTGTTGGGGCGGGCGCGTTGCAGACCTTCGACGATGATGCGTTCGCCGCCTTTCAAGCCTTCCAGTACTGGGCGCAGGCCGTTGATCGTCGGCCCAAGCTTGACCGGGCGCATCTGCACCTTGTTCTCGGCATCGACCAGCATCACAAAATGCCGACTTTGATTCATGCTCACGGCAGCGGCTGGAATTGCCGGGTTATCAAAAAGTTGCGCGGTGTGCATCCTGACATTGGCGAACTGGCCGGGGCTTAGACGATGTGCATGGTTGTCCAGCGTGGCGCGCGCCTGACGTGCGCCGCTTTTGGCGTTGAACGTCGGTGCCAGGTAGTCGATAGTCGCTTTTTCGCTGAGGCCGTTCTGAGCTTGCACGGTGACGAGTATCGGCTCACCCAGCGGCGCATTGGAGCTTTGTGCGGCGAAGCCCATGTGCGTGGCTTCGTCGATCTGGAAATACACGTACAGGCTGTCGGTGGGCGTAATGCTGGTCAAAAGCGTGGTTGCGCTACCAAAGGGCGAGGTAACGATATTGCCCGGCGTGACCTGAGTGCGCTCGATGCGCCCGCTGATCGGTGCGCGAATCTGCGTGTAGTCCAGATTGATGCGCGCCGTTTCCAGACGCGCCTTGGCGGCGCGCAGACTGGCTTCGGCCACCTGACGGACGTTGTCGCGCTGGTCGATGGATTCACGAGACAGGGTTTGCGTGCGCGCCAGTTCCTGCCCGCGCGCCTGCTCCTTGCTGGCAAGGCGCAGATTGGCCTCGGCCTGTGCCACGGCGGCCTCGGCGGCAGCGACTTCAGCTGCGAATGGGCGCGGATCGATGACGTAGAGCAGCTGGCCTTTTTCCACACGCTCGCCGTCGGTGAAATTGACGCTTTGCAACATGCCGCTGACCTGCGAGCGCACCTCCACTTGTTCCACCGCGCGAATCTGCGCCGGGAATACGACCTGTGGGCGTAGGGTCTGTTTTTGTACCTCAATCACACCGACTTTGGGGGCTGGGGGCGGGGAAGGGTTGGCGTTGGCAGAGGTGGCCAAGGTCGCCGCCGAGCAGAGGCCAAGCACAACACCAAGGAAAAATGCGCGGTTTTGGGGCATGATAACTCCAGGGACGACAATCAAAAGTGGCGATTGGGGCGATGAGTGTAACCCAGGGGTTGAGTCGTTGGGGTTGTCAAGACCCGCCTGATTAATAACACGTTCACTGGCTTTTTGAATAACTCCGGCTTTTTTTCTTGTCCGAAGGGGCTTGGGTGAGTTAAACATACAAGGAGCGGGCTTGCCCGCGCAGCCGTGTCTTTCGCAGCCAAAATCGGCTCAAAATGCTCACATGCGGCGTGTCACATGCGGCGTGTATGTTCCGCTTTTTCGCAGATTTGGCTTGCATCCATCGGCTTGATCGAATGTATAGAAATCCCCACTACTCGATATGCAGCCGCAAAATACCTACCCAGGCATTGTCATACAGCCCGCCAGGGTTCTGGATATATTGCAGATCGGGTTGCAGGTGGATGCCGCGCGTCAGATTGAAGATGTAGCTGATTTCCACGAAGCTTTCATCGCCCTTGAACTCGGCGGCGGATTCCAGCCCCAGGTGGGCATAGGCCAGGGTGAAGACATCCTTGGGACGCGCGGCGAAAGGCGCAGCGTAGTTAAGGCCGATGGCGCTGAAGCTTTTGACCCTGGGGGAATCTCCGGCGGGTGCGGAAAAGTCAACGAAACTGCTGCGCATAAAGCCGTTCAGCCTGGAAGCACCGTTGTCCAGCAGGCGTTGCTCAGCGGAAACATAGGCCGCGCGCAAGCCAGGATCGCCACCGACATGGCGTGTCCAGCCGCCGATCTTGAGCAGCGTGCCTTCGCTGGGGCGCAGCTCGAGTTCGGCAAGATGCAAGGCACCGCTGTCAAAAGGCTTGCTTTGCTCAGCCACATCGCCTTGCATCAGCCCGTAACGCAGACGAATACCGGCGTTTTCTATGTCGGCGGCATTGCCAAGTTCCAGCGTCAGGCCGCTACCGTTCTTGGGAAAGGTGGACACGGCGAAGTTCTCGCTCAAGGTCGGATCCATGCCGAAAGAGCTGTTGGCCAGTTGAGCTGCGCTATCGGTGAACAGAAATACATCGTCGAGGGCATAGAGTCCGAGGCGGCTGTTCAGACTGAAATCGTCCCGGCTGATCCATGTTTGTTGCCACCACAGGTTATCCAGCACGCCGCGATCAAATTCGCCCTCCAGACCACTGGGGTTGGTGATGCTGCCGACGTATTTTTCGCGCACCTGCGCCGTGTGCAACGCCATGACCGAAAGCGTGAACTGACTGCCTGGCAGACCAATACGTGCGCCATCCAGGTTGTAGCCTGCCGTGGCCACGGTATTCAGCCCGCTACCGCTTTGCAGGCCGCCGGAAAAATTGCTCACCACCTCGTTATCCATGTGGGCGAACAGGCCGCCTTGTTCTTCGCCAGGGGCGGGGGGCATGGTTGAGGCGCGTGGCGCAATTTCACCATGAACTATCGCGGTTTTGGCTTCGTTGGCCAAAAGCGCGGTATTGCTCAGGAGGCTTATGGCCAGCAAAGCATAGATTCGGGCAAGAGGCATCGCTCAGTTGCTCAATAAAAACCAAAGATTGAGTGTGATTATAAGCAAAGCAGATGCCCAAGCCATGACAATCATCCAGTGCGGCGCGACCATATTGCCCATGAGTTTTTTGTTTGAAACCAGCAAAATCAGCGGAATCAGGGTAAAAGGCAGTTGCATCGACAAAATCACCTGCGAGAGCACCAAAAGACTCAAGGGTTTGGCAGCCAGCAGAATGGCGACCACCGCCGGAATCATGGTGAGCAGGCGCAAGCCCAGGCGCAGACGCGCCATATTCACCTTGCGCCCCAGTAGCGGCTCGAACACGATCTGCCCGGCCAGGGTGGCCGTGGTCGAGCTGGCGATACCGGCGGCGAGCAGGGCGATGGCGAAGGTCAAGGCTGCCGCCTGACCGAATAGCGGGCCGAGGGTGTGGTAGGCTTGGTCGATGTCGGTAATCATCAGTCCCTTGGCGTGGAAGGCGGCTGCGGCGGTAATCAGAATCGCCGAGTTGACCATCCAGGCGACGAACAATGCGCCCACGGTATCCCATTTGAGCAGGCGGTAGGCGCGTTTCTTGTCGTGGCCGACATCACGAATGCGGGTGAGTACCTGCGAGGTATGCAGGAAGATGTTGTGCGGCATGACCGTAGCGCCAATGATGCCCAAGGCGATAAACAATGCCGTGGTATCGGTAATCGTCAGATTGGGCATAAAAGCATTGCTGGCAATCGCCACAATGTCCGGCTGGATGATGAACATCTGCACGATATAGCCGAGGCCAATGGTGGCGACAAAGGCGATGATGACCATTTCCACCCAGCGAAAGCCGAAGCGCTCCAGCCACAGAATCAGCAACACATCAAACACGGTGAGCACAATGGCCACGGGCAGGGGGATGTTGAACAGCAGGTTGAGCGCAATCGCCACGCCAAGAAATTCGGCCAGATCGGTGGCCATCATGGCCAGCGCGGCAGTGGACAACAGCCCCTTGGCACGCCAGCCGCTCCAGCGTTCGGCGATCAGTTGCGCCAGGTCTTTTTCCGTTACCACGCCCAGACGCGCAGCGAGCACTTGCATCAGGATGGCGATGGCGCTGGCCATGCTCACCACCCACAGCAGGGCGTAGCCATAGCGGCTGCCCGCTTCCAGCGAAGTCGCCCAGTTGCCCGGATCCATATAGCCGACCGAAACCAGAAAGGCCGGGCCGAGGAAAAACCAGAACGGGCGTACCAATGGGCGCGAGTCCATGCTCGCTGAACTGGATGGCTGGGGAGGGTTCATTTTTAGCCTCGACTAAATTTAAGATTAGTGGAATCTATACGACAGAATGTCATGCCGTCAAATGCTAAAAAATGATAGCTTCCATACCTTCTCACTATCGGATGTGGCTTGGGCATGAGTTCACGCGCCCTTCAGGACTACCTGAAAACCATTTACAAACTGGCGGGTGAGCCGGCTCAGGCCGTTTCGACCTCGGCATTGGCCGAGCGTTTGGGGGTGGCTGCGCCGTCGGTGACTGGCATGATGAAAAAACTGGCTGCCGAGGGTTTGATTGAGCATGTGCCTTATCAAGGCGTACACCTCACTGAGGAAGGCCGTCGGGTGGCGGTGGAAACCATACGCAAGCACCGCATCGTTGAGCAATTTTTGGTACAGGTGTTGGGTTTGAGTTGGGATGAAGTGGATGCCGAGGCCGAAATTCTTGAACATTGCGTGAGCAGGCGTGTGGTCAATCAGATGTGGGAAGTGTTGGGGCGACCTGAAAATGACCCGCATGGATCAAAGATTCCGCCGCCGGATGAGGATTTGTTCGATGCGCGTCAGCTCTGCTCGCTGTGTGATGCGCCGCTGCATGTCAATCTGCGTCTGGCGCGTTTATCCGAGCGCCAGCCGGAGGAGCTGCGTTATCTGGCGGAACGTGGCCTGGTGCCGGGCGCGAGTGTGCGCATTGAAGACCGCGTACCCTCCAGCGGTGCGCTGATGGTGCGTGTGGCCGAACGCCTGCATGTGCTGGATGGCGAGCTTGCGCAGGCTTTGATGGTGGACGTGGAGGGAACCGCATGTACCTGATGAGCGATTCACTGGGCGATTTTGCCGCAAGCGTGTTGCACTGTGCCGCCTGGCGGCGAGACGGTTCGCGGTTGCAGTGTGCGGTGGAGCAGATTCCTGCGCTGCTGGCTGAAGAAGGCAGTTTCCTCTGGCTGGAGCTACACCAGCCCAGCCCCTTGGTGCTGGCGCAGTTGCAAGCCCTGTTTGGAGTGCACGAACTGGCGATTGAAGATGCCCGTCTGGCCGATCAGCACATCAAGTTTGAGGCTTACGAAAGTGACGCAGGACATGCGGGCAGCGAGAGCTATTTCATGGTGCTGGCTCCGGCGGTGAGTGCGGATGGCGCGCACGAGCTGGCTTTGGGCGAGCTGCATGTATTTCTCAACGAGCGGGTGATTTTATTGCTGCATCTTGGGCGCTATTGCCCCGGTTTTGCAGCGCTCACGCGCTTTGAACGCACGTCCAGCCGTCTTGGACGCGGGATGAACAACGCCTTGCACGCGGTATTGGATGAAGTGGTGGATGACTACATGCCCTGGCGCAACCGTTTTGAAGAGCGGCTGGATACCCTGGAGGGGCAGGTGATTGCCGGGCGTATCCGCGATCTGGGGGTGTTGACGGATCTGTATGCGCTAAAGCGCGCCATTTTGCATCTGCATCACGCCGCCCAACCCTTGCGCGAGATTGCGGTCAGTCTGGCCAGCAGTGCCCAGCGCCACGGTGTCCCCAAGCCTTTGCGCCCCTATTTCCGCGATGTACAGGATCACCTCAACCAACTGCTCGCCGGACTGGAGTATCTGCGCGAAGCACAAGCAGGGGTTCAGCATGTACGGCATGAACTTTGCGAGTATGCCGGAGCTGGATTGGCGATTCGGCTACCCGCTGGTGGTATTGCTCACTTTAGTAGGAAGCATGGTTTTGCACCGCTGGCTGAAGCGTAGCGGCTGGTTGTAGGCGGGCTTGAACAGGGCTGGGGTTTGCCTTGGATATCGAGACTGCCCCTGTCTCCCCGCCTACGAACCGCAGCGACAGGCCACGATGTTGTGCAACGGCCACCAACCATTCATTTGACTTTCGGAAGGTGTCTTCCTTTTTAAGGAAGACGTGTAGTCTTAATCCCTTCTTAATCAGGTCTTGGGGTTTGGCCGCATAGAGGTCAGGGCGCTGTTCCTTCAAGGCGTGCAGCATCTCATGTCCGGCA
>CAZTYJ010000038.1:0-18292 GCA_964618025.1 uncultured Halothiobacillus sp. | reverse complement strand
GCACGAACTCGCCTTCGCTATCTCCGTCGCTTCCGTAATTGTTCTTGAGGGAGTTACGAACATCGTTTTCAAGGCGTTTATCAAACGCCCATGCGTTGTTTGCAAACTTCCCGCCCAAGCGCCTTGCATCCTCCACAAAGTCGCTATTAAATGGTGATTTCACCACTATCGCGCTTGGCGTTTTGGTAATAGACACGCTGGACAGCTTTTTAACCTCAACATGGCTTGGGGTTTGCGGTTTTTCTGGCTCGGTCGTCATTTGTTCTTCCGTGCCGATTCCTGCTGATTGGAATTGCTCAAATGGCAATTCACCCGACAAAACCTTGATGCCATTCAGCACGGTGCGTGTTACCGCCCGGCGTTGGGATAATGTCAATTTTTCACTCATGCCTCATCTCCTATTGCTTGTTGCACCATCGCCTTCAATTCTGGTAGGCGGCTCTTTTCGATCTCGTTAAGCTCGTCCTCGTACTCTCCAATCACCTGCGCTGATTCCATTTCAGTAATAAGCGCATCAATCGCATCGTCGTACTCTGCCCGTGGCATGGTGCGTAGTGCCTCGATGCGGGCGGCGTAGGGGGATTTCACCACGCCGCCTGCTTGTTCAGCCTTATTGCCTGGCTCAGGCTCCGTCAAAGCGGCTAAAAGCGCGTCGTCATCCTCCTGCGCGTCCTCCATCTCGGTCAATCGCTTGCCAGCGGCCTCATTTGATGCGGCCTGACCTGCCTTGATTTCATCCTCCAGCGCGGTACGCTCCGCCCGCACAGCCTCAATTTCGGCCTTCAGGTTGTCGCGCTTTTCTTCAAGAATCTTGATTTGATTGGCCGCTGTCATGCTCAGGTTTTTCGGCTTGGGCGCGTCAACCTTAACCATTGCCTGACGCTTCTGGAAGGCTTTGCGCCCTGCGTCCAGGCGGTCAATGATCTCAATCACCGCCTTGTTCAAGTCGTCCTGTTGCCTGATCGGTGTCACGCGCCCGTTGATGAGCACCTGAAAAATGTCGCCTGTTTTTTTGATGTTCAGCGCCACCTGTTGCGAATCGGCAAAGGCAAGGCTGAGCGTCTTGTAGGCAACGCCACTGGTCTTGCGCTCCTTGCTGTCGCCCTCGATGCTGATGACTTGGGCGTGATGGCGCGCAAACTCGCGGACAAGGGATTTACTGGCCGGGTCTTGTCCGGTCAGCTTGGCGTAATCAAAGGCTTGAATGGGCATGGAGGCATTCGCTGTGCGGTTGGAATGCCGTGATTATGCAGGCTGCGCCTTGGGTGAAGGCGCGGGGTTTTCCTTACGGCGCTGCAATCACGCCCTCGCCCGTCGAATCTGAAACGATCTTGTCGCATTTGAGGTTTTCGCGCACGGTGACATCTCCACCCTTGAACTCCACTTCACCAATAAACACGATTTTGGGCGCTTTCAGAATGATCGAGCTTGCCGCCGTCAGGGAAATACCGCGTCGCGGGGGAACGGCAATGTCGATGTGATCACCCTCCTCATCGGGGTCGCCATAGCCGGATACCAGGATAATCCTGTGGCCACCGTCAATGATAGGGGTATCCACGCCCGCAATGACCAGCACGTTGTCATCCCCGGCCTTGACCGTGATGTTTTTGCCACTCTCCAGCAAAAAGTAATCGTCCGCCTTGATCTGGATGTTATCCATGTGCTCTTTAGCAAAGGGCGCGTTCACTGCGTGCTGTGCGCCTGATGGGAATATCTTCGGTATGTGTTCGGCCATGCGTTTAACCCTTGCCCTTCTGGCATTGCTTGGTGCAGCCCTTCTTGCGGAAAATATCCCCTGCCCATTCGGCCACGGAATCATTTAACTCATGCCACCAGCCATAAATCTGTCCCAAAAATGGGCGCGGGTGCGGCATGTTGCGGATGATGTTTTTTGCATCAAGGAAAATGGTGTCCGGGGTCATGATAATGGTGCTGGTGTTGCCCTTGCTTTCCGGCACGCCGCAGACCAAACGCAGTTCATCATCTGCAATAATCTCAACGTTTTTGTGATGCCAGCGTCGCCAGTCGCTGGAGTTGCCCGCCCTTGGATTGCGGTATCCGGTGATGATCGGGTAGCGCGAATCGCCGCCGATAAACGCCACCCAAACGGTATCCGACGGGCAGATTTCAATCTCGGTCGGGAAAAATGTGACCCCAGGGTGTACCTCGTTGTTATCTGAGGCGCGCGATTTGTCGCCTATGGGAAACTCAATTTCCGCCTCGGGCAACACCTCGGCATTGTCGGTAATGCCGGGGATTTCCACGCGGCAGGTGCGGCGCGCTTGATCGTAGCTTTTCACAATCGCCGGGTAACGCCCCGGCATCATGCCGTAATCAAGCATGGTTTTACTCCACCGAGGCTAGCCACATGCGCGAGTAATGCCGCTGGAGCGAGCCATCTGTTCCGCTGTCGTAAGCGTGCGCGACCGTCATAACCACCAGCTTTTTATTATCGCTGGTCAGTTTGACCGCATCGCCCGCGTGTACCTCTTCCATGTGGTCAACGTGCAGAACTTTTTGTAGTACAAGCGCGTCCGTCATCTTGCCTAGCGTGCAGCCGTTGCGAATCGGCGCGAAGCGGGCAACGCGAGGCTTGCACTTTTTGCCAAAAGCGATTGAGCTATCCTCCTTGGCGGAAAAAAACCAAGGAACCTCATGCCGCTCAAGAAAGCCGGAATCGACCTTGTTTTCCCCGTTGTCCTGTAGCGTGACAACTTCTTTTTGGCTCAGCATATCGTTGTATTTCATGAACCTCAGCTCGCCGCACTTGGAGCGAATCGAACCCGCCGCCTCTTGCAGCAAGCGGGCAACATGAAAGGTTGGTGTTTCTCCGACAAAGCAACTAAAGCGCGGCACGGGAAAGCAGCCTTTAATGCTCGTGGTTGCTCCGCAGGCGCGATACACACAGGAAATAGCCGCGTCCTCCTTGATGACCGACTGACCCGGCGGGCGCACAAAAGCCAGCTTATGGCACGAATCCAGTAAGGTGGTAATGCGGAACGCCCCCAGCTCGCGGTGTCCTTGCACCACACGCTCTGAACTGCGCTCCACCTTGATAATGCGATGCACCGATTCCGTACCGCCAATCTTGAGTTTTGCGCCTTCTTTGAGCTTTTGTTCAAGCTCGGGGTCAACGCGAAACTCACCCTCGAAGGTCTCAGGAATCGGCGCAAGGTCACGGCGCAGAATCGCCGACTTGATCAAGTCCTGGCGAATCTGCTTACCGTCACAGAACTTGACGATCACAAAATCACTTCTTGCTCGGTGGAAACATCCACGGCCTCATCAAATTCAGAAGCTCTGACATGCTTGCAAATATCAACCATGATGCCCCAATCTGCCGCCGCGTTCATAAAATCAAGAAGCGTACCGTCCGCATTCGGGCTTTCGACTGCCGCAAGGGCAAGATAGAAAATAACGCCTTCATCGGTGGAAACAACGGCCTCGTCTGCTTCGGTCACGCCAACTAGAGTGCCAGTTTCTACTCCGCCAATTAAGGGGTTGACAAAACAGCAGACAATGGGATTGCTCAAATCGTCGTCACAAGAACCGCACACATCAATATCACACATGACCAACCTCCTAGGGCTTGCTTGGGGAAAAGGATAAATCAGCCTTGAGCCACGCGCTCAGTGCCGCGTGGCGCGCTTTGCATTCGTGTAGGCGCTGCACATTTTCAACATATACCTCCAGCATCTCGCTCAAGTCGCCCTTTATAGGCTCTTCAGGGGGCAGGCAAGCGAGCATCAGCCCCACAGGGGCAGTCCGCGCCACCCTCTCCTCGGGCTGCGGATTGAGCGAGGCACAGCCCACAAGCATCCAGCTTGCAAGCAGAATAATCAGGGCGGGATGCCACATGGCGTACAACCTCTTTGATGATAATGCGTTGCTTTGTTTGTGTATCGGCCTGCTTTTGCGCAGCCGCGCTCAAAATATCCGCGTCAATTTTCGCCTGTTCGTTGGCCTGCGCGATGGCGCGCTGCGTTGCCACGAGCAGGTTTTCTTGTGCATCCTGCATGGCGTAGCGATACCCAACCCATGCGCTCACAAGCGCCACTACAAGCATGGTAATGATGGTGATAGCTGCGGTTTTCATCACACAATCGCCACAATCATTATTGCCACACCGACGATAACGATAAACAGAAAAAACAACCCCCAAAGCAGCATGTCATCTTCCGGCTCCATCATGCCCCACCTCCCACGGTTAGCACGTCATAGTTAAAAGCCCGACGAGGAAATTCCATTTCCATTTGGGTAATGTCCTGCTGCACCTCTGAACTCGACCGCCCGAACACGTCTACGCCAAATCCGCGCGTGGCCTCGATGTAATGAGCCGTTTCGCGCTCGATATACAGCAAGAAAAGCGAGCGAATTAACGCCCACTCGGAATAAGTAATAAGGCTGGAAGCATCTATGACCCCCGCATGAGCGAGTGGGTCGGCATCCAGCCTGATTCTGTGCTCTTCCAGTAAGGCATAGCCTGCAAGGAAGCGCAGCGCATTGACGGCCTGTGCCGTCACTTGCCCAGGCTCAAGAATGACGTTATCCGGCCTTTCGGCCAGAAAATCTCTGACAAAATCGCCCAATGCCTTCATGGCCTAGCGGCTTCCGCGCCTAGCAGCTTCCGCCCTGACCTACGCCGCCGCGCAGGTGCGGTACGTTGCCTGCAATCTTCTCGTCGTAGTAATGCCCGTTGATCTGCCCAGTAAACACTAGCGGCTGTGTGCGGTTATCGAAGCTGGTTTCCGGCATTTCGATGACAAGAAAGCATTCTTTGATCTTGCGCGCCTCGATGAAGTTGAGAGGCGTGCCGTGGTACACGGTGGCATCAAAAATGCCGCCTTGGCAAATAATATCCAACATCATCTTGCTGATCGTTCCTGCGACGGTCTCCTTCAAGGTGATCGCTTTGGAGAAATTGAATTTGACTTGGCCTGGGTGCAACATCATGGTTCCAAGCACAGACGGCGATTCCACCGGGTCGCCGACGGAAAGCTCAGGCCAGAAGGCGTCTTTAATCAATAAGTATGTGTGCTCAAAGCCGTTGATTTCCAAAGTAAAATCGGAGGAAATGGACGGCTCGGAAAGCGCGCGGGATGCCTCGTGAAAGGACTTCATGTAGCTGCCGGTAGAAACGGACATGGCGATACCTCGTAATGGAATTCGTGGCCATTTTTGCACACCAAAAAGCAGGGCTTGGGCGCTGTTTTCCGTGGGTCAATAGTGCTGCAAATACTTGTCCGAGCGCATGAACATGACGTTCTGCACATACTCGCGGTTAATCTCAAAAAAGCTCTTACCGTAGCCTTGCGCCTTGGTTTTTGCCTTGAAGCTATACTTCTCTACATGACCAAACCATTTACTGGGGTCACAACCATTCTGTCCAGCGCACAGCTTTCTATCCTGGCTCAGCCCGCCAAGCCCGCCGTTATAAGCCGACAGCATCATTGCGGTACGCTCGGCCTCATCATCCACGCCCTTAATACTGCGCCATGCAGCCTTATTCATCAGGATAAGTGTGCGTAATTGCTTGGCCGGGTCATAGCGCTCTTCAAACGACCAGTTCGCAAGGCTTGGGTGTAACTTCTTGGCTTCCGTGTGGTTGTTGAATCGCGGGGTGATGGTTAGCTGCCCAAGCCCAAAGCCATATTCACGCTCGGTTTTAAGCTCAGCCTTTGGATTCCAACATTTCTTGCTTTTCAAGCTTGGGCAGGTTTCCTGCTCCACCTGCCCGGCAAACAAATAGGGGAATGGGTAATCCGGCCAATGTGTGCGTTGCTCTGCCGCCAGCACAGGCAAATAGACCACGGCATTAGGCGGCAACGCATCCATTAGCCCATCATCCCTACGCCCGCCTGTACCAGCACGGTCAGGAAGTAGACGATGGCGGCAAACACTACCGCCGCGCCCAGCGGGGTTTCTGTCGCCTTGATACCAATGTCTTGCAGGTCGAGGCGGTGAAACAACACTCGTCGCGTAATATGGGAAAGCCCTGCAAGCATTAGCACCACGCCCACAGAAAACGCCACCACCTGATAACTGTTATCAGCAATGGCATTGCCTGCAATCAAAAACACGGCCAGCACAGCCACCACAAATACAGTGCGCATACCGTCACGCTTGAACATGTCTTGAGCCTCCTATGGGCGAGGGATATGGGAAAGAAAACGCCAGGCCTCAACAATCGACAGGCCAATAATCGCAGCCCAGGCCGCCCCCATCGTCTTACGCAGCCCCTCGCGGGAAATCTCCGACTCTTCCAGCTTGCGCACGCGCAGGATTAACTCCTTGAGTTCGTCCACCTGCTCGCGCAATTCTTCACGTACAGCGCGCATCTCGGTAATCAAGTCGCGGTTTTGTATCTCAAAGTCGGTCAACTTGCGCAAACTCGCGGCGACATCTTTTTGCACCTGCTCAAGAAGCGACTGTTTATGCTCCAGCAGTGTGATTCTAACGCCGTGGCTCTCGACGTGCTGTGTATTCGATGCTTCGCTCATGGCCTATATTGCCCTAGTCGTTAAAAGATAGCGCTATTATGCTGGCAATGGTTGGCTTAAAAAGGCGGTGTTTTCCTTGGCATTACCCCTTTCTCGCCGCCACCTTCGCCACGATATTAAGCCCGCGAATTACGCTGTTCAGCCGCTCGGCTATGCCGACCTGTAGCTTCACTTCTGCATCTCGCCCCTCGCGCCACTGCTTGAAACTCTTGCTCTGAAAGAATGCGCTGACTTGCGTCAAGGTCAGGTTTTGAGCGTCGGAAAGACTTGTATTTGCATACAGCACCACATCTGCCAAAACCGCCTTGAGGTTATCCGCAAAGGCGGCGCGTCCACTCCGTGAGCGTGGAGCGAACCGGAAAGCGTGCCGGGGGCTTCCCGGCATCCTCCTTGGCGGGTAGTACGATGATGCCGCTTTCATCAACGTGAAGCTTGAACAGGTGGGTCAATTCAGACGATTTCTCCATCCGCGCGCTGTGCATGGCGAAGAACACCGATTCCGGCAAGGCAGCGAATGCCTGCATTCGCTCCAGCATCCATGCGTCCACCTCGGCATCTTGCGCGGTATCGTCAGGCGCATCTTCGCCCTTACGCAAAAGGGTTGAGGCCATCATGCCAAGTAGCCAATAGGCGCGCCCTTGGAAGCCTTTAATCTCGTCGCTTAGGCGCTCGATTGCTTCGGCATAGCGCCCCAAGAGGTTGACCACGCGCCATGTGTCGCCCTCAAGCTCAAATGTGCTGGATTCGCTTTTGCGCTCGATTGCATCAGGGATAAAGTAATCGGTAAACCTTGATGCCCCATCGCCCACGGCAAAGTCTGGCGCATCGTCCAGCGTACAGCTTAGATAGTGGGCAATGCCCATCATGCGCTCCTGTACTGTCCATAGTGCGGGGTCTATCGTTGGGCTATCCACGGCGGCACGCAGAAAAAACGTGGTGGCCATTTCGTCAAGATGACTAGGGAACGCCGCAAGTTGCAATGCCTGGCCTATTGTCAGTTCGTGCATTTGCGCGGTAAAGCGTCGAATGCGTAGCGGTGGGAAAAAAATCATGCGCCATGCCTCACGCGGGTTAATTCGGCTTTGATCGGGTTAATTCGGCTTTGATCGGGTTAATTCGGCTTTGATCGGGTTAATTCGGCTTTGATACGGACAACCAATGCTTGGTCATCTTCGTGGTTGTAGCGCATCGCCACGGCCTCCACAAAGGGCAGCGCGTCCAAAAGCACACGGCGCAAGCGTTGGATTGACGCGCTTTTGTCGTCTTCGCCGTGCCTGTTGGCGCAGCGCATATCGTGGCGATCCTTCATGGATTTGTCCTTATTACATCATTACATCGGCTGTGCTTTTGCCCAGTCCTTGCGGTCTATCGCAGTCAAGGTGGCAAGTGTCATCGGCACGCGCAGGCTCATGAACTTTCCGCTTGAATCAATCGGCGAATCCAGCGGCTGCTGAATGTTTTCGATGACCAGCGGCGCGAATGTGCGGCCTTTGTACGTCATGCCGACCAATACCGGAGCAAGCGACGGCGTGAGCGTTTTTACTGCGTCAGGCACTTTGCCGCCGCCTACCGCATTCAGCGCGCTCATTAACGCACCATCCTTGGCAAGCTCGATAGGCAGCGCCCAACTCATCAACTGGTTGAACGGGGCTTCGACTTCCCAATCTGCATCACGCCATGCGCGGAATAAGGCCGTGACTTGAATCTTCACTGGCGGCATTCCAGTAAATACCTGAGTGGAGTTGAGTTTGGTCATGGATGACCTTCCTTCAAAGGCCTGAACGGCGCTTTCAACGCCCTGCCCAAAGCCATGCAGCGCATTTTTTTCCGTCAAGCCGCTCTGATTGCCGGTCAAGCCCATTGCTGACACGACTTGTGATAAATACCCGGTTTGCAGCATCGACATGATCGTGGGATGACTGCGATCAGGGCTTAGGTTCTCAAACGCGCTTTGCCATCCTAGCGACACCTCCAGGCTGGCCTCGGTCAAGGGCGCGCGAACAACGGCATCGCCCATCGCGCCGCCGTTTTTGTCAGACATCCAGAAGGATGCAACAAGGTGGTTGTTCAGCCCACCCCAGAGAGAGGATAGTTCGCTCATCGGTGGCTCATCGGTGGCGATTAGGCTTGTTGGTTGTTCTTAATCCCAGCCTCCCTGCGCGCTTTCATGGATTTAGCCCATTTGGCTTTTGCCGCCCCCGTATGAGCGAGCTTACGCGCCGCAGCAAGTTGTTTTTTCTGGGCTGCGGTGAGCTTTACGCGGCCAGCAATGCGCTTCCAGCGCACGGTTTTGATGCCGTTCTTGAAGGCAACAAACTTTTTCCGCACGGCGGATGCTTTTCGGCCTTGATAGACCTGCTTGCTACGCGCAGGGATAGGCGTGGCGCGGTCGAAGGTTTCGCCTTCGTCTTCGTCTTCTTCTTCGTCTTCGTCGCCAAACACAAAAGCATCAAACGCTTCGCTGGCCGCGTCGTCGTCTTCCAACTCGCCCAGTAGCAAATCACGCACGCGCTCAGCAGCATCTTCGTCCTGCCCTTCGAGCAAATCCATGCAGTCGCCCTCATCTGCGCCCAAAGCCTCCATGAAAGAGGCCATCGTATCGCGCGCCATGTCGATAATATGCTGCTCCACGTCGGAGATTGTGCCGTCCTTGTCTTCGTCGGCAAGGCCGATAATCAAGGCTTGCAGGCGCTCAGCGCTGCTTTCGTCTTCATCAAGCTCCGTGTCGTTTACAGCCCAATCCCAAAGTACGTCCAGTGCATCACGCTTGAGCTTGTCTTCACGAAAGGCGACTGATGCAGAAAGCTCTGCGCCCTTGCCTTCGAGTTGTTTTTTCGTGGTAGCGGCATCCAGTGCCGCCTCGTCTTTCATGCTGGTGCGCAGCAGGTTAATTAAATCGTTCATTTTTTAGCCTCACTTGCTCAGGGTTTGAGTAACGAAAATCTGACGTGCTACGCCGTCGTAGCGTAGCCAGTAGCTTACATCCATACGGTCATATGGGCGCACGTCGTTAGGCTTGACCTCGTAACGGAAGGCTTTGCCATCCATGCTTGGGTCATTGCTCGGCACAAGCCAGCCGGAGGCTTGCGCGCCTTCAAAGTAGCTTTGCAGGTAGTCCTTCATGCGCTTGATTGCAATCTGCATGGGGAGGTGCATAAAGTCCTTGCCCGCACGAGTTACGCCATCATCAATGTGCGTGCTCATGTCCGCCACGGAGTTCAGTTTAAGCAGGCTGGACTCGACTTGCGCCCCCGTCAGCACATCGCGGAACACATAGCGCCCTCCCCCGGAGAAGTTTTCATGGACAACGGGGTTAATCTGCGACCGAGCAAGCTCGTTTAGCTCCTGGTTGCTTAAGTCGTACATCTGCTTGATTCCGGTGCGTCGAATAGGCCACGCCTTGCCTGCAATCGGGTAGTTTTTTGGCGCAAATCCCCTTGCATTGGTCTGTGCGTTGCGACTGCAAGCGTATGCACATTGTAGGCCAGACACACCAAAATACCCCTTACCGTTGATGCCGCTTGGGTCATCGGTTTTTAGAGGGGCCCAGAACGAAGAGGCATTACCCGGCGTGAGCATGGTTCCCACGTTGAGTTGCTCGTAAAACGCTATCGCGCCCTCCGGGGTCAGATCGCCGGGAACATCGAAGCGCAGCAAGCGGTTTGTGTCGTAGGCAAGCTGCATCAACTGATACAGCATCGCCGTGGATTTTGTGCCGCCGGACATGATGTAGGCGTAATTGTACGGGGTGTATTGCAGCTTGTGGCGTGCTGCCTGAAGCTGCTGCACACTATATAAGTGCCCCCCTTCATCAAACAGGTTAAGCGGTGGTGACACATGCCACGCCTGGCGACCGTTGATGTCGTAGCCATAACCGCTATCGGTGGGGCGGACGCTGGTAAAGCCCGCGCCGACCACCACCTCCAGTAAATCGGTTTGCGCGGCCACAACTTCGGGCAGGTAGTTTGAGTTACCGAAGTCATCCAATCCAGCGGGGTCAAGCCCGCCGGTGAACTCCATCAGCAAGAAGCCGTCTTTGTCGCGCAGGCGGAGCGTAATAAATTTGTTGTCTACCGCCACTCCGCCACGCTTGACCTCCTCCGCGTGCAACTCAACTATCACCTCGTCGTTAAAGCACTCAAGGTGCTTGATCGCCAAGTCAAAAGCCGTTGGAAGCACCGTTTCTTTCGTCCATACAGGCGTTGGCGTTGCTGCGCTGTAGCCCGTAAGCACCGCATACTTCACAACAGCAGACCCGCCAACAAGGCGCTGAACCACGACTTCATACGCGCCGTTGTTGACGGCCTCCACCACTTGCACCCAAGCCTCGTTGAGCGCATTGGTGCGCATCGGCTCGCCGCGCCCGATTTTTCGATATACGTTGCCCCGATGCACCTTGAAAGGCTTGTCGATGCGCCCGCGCGTGGCGCGCATCATGATACCTATGACCTGATCGTAATTATCCTGAACTGGAATTTCGGATTCGTCGCGCAGCGGATTAAGCTGCACGCCTGCCTCGGCTCCAAGTTGGCGCACAAACGCTACTGTCATGGCTTAGCCCTCTTTGCTTGGTTCAGCAGATTTGGCGGCGGCTGCTTTGCGTACTGCCTGGGCATTTAGTGCCTCGGCAGTTTCAATTTCCATAGCCGCCTCGTAGTTGTTCAGTATGGCAATCTGCACAATATCGGCTGCTACGCTTTGCAACCTCTCAAGGCTCTCCACGGCGAACACGCCTTCGGCCTGCTCATGCCCCGCTTGGCGCAGAATCATCCCGCTCACCACGGGCATAACCACCACGCGAGGCATTAGATTTTTGAAGCGAATACCGCACGGAAACTTGGTTTTTCCGAAGGCATCCGTAACCGCCTTTTCAGTAGACTGGTGATTGTTTCCCAAAGTAATCATTTGAAATCTCCTATGTCCCGTGGGGATGCCACGGGCTTTGCTAAAAGGATTAGGCCAAATTGATGATGTCGATCATCGCTGCACCGCGCGCGGATGGAGCGTGCGGGTTGATGCTGGTGAAGGTGCGGGCATAGAATCCAGCACCTGTTTTCAGGTCAGCATTCACGGCAAGCGGAATCATGGTTGGCGGCACTGCGTCACCTAGTACAATCGGACAGCGGGCGGCATCTGCGCTACGACCAATGCACAAGATTTGTGAAGCGGTCGCGGTTTCGGTAATCACGCCATGCTCAGACGGAGAGAAATACACGTCATACGCGCCAAACAGCTTGCCAATTCGGTAGATTCCCGCCTGCTCACCAAGGCCAGACGGCGCGAACATATCCGACCCGAGGCTACGAAGCTGGGCAGCAACCACCTTGCCAACGTACAAGTGAGTGACCCCGTAGCTCATGGTATCCAGCGCCATTTGCTGGCTCACAGCGCCCAAGATGCCCGCAAAGTCGTTCCATATCTCGGTACGGGTTTTGTGCCCCGTTTGCGCCGCAAAGTTAAAATCATAGGTCGCGGAGTTGTTGGTAGCCACGCGCTTGAGCTTGCGCAGAGCGGCCACATGGCGCTCATTGGCGAACTGATTGTGAATGCTGTAGACCGCCTCTGCATAGGGGTCAAGGCCAAGCTCATTGCTCATCTGCGTGCGAGAATCCACGCTCTGGAAGGTTGTTACCCGGCTAGGCTTGGCAAATAGGCTGTAGTCGTCCACGCGGGTAATGATGCTTGGGGTCATCGAAGCATCGCGCTCATAGTCGATGTAGCCGTACACATGCACTTTTGTATTGACGGGCAAGGCGGGGGTCGATGTCAGGCCAATCTCGCCCGTGTCGGTATTCACCGTGCCGCCAATCACATATTCAGCACCCATCAGTTTAATTTTTCCTGAAACCGTGGATAGGCCAGAGCCGCGTGAATCAATCTCGCGTGCTGCGAACATGCCATTAACAAAAACCTCGGAGCCACCGCGTACCAGTTTTGCACCTGCGGCGGTTTGATCACATGTTTCGCTATCGCTTTGCACATGGGTTAGCTTGCCGGTCATATTCGCGCCAGCAATGGTGCAAAGGTGCACACGCTCAGAAGTCATATAAGCGCGGCCTGAAAGTGCCCCGTCCATTGCTCCCTGCTCGGTGTACTCACCGTAGGCATTCGCTGCAACGTGGCTCACTATCGCCAATTTAGCCTCATTGGAGCCAATATCAGCAGGTAGGTAGTTGGCAAACGGAATCGCTGTGCCAAGGGTTGACATGATGGACACTACGGCACGGTTGGCTTGCAGGCTGTAGGGGTCGGACGTGGTGGAGGTTGCCGAATCAAGCGCAAATTCCTTACGCGCCGCATCGGTGGTCGCATAGGCCAAGTGCAGGGCGTGCTCAATAAGCTCCGCCGGAACAGATGCGCCGTGCTGCTTTTCGTATGCAGCAACGCCATCGAGCAAGGCGTTTGCAACCTTGGCGGAATTGTCGCCAGCAGCATCAAGCACAACCCGAATTTCATCACTCACGCCGACGGTTGCGGCATCGTGAACGGCATCAAGGGTTAAGCGTGAACCGTTGGCGGCCTCGCGCATGGAGATGACGAACTTCTCGGCGTTTTGCGCAGAGACGCGAACATTAGTCTGGGCTGGCATGATGGAATACTCCGATGGTTAAAAAATACACGCGGGCATTGTCAACCATGCCAGAGGGGCGTTTTCGTGGTGTTTTCCTACGGAGATGGGGCGTTAATGGTCAGGCCTATATCAAGATCAGCCCGCCGATTGCACAGATAGCGCACGGAAAACGGCGGTAGATTGTTCACGCTCTCCACGCCGACAATTTCATACGCCACACGCACAGAGCCATCGGCCAAAATCCACAGAAACATCACGTCATGGTTTTTAGGCTCGAATCCGGTCGCGCCGTTAGCTGTTTCCGGCTCGATGATAAAGCGCAGTTCGTTCCCTGTTCCGCCGCTGTTGTGTGTGTCCATGCGGTCGTTCAGCATTGAAGGCGCAAACTCGTTCACGCGGACAACACGGGCATTGCCCAAATAATCAAAGGTGATGTTTTCCTCGTCCACGCTATCCAGCACCGTCAAGCCGCCCAGCGTCGGAATGCCGCCTACGCTGGTGGGGGCGGTGCGTAAAATGCGCTTGCGGAAAAGCTGCGCGCCAAAGCTCGGGCTGCGCTTGAGCGTCACCCGGCGATTCATGGCGTTAATGGTTTCGACGATGCGGTTCATTTTTTGCCTCGCGCAATAGATAGGGCTGCATTGATCTCAGCCTCGCTAAGTCCAAGCTCTGCAATATAGGCAGCCAATCGCTCGGCCTTGCTCGGCGCGGTCGCCGCCGCGATTGGCGGGGTTTGTTCGGCCTGTTGCTGGGCTTTTTTTGCCGCTCGCTTTTCCTTGGCCTTGTCATTGGTCTTTTTGCGGTCTGCGCTGGTTTTAATCTCGCGGCTGGCTTTTTTTAACAAATCCTCGGCTTCTTTTTGCGATACCTGTACATCCTTGCGCTTCACATTTTCATCCCGCGCTGCCGTGATCGCCCGCTCCAACAGATTTTTAATCGCTGCGGATGATTCGATCTCACTCATAGCGCGCAAGGCGTGTTTACAGCCCACGCCATGCAGCCCTGGGTTGCGGATTTTGGGGTAGCCCGTTTCTGGCCTGCCAGCGTTAAAGCCGCCAATGGTGGCAATATAGCGATACCAAAAACGATGCCTCCCGCAATCACAATCGTATTTGAGCGGCTGCTTCACCAGCCATGCCGCCGCCTGTTTGGGGCTTTTGCTGGAATCATTAACCGCCACATCGAACAGCGGAAACGTGACCTGAAGATGATGGCGCGTCACCCCCGGAGTTTCTCCTCCGGCATTGGTAATCAGGCGCAACATGCCCCTGCTAAAGCCCGCCGGAACTGCATACTTGATTTGCTCGCGCGCCCGCTCAAGGTCGATGCGCAAGGACAAATCCAACACCTGCCGCGCCTTGATGCCGCCGCCCTTGAACTTGTAGCCCACGGTCTTGATGTTGCGCCGAAAGGCGGCCAGATCATCGGCGGTAATGGCGCGGGATTCACCGCCTAGCGTGGTCACCAACAAGCGCGCTACGTCGTACTCCCCGTGCACCTCACGCGGGTCAAGAATGACGCTATCTGCGCCCCTGCCCGCCGCCTCGCGCTGAAGCTGGTCGTGCAGGAACCTTTCCCGCGCCTCGGCCGCCGACCCGCGAATCTTTTGAATCCAGCTCCCCGCGCCCTGTGTGCCGCCCGCGCCTTTGATGCCCGTCATTACTCGCCCCGCATTCGCTCGGTCATCCATATTGGCGTTCCGTCAGGCTCACGAAACGCTGGCCTACTCTCATAGCCTGTGCGCACCTTGATAGCGTGAAGCTGCGCCTCATTGGGCAGAATCAGCAGGCGCTCGGTCAGAACATCATCCGCCGTGTCCAGTCCGGCGGCTGCCATGACGGCGAGAAACTCATCCGGCCTCCCATACACCATGCGCGAGACCAGTGTCAAATCATGCCGCTCATAGCCCGCCTTGGTATGGTAGGCAAGGCTTGTCTGCCAAGGCTTTGTGCGCAGGGAAAACTTACGCACCTCGTGATAAAAGGCACGCGCCGCACGGGTATTCACATCCATTCCCGCCATTCCTCCATGCCAATGTTCCGCCGCGTATCGGCGGCCATGTGCGCGTCCACCTGAAAGCCGAACAGGCTTTGCACAGGCTCAACAGGCAATCCGCCAAAATAATCCCCGCCAACACTTGCCCCGCGCCCATGCAGGATGGCATCCAACACACTATCGTTGACTGCCTCACGCTTGGCAAACATACCGCCGTAATGCGCCGCCCAATGGCATACCGCCAAGCCCGCAACCTGTGCATTACTAATGCCGCTCTGCACACGGTACTTGATGCCTCGCTCGTCAATGCCGTCCTGTTCAATCGCATTCGCAGGATTTGCCCGCTGTGCTCGCTCACTTACGACAAGACACGCGGTGCGCCCATCGCTTGCAAGTTGCCCCTTAATACGCTCGTAACCCTCGATCGCATCACGCAGCATGTCTGTGGTGAATAGCATGTCGCGCTCAATGCCGCGCTGATTGGTGATGAGCAAACAGCCATCGCGCCGCGCATGGCGGTAATCGGTATCCACCGCCAGCGTGAGAATTTCCGTGTCGTTATCAAACGCGGCAAACAAGGTGCTTGGCGAGCCTGAAAAACCGCTGATATTCGCCTGAATCAGTTGAACGTTTTGTTTCATGGCGCGCTCACATATCCACTTCGGTTGAAACTTGTGACCAGCGGATAGCCTGCCAGGTCGTCCGGGTTGAGTGGGTCGCCCTTGCCGTCGTTCGGCTCACCTACCTTGGGCGACTGGAACAGCGGAATGCTGGTTTTGATGTTCAAATCAATCGCAAGCATGGTGAGATTCTTGTTATCCGTCGGCACACGCATGGCCGGAACCTCCGGCGTTTCGATGCGTGCAGGCCAGTGGTGATCCATGCCACAAAAACGGATGGAGCATGAAAACCCCCGCGTCGTGAATGCGTCGATATACAACAGAAATTGTGCTGCAATCGCCCGCGCTGTGGGTTCGTCGTGCGCAAAAATAACCAACTGAGCGCGGAGGGTTGCCGCTAAGGTGCGCAGCTTGAAAGCGCGCTCCTTGCTGTCACAGGCGAACGTGAAATACTGCGGCTCGGAAATTTGTCGCGTGTAATCGCGCCCGGTTGGCGTGTGGTCTTGGGCAAGCGCCACCAAAATTACCGGAAGTTTGGCCGGGCGGGTTGTCGCGCTGGAATCGTCGGTGTCGTTACGCTGCCAGCTATCCAACATCTCCTCAGCGGCATCGACCATTCGCCCAGGAGCCCATGCCATTGCTTTCTCAAGGCCGCGCGAGGCAAACTCGGACATGCCGCGAGTGGTTGGCGTGATGCCTTGATAAAAGCGGCCTAGGTATTCTGCAAAGGCGATTTTTACGGGTTCAAACATGATGCGCTATCCCAAAAAAACTTGTGCCATGCGCAAATAATCCGAATCCTCGGGGGAGGGCTTGGCCGCAGGCTTGGCCATGCCGGGTAACTCGAAATCACGGAAGGCTTGCGCCTCACGCAACATTGCTTGCGCGTGCGTACTATCCAGCCTCAAAGGCTTGATCGCGGCCTCGGTCTTCGCCTTGTCGCTCATGGCATCAAAGATTTGCTTTTGGCTCATGCCCTGCTTTTTAAGCACCCGCATCAAAGCGGCACGCTCTTTTTTTGCCGCAGCAAGCAAGCTATCAAGCGCGGCATTGCCATCCATCAGCGCACTCATGGCCTCATGCACCCCGGAAAGCTGCTCTTCCAGAATGGCCAAATCAAGATCAGCGCAATTCATGCCAAGCGCACACGCCCCGCCCGCACACAGCGCGGAATCAAAGGAAAATCCCCGATTGGTGGTGTAATTCGGCTCATGCACATAATCAAAGCCGAAAAACTCACTGGTGGCCTGATTGATTGCCGAAGAAAAGCCGCCCGTTTTTGCCTTCCACAGCGTTTGCGCCGTCATCCCGGACTGGGTGGGCAAAAACTCGGCTTGATGCTCAATCGTGCCGTTACGATGCGCCTTGAGCATGGTTGTGACAATCGCAGGCTCAACCACCGTCGCCTTGCCGTCCACTATCCCGCCTTCTGCCGGATTCATGCCGAACTTGATACGCGGCCAATGTCCGTAGAAGCCCAGCATATCGCGGTTTTTCACCCGCTCCTGACACTCGCCGCCGTTGATGTAGGCCGCAAGTTTCACCGTGTCAAAATTGCGATCCTGCCCGCGATACTTGCGCCCGCGTTCCTTCAGGTTGTAGGTGATGATGGGGGTTTGCATGGGGGTGTCCTCATTGACCGTGTGCAGCTCAAAGCCTAAGCGCCTTGCTGTCAATATGCGCCGCGCCTTCGTCGAAATAGACAAAATACACCCAGCCCAAGCCCTCGCGGCACATGGTGCGGTGAAGCGTGGTTTTTTCGCGCGAGCAACGCGCCAGCGTGGTTAAGCCGCGCTGGACATTGGCTTTTGGTGTTGGAATGGCATCAAAGGTTTCCATGCCGCAAGCATACGGCGGCATGAGCAGGCTTTAGGCGCTTGTTTTCCGCTGGGTGTTTTTACGGAAGGCGCAAGATGAAGCGTGTTTGACACCCCGCGATCTTTCGGTATAGAGCACCTCATGCGCGCCTCAAACATCCTCAAACATCGCCAGCGCCCGGCCTGCGGCCAGATGTGCCAGCGACTTACTAGGGTCTGCGGCCAGATTCTCGCGCAGCGTATAATGTGCATCCTCTAGGAACAGAAAGCATATCGCGTCCCACAAGTCAGGCGACGGGATGCCCTGCTTGCGCATCTCGTCCTTACGCTCAATCACATAGCGCGCCTTTTCGTCATAGTGGTATGGGGTGCGGCTCATCTGGTCGAGCAACTCGCGCCGCCAATGGCCGTCCGCAATGCCTAGCCTGCCTTCCTTGGCTGCCCTCGATGCCGACACCATCGCCTGTGCCCGCAAATTAAAATAACGCTCACGGTTGCGGTTCTGGAAGCATGGCGCACCCCATTTGACCCGCCGTACATCCGGCAAGCCGTTGTTTTCCAGCGTTTGGCATACGGCAACGCCCATGCCGCCTGCGTCAACCAGTACGCCCGCGCTTTCCATGCCGCTGGCAATCTGAAACACCTCGCCCGCCAGCGATTGCAGGTTGCGCGTATTGCTGAGCACCGGGATGTCGATGACCTGCACCCGCCGTGCGTCTGCGCCAAACTCGCCGCTGCCCGTGACCTTGGCGACCACGACTACGGATTTATCCCGGTACTCGCCTGCGC
>CAZTYJ010000037.1:7287-18577 GCA_964618025.1 uncultured Halothiobacillus sp. | reverse complement strand
CGACCCTGCGCACGATCAGTGATGGGGTCACGGCGGATCAAGCGACGGTTCAGCCTGCCAAAGCGGCGATTGACCGGGCGCTCAACCCCTGATTTTCATTGCAAAAACACATGAAGTTGAAAGCTGTCGTTATTTTTCTTTCCTTTTCTGTGCTGAGTTTGCCGAATGGTCTGCCAATATGAATGACCCGCAGATTCAGCTGCTGGTGAAGGAAGTGCTGAAGCAACAGGCACGCTGATTTTATGCGGGTTTCCAGAGAAGGACGACTATCCATCAGACCGCTCCGGCGAGGAGTTTTGCAAGAGGCTCATACGATCGCGGCTCTTTTCGATTTATTTTGGGTGGAATCTGCGCGTTCATGCCTTGTGCACGCGCATACTCAGAAGCCGTCTTGTCAAATTTTACAAGACGGCTTTTAGATTCGACGATAAGGCCAAACAAGCAGGAACGGCAGCAGCCCAAGCGTGGGCGCGACAACGACGGCTCCGGCTGGTCAAGATAGTTCCTTTGCGATACCGTGAATACACATATCTAAATGGAGGTTTTGACATGGCTACTTCGATTCGCCTCGCTCCTGAAACGGAGCAAAGGCTTGACTACCTCGCGTCCCGCACCGGGCGCACAAAGGCGTATTACCTGCGCGAAATCATCGAGCAGGGCATTGAGGACATGGAGGACTATTACCTCGCTGCCGACGTGCTGGAGCGTGTCCGTAAGGGGCAAGAACAGGTGCATTCCGCTGCTGATGTGAGGAGAGACCTTGGCCTGGACGATTGATTGCGCCGACACGGCTAAAGGGCAGCTACGCAAGCTCGACAAGTAGACGGCGCGGCGCATCGTGGATTTCATGGATGAGCGCATCGCCGGACTGGAAAACCCGCGCAGCACGGGCAAGGCATTGGCCGGGTCGCTTGGTGGCTTCTGGCGCTACCGGGTGAGCGATTGCCGGGTGATTTGTGACATTCAGGACGGCGCTTTGCGCGTCCTCGTGGTGCAGGTTGGCAACCGCCGAGAGGTGTATCGAAAATGAAAAAGTCAGAGGGGGCGTGAATGCTGATTAAGGATTTGCCAGATGAGCAGATAGACGCGGCTTGCGCCCTGTTTCTACAGGTCTTTTCTGTCGAAATCTCCCCCGTGATGTGGCGCTGGAAGTATCAGGGAAGAGCACAGCTTGGCGCAATCAATCTGGTGGCGTATGACGCGGAAGGGGCTTTGGTCGGTCATGCGGGCGCTGTGGTGTTGCCCGGCGTTGACCAGGGTCAGCCACGCGCGATGGTGCAGATTTGTGATGTGATGGTGGCCGCGCACCATCGGGGGGGCAAGGGTGATAAGGCGGTTTACCCGGCCTTGATGCGTGCCATGCGTGCCGCCATCAATGCGCGCTTTGCTGGCGCGTATGCCTACGGCTTTCCTGGCGCGCGCCCGTTTCTGCTGGGTGAGCGTTTGGGCTTTTATCGACGTGCGTATGAGATTGCTGAGCAAACAATTACACCTTTATCGGTGAGTGCGCCGTGGTGGTCATTGAACAGGATTGATGTTCTGGGGCAGGAGACCTTGCCTCTCCACTCGGCGCGCCTGCAAAAACTTTGGCAATACACGGCGAAAAGCACCCTATCCCCAACGGTTGTGCGTGATGCGGCTTATGTCATCTGGCGTTACGCGCAGCATCCAGCGCGCCGTTACACCTTGTTGATGTTGCGTAGTGGATGGCGTGATGCGGCGTGGTGGATGGTCGCCCATGAGGGTGAGACGCTGCGCGTGGTGGATGCCTTGGGGCATAAGGCGCGTTCGGCATCCGCTTTGAAATTATTGGCAGTATGGGCGAGTGGTCAGGGATATGTTCGCCTGCTGGGCTGGCGGTTGGCGATAAGCCTGTCCGAGACGAACACCGGGATCGTCGCCATGCAGTTTGCCCTTGACGACATCGAGGCTGTGCGTGAGCCGTGTTTTATGCCTGGGGATTTGGATATTTTTTAACAGGGTTTACGCAGAGTGGCGCTTTTACTCCCCTCCCCCTTGACGGGGGCGAGGGGGCTAGATCCGGGTTTTGCGTAAGTCCTACCTATTTGAAAATCTGCTCACAATCTTGCATGACAAGCGTCATGCAATGAGGTTTTGCATGATACGTCGGTACTCTGCCTGCATCCGTTCGAGGGTAAGCTCCTGAGCGCGTTGCAGCCCCAGTGCGATGAGTTTTTTTCTAAGCCCGTTGTTTAGGCTTAATTGATTCATGGCGGTGGAGAGCGCTGCAGCATCGTTCATTGGCACAAGCAATCCTGAGGGGTCTTCACTTCTTCGGTGCTGGAGAACCTCACGTGGCCCATAGGGGCAGTCTGTGGCAATGACGGGCGTTCCACAGGCGAGGGCTTCAAGAATGGAGTAGCCGAAGCCTTCGTATTGGCAGGTGTGGATAAACATTGCGGCGCGGGCGACATACGGCAGGGTGTCGCTGATGTGCCCAAGAAAGATGACGCGCTCGCTGACCCCGAGCTGCGCGCCAAGGGCTTCGAGTTCTGTGCGTGTGGGGCCATCACCCAAAACAAGGAGTTTGAGCGGGCTTTCTGCGGGTATTTTGGCGAGAGCTTGAATCACCCAGTCAAGACGCTTTTCTTCAGACAAGCGAGAGGCAATCACTGCGAACGGCGAGCCATCGTTCAGCGCAGGGGGGAGCAGGATGGGCTGGGCACAGCGCTGCTGTGTATCCTCGAAGTCAATGCCGTTGTAGATGATGTGCATTTTGCCTGCGGGAACGCGGCAATGTCGGGCGAGTTCACTTGCTGTACCCTGTGAAGGCATGGTCACAGCATCGGCGGCGTGCGAGGTTGCACAGATGGCCGTGCTGATCCAGACGCGTCGCCAACGGCTTGGTTCAAAGTGTTTGAGGTGCTCAAAGGCCGGGCCGCGATAACTGGCGAGCAGGCGTGTTTTTGTGTCAGCCATACGGATGGCAAGTGCAAGCACGGCGGATGTGTATTGCATCATGCCAATGGCAAGAATGGGTTTTTGCTCACGCAGCACCCGACTTAGAGCGCGAGCATCGCGCCACAGGCGGGCAGGCGTATCGAACCAGCCGGCCAGGCAAAGAGGAGCGCTGTCGATCCACTGCTCATAACCCTGAGTCCAATAGTCGGTCATGACCTGAGGGCAGATCAGGCTTACACATGAAAACTGTTCACGCCCGATAGCCGCAAGCATGTGCCTGGTGGTCAGTTCGGCTCCGCCTGCGACATAGGCCTGGTGCAGAATAAGCAGGTGTCTATCTTCACTCATGACGGATCGACGGCTTTCCAAACCTGCTCCAGGCGCACGATTCCTATGTCGCGCCCTTGTTTGCGGATGGTTAAATCATTCAGCAGGCGCTCATCGAAGATCAGCAAGCCTTGATCGTCCCACAAGCGCAAGTGCAGTTGGTAACTACCGCCCATCAGCGGCAACTTGGGGAAACAAATACGCTGGGTTTGTGCGCCAAGCAATGGCGGCGCGCCACGCAAATGGGTGGCAGCGACAAATACCCCGCGTCCACTTTCCAGTTTGAGCGAAAGTGAAACGTGGTAGCGCGTGTTTGCAGACGCGGTCTGCGTGCTGAATTCGATACATAAATCCTCACCTTCATTCATCGGCGAAGGGCTTTTGAGGGCAAAGGCGGTGATGCGCGCGGGTGCGCTGTGCTGCTCGCCCAACCCCGCGCCTCCGGCAGGAGCTTCGTCTTTGGCCAGCTGATAAGCCTCATAGGCCGGAAGCACCTCTTCCGCCGCGCCAAACATACGCATTTTGCCGTTCTGCATCCAGATGACTTGTTCGCAGAAAATACCGACCTGATACAGGCTATGCGAGCAAAAAACAATCGTTTTGCCCGCCTGTTTGAAGGCGCTCATGCGGTCGATGCACTTCTTCTGGAAATGAATGTCGCCCACGGCCAGCGCCTCATCCACAATCAGCGTGTCCGGGTCAAGCGAGGCGATCAGCGCAAAGGCGAGGCGCACTTTCATCCCCGTGGAATAGGTGCGTAGCGGCTGGTCGATGAACTCGCCAATTTCGGCAAAATCGAGAATATCCTGCATCCGTGCCTGGATGAAGCTGCGCTCGATGCCCAGAATATCGCCTTGAAACAACAGGTTGTCGCGACCGCTGAATTCAGGGTGAAAGCCAACGCCCAACTCCAGCAAGCCAAGGATACGCCCGTGGCGTTCAAGGCTTCCGCTGCTTGGCGTATGCGTCCCCGCCAACAGGTGCATCAGCGTACTTTTACCCGCACCGTTGTCACCGACAATACCTAGAGATGTCCCTTGCGGAATTTCAAGGCTAAGCGAGTGCAGCGCAGTAAACACCCGGTGACGCGGGCGCGTGGAAAAAAGCTCCTTCAGGCGGTCGAGCGGATGCGCATAAACCGTGTAGGATTTACTGATGTCGGTGAGGCGAAAAGCGGGAATGTCAGTCATAGATCAGCCTTTGTAGGTTGCGCATGGCACACCCTACGGGAAAGCGGCGCGTCTCACAAAACATCAACAAACCCCGCTTGCAGCTTGCGAAACAGACGGTAACCGAGCCACAGCGCCAACACGGTATAGCCCAAGCCTAAGCCTAGGCTCAAGAGCGAAGGCATGGCTCCATGCAGCAAAATCGCATGAAAGCCTTCGGCAAATGGCGTGAATGGATTCATCCAAACGAGCGCCTGCCATGCCTTGGGGACTTGCGCGAGCGGATAGAGAATCGGCGCGGTAAAGAGTAAAAGGGTCATCACCATGCCTACAGCATGGATCAAATCGCGCAAATACACCGCCAAAGCCGCCAGCAGCCATGCCAGACCCAGCGCAAACAAGGCCTGCAAACTGAGCCATGCGAACGCCGCCAGCAACATCCACGGGCTGGACGGCATCATGCCTGCCATCCACAGCGTTGCCCAGGCCGCCAGCATCACCAGTGCATACGTCCCATGCGCCGCCAAAACACGCGATAACGGGTACAACAGGGCAGGGAAGGGGCTATGGCGCAGCACATCGGCTTTGGCAACCACGGATGACACGCCGCGTACCAGGCTTTCCTGCAACGCCAGCCAGGGCAGCATGGCGCTCAATAAAAACACGATAAATGGCAGCTCGCCCCCACCCGGCGAGGCCGCAGGCAAGCGCATTTGCCACACGGCGCTAAACACCCACCAGTACAGCAATACCAGCAGGAGCGGTTGTAACAGGTTCCAGGCGCCGCCCAGCAACGAGCCGGCATAGGTTTCACGCCATTCGCGGTATAGCAGCGGTGCGAGTAAACGGAAAAGTGGTGACATGTCCGATAGTCTAAACGAAAACAGCGCCCAACGGCGCTGCAAGAGTTTGTTCACGTTCTTTACATTATTCTAGGATTGTCCATGAGCCGCTTCGCGACGCATGGTGGCGGGAAGCGCGTTATCGCTTATACAAAACCAAGCTTGGTATTGGAAAAGTTGCCGATATTCGGCATAACCCAAGCCATTTCGCTGGGCGGAATACCCATCCAGTTGGCAAAAGTGGACGCATATTGATCGACGGAGGTGGTCGGTAACAGTCGTCCCTGGCCGACATCGTCAGAACCATTGACCGCGATGCTGGGAGCCGCGCCGTAAAAGCGTTGCCCTTGCACCGCACCGCCCATGACGAAATGGTGGCTGCCCCAGCCGTGATCGGAGCTGTCGCCGTTGCTGGTGAGGGTGCGACCCGTCAGGCCGGATTGCCACAGGCTGGTCTGGTCATTGTGCGAGAACAGTTTGGGCGGCAAGGGTACGCTTTTGGCATTGTATTGCGCCACGGTGGTGGGCACGATCAATGGTCCGACATTGAGCTGAATGGCGAGACGTTGTGCATCCCAGATGGATTTGAGGGGGGCAAGTTCGGGGGCGAGGGCGAATTGCAGGCCGTCTGCGAGTGGACTCACGCTGTTTAGCGCGGTGGCGCTGAGCCTGTCACGCGCGATGGCGAGGGTGGGGCGGATGCCTGCGTAGGCGTTGTAATGCGCGCTGTCAAACGGCACGAGGGTGTTGGCGTAGTCATTGCCGCCGCTGAAAAAGACACAAACCAACGCTTTGTAATCATCGGATGAGGACTGCGCTGCGGCGGCTTCACCCAGCATGGAAAGCTGCATGGCCCAAGGGGCGAGCGCACCGGTGATGCCCAAGGCGGCGCTACGTTTGAGAAAGGCGCGGCGCGCCATGTCGGGGAGGTGATTGATGTTCATGTGGCTTACCTTTGTACCAGATAGTCGGCGCTGCTCATGCTCATGCTCATGAGGATGGCGGCGTTGACGCGATTTTGACGACCCGTCGTGGTGCTGGCGTTGATCGTGTTGATGGCATCGCGGATGGTGGTGGTGCTGGCGGACATTTGCCCTGCACAGAGGACAAGATTGCAATGCTCGACCAGGGCGCTGGCATCGGACGCAAGAGCAAGCTCGGTGCTGTAGTCGGCGCGCATGTCACCGCGCACACCTTGTCCATTGTTGTTAAACACGGCAGAAACCCGTGCAATGTAGGCGGGGCTGGGGTTGCTGGTGATGAGACGCTGGATGAGTTGCTCGCCGAAAAATGGGCCGACATTCGGGTGCAGAAACAGGGTGTCAAGCGCAAGGCGTAACGCCGTAACCCCGTCGGTATTGGCCGGGATGGTGATGCCGAGGAATCTGGCTTCGAGGCTGGAGTGGGTTGATGCGCTCAACTGCATCGGCAAGCGGGCGAAGTCGGGGGTGGTGATGTTACGGGGGACAGGGATCGTCCAGCCTGTAAACACACGGGCGAATTATCGATGCAGGCGGCAGATCTCGGCAAAGTAATGCGCGCTGTCCTTGAGCGTGCGTTTTTGCGTGGACGGATCGACATGCACCAGGCCGAAGCGTTTGGAGTAGCCGAATTGCCACTCAAAATTATCCAAAAGCGACCAGGCGAAATAACCGCGCAGGTTCACGCCCTGTTCAATCGCCATTGAAGCGGCGTGCAGATGTTCGCGCAGGTAATCGACCCGCGCCTGGTCGGCGATGCGGCCATGCTGTGGCGCGGGGTCATCGAAGGCTGCGCCGTTTTCGGTCACATACAGCGGCAGGCCGTGGGTGTGTTGATGCAGCCAGAGCAGGGTGTCGCTCAAGCCTTGCGGGAAAACCTCCCAGTCCATGGCGGTATGCGGATGCGGCTGGCGCACGCGAGCGCTGTCCAGAAAACCGCCGTTCTTATGACGCACCACGTTGCGGCTGTAGTAATTCACCCCCAGCCAGTCGATTGGCTCGCAAAGCGGCGCGGTGGAATCAATCAGCACCTCGCGCCAGGCGGCTTCGCCCATAAACTCCACCAACGCCTTGGGCCATGTGCCGCTGAAAATCGGCTCGATAAACAGGCGGTTCATATAGCTTTCGGCGCGCAGTTGCGCGGCCTGGTCATCCAGCGCATCGCTAGCGGCATATTTCGGCTCGATATTCACCACAAGCCCAATACGATGTCGGCCATTGGCGCGGTAGGCGCGCACACCCTCGGCATGGGCACGCAGCAGGTTATGGGCGACGATGGGCGCGTGCGCCAGATCCATCAGGCCGGGCGGGTGCGCCCCATTCACATGTCCCTCGTGCATAATGACCCAGGGCTCGTTAAAGGTGCACCAATCCTGAACCCGCCCATCCAGTGCGCGAGTCATGATCTCGGTGAAGTCGGCAAAACGATGCGCCGTATCGCGGTTCAGCCAGCCGCCGGCATCTTCCAGCGCGGCGGGCAAATCCCAGTGGTGCAGGGTGGCGAACGGTTGAATGCCTTGTTCGAGCAGGTTATCGACCAGTCGGCGGTAAAAATCCAGCCCTTTTTCATTCACCGTACCTTTGCCGTGCGGCTGGATGCGCGCCCAGTTGAAGCTGAAGCGGTAGGCATCCACGCCCAGCGCTTTAATCAGCGCCACATCGTCGCGGTAACGGTTGTAATGGTCGCAGGCCAGCTCGCCGTGCTCGTTGTTTAGCACACGCCCGCTTTGCAGCGCGAAGCGGTGCCAATTGCTCAGACCCGCACCATCGGCCAGCGGCGAGCCTTCGATCTGGTAGGCGGAGGTGGCGACACCCCAGATGAAATCGGCGGGGAAGAGCATGGTGAGGTTGTTTGGATAGAGAGTTGGCCGTGATTGTAAGCTCAATTGAAGCACCTGAATAAATCCATGAATTCATTCAGTGCTTCCCGGGTTTGATGCTACGTACGTCAATACGTACTATTTGGGCGATCAACATTGAGAGATTCAATTCGAGGAGCACCACCATGAACACGCTTACAGCAAGTGAAGCACGAGCAAACCTGTATCGCCTGATCGATCAGGCGGCGCAGTCGCATCAACCTATCCACATCACCGGTAAACGCCAGAGCGCCGTGTTGCTTTCCGCTGAAGACTGGCAATCTATCCAGGAAACTCTATATCTTTTATCCGTGCCTGGGATGCGTGAGTCGATTAAAGAGAGCATGGCCGAGCCGCTTGGCGAAAGCGCCTCGGAGCTTGATTGGTGAGCTGGAAAATTGTCTATTCAAAGCAGGCGCAAAAAGATGCAAGCAAGCTTGCGCCAGCAGGCTTGAAGGTCAAAGCGCAGGAGTTGTTCGTTGTGATAGGAAACGATCCATTCCAAAACCCACCGTCATACGAAAAGCTGGTTGGAGACCTGGCTGGGGCTTATTCACGGCGCATCAATATCCAGCATCGCCTGGTTTATGAGGTTTTTCAGAGCGAGCGCATCGTGCGCGTGTTGAGAATGTGGTCGCATTATGAGTAAACAGTTCATTTATTGATGCGGCACGAATATGTCTTGAAGCGCAAGCCCGCTCCTAGCGTCTATTCACACTTCATTTAGGCAAGGATCAAAAGATCGCAGTTTGAGCGGTTCAGCTCAACGCATTTCCCTGTACATCAAAATACAGCGGCGCGCCGTCAATGCGCAGGGCGAGGCGGCTGCCTTGGGTGGCGAGGTGCAGACCGTGCAGGCGCAAGCTGATCTCGTGACCGGCAAGCTGGCCGTGGAGCAGGGTTTCGTGGCCGAGGTATTCGTTGGTTTGTACCGTAAGACGCAGCGGACTGTCGGCGCTTTCCGCAAGGCGTAATTGCTCGGCGCGCAGGCCGATCCAGACGCTTGCCGCAGGCGGCGCGGCGGGCAAGGCGGCGGGCGGGATGGCCTCCACAGGCAAAAGATTCATCGGCGGCTGGCCGATAAACCCGGCGACAAAGGTGTTGGCGGGGCGCTCGTATAGCTCGCGCGGGCTGGCGACCTGTTGCAGCGTGCCCTGGTTGAACACGGCGACGCGCTGGCCGAGGGTCATGGCCTCGGTCTGGTCGTGGGTGACGTAGAGCATGGTCGCGCCAAGCTGGTGTTGCAGCGCGGCGATTTCAGCGCGCACCTGGCCGCGCAGCTTGGCATCCAGATTGGACAGCGGTTCATCGAGCAGGAACACCGAGGCCTCGCGGATCAGGGCGCGCCCCATGGCCACGCGCTGGCGCTGGCCGCCGGAGAGCTGCGCGGGCTTGCGTTGCAACAGCTCGCCCAGGTGCAGCATATCGGCCACGCGGGCGATTTTCTGCGCCTGTTCACTGGCCGGGATGCGGCGCATTTTCAGCGGGAAAGCGAGGTTGTCGCGCACACTCATGTGCGGGTAGAGCGCGTAGTCCTGAAACACCATCGCCACATCACGCGCTTTCGGTTCCAGTTCATTCACCCGCCGCCCGCCGATGCGCAACTCGCCTTGGCTTATCGTCTCCAGCCCGGCGATCATGCGCAGCACGCTGGACTTGCCGCAGCCGGAGGGGCCGACCATCACCAGTAACTCGCCTTGTTGCACGGCAAGGTTCAAACCGTCGATCACCGGGCGATCCGCGCCGGGGTAGGTTTTGCTTAGGTCAAGGCATTCGACGCTGGGAGTGGTCATATTTTTTGGGGGCGTGATCGACAAACTTAGCCTTCAATCGCGCGCCTTGGCATACGCGGACAGATTGGCGTTTAAATATGGCGGCAAGCGTCTTGCGATGCGTGCGATTCATGCCAGCATGGTATCAAGAATGATATTTTCGACAATGGCTTGAGTTTTTTCGTCGTTTTTGGGCGAAGCCTTATCCGCTTGATTGGGTTTATTATTGACGCGGCACAAACATATCTTGAAGTGTAGGGGCGGGCTTGCCCGCGAAAAAGCGTATGTTGAAGGCTTCGCGGGCAAGCCCGCTCCTACCGTCCATTCACGGTTCATGCAGACAAGGATCAATAAATCCAGTTTTTGCGTAAGCCCTTAGGAGCCCTGAAATCTGCGCAGTAAAAAGGCCGCTGAATTTAGCGGCCTGAGTTCTCGGAGAACGGTTGTTTATTTCAGGGCTTATTTCAACGTTTGTAAGCGATTAAGTAGCGCTGGGCTGATCCCGAGGTTGTCCATCAGGGTTTCGCTGTACTTGCGATCAATCAGGTACTGACACAAATCAAGCACTTGCATCAGGGTTTTGATGGCCTGCGTACTGCGATGTTTGTCTTGTTCCACGTCCTGAATCAGCGCGGGTAATGCCGCGCGCAAATGGCTCATGCTAGAGGCCACGAAATGCGGCGGTACGCGCACTTTTACGTGAACTTCGCCAATTTTTTCCTGGCGTGCGATAAACGCATCCGTGTATTCACCATTGAAAATATCCTTGATCCAGGCGAGATGCGTGGCCTTGAGGGCATCGATGCGTCCCTCAAGGTACGGCGCGGTTTGCGCATCGGATTGCAGCAGAGCATAAAAGGCATCGGTCACGGCGGGCAGGCGGGGTTCGATCAAGGGGAGAAGTTGCCCCAGAATACCCTGCTCTTCCCTGCATAAGCCGCCAATGTGGCAAAAGGTGATGAGATTTTTATCGGTGGTGCTGAGTTGCATGGCGGGTTCCTCAAATGACCTTGGAAACGGATTCGGCGGCGCGCTTCACGTCAAGAAAGATGAGACCCAGCTTGGCTTGTGATTTGGCCAGAACGGTGAGTACCGCGTCGTCCCCGGCATAGGTCATCAGGACATAGCCACCCAAGCCTTTGATAAGCACCTGCTCCAGGCCGCCACGCGCCAGCTCCTTGGCGGTACGATCACCGAGCGAGAGCAGCGCGGCGCTCATCGCGCCCACGCGGTCTTCGTCCATATTGGAGGGCAGCAAGGCGGCCATCATCAGGCCGTCGGTAGAAACAATGGCTGAGGCTTCGATGTCGGCAGAGGAACCGTTCAGCTCGGACAGAATCGAGGTCAACATATCAGCGCGCATGGCTAAATCCTCATTTTTGTAGGGTTTATGCCTTGTGTTTAAGGCGCGTGCATGTT
>CAZTYJ010000037.1:0-7277 GCA_964618025.1 uncultured Halothiobacillus sp. | reverse complement strand
CCCCCCCCAGCGCAAGTCGAGCGAAGTTTTTTGCTTGGTCAAAGGAGATTTGGATCGGGCGGTTCGCAGCGGGCTTGCCTGCGAAAAAGCGTATGCTGAAGGCTTCGCGGGCAAGCCCGCTCTTTGTCCATTCACGGTTCATTCAGGCCGCATCAATAGTGAGATGTCACAGTCTCAGTTTGCGTTGAGTTGCCCGTCACTTGAAAAAATTCTCGCTGCGCACCACCGGCAGCGCGCGGCGAATGTCCGGGTCGGCGGCGAAGTAGCGTTGCACCAGGTGGGGTTTGACGGTATTTGCCAGCCCGAGGAACAGCATGGATTGATCGAGTACGAGGTATTTGTAGGCCACCTTGCCGCTTTTGGGTTCCACCGCATCGTAAAAGCCGAACGCGCCGTAGATCGGGTAGAGCTGCGCCATTTCGCGTAAATTGAGCACGGCTTCGCGTGGGCGAAGCATGGCGGCGAGGCCGGAGGCGTGCGGGGTGACCACGCTTTCGTCATAGCCTTTTACGCCGAGAATCGAGATGCCGTATTCGCCATAGCCGCCGAGCGGGTTGGCGGAGGGCGACATGCCCCACACGGGCAGGTTGAGCACTTCTTGCGCATAGCGGCGCTGAATATCGACATGCGCAATGGCATTCGCGCCCAGGCTGTGCGGCGCGTAGGTCTGGTCGTCGAGCGCGAGCGCAGGCATCAGCGCCTCGAACATGCTGCCGCCCCAGGAGGGCAGGTAGCGCAGTCCTTGCCACAGGTAATAGCCGCCGGTGACCTTGTAGCCGTCCACCAGGCGCGGGGTGCGATTGAGCGGAATCATGCTCTGCCATGTCCAGTCGGTGGGAAAGGTGCGCGACAGGCTGAACCAGTGCGATTCCGGTACGTCGCCGCGCCCGATGGCGATTAGGCTGCCGAGGCGCGGTTCGGAGTAAAGCAGGCCGTAGCGGTTGTTGGAGCGCGCATCGCGTTGCACATGAAAGCCATGCGCCATTTGGCCGATCTTGGCATCGTAAAAGAAGGCGTAGTTCTGTTTTTGCAGCAGGCGGTCGATGCGCGGCTTGAGGGCGGGTTCGGCCATGCGCGCGGTCATGAGGCCAGCGGACAGCCAGGCGGAATCGACAAAGGAAATGAAGTGGCTGCTGCGCTCCAGCGAGGTGGTGTCGTAGTAGTTGAAGAAAAAGCCGTGGTAGGTTTCGAGAGTTTCCAACGTGGCGACGATCTGCTTCAGGCGTTGTGATGCGCCCTTGGCATCGAGTAGCCCCAGCTCGCGCGCGGCCACCACACTCATCATGAACAGGCCGATATTGGTGACATTGGTGTAGTCGCCGACTGCCGGTGCGCCGCCGCCGGGGAAGAAGGTCACGGTGTCGAAGGGTAGACCGTTTTCACGGTCGCGCAGGCCGTCCAGCCCGCGCCAGGTGTCGCGCAATACCTGCTGGATAAAGGCTTGGTCGTCTTCGGGCATGGGGTCACGGCGTACCAGCGGGCCGGGTGGCAGTTCGATGGCGCGGGCGCGGATGGCCTTGCGCGCGGCTACTTCGCCGCCATGCGCCATTTCCCAGACCTTTTTCTGCGCAGCCACGGCGCGGTCTTCATGCGCAGCCACGCGCTGGCCGATGCGCACCAGCTCGATGTCGTCCAGCTCCAGTGCGCCTTGCAGTGTGTTTTGATCCGGGCTGGAAAGAATCAGGCTCAGGCTCTCGGGTTCTATTCCGTCGATCACCCCGCTGAGCGCGTTGAGCGGAATCAGTATCTGTTTCCAACTTGCACCCAGGCCGATGACGTTGAAACCTTCGTCATTGCGCGCCGTGGCCGGAGCATCAAGCGAGGAGGGGTGATTGAAACGCACACGCAGCTTGGGCGCGGGTTTGCCGTCCACGCGCAGCCACAGGCGCAGGTGGTCGTAGTCGGCGATACGCAGCTTGGGCAGGGTAAGATCGATGCCAGCAAAGCGAGATACGGGTGGGGCTTCGGTGCTTGCGGCTGCGCTTGGTTGCAGGCGGTAACTCAGGCGCAGGGCGCTTGCGCTTGGCCCGGCGCGTTTGGCGCTCACGATTTCCATGCGCAACGCGCCCGCTTTGCCCTGCGCTGATTTACCGGGCTTTGCGGGCGGACACTCCCAGATTTTGAGCTGCGCGCGAAGTTGTGCGCGCGCGAGCTGCGCCTGATCGAAATCGGCCAGGACATGATGCGGCAGACTGTCCTGCATTGCGCTTGTGGTTGCACTTGCGGGGGCGGCTTGCACAGAAAAGCACGGCGCACTCAGCAGTACGCCGATCAGGGCTGAACGCAGCAGGCGCCTGACCACGCGCCCGTCGTCAGGCCGTCCCGCCCAACAGCGAGATGTCGGCCACTTTGAGGAACAGCGCACGCATCCGGTTAAGCAGTGCCAGGCGGTTGTCGCGCAACCGGGCATCATCCGCCATGACCATCACCTTGTCGAAGAAGGCATCCACCGCCTCGCGCAGATGCGCCAGCTTGCTCAACGCGGCGGTGTAGTCGCCTGCGGCGAACAGCGGGGCGAGTTCGGCTTCAAGTTGCTGCACCCGCGCGGCCAGTTCGCGCTCGGCAGGCTCAAGCAGCAGGGCATTGTCGATCGCGTCCGGCAATTCGCCGTCCAATTTTTTGAGGATATTGCTGATGCGCTTGTTGGCGGCGGCCAGTGCTTCGGCCTGTGGCAGGGCGAGGAAGGCGTTGACCGCCTGGGCGCGGCGCTCGAAATCCAGCGGGCGCAGCGGACGGGTGGCGAGCACGGCATCGAAGACATCGTGACGGATGCCGCGATCTTGCGCGTAGGCACGCATACGATCGAGCATGAATTCAAACACGCTATCCACGACCTTATTCGCGTCCACTTTGGCTTGCAGACCCTCGGCGGCGTAGGCCAGCAAAGCGTGCAAATCAAGATCAAGCCCGCATTCAATCAAAATGCGCAGCACACCCAGCGCGGCGCGGCGCAGGGCGAAGGGGTCTTTCGCACCGGTCGGGCCTTGGCCGATGGCGAAAATGCCCACCAAAGTATCCAAACGCTCGGCCAAGGCCAGCGCCTGGCCAACGGCAGTGGCGGGCAGTTCGTCACCGGCGCGGCGCGGCATGTACACCTCGTCCAGCGCCTGCGCCACCTCGGTGTGTTCACCGTCGTGGGTGGCAAGGTAACGCCCCATAATGCCTTGCAACTCGGGAAATTCGCCGACCATGCCGCTCATCAAATCGCATTTGGCGAGTAGGGCCGCGCGTGCGGCGTTTTCCATGTCGGCATCCATCAGTCCGGCGATATGGCGCGCCAGACGCACGACACGCTCGCTCTTGTCGAACTGGGTACCGAGTTTCTGCTGGAACACCACGCTCTTGAGGCTTTCGAGATTCGCGGACAAGGGCTGCTTGCGGTCTTCGCGCCAGAAAAATTCGGCATCGGAAAAACGCGGTCGAATCACGCGCTCATTGCCCAGGCGCACCGCAGCAGGATCTTTGCTGTCGATATTCGCCACGGTAATGAAGTGCGGTAACAGCTTGCCCGCCGCATCCAGCAGCGGGAAGTAGCGCTGGTTGCCCTGCATGGTGGAAATCAGCGCCTCTTTCGGCACATCAAGGAAGCGCGCCTCGAAATTGCCAGTGACCACACGCGGCCATTCGGTCAGTGCGGCCACTTCGTCGAGCAGGTCGTCGTCCAGCACGGCATGGCCGCCGAGTTCGCTGGCCGCTGATTCGACCTGGGCGCGAATCATGGCGCGGCGCGTGGCAAAGTTGGCCACCACATGCCCCGCGCTTTCCAGCAGGGCGGCGTAGTCGCCGGGCGCGGGCACGCTGAGCGGTTCAGGGTGGTGAAAACGATGCCCGCGTGTCATGCGTCCGGTCTGGATGCCGTAGATTTCCGCGTCGATCACCTCCGTGTCGAACAGCAGCACAATCCAGTGCAGCGGGCGCACAAAAGCGCTTTCCCCCGCGCCCCAGCGCATACGCTTGGGGATGGGCAATTCGTCCAGCGCCTGCGCCAGCATGGCAGGAATCAGCGCCTGCGCCGCCTGCCCGGCGTGTTGGGCGCGATACACCATCCATGCGCCCTTGTCGGTGGCTAGTTCTTCGAGATCGTTGACGCTCACCCCGCAGGAGCGGGCGAAGCCTTCCAGCGCCTTGCTCGGCTTGCCTTCGGCATCGAACGCGGCATTGACCGCAGGGCCACGACGCTCGATCTCGCGGTCAGGCTGGTGCTCAAGCACGCCCTCTACCCGCACGGCGAGGCGGCGCGGGGCGGCGTAAACCGTGTGACCTTGCGGCGGTAGCCCCGCTTCATGCAGACGGCGCACCACGCCATCGGCCAGGGCATTGGCCAGCGTGGTCAGGGCTTTGGGTGGCAGTTCTTCGGTGCCGATTTCGATGAGAAGGTCGTGGGTGTTCATTTAAGTTGTAAATCCAAGAATTTTTTAGCCACAGAGGACACAGAGGTTATAGAGAAAAACGTTTGATACCCTGAACGAGGCGAGGCGCGCTGAAGTTGATGAGCAAGCCGCGCTTTAGACCTGTTGCCTTGAGATAAGAAAGAATTTGGGCTGTGGCGACATCAGGTAAATGTTGAACAGATTTAAGTTCCACAATGACGGATTTGTCTACCACAATATCCAAGACCTGTTGGGCAATCACACTGCCTTTGTAATGTACATCGAGCCTGACTTGGCGTTGAAAAGGGATGCCGATCAGGCTCATCTCATGACAAAGCGCGGCTTCGTAAACACTCTCCAATAGGCCTGCGCCGAATGTCCGATGTACCTCGATTGCCGCACCAATGATGCGTTCGGTCACAACATCATTCATTGGTCCTAGCCCTCATTCCCCTCTGTGCTCTCTGTGGCTAAAAACCCACGACTCACCATCGGAAATCCCAGCCGCTCACGCGAAGCGTAATACGCCTCGGCCACGCTGCGCGCCAGTTCGCGCACGCGCAGGATGTAGCGCTGGCGCTCGGTGACGGAGATGGCGCGGCGTGCGTCGAGCAGGTTAAAGGTGTGCGAAGCCTTGAGCACCTGCTCATACGCAGGCAGGGGCAGGGGTGTATCCAGCGCCATCAAACGCTTGGCTTCTTTTTCGCACTGATCGAATAGGCCGAAGAGGAAGCTCACGTCGGCGTGCTGGAAGTTGTAGGTGGACTGCTCCACTTCGTTCTGGTGGTAGACGTCGCCGTAGGTAATCACGCCGTTCGGGGTTTTCGCCCAGATCAGGTCATACACGCTTTCGGCGTTTTGCATGTACATCGCCAGACGCTCCAGGCCGTAGGTGATCTCGCCGGTCACCGGGCGACAATCCAGCCCGCCGATCTGCTGGAAATAGGTGAACTGGGTCACTTCCATGCCGTTCAGCCAGACCTCCCAGCCCAAGCCCCAAGCGCCAAGGGTGGGCGATTCCCAGTTGTCTTCCACAAAACGAATGTCGTGGGTCAATGGGTCGAAACCGAGCATACGCAGCGAGCCAAGATACAGCTCCTGAATGGCAAGCGGCGAGGGTTTCATCACCACCTGGAATTGGTAGTAATGCTGCAAGCGGTTGGGGTTTTCGCCGTAGCGCCCGTCGGTCGGACGGCGCGAGGGCTGCACATAGGCCGCGCTCCACGGCTCGGGGCCAATCGCGCGCAGGAAAGTGGACGGGTGAAACGTACCCGCGCCGACCTCCATGTCCAGCGGTTGCAGTACGGCGCAGCCTTGGCGCGCCCAGTAGTCTTGCAGGGCGAGAATCAGACCCTGGAAGGTCGAAAGATCAAAGTTGGATGACATGTTATATGGATCGTTGAACAACAAAGTGGCGGCAAGTATAAGCGGAATAGGACAAGTTGCAGACAAAACAGGCTAAGGACTCGCGGGCACAAAAGAAACCGCTGCCATGCCTAAATACGCCGCAGCATCCAGCATCACCTTGTCGGCACTGGCGAGGCTTGTCATATCGCTGCGTTCGGCAATCGCAAGGTGCATGGCATCCAGGGTGCGCAGCGGGATCGTCCCCACACGCTCAATCAATTGACGTGCAGCCATCAAGTCATCATTGCCAACGGCGTGCAGAATCAGGAAACCTTGTTCAATATCGCGCTCAAACGTGGCGAAAATCTGCTGTGCCGAGACATCGCCAAGCTCTTTGCGGCGCTCGCGTCGCGCCAACATGCAACGGAATTCGGTCACCGTCAGGGTGCTGATGTGGGTGTCATTTTGCTCACCCATCCACGCGGCGAAGCGTTCGGATTCCTGCTCATTTAAATACCATTTGGCCAGCGCGCTGGTGTCCAGGTAGGTTTTCATCGCTCATCCCGATCTTCACGGATCAGCGTTTCACTGGCGATGCGCAACTGCGGTTGCAATGCGCGCAGTGCTGCATGGTCGGGGCGCGGGCGTGCTTGGGTCATCGGCACCACCCGTGCGAGGGGTTTGCCATGCCGGGTGATAATGATTTCAGGCGTTTTTTCCAGCACGCTTTGCAGCCGGGTGAGTTGTTGGCGCATTTCGCGGATCGACATCTCCATGTTGAGGCTCCTCGTATTCTTGATTTGTGTCACTTTGCTCTTCATTGTGTCACAGGCAAGCAAGTTGTCCAGAAACTTTATTGATGCGGGTATCACAATTCATGCTCTTGTCGCCTTGGTGCGTTGTTTTATCCTGCGTTCACTGAGCACTTTACGGGGATCATGATGATGAAATTACGCACGCTCGTTGTTGTGGGTTTGATGCTTCCATGCGTGGCGTATGCCGATGCGCCAGAACAGGCTGCGGCACAAAAGTCGCAAGAGGCCATGAAAGAGTTTGGCATGACGCTGAAAGCCACCTTGCAGGCCGCCATGAAGGAAGGCGGGCCGATGAATGCGATTCCGGTATGCCATAGCGAAGCGCCAAAAATCGCGCAGCAGATGAGTGAAAAATACGCTGTGGACATTCACCGCACTTCGCTCAAGCCGCGTGCCACGCCGCCAGTCGAGTGGGAAATGGCGGTGCTTGAGGGCTTTGCAAAGGACAAAGCAGCAGGTAAACCGGTGGCCGAGCTGGTGTGGAAAGAGGTGGTCGAGCTAGACGGCAAGCCGACGCTGCGTATGATGAAGGCGATTGGTACGGAGGATGTTTGCCTGACCTGTCATGGTGCGGCGATTAATCCAGAGGTGCAGGCGAAGATTCAGGCGCTGTATCCGGATGATAAAGCCGTGGGCTTTAAGGCCGGGGATATTCGCGGGGCGTTTTCGGTGAGTGTTGCTTTACCATAGGGCTTGCACTGCTCTCAAAGTGATGCGTGCGCAGCACCTCGCTGATGCGCCCGTT
>CAZTYJ010000036.1:18008-19194 GCA_964618025.1 uncultured Halothiobacillus sp. | reverse complement strand
TGAAGTGGCGGAAGTTAAATGCGGAACTTCCGCCAGTTGAACTTCCGCCAGTTGAAGTGGCGGAAGTTCTGTAACTTATTGATATTTATCTGTTTTATTAAAAATTTGCGTGAACTTGCATAAATTGAACTTCCGCCACTTCACGCCACCAATCTAAGCAACTCCACGACCTTGCCCTTGCCGGTTTCGGGTTGGCTAATAAGGTCATAGGCGGCTTTGATCAGCTCGGCTTTTTTGTCGGGCGGCATGGTTCTTTTGGCGGCATCCAGCCCTTCCTCCACGGCTTCAATCGCCGTCGCCAGACGATGGGCATCAATGCGCTCAGGTACGTTCGCCTCTCGGCGACCAGTGACGATATAGAGCACGTCGGCTCCGATGTGATGAAGTGCAGAAAGCTGCACTGTGCTCGGTGATGTAGCGTTTTTCTCCCATTCGATCAGAGCTCTCTTTGATGAGATGGATGCTTCAGCAAATTGCGGTTGCGTCATCCCAAGCCTGACGCGCTCTTCTTTAATTCTTGAACCGATAGTGCTCATAACGACACCTTTGATGTTGACAAGTGCAGAAAACAGCACTATCTTCACACCATGTTTTACAAATACACATGGTGAGCATATGTCAAAGCCCGTGCTTTCACTAGAAGAAGCCCGCGCGCGTTTGCGCCGGGCAGGCATTACCGGGCGCGCGCTGGCTTTAGAGCTTGGGGTGTGCCAGAGCACCGTGACCGAGGTGCTCCGCGGTCGCCACAAGGGTGAGCGCGGCAATGCGCGTAAGGTGGCGGTTGCCATCGGCATTAAAGAGGGTGTCATTCTTCCGGATGACATGCCTGTCTCCGAAATGCTGAAGCGGGTATGAGTCGTGAGCGGCGTAACGCTTGTTACGGCAGATGAGATCAAGTCTGCCTGTGAATGCAGTCAGCGCACACTCGAACGCTGGACGCAGGCAGCCACCTGGCCTGCCGGTCAACGCTCGGGTCGCGGCGGCGTCTTGAGCTGGGAAATAAGCTCGCTGCCCGAGTTCATCACGCGGCGCGGCAAGGCCGTGCCGGTACGGGCGGCGGTCGCGCGCTATGCAGCGGAGAAGGCATTGGCGACGTTGTCGGCCGCCTCCTCCGGCGGTGAGTCCATCCCGGCGGGGCTGCCCTCTCCCGCTGTTTCCAGCCCGGCTGCCACCGGTGCGGGTGGGC
>CAZTYJ010000036.1:0-17908 GCA_964618025.1 uncultured Halothiobacillus sp. | reverse complement strand
ATGACGCGATTTTACTGGGGCAGTTGGTGGGGGCGCGGCCGCCGACGGCGGCGGATTTTGCGCGGCTGCAAAAGGCGCGTGCGCTGTTGTTGGCCTTGCAGCCGTTGCTGGCTTTACCTGCCCGGCATAAGGGGCGGAGGGCGATGGCGGAGCGCATCGGCGAGCAGCTGGGTTTGTGCTTTCAGCAGGTCTACCGGCTGGCCGAGATTGCGGCGCGGGACGGTTTGTTGGGGCTGGCGCGGCGTGGGTCGCGGTCGGATCGTGGAGTGGCGCGGGCGATTGTCTCTGCGCCTTTTGAGGCGTGGGCGCAGGCGGTGGCGGCGGCGCATCCTGCTGTGGCAGCGTATACGCTGGAGGCGCTTTCAGCACGCATGTTGGAGGCGGTGCGGGCGGCTTGGGTAGCGGGCGCGCCAAGCAGTCGGCAGGCGTGGCTCAAGGCCACGGCGGCAGTGGGTAAGTATTTGTATGATACCGGCGTGGCGCAAGGCCATGTGGCGGCGCTGTTGAGCCTGCCATGCCCACGTCGGCTTGTGGAGGCCGAGGGTCAGCATTACCGGGTGGCGGGCAAGAGCCTGCGCGATGCGAAGGGTTGTTACGATCTGCATATTACCCCGGTGAAGCGCACGGCGGAGGGGCTTGCTCCGGGTGATCTGGTGTGTGGCGATGTGTCGCCGCTGGATATTCCCGTGGCGCGCCCAGATGGCAGTACAGCCTATGCGCGGATGATTAGTTGGCACGATGTGGCGACGAACTGGCTGTGGGTTGATATTTTCCTCACAGAAAAAGGCCAGGGCGTGCGCCGCGAGCATGTAGCCGCATCGTTTGCACGCATGTGCGAAATCGCGCCGTTTGGCGCACCGCGTAGGCTGTATCTGGACAACGGCGCTGAGTACAAGTGGGAGGACATGCTGTTTGCATGGAGCCAGTTGGCGCAGTTGACCGGGCAGAAATTTCGCGCGGATGAGGCGGCGTTATTGCCTTCGAACGGGCGGCTGGTGCGTTCGATCCCGTTTCACCCGCGCGGCAAGCGGATTGAAGGACAATTCGGCAATTTACATCACTGGCTGGGTTGGTGGTTTGGCTACGTGGGCGGCAACCGCATGGCGAAGAAGATTACCCAGTTGGGTCAATCGCCGGTGATTTCCGATTTTGATGCGGTAGCCAACTGGCTGAAGGCCACGCTTGCGGATTACCACGCCACGCCGCAGCCGCGTGCCGAGCATATGAGCGGGCTGTCGCCACAGGCGCGGATTGACCAATTTTTTAACGCGGGCTGGAGACCGTTCCGCATTGAGCGCCTAGCGCTTATGCTGGCATTTTCCGAGCGCGATACGCGGCAGATCACCCGTGGGGCGATCCAGTGGCAGGGGCGCACATTTACCGCAGACTTTTTGATGGGCATGACCGGACGTGTGCCGGTGGCTTGCCCGCGCTTGGTAGGAGCGGAGTTTGAATTATTGATTGTGCTGGACGGCAAGGGCGGTGTACTGGGCATTGCCGAGCCTGAGCGGCGCTTTGGCATTGTGGATAGCGAGGGCGCACGCGAGGCCGGGCGGCGCAGGCAGGCGTTCAGGCTTTTGATGAACGACAAGATCACGCAGGCGGGGCGGCTTGATGAAGCGAATCTGGCGGGATTTCGGGCGCAAATGCTCGGATTGGATGCGACATTGGCGCGGGCGGATGCGGCGGCGAACAGCATTGAACCTGCGGGGGAGCTGGCGGATATGGCGCAGGCGTATGCGGCTCATAAGGCGCGGATGAGCGAGGAGATGCGGGTTTTGGCTGCACGCCAAGAGGCGATGCGAGAAGCGGAAAGCCTGACAAGACTTGCGTATGAAGACGAGGATACCAAGCTTGCGCGGGCGATGGGTTTTTAGGTGCTGTAGGAGGGGTTTTAACCCCGACTCCGGGGCGCGCCGGATGGCGTGAACCGTATCGCGGATGAATCCGCTCATACAGGTGGTTTTTTTTCAACGAGCGAGAGGATGAAGGATGAGAGAGATACGTGAGACCAAAGCGGTCAAACAAACGCTGGCGTTGGCGGAGTTGCTGCTGACGGGGGAGAACGCGGTTGGCGAGGTGGTGGGCGCGGCGGGCACGGGCAAGAGCATGGCCGGGCGCGCCGTGGTGCAGCGCCTGGGCGCGCTGCGCGTGGTGGCGTATGAAGGCATGACACGGCGACAGATGTTGCTGGCGATTGCGCAGCAGATTGGCATTGAAGGCGTAGGCAGCGCCGAGCGCGTATTGAACCGCAGTGGTGCGGATCGCGTGCTGTTGGTGGTGGATGAGGCCAACAAGCTGAGCTGGCGCGTGCTGGAAACCCTGAGGTATCTGGCGGATGAATGCGCGCTGGCGGTGCTGCTGATTGGCACGGAGCTGTACAGCCGCAAGTTCAGCGATGCGCACACCAAGCCCCTGCTGATGCAACTGGGAAGCCGGATTGGTGCCAAGCCCGTGGCATGACAACGCGCTACGTGGGCTCAAGCCCGGCGATGTGGCACGGATGTTGGCCGATGCCGATGCAGGCGACTTAAATGCCCAAGCGCGGCTGTTTGCTGATATGTTGGATCGTGACGCGGTGATTGCCAGCACGCTGGAGCAGCGCAGCATGGCGGTGGTCGGTTTGCCGTGGTCGATTGATCCGCCGAGCAATCCTACTGCACAGGAGCAACGCGCGAGCGCATTTGTTGCCGATCTTCTGGAGGGCGGGATTGATGCACTGGAGGATGTCCTCCTGGCCTTGATGGACGCGGTAGGCTTTGGCTATAGCGCGGTGGAGATTGCATGGAAGCGCGAGCGCGGGTTGTGGCTGCCTGATTTGCACCCAAGGCCGCATAGCTGGCTTGCAGTTAGCGCGGACGGGCGGGCATTGGAGCTTGCGACCGACGGCGGCAGTGAGCCGCTGCGCCCGCTGTCGTGGATTGTGCATCAGCCGAAACTGCCGCGTGCGGGCTATGTATCGCGCGGCGGGGCCTTCCGTGCGCTGGCCTGGCCATTTGTTTATAAATCCTATGCGGTAGGCGATTTTGCCGAGTTTCTGGAAACCTTCGGCCTGCCCTTTGTGATCGGAAAATATGGCCGTGATGCCAGCGAAGATGATAAGTCGCGCCTGCTCGCCGCCGTGGCCTCGCTGTCGCATAACGCGCGGGCGATCATGCCGCTGGAAATGCAGATGGAGATCCAGCGGGTTAGCACATCAGGCACAGATAGCCCACATTTGGCGATGGTGCGCTGGGCGGATGATGCGATCACGCGGGCAATGCTTGGGCAAACGCTATCCAGTCAGGCCAAAAGCACCGGCCTTGGCAGCGGCGTGGCTGATTTGCAGGCCGAGGTGCGGCATGATTTGCGTGATGCCGATGCACGCCAGTTGGCGGCAACGATCTCGCGTGATTTGCTCTGGCCGCTGGCTGCGCTGAACTTTGGCTTAAGTGACCCGCGCCGTGCGCCGCGCCTGCGCTTTGATACGGCGCAGGCCGATGATATGAGCACGTATGCGCAGGCGATTCCGGCCTTGGCCGCGTCAGGCGTGCCAATCCCGGTAGGCTGGGTGCGCGACAAGTTAGGGATTCCGCTGGCGGCTGAGGGTGAGGCGGTGGTGGGTGGGTTTTCCGTAGGGGCAGGTCTTGTGCCTGCCCGTGATCGTGCCGCAGGGGCGAAACGGGAGGGAGCAAGACCTGCCCCTACCGAGGTGCATGGCTGTGGATGTGTCGCATGTAATACGAGCAGCGGTGACTACCACAGCGCGGCAGACGACCCCACGCCGGTGGGCGTGATGAGCGTACAGATGCACGCCGCGGCCACACCTGCATGGCAACAGATGATGGCCAACATTGAGCAGATGGTGCAAAACGCAAGCAGCCTTGATACCCTGCGTGACCAGCTTTTGGCTGCCTATGGCGATTTGGATGCAGGCGCACTAAGCGAGGTGCTGGCCTTGGGCATGGCGGCGGCGCATTTGGCTGGCCGATATGAGGTTGAGCGCGATGGCGGCTGATGCGGCACTTGCCGCCGTATTAAAACAACCATTCGCCGAGCAGGTGGCTTTTTTCAGGCAAAAATTGGCTAGGCTTATGCCGACCGCACGCTGGGATGACCTGTGGCAAGAGCAGCACGACCGCGCCTTTATGGTGGCTGGTGCGGCCAAGGCTGATCTGTTGGTGGACCTTGCCGGCGCGGTGGACAAGGCGATTACCGAGGGCGAAACGCTGGATGGGTTCCGCAAGCGATTTGCCGAGATTGTCGAGCGCAACGGCTGGCATGGCTGGACGGGCGAGACCACGGCCAAAGGCCGCGCCTGGCGCACGCAAATCATCTACGAGACCAATCTTATGACCAGCTACGCCGCCGGGCGCTACGCCCAGCTCAAGCAAGGCGGCTATGCTTTCTGGATTTATAAACACAGCGATTTTGTGCAGCGCCCGCGCCCGCATCATGTGGCGCTGGATGGCATCACCCGCCCGCCGGATGACCCGTTTTGGGCGCAGTACTACCCGCCGAACGGCTGGGGGTGTCGCTGCCGCGTGGTGGGTGCGCGTGGGGAGGCAGCCATCAAGCGCCTGGGCGGGTCGCTCGACAAGCCGCTGCCGGACTGGGTTGGAGCGATCGACCCGAAAAGCGGCGCGCCCGTGGGTATTGATAAAGGCTTTGCCTATGCGCCGGGGGCACGCGTCGCAGATACAGTGAACATGCTGGCCAACAAGCTCAACCGTTTGCCACCACAACCTGCGATAGCCTTGATCCAGTCGTGGATCGCTACGGAGGTTTTTGCGCACTGGTTTGAAAATCCACAAGGTCATTTCCCCTTGGTGCGATTATCGGATGACGATGCCAGTGCGCTTGGTGCAGGCGAGCATGTGCGCACGGCCTATTTATCCGCCGAAAGCGCGAGAAAACAAGCCAGATCACACCCTGATCTCATGCCGGGCGATTATGCGGATGCACAGCGAGTGATCGACGCGGCCAGCGTCAAGGTACTGGAAACCCAGCCAACAGGCACACGCGATATGATTTATGTACTGGAGGATAACCCGGCAGGCTACGTGCACATCGTTAAAACAACGGTGATGGGCGGCGAGTTGTGGGTCCAGAGTTTTTACCGTCTGCGCAGCAATGATGCGATGCGCGACCGGGAGATACGCCGCCTGCTCAAGAAAGGCGAAAAAAAGTGAGGCAGCGCCTGGACTGCCTCGTGGAGACTGCGCGCCGGACTCCCACACCCCGGCGACGGAACCTTTGAGCCCCAGGCCTGCCCTCACACATGGAGGGAGATTTTGCCGCAATCTCTTGTGTGTCAGGATAGCACACACCAACCTACTGGCTACGGGTGGATAAGACTGGGAATAAGCCGTTGCTTGTCGCATCCAATGTGAACACGGAGCTCATATGATTCAGATTACGCTACAGGATCAGGCCGTGATGGAAGCCCTACGCGAGCTGGAAGCCAAGATGGGTGATATGACCCCGGCCATGCAGGATATTGGCCAGTCGCTGGTTGAAGGCACACGGCAGCGCATCAGGGATGGAAAGGACTGGGACGGCAACCCCTTTGCAGCGAACGCGCCCGCCACGCTGGCGCGCAAGCGCGGTACATCCCCCCTGATCGACCGGGGCAATTTGGCCGGTTCGCGCCTGCATTACCAGGCCAGCGCCGATGCGGTCACTGTGGGTTCCAGCGCGGTGCAGGCGGCGGTATTGCAGTTCGGCGCACGACGCGGCCAATTCGGCCAGGATCGGCGCGGGCGTGACCTGCCCTGGAATAACATCCCCGCCCGCCCGTTTTTGCCGATTAAAGGCAACGACTTGCCGCAAAGCGCCCGCGATCGGGTGCTTGAAATCATCCGCGAGCACCTGGAATCATGATGGCGGCATGGTGGATGAGCTAAACGCGAAGCTGGCGCAAGCCCACGCTCTACCACGGCTTAAAATCAATAAGCATTGTTAATTCAATGACATAGCATATAGCGCGCATCATGCGCGCATGAAAACGAATCACCTTGCCTGTTTACATCGTGAGCTGCCCGCTGCGGAGCATGTGCCGGATACCATCCAGCTTTTGCCGGAAGGTTCTTTCCGCGCCACCGATGGCCGCCCGTTCGAGGTTGATGCCTGGATACTTGACGCACAAGGCGCACAGCGTCTGATTGAGCAGGCGGCGGCACGCGCCAATCCGTACCTCATTGACTACGAACACCAGACCATCCTGAGCAAGGATAACGGCCAACCTGCACCGGCTTCCGGCTGGTTCGCGCAACTTGAATGGCGGCAAGGTTCCGGCCTGTGGGCGGTGGGCGTGGAATGGACAGATCGCGCCCGCGCCATGATTGCCGCCCGCGAATACCGCTTTATCTCACCTGTTTTCATGTACGACAAGGCCGGGCGCGTCCAGCGCCTGCTGCACGCCGCCCTGACTAATGACCCGGCGCTGGACGGCATGGCCGCCGTGGCGGCGCTCAATCTCAATCTTGACCCTCAACCCGCACAGGATACCCGCATGAACCCGGAAATACTTAAGCTGCTTGGCCTTGCCGAGAATGCCACCGAGGCCGAAGCGCTGACGGCGCTGCAAGCCTTGATCGAAAAACTTAATGCCAGTGAAGCCAGTATGGCGGACTTGAAGGCACAAAGTGCGCCCTTGACCGCCATGCAGGCGTTGCAAAATCAGGTAGCCGCGCTGACCGCTAGCGCACAAGCACGCGAGGTGGACGATCTCATCAAGTCTGCGCTTGCCGATGGCCGTCTGTTGCCGGTGATGGAGGCATGGGCGCGTGACTTGGGCAAAACCAATGTGGCGGCGCTGAAAGCCTACACGGAACAAGCCCAGCCGATTGCTGCCCTGAGCGGCGTGCAGACCGCCGGGCGCACGCCCAAGGATGCGGCCACGCCCTTGAGCGCCGACGAGATGACCGCCTGCACCCTGCTCGGGCAAACCCCCGGCGAATACCTTGCCTTCAAAACCGCGCATAAGGAGTAATACCCATGGCCATCATTACCCCAAGCCTGATTAGCGCGCTGCAAACTGGCTTCCGCAAGGAGTTTCAAGACGCGTTTGATGCCGCACAAGCGGAGGTCCAATACAAGCAAATTGCCACCATCGTGCCAAGCACCACGGCCAGCAATACTTATGGCTGGCTGGGTGATTTCCCCGACTTCCGCGAGTGGATTGGTGATCGTATCGCCAAGGATATGGCGGCACATGGCTACACCATTGCCAACAAGGACTTTGAAAGCACGGTCGCAGTCAAACGTACCAACATCGAAGATGACCAAGTGGGTATCTACGCTCCGATGATGGCGCACATGGGGCGACGCGCTGCGCTGTTCCCTGACCAACTGGTGTTTGAGCTGCTCAAGGCAGGCCACAGCACGCTGTGCTACGACGGGCAAAACTTCTTTGATACCGATCATCCGGTCTATCCGAATGCGGACGGTACAGGCGTAGCGGTTGCGACGGCCAACGTTACCGCCGGGGCTGGCGCGGCGTGGTATCTGCTGGATACGCGCAACGTGCTCAAGCCGATCATTTTCCAAGATCGCAAAAAGCCTGAGTTCGCGCAGATGACCCGCGCGGATGATGAGGCGGTCTTTACCAGCAACAACTACCGCTACGGCGTGGATATGCGTTGTAACGTGGGCTTCGGCTTTTGGCAACAGGCCTATAAGAGCCAAGCGACCTTGGATGCCGCGAACTTCAATGCGGCCTACGCGGCGATGATGACGGTGAAAGGTGATGGCGGTCGCCCCTTGGGCATCAAGCCTAACCTGTTGGTTGTACCTGCCAGCCTGCGCGATGCGGCGTTGAAAATTGCCCAAGCCGAGTACCTGGCCGGTGGTGAGAGCAACATCAACAAAGGCGCAGTGCAAGTAATCGTGAGCGAGTGGCTGTAATGGCACGCGCTAAAAATGGTGCTGGAGATGGGGCGGCCGCCGACACCGAAACAGACACAGCGCAAAACGTCACCGTCCACGTCCGCGCCAAGCAACCGCTGCCTCGACGGTGTCGGATTGGGCAATGCTTTAGCGCCGAAGGCCATAGCCTCACCATCCCCCCCGCCGAGCTTGCCATGTTGCAAGCCGACCCGTGGCTGGTGGTGGAACTCAAGGCACGAGACGGCTCATGATGCGTTGAATCCTTCAGTTGGCTACTCAGCTATGGGGGTGGCAGGCAAAACGGCTTAAAACCCCGTTGTAAACGCTGTAAACGGTAGTTTCAGGCTTTATTGGGGCGATTGTTTTTTGGTTTTGAGGCGCGTAAATGATTCTGGTCACTAAAACTGCAATGGTTGAACGTTTCGGCCAGCGCGAGCTGGTGGAGCTGACAGCGCGTGATGGCGGGGCGGATATTGATGATGCAGTGCTCAATCCGGTGATGATCGACGCGGCGGATATGGTGCGGATGCACTTGCAAACGCGCTATGACATGGTCACCCCAAGTTTCACCCCGCCGGTGCTTGTGCGCATTACATGCGACATCACACGCTACCTGCTGAGTGCCGAGCGGGCGACGGAGGAGGTCAATACGCGCTACAAAAACGCAATCAAACTGCTCGAAGGCATTGCCTCAGGACGGGCGCATCTTGGTTTGCCCACCGCACCAAGTAGCGCACCCACGGCGGGCGGCAGTATGCAGCTTGCTGCTCCGCCGTCGCGTGATTGGGGGGTGCTGCAATGAGCGATTATTTTGCCATCGGGCGCAGCATGGTGGCGCACATCCGCCAAAGCATGAGCGATTTGCGACAAGTGCGCCTCGCATCCAGTCTGCAAGAGATTGCCGACTGGCAGCCCGCAAGCCCTGCTGTGTGGGTGGTGTGGGACAGCGACACAGTTGGTGCGAGTGCGCAACAGGGCACACGCCAGCAGATCAAACAACGCTGGGTCGTGGCGCTGATTGTGCGCTCAGCCAAGGACGCGGCGAGCGGAGGCGGGGTGATCGAAAGCGCAGGGCCACTGCTTGATACGCTGCTGAAAAGCCTGATGGGCTGGAAGCCAGGCGATACATCCACTCCCCTGCTGCGTGTTGGCGCACCGCCGCCGGGCTATGGCGCAGGCTATGGATTTTTCCCACTTGCATTTGAGACTCAAATTGTGATCAGCACATGAAAATAACGCTTACCCATCCACATCACCACGACGGCACAGCCTACATTGCAGGAGCAACCCTTGATGTTCAGCATGGCATCGCACAATGGCTGATCGAGCAAGGCATGGCACAGGCAACCACAAGGGTTGCCCCTACACCCGCACCCGTAGGGGCAGGCCTTGTGCCTGCCCAAAACACGCACCCAACCCCACGGGCAGCCACAGGGGCAGCCCGTACTAAGCCAATGGAGGCACAATCATGAGCGGCTTTATCGGTTCCGGCGATGTGATGCTGGATATTTACATCAACGGCGCACCGAGCGGTGCGTACCTCAATCCAGTCAACGCCACTGTATTCAGCCTCGCATCCAAGGGCGCGGACACCAAAGAGCGCATCAGCAAAATGCGCAATACCTTCGGGCAGGTATTGGATAGCGTCGGCACGCCCAACCCGCATGAAATTGAAATGGAGTTTGATGATGGCTCCGCCAGCATCTGGGCTCTGGCGTTTGCAGGCTACATGGCAAGCTTTAGTCAAAGTGGCGCTGCGGCGCAAAGCGTGACCAAAACCCTGCCACTTGGGAAGTGGGTGGAGCTTGGTAAATACAAGGTATCCAACGTAAGTATTACCGGCAAAACGCCAGGCGTGGATTTTGAAATCAAAGCGGATGCAGGCATGGTGCGCAGCCTACCCGGCGGCAGCATTGCCGATAACGCAAGCGTTAACATTGACTTTGATTGTGCATTAACCAGCGGCGAGCAAATCTTTGCGGCCACACGCGGGTCTATTGATGTGCGCATCAAATTTGACGGCCTGAACCAAGCCGATAAAAAGCCCGTGATTGTCGACGTATTCCATGCCCAAATCAATGCCGACAGCGTGTTGGATTTCCTGGCGGATGACTTCGGCAAAACCAAGCTGAGCGGCAAGCTGATTACCCCGGCGGGTATGCCCCATCCGTATGTGATCACTCGTTTGGCCTAACCCCTGCGCATTTTGCCAGGCACAAGGCCGGGCAGGCCTTGTGGTTGCCAAGATTTATTCACCGGCGCAGGTTGCGCACGCCGTGTGCAATCAGATGCCAGCCAATCACCGCGAGCAAGCCGCTTAACACCATGGCAGCCCACAAGGCCGCCAAGATCGGGTTACCGACACCAAACACCAGCGGCGCAAGCGCGATGCTGGCAATGAATGCGTACAGTTTTATAGGAGTCATGTGTGGCTGGTTCGATGGATTTATCACTGCGCATTAGTGTAGCCCAAACCGGGCTTGGCAATATCACGCAGCTAATTTCACAACTCCAGGCCGCAGGCCAGGACACCAGCGCATTTGAACAACAAGCCGAACAACTACGCCAAGAGCTTCAACAGCTTGGGCAACAGCAAGCGGCCATTGAGAGTTTTAAACGGCTTAAACAGTCGGTAGCAGACTCGGAAACCGCGCTCCAACAAGCGCAGCAACAAGCGCAGGCATTGGGGCGCGCTTACAGCCAACTTGCTGCGCCCACCGCTGCGCAGACCCGCGAGCTACAGCGTGCGCGTAATGCCGTGCGCGCGGCGGCGGCAGCGCATCAAGCTAATGTGCAAGCGCTGCAAAACCAACGTGCAGCGATGCAGCAGGCCGGGCTAAGCACCACCAACCTTGCCCAGCATCAAATCAATCTTAATCGCGCGGTACAGGCAGCCCAGCAAAGCCAACAACGGCTACAGCAACAACTACAACAAACAGCTCAGGCGGCACAACACAATGCGGCACAGGCGCAGCGTGCCTCACAAGCATGGAGCGGCCTACAGTCCGGCCTTGCAGTAGGGGTCGGCTTTGCGGCAGCGCAGGCCGGGTTAGAGAGCATTTCAGGCGCATTTAATACCCTCAAGCGCGGCATTGAAGCGGTGATTACCACCGGAGCAATCTTTGAGACGCTGAAGGTGCAGCTGGAAACACTGTACCAGTCCAGCGAAAAAGCCGATCAAGCCTTCCAGTGGATTCAAAATTTTACTGCGTCCACGCCATTTGAAATGGAGCAGGTCACGCAGAGCTTTATCAAGCTCAAGGCGATGGGCATGGATCCGATGGATGGCAGCTTCCAGGCGATTGCCGATCAGGCCTCGGCGCTGGGTGCAAAAGGCGAGACGCTGGGAGGCATCGTGCTGGCGCTTGGTCAAGCATGGAGTAAGCAAAAACTGCAAGGCGAGGAGGCGCTGCAACTGATTGAGCGCGGCGTACCCGTGTGGGAGCTGCTGCAAGAAGCGACTGGTAAAACAGCGGTTGAGCTGCAATCCATGTCGGAAAAAGGCTTGCTTGGCCGCGATGCAATCAAGGCGCTGATGAATGAAATGGGGCGCGCCAATATGGGGGCGGCCGAAAAGGCCATGCAGACCTTTAATGGGCAGCTTGCCAGTCTCTCGGACAACTGGACAGCCTTTTTAAGCAAAATTGCCGACGCGGGCGCATTGGATTTTTTCAAGACCCAGATCGAGGACATCAACGCTGCCATTGCCGAGATGAGGGCTAATGGAAAACTGGACGAATACGCCAGGGCGGCCTCCGATGCGATTGTGTTTATTGGGCAAGCGCTGCGCGATGGCGTGCTGTTTGTTGCGGAATACGCCGACGCGCTGATGATGCTGGGGCAGGTTGCTCTTGGCCTCAAACTGACTGGTGCTGTGAGTGAAATCGCTAACATTGGCGTGCAATCTGCGCTATCTGGGCAACAGGCCGCCAACGCAGCGGGGCTGATTCAAAAGTCGTTTGCTTTGATGCAGGCGGCGATTGTTGGCTGGTCGATTGGCAGCTACCTCACGGGGCAATTTTTAGAGGTTGAATTAGCAGGCATTGCCCTGGCGAAAGGGCTGACCGATATGGCCGCCCGCGCTAAATATGCGTGGGACGTGCTCAACGCACCGAGTAGCAACGACGGCATCTTTGGCGCAAAAACACACGCAGAAATCAAGCGCCTGACGCAAGAGCTTGATGTCGAGCTGGTGAAAATCCGCGACAGCTATGACGACCTGGCCGCCTCGGCACAAGCCGCCCGCGACCCCGCAGCCAAAGCACCCAAGGCCGCCACTGCCGAAGCCAGTAAACTCAATGATGCGTTAGCCCTTGCCATCGAAGCCGAACAAAAGCTCGCCGACGATGCAACCGCCGCCGCTCGAAGAATCGAAACCGACCTAGGCGATGCGTTTAAGGCACTTGGGCTAGACATAAACGCATCACTTGGGCGCATCTCACCCGAAGTGAACCAAGGGCTGGACGCGCTGCAAGCGCTGAAAGAAGGCTTGGGCAAAATCGGTACGGGCGGCGCGCAGAAAATCAAGATCATTGAGCAAGCGATTGCCAACATGATCGATAAGGCCAAGAGCAGCGCAGATATTGCGGTAATAGCTGGGCATATAGATGAGCTTGGCAAATCAGGTGCAGGCGCAGGCGCTTCGGTGGGTCGTCTCGCGGCGCAACTTGATGAGCAAAAAATCAAGCTCGATCAAACTATCCCTGGTCTAAACTCGCTCAAAGAAGCTTATAGTCAATTTGGCATTAAATCCGTAGCCTCAATGCAGCAAGCCGCCGTTGCCGCCGAAGGCCTGTACAAAATGACGGTGGCCAACAAAGCCCCATTATTTGAGCAGCAACAAGCTTTTGAGCGTATGGCAAAAGCACAGCTTGAGGCCGCATCGACTCAAGGCCAAGCCGCTATGCAGGCCAAAATCAACGCGCTGGCGGCCATAGCGCAGACCGAAGAGCAGCGGGCGACAGTCGCTAAGCTACAGGCCGAGTACAGCAAATCCGCGACCATTGCGCCGCCAGATAACACGCAGGCGGTGCAGTCCATACAGCAGGTTGCCAGCACATTTGATGCGTTGATGGGCAAAATCAACAACGCACCCACACAGACAGCGCTCGCGGAAGCCGGGGACAAGATTAAGCAGTCATTTAATGATGGGCTGATTAGTTCCGAGGAGTACGGGCAGGCGATGCAGGCGCTGAACGACAAAATGCAGACCTTGCGCATCGAGATTCACCAGGCAGCGACATACCTGGACGGGATGACAGCATCCGCAAAAAAGGCTACGGCGCAGATATGGGAGCAATCAACCCTAACACGGGAAATCGCGGGCAATATGCGCGACATGCTGGCACAAGTACAGGAGGGCTCGTGGGATAGTGCAACCGCAGGTATTGAGCGTAATATTATAGCTCTTGAGGCGCAGGCAGAGTCAGCGCGCAAAGCTGCCGACGAATGGAGGCAACAGATCGACATTATGTCTCGCGTTGGCGGCGCAGATTACATAAGTGCCGTGACCGCGCAGGCAAAGATGAGCGAGATCATGGCAGAGCAGGCCGCAGAAGTTGAGCGCGCCAAGCTGGCTCAGGAGCGGCTGACACAGGCGATGGACGGCGTAAAAGCCGCAGCAGACAGCGGCAATTTAACGCTAGGACAACAACGCGACAGGCTGATCGACCTACAAAACCAGTTCGGCCACCTGGATGGCGCAAGCCTTAACAGGCTACGCGGCGAGATCGACAGTATTAATGATCGCCTGCTCGCTATGCAGCAACAAGCTGAGTCAACGCTGATCAGCTTGAGGCAGGAGGAGGCGCGCGCGCGAGGCGACGATGTCACCGCCTTGCGCATAGCGGGTGCAGAAAAAATCAAAAAGCTGGAACAAGAATTGGCCGAGGTGCAAAAAGCGGGTAATGATGAGGCCGCGCGCAGCCTCCAGGAGGCATTATCAATACAGCAAAGATTGAATGATGCCGCTTTGGTTGAGGCGCAAACAAGAAAAAAAGCAGCCGATGAAAATGAGCGCACAGCAAAAAGCAATAGCAGCTCATCAAATGGCGGAACAACCAGCCCGGCGACCACTGCCGCTGCCACCACCATCGACACCAAAGCCATCACCGACGCAATCCGTAGCACGCAAGCGGGCACGCCAAGCATCGCGGTGTATTTGGATAGCAAGCAAATCGCCGCGCAGGTGCGCACCACGATCAAGGATGCTGATCGCCGAGGGCTCAATTAATGTCCACTCAAATCGGCAATGCCATCCTCGCCAACAACAGTAATGCCCTGCGCACAGCCGTCCTGAGCGCCACAGCACAGCGCCCGAGCACCGACATTCGATTAATGTCCAAGGCCACCCAAGGCCGTGGCAAGATACAGCTCACGGGCAGCTACACCGGCGCAAGCGATAGCGTGATCGATATTGAGGTGCTTGGAGGCGCGGGCGGCACGCTGAGCGCATCCACCCCCGTGGTGCGCGGCGTGGGGTCCGGAACGATTAACGTCACCGGCATTGTCGTCGGCGCGGTACCACAAACCATAATCTTTAGCCTGATCAACCCAGGTGACCGTGCCGATCATGCCGTGCTGGATTTTTACGGCGTTCAGCTTGCCGTCAAAACCGCCGGGGCAGCGGGCAATGCCGCCACGCTTTCTGTGGCGCGCAATCTGGTTACGGCTGACCTGCCCTTTGCCACGCTAGAAGAAATCAAGGCCGGAACAGCAGCATGGACGGGCGAGCAATGGAACTGGGGCGGCGCGGCAGAAACACAAGGCAGCATCCCGGCGACCGCGCCGCGTATCCAGTTTGCAGGGTTCCCTACGATCCACCGCGCCTACAAAAAATGGGAAAACGCGGCCTGGACACATAAGATTGATCCCGCGCCAGCGTATGACATCCCCGCCGGGACGCGGCTGCTTTCCGTGGCGGGTGACTACACGCTTATTCTGAGTCTGGGCGCTGTGTCCGAGGTTTATACCGCCGTGACGCTGTACGAGTTTTTGCAACAGGTCGCGGCACGCTCCAGCATTATCAACGTGCTTGGCGCGGTAGCCGAAGATCGCGCGCCCGGAGGGATGGCCGTGACTGACATCCCGCTGCACACAGATGCGCACGCGATGCCGTACAGCAAATTACTCAAAAACGGCAAGGGCGGCCTATCAAACGTGACCGCTGGGGCAAGTGCCCCCACAGAAAATGTGACCCTGCGCTATCGCGGCATCTCTCGCGACTGGAGCGTGATTGGGGATGTGTCCGGGCGCATCGGTACCGCGCTCACCGGGCAGGCGTTCAGCTCGACCGTGTTGGGCTTTACCATCAAGTCGGCCACCACCGAGGCCGATGTTGGCGGGAAAATCAGCGCCAAGGTTGAGCTGGTGGCGCGCGACGCAGAAAAGGGCGAGAAATACCCAGGTGTCTGCTTCAACCCGTTGAAACTGGGCTCGAATGCCACAGACAAGACAATAACCTTTACCTATAAAGCACGCCAGGCGGAGGATTGCCCGTGTACGGGATTGCCAGTTGGAAATATTTCAGATACCTGTTTAGGCCTAGGAGATGATACCGATATGAGCACTTTAGACCCGGCGCATCAATCGCGATTGATTGCGCTGCATTCGTGGTTTGCGGATTTTGTATCTTCAAATACAGCAATTACAGATATTCCAACAGGTTCGACAGGATTTCAAGAGGGTGTTGGTCATTCATTAGCTACTAAAAAAATAAAGGCTGATAGTGGGGCAATTGCAATTGCAAAAATTGCCGTGAGCTCATACTCAGAAACACTCGCGCAGATTTACGATAATTCAATAGCCATAGCACAATGGGATAGCTATTTCACACAGCTTGATACATTTATGCTTGCTCTAGAAACGCTTGGAGAAGCGACAGATTTAGCTAATACAACACAACCAATAGTGCACGTAGGACTGTCTAATCGTAATTTTGAGAAGGCAGCAAAAGACCTTTTTGACAGCAAAATGGGGCACTGCCTCGCCCTGGCAGGCATCCTCCCAAAATCTAACGCCAGTAACGGCACCGGGGACGGTTGCTGGCGTGACGATAAAAGCGCTACCTACTGGTGGGTAGCAGACGACCCCGATTATTTGCCAGCGATCAGCAATCAGGTGTACGTCTCAAGTACGCTGATTGATGGTGCGGCATTTTCAACGCTTGAGTTTGGCTTTGGGCTGGAGGTCACCTGCCCGGACTCGCTCAAGGAAGGCGATAAATTCACGATCAAAATCGGCAACACGGCAGGCGCGGGCTACGTTGACGGCGATCAATTCGTGATCCCGCTGGTACGCGCCGCCGCTGCCGCCTTCGCGGGCGGCGAAGACTCCGACCCGACCCAAACATGGGCCGTGGCAAGCTCCGTGTCTGGCGCATTGCCGAACTGGTTTTATAATCCGCTTGCACCCACACCCTACAGCGATTTGATTACCGCCGATCTTGTGCCGGGCGGCATCCCGTTTGAGGCGGGCGATTCCATCGCCGTGACCCTCGAAGGCGGGCAAATGCGCTGGCGGCGCGACGGCGGCGCATGGGCAATATTGGATATTTATGCCAACATGCCGCACAGTCTGGGCGACGGGCTGACCCTTGCCACCATGCCCGGCGCTGCGCCATCGTTTGTAACCGGCGACACCTGGCAATACAAGGCATTGGCGACCTATAGCCTAGACCGCCTTCGCCAACCCTTGCCTGGCCAAGGTTACGCATGGGTCGGCTCAACAACCACCATTACCATCAACATGGGCAGTATGCAGAAATGCGAGCTTGTGGCTTTGGCGCTGCACGATCTTCCTTCCGGCGCAGTGATTACGCTGGATGGAGCGCCCATGCAGTGGCGCGAAGGCGTGATGCTGAGCTATGTGGCCGGGCGCACCGCCACTACGCTCACGTTGGCGATTAGCAATGCCGGTGCGGGCGGGACAATCGGCTGGATTTATGTGGGCGATGGATGGAGGCCAACCGTTGGCGCATCGGAGTTTGTACTTAAGCGCCAGACGAGTCTTATACGCGGGCAGGGATTAAATCCTGACGCGCTCTACAGGGGCTCCGGCATGGGCGGGGTGATTGCTTGGGATATAAATAATAAATCCGGGCTTGATGCGAGTTGCGCCGACGAGCTGGACGTGCTCCTAAGACACTTATTCAGGCAGGGGGTGGAACCGTGTATTGTGATTGCGGATGTGCTTAACCCCAGGCCTGCACTTGTTGTGATTGATACAGACGCAGTCGAATTTAACGACGCGTTTGGCTGGCAGCGCGGGGATGATTTAGCGAGAGTATCTGTAAGTCTTCCCCTGCGCGGGGTCATGTTATGAAGCTGATTATCCACACAATTCCGCCGATGGTATTTGAGCGCGAGATTATTAGCGTTTCCGGCCTGCGCCGGGCGCTGGGAGGGGAATCTCCTGTGACTGAGATCACCCTGGACAACGCACGCGGCCAACTCACCGCCATGTTTTCCGAGCCCCCTATTCGCGTTGCCGCCACGCTGCAACGCGATAACCTGCCCGCCGTGTCCGGCGTGGTGCAGGCCGTTTTGATGTACTCAACCATCGTTATTACTCTGGAGACTTAATCATGCCAGCACCTTATTATGGCCATCTTATCGCCGACAACGTCATCGACAAAACCAATTACATTGGCCGTATTGACTCACATGCAACCCTGCCGGGTTATATTGCAATCTATAGCGCGGCGGATGTTTTGCTGAGCCGTAAAAACTTTTCCAAGCCATCTGGCACAGTTGATGCGAGCACTGGTTTGGCCACGCTCACCCCAAGCGGCACAGAAACTACCGCCGTAGCAGGCACAGCCGCCTATGCAGTGATTGCCGACGGCGCAGGCCAAGCGCATACCTATCTTGAGTGCGTAGCCAGTAGTGTGGCCGTCCAGGGCAAATGCGCCTTGGCAACTTTAGATATCACAGCAGGCTTGCCCATGTCATATCAAAACATCACGCTTTAACATACGGGGCGAGACGTGCCTAACTCCATCATCAGGATTGGTATTGGCATCACCTCAAACTTTGGTGCA
>CAZTYJ010000035.1:0-19197 GCA_964618025.1 uncultured Halothiobacillus sp. | reverse complement strand
CGGTGCTCACCGCCAATGATTCGGATCATAAAAAACAGAAGCCTTGCTTGTGGAGTGCGCGTGCTTTGCCACGATTTTTTGCGGGGTGTTCTCAAATACCAAGTGTAATGGTTTGATTTTATTGATGCGGCACGAATATATATTGAATAGGACTTACGCAAAACCCGGGTCTAGCCCCCTCGCCCCTTGCGGGGAGAGCGAAGCGAGGGGGGCAAGCCGCTGGGGAGAGGGGCAACCTTTGCCAAAACATAGACTTGTGCCAACTTCACCACCCTCTCCCCAACCCTCCCCCATCAAGGGGGAGGGGGTGAAAACCGCCATCTTGCGTAAGTCCTATGTATGTTGAAGGCTTCGCGGGCAAGCCCGCTCCTACCATCCATTCACGGTTAACGCAGACCGGATCAATAAGAAGCTGTTGACGATTTTGCCATTGAACGGAAGAATCGCAGCGCTTGATCCGGCCTGAGCATATTTGAGTGCCAAGAGCTTAGCACTTCAATGAGCCGAATCAAGACAAGTACCCAATAAGGATATTCCGTGCCTCATTTGACGTTCTGGCTTAGTTATTTCGGCGCGCCGTGTATGGTGCAGACTGATGGCGTGTCGATCCCTGTACATTTGCGCTACCGTCGAAGCCACGCGCTCTTGGCGTTTGTATCTGCGCATCCAGGGCAGGCCGTATCACGCAAGACCTTGCTTGATCTTCTTTGGCCTGAGGCTGAGCTGGATGCTGCGCGGGCGAATTTGCGGGTTTTGTTGAATGATTTGCGTCAATTACCCGAGCCGTTCGCCACGGCTTTGTTGATTGAGCGCGATTGGGTCACCTTTAAGCCTGATGCCGGTGTGTTGACGGATCGTGCCTGTGTGGAGGCTGTGTCGGCTGGCTCGACGCTTCATCCTGGCGTTTTTCATGAGCGTTTGTTGGCCTTGCATAAGGCGCAATGGTTTGCGATGGATCTCCAAATCGGGCGCGCATTTTCCGTGTGGCTGACGCAAGAACGCCATGCCCTCGAACACGCCTTGGCACGCCTGACAGGGGTATTGGGCGATCATCCGGCAAACAGGGCTTTGCCATCAACGCTCTATCTTGACTCCGCGCCCTTTCAGACGGTGGTACTGCTGCGTGTCCAGTTTGAAATCATGGAGTTTGAGCCGGAAAGAGGCGTTGAGGCGCTGCGGGTGTGGCAAGAGAAGGTGTGCCTCATGGATAGAGAGGTTGCGGCTTATGCCGGGCGGCGGGTGAGCGTGGACGATGCCGGCGTGAGTTATCTTTTTGGCGACACGCCGCAGCGGGGTATTCGTTATCACGGCCTGCGCGCAGCGCGAGCCATTGCAGACAGTTTGAGCGCTGCGCAGCCAGAGGGGGCATTGCATCAAGCCCCTGTATTGCCGCGCATGGCGATTTGCGCGGGGCGCGTGCTTCTGGCGGATGAGAATAATGCGCTTGCGGTGCATGGGCATTTGCCCAGTCTGGTGATGCGCATGGCTTGGGCGGCAGAGCCGGGCTGCATTGCGATTGAGGCACGTTTTCAGGATGTCTGGCCTTCACCGGTTGATGACATGCAAACGCGCCATTTTCGCGGTTTTTCTCAGGCGCTGGAGTATTTCACGCGCCCGGTCAATGTGCTGTGTTCGCAGGCTTTGCCCAGCATGACGGGAGCCGATGTCGCTCTGCTGGGTCGTGAACATGAGTTGGCGCAGCTGGCTCGTCCGCGACGCGCTTATGCCGTAACCCGGGTGGACGGCGTATCCGGCGTGGGCAAAAGCCGTTTGGTGTGGGAACACGCCCGCCGTGAGCTCGTCGCAGGCCGACGGGCACACTGGTTGGCGGCGCGTGCGGAGTGCGCCGATATGCCTTGGGCGGGGCTGTATGAATGGTGCGCGCGCGCGCGGCATGAGCATGACTCGACCACGCGCTCACATTTTGATCGCGTGGCGGCCTGCTTTAATGCGCAAGGGCTGGTGCCGATGACAGAGCGTGCGGCTCTGCGCGCAGCCGTGTTGCGGCTTTGGCAGGGGGCGACGGTGGTGATCGACGATGTGCAATGGCTGGACAAGGTCACGGCTGATTTTGTGCAGCATCTTGTGATGACCCAGCCTGACATTCATTTGATTGTGATCTGTCGCAGTGGGCATGAGCCTGCCCTGCAATTGCCGGGTTGTATGCAGCTGCATGTGCCGCCGTTGGGCGATGCGTCCATGTTGGCCTTGATTGCCGCACGGATACCAGAGATGAGTCATGCCGAGCAGCGTGCGGCGGTGATTCGATCTCATGGTTTGCCGGTTTACGCGCAGCTTTCCACTCTGAGTACCGGGGCGGTCGGTCAGGACGTGGATTTACGCGCGATCATCGCCCACTTTGTGCAGCTGTATGCCAAGACTCTTGGTACGGCTGCTTTGTTGGGCGAACATTTTGACCTGGATCAACTGGCCGCCATGCTGGGAGAGCAGGCTGCGCATACCGCCGTGATGGCTGCGGCCTCGGCGGGGCTGGTGATTCCCATTCATCGTCATCGGCATTGGCAATTCCTGCACGCCGTGGTACGTGATGAGATTTTGCGCTGTCTTGCCTATGGGCACAAAAAACAGCTTGCGCTGCAAACAGGGCGTTTTCTTGCTGCTCAAGGATCGTTCACACAGGCTGCGGCTCTGCTGGAACAAGGCGGCGAGTTGGAGCGCGCGCGGCAATGCTGGAACGAGGGTGGGCGTTTGGCCTGTGAGAGTGACGACTACGCTGCCGCCTGTGAGCATTTTGCGCAGCTCGCCCGTCTTGGATACCCCGCAGGGCATGAGGGGTTGTGGGCACGGATTTACCAGGCGCGTGCCCAAGTGGTGCAGGATGGCTATGGCGCGCCCTTGGTTGGGCGTTTGGCTTTGGATGTTCTGGATGCGCTGGACGGAGTGCCTACATCGGATGATGAGCTACTCTTTGCCGCGCACAGCCTGTTTTATCTTACGAGCGGAGGCGAATCCAGGCAGTCCGGGCTTGCGCAGGCCGGGCAGCTTGCCTCCCGCGCGGTAACAGATGAACAGTCCTTTGTCAGCGCCTGGGCACATGGCAATACCTTGTTTTTTTTGGGTGAGTTTGCGCAGTCTGAAGCGTGGTTGGAGCGTGTTTTGTCGGCATGTGAGGTCTTGGATGGAATCCAGCGCACACGCTATCTTCCATCCGATCCGCGTGCATTCTCTGCCATGCAGTATGCCTGGCTTGCATGGTTTCAGGGCGACGCGCTTTGGCACGAGCGGCTTGAAGCGGGCTTGGCGCGGGTTATTCATACCCCCAAACGTCAGGATGAGTGTATTGCACGTAGCCTGGCTGCCGCGATTTATATGCAGGAGGGGAAGGACGCGCTTTTTACCCAACATGCCATCGAGGCTCAGCAGATTGCGTTGGCGGAAGGCTATGAGTTTTGGGCGATGATCTCCGGGTTACTGCTCGCCATCCTGGAGGCGCGGGCGGGTCATGCGCTGAATGATGACTGGCTTTGGATGTGTGAGGCAGGGGTTGAACAGGCCTATCGTGCGGGACTGAATTCGGTGCGCTGGTTTATGGCCGAAGCATGGGCGGCTGCGGCGCGCTGGGATGCGCTGCTTGAGGTGACATCCCGTGCGGAGCAGGATGCCGCATGGTGTGAGCACTATTATTGCCTGCCGGATATTTTGTGGCTGAAGGCGCGTGCGCATACTGCGCGTGATGAACATGAGCTTGCGAGCGGGGCGCTGCATCAAGCCAGAGAGATTGCGACGCAGATGCAGGCCTGGGGCTGGCTCGCGCGGCGAGGCGCTTGAGCAGAAAACCTGTGCCTTAACCCAGCAGGATTTCGGCGGGCGCCGAATGGCTTAAAAAATTGACTGGGCTGGCGCTTAATCCATAGGCGCCAGATTGGGTGACCACCAGTAAATCGCCAACTTCGGCACGCGGCAGGGCGATTTTATGCCCCAGCACATCCAGGGGTGTACACAGTGGCCCGTGGATACTGACAACTTCTTCGGCCAGGTCTTGCGGCGCAGCGTCGGCCTGGTGTGCCAGATAGACCGGGTAGTTTTTGCGGATCACTTGGCCGAGGTTGCCGGAGAGGGCGAGATGCTGGTGCATCCCGCCATCACAGATCAGGAAGGTTTCGCCGCGTGAGATTTTGCGTTCGACAATGCGCGTGACATACACCCCCGCTTCGCCCACAAGATAGCGCCCCATTTCCAGAATGAGCTGGCTCTCGCCCAGCCAGTTTGCGTGTTGCTCAAGGAGTTGATGTAGGTGTGCACCAATGGGCGCGAGTTCCAGGCGCTGCTCGCCGGGGAAGTAGGGGATGCCCAGACCGCCGCCGATATTGATGTGGGGGCAGGCAAGTCCGCTCGGCGTAAGGAGCTGTTGTGCGAGTGCCAGGGCGGCGCTCATGGCCTGCATAATGGCTGCAAGGTTCAGGCTTTGAGAGCCGCTAAAGATATGCAGCCCTTGAAAATCAATATCCATGCTTTTGATTTTGTTGAGGATGTCGGGAGCTTGCTCGGCATCAATGCCAAAGGGTTTGGCACCGCCGCCCATGCGCATTCCCGCGCCTTTGAGTTCAAAGTCGGGGTTGATGCGCAGGGCGACGCGTGGGCGAATGTTCAGCGTTTGACCAAGACCTTGCAGGCGTTCGAGTTCGCCGTCGGATTCGATATTGAGCGTAATGCCAGCAACCAGGGCGGCGCTCAGTTCATCGTCGCGCTTGCCGGGGCCTGCGAAGCTGATCGCGTGCGCTTTGAAGCCTGCGAGCAGCGCGGCGCGAAGTTCGCCGCTGGAGGCGACATCACCGCCATCCACCAAACCTGCCATAAGTTTTAACAGCGCTGGAAAGGGGTTGGCCTTGATGGCGTAATGCAGTTGCACGCCGGGCGGCAACACGGCGCGTAACTCAGCGATGCGCGCGCGTATCAGGCAGGCATCGTAGGCGTAGAACGGGGTGCCAAGGCGGGCGGCAAGTTGGCGTATGGGTGCGCCAGCGATGTGTATTTCGCCGTGCTGCACGCTCAACAGCAGCGGGGCATGGAGGGGGGCGCTCATGTGTTTTCCATCGCGCCGGGCGCGCTGAGTTCGGCACGCAAACGTGGCCGATCCACCTTGCCATTGGGATTGAGTGGCAAGCTGGGCATGACGTGGATGCGCTGCGGCAGCATGTAGGCAGGCAATAGCTCGCGACAGTGTTGCAGCAAGGCCTGGGTGTCGATGTTCTGGTGTTCGGCGACCACAACGGCGACGATGCGCTGGCCTAAAACCTCATCCGCAAGGCCAAGCGCCACGGCTTCGCGCACCCATCCCGAGCGGTAGAGCGCGTCTTCAATTTCCGTCGGACTGACGCGGTAGCCGGAGGTTTTGAGCATCTCGTCATCACGGCTGATGAAATACAGATAACCCTCTTCATCCATGCGCACCTTATCTCCTGACCAGACACATAACTCGTGCGACATAAGGCCGCAGTGACATTCATCCTGCGCGGGTGTTGGCCGGAAGCGCTCGGCGCTGCGCTGAGGGTCATTCCAGTAGCCGCGCGCTACGGTAGGGCCACGATGCACCAGTTCGCCGATTTCATGCGCGGCGCAGGGCGTTCCATCTTCACGCAGCACGCTGATATGCGCATTGGGGATGGCCTTGCCGATGGAGTCCGGGCGTTGCTCGATCTCGTCCGGCGGCAAATAGGTGGAGCGGAAGGCCTCGGTCAGACCGTACATTAAAAACAGTTGCGCTTCGGGGAGATGTGTACGCAGGCGGTTAATCACCGAGGGCGGTAGCCGACCGCCGGAATTGGTCAGGATGCGCAGCGAACCCAGTTCACCCAGCCAGCTCTGTGCGGCGAGTTGCTGCCATAGGGTCGGCACGCCCGCCAAGAGCGTGATCTCATGCTGGATGATGGCCTTATGCACATCACGCGGCAACAGATAGTCGAGTAAGACCACTTGAGCGCCGACATAAAACGCGCTGGTGAGCTGGGAAAGACCGTAATCGAAACTGAACGGCAGAACAGCAAGCACGCGCTCTGTGGCTTCAAGCCCGAGATACTGCACCACGCTGGCCGCTCCTGCCAGCAGATTGCGATGGGTGATGGCCACGCCCTTGGGCTGGCCGGTGCTGCCCGAAGTGTAGAGCAGGGCGGCCAGATCGCTTTCGATGCGCTCAGGCAGGGTGAGGTGGTTGGGCGGAAGCTGACTGAACTCATGCAGGGCACGCACGCCCAAGCCGGGGATGCGCTCCAGATCACCGGTTTCATCACTGGCCTCGTCGATCAGAATGACCCAGCGTAAATCATGCAGGGGCGCAAGCAGGGTGCGCAGGCTTTGCAGACGTGCGCGTTGGGTGATGAGAAAACGCGCACCGCTGTCGGCCAGAATATGTTCGACCTGGGCGGGTTTGAGTAAAGGATTGATGGGCACAACCACGCCCCCGGCTGTGCTGATGGCAAAAATGGATTGCACGCTTTCAACGCACTTGGGTAGCCAGATCGCCACACGTTCACCTGCAAATAGCCCAAGATTGACCATATTGAGCGCAAGTTTTTCGACGCTATGCGCCAGATCGTCGTAACACACGCGCTGTTCCTGCTGCTTTAGCGCGATGCGTTCCGGATGCAGGCTGGCCGTGCGGCTGACAAGGTGATGCAGGAGATAGGACATGGTTCTTGAAGTCAAAAGGTCAAAGCGGGGACGTGATGATATAGAATCCAGCTCCATTTTATCGACACGAATCACGCGCTATGTCTGGCAATACCTTCGGCACCCTGTTTACTGTGACCACCTTTGGCGAAAGTCATGGCGTGGCGATTGGCTGTATTGTGGATGGCTGCCCACCGGGGCTGGCCTTGTCCGAGGCGGATATTCAGCCGGATCTGGATCGGCGTAAGCCGGGGACTTCGCGCCATACCACCCAACGGCGTGAGGATGATTGCGTGCGCATTCTTTCCGGCGTGTTTGAAGGAAAAACCACCGGCACGCCGATTGCGCTGTTGATTGAAAATACCGATCAACGCTCGAAAGATTATTCGGATATTGCACAAAGCTTCCGCCCCGGCCATGCGGATTACAGCTATCAGCAAAAATACGGTATCCGTGATTATCGCGGCGGCGGGCGTTCCAGCGCGCGTGAAACGGCGGCGCGGGTGGCGGCGGGAGCGATTGCCAAAAAGTGGCTGCTTGAGCGTTACGGGGTCAAAGTACGCGGCTATTTGAGTCAACTGGGGCCGATTCGCATCGAACAGCTTGATTGGCATGAAATTGAACGTAACCCGTTTTTTTGCCCGGATGCCAGCAAAGTGGCCGAGATGGAAACCTTTATGGATGCGCTGCGCAAATCCGGCGATTCGATTGGAGCGCGCCTGACTGTGATGGCCGAAGGCGTGCCGCCGGGTTGGGGTGAGCCGGTGTTCGACCGTCTGGATGCGGATATCGCCCATGCCTTGATGAGTATCAATGCGGTCAAAGGCGTGGAAATTGGCGATGGCTTTGCCTGTGTCGAAGCACGCGGTACGGACTACCGCGACGAAATCACGCCAGATGGTTTTTTGTCCAACCACGCAGGCGGTGTGCTCGGCGGCATTTCCAGTGGGCAGACGGTGGTGGCGCATCTGGCACTCAAGCCGACCTCCAGCATCCGCCTGCCGGGGCAGAGCGTGAGCCTGCATGGTGAAGTCGCAGAAGTTGTGACCACCGGGCGGCATGACCCGTGTGTCGGCATACGCGCCACGCCGATTGCCGAAGCCATGCTGGCGCTGGTGCTGATCGACCATGCGCTGCGCAATCGCGGGCAGAATGCCGATGTGCATAGCGTCACGCCGGTGATTCCGCCGCACGCCTGATGCCCCTCGCCAAGCGCGCCCTGACCTGGCGCATCCCCGGTTATTATTTTGCCTATTTCGCCGCATTAGGCATTTTTTTGCCGTTTTGGCCGCTGTATCTCCAGGGCGAGGGTTTTGATGCGGCGGTGATCGGTTTTTTGATGGGGCTGTTTGGTCTGACCAAGCTTGCCGGGCCGCCGCTGGTGGGCTGGCTGGCCGATCATTTCGGGCATCCGATGCGCTGGGTGCGGCTGGCGAGTCTGCTGAGCCTGTTGGCCTTTGCGCTGGTGTTCGCCGTGCAGGGTGTGTGGAGCATGGTGTGGGTCATGCTGCTGTTTACCCTGGCCTGGAACGCTGCCATGCCGCAGTTTGAGGCGGTAACGCTGCATTATCTGGGGGCGCAGCCAGAGCGCTATGCCCGCGTGCGGGTGTGGGGTTCGGTGGGGTTTGTGCTTACGGCTTTTGGGGTTGGCCCGTTGCTGGATGGCTTCGGCGCCGGGATGTTGCCGTGGGTGATGCTCGGCATGTTTGGCTTGATGCTGCTGCTGGCGCTTGCCGTGCCGGAAGTTAAAGCTGAGATGTCGCATCCCGCCGCAGGCGTGGATTGCCCTGCGCGTATCCGGGTCTGGCCGATTCTCAAACGCCCGGAGGTATTTCTGTTTCTTGCGGCCAGCCTGCTGTTACAGGCCAGCCACGGTACGTATTACGCCTTTTACAGCGTGTATCTGGAGGCGCATGGGCACAGCCATACCCTGATAGGCAGCCTGTGGGCCTTGGGTGTGCTGGCCGAAGTGGGCATTTTTATGCTGGTACACCGGCTATTGCTGCGTTTTGGCGTTCTGCCCCTGATGCTGGCGGTGATGCTCTTGACTAGCGTGCGTTGGCTGGTGATCGGTAGCTTGCCCGATAGCGTATTGGCTCTGCTGTTGGCGCAATGGCTGCACGCATTCAGCTTTGGCGTGGCGCACGCGGTGAGTGTGGAGTTTATTCGTCAACATTTCACCCACGGCACGCAGGGACGCGGGCAGGCTCTGTTATCGTCGATTGGCTATGGCGCGGGCGGGGTGCTGGGGTTTTGGCTGGCCGGGGTGTTATGGCAATACGCCGGGGCATGGCCGAGCTTTTTAAGCAGTGCGCTTATGGCTTTGCTTGGAGCCTTGTTGATGGTGTTGGTGATGCGGCGTGAAACGCGCTCAGGCCAAAGGGTCTAAACCCGCCCCGCGCAGCATGGCGCACAGGGCAATCAATGGCAGGCCGATAAGGCTTGTGGGGTCGTCGCCTTGCATGGACTGGAACAGGGTGATGCCCAGGCCTTCGGATTTGAAGCTACCCGCGCAATCATAGGGTTGTTCGCGTTGCAGATAATGTTCGATCTCCTGATCGTCAAGCTCACGCAAGTACACGCTAAACGGCACATTGAGCACACGCGCAAAGCCGCTTTCCAACTGCATCAAACACACGCCGGTGTGGAATACGACATGCTTGCCAGAGGCCGCCCTGAGTTGCGCAAAGGCGCGCGCATGGTTGCCGGGCTTACCGAGAATGCTGTCATCCAGCACCGCGCATTGGTCAGAGCCAATCACCCAGGCATCGGGATGTTCAGATGCAATCGCATGGGCTTTGGCATGGGCAAGGCGGCGCACCATGTCGTCTGCCGACTCAGCGGGCAGGCGGGTTTCATCCACGCCGGGCTTGCAGGTCGTAAAAGGCAGGCGCAGACGTTCGAGGAGTGCGCGCCGATAAGGCGAAGTTGAAGCCAGAATAAGCTTGGGTTGAGGCATGATGGGTGGTGCTTGAGTAAAATACTTTGACAGTTATCGCGTTAAGTTAATAAAATTGCAAGATTATGTTCGATCAATGGCAAAAGCCCCTCGATATTCCTGATCTGATTCGCAAGGGCATCACCCTTGAGGGTGAGGCTCGAATCAGTGAATTGCTTTCCGCCAAGGATGGCACGGTAGCTCGTGCCTCTGGGCGTTTGGATGGTGTTGTGCTGAATGATCCCATCGTTCATTACACGTTCCGTTTTGGGCGGAATGAAGTCGGTCAGCGTTTGCTTGAGGGTAGGGTGGATACGCAGGTGGATTTGACCTGCCAGCGTTGTCTTGAGCCTGTCTCGGTTGAGATTCACAGCGAGGTGATGCTCGGTGTGGTGAAAAATGAACAGGATATCGCCAAGTTGCCCGAGTCTGCCGAGCCTTTGGTTCTGGGGGATGAGTCGGTCTGGTTGGCTGATTTGATCGAGGATGAGATTTTATTGGCATTGCCGGTTGTGCCGCGTCACGAGCATCTTTGTGTGCCCTTGCATCGCGAGTACGAAGATGCCGAGGTGGTCGAAAATCCGTTCGCTACCCTGCGTGATTGGGTCAAGCCTTCCACGCATTGATTTTTTGTTTGCATTTTTGGAGTTTTGAAGCATGGCCGTACAACAAACCCGCAAAAGCCGTTCCAAGCGTGACATGCGTCGCGCACACGACTTTTTGACCAAGCCGAGCGTCTCTATCGAGCGTACCAGCGGCGAAGCGCACCTGCGCCACCATGTGAGTGCGGATGGCTACTACCGTGGTCGTAAAGTGATCGAGACGGCTGCCGGTCAAGAGTAATCCAGGATTATTTGGTGGTGATATGGGCTCAATCCAGTCACCACTCGCGCCTGCTAAGCGGCGACGATGGTGTAACATCGTGCCGCTTTTTTTATCCCTGACCCAAGTGGCTCTATGACTATTACTCTTGCCCTGGATGCCATGGGCGGCGACCATGCCCCCGGAATCGTGCTTGACGCTGCGCTGGCCGCGCTGAAGCAACATCCATCCCTGCATCTGATTCTTGTTGGCCGTGAGGAGATGCTGCTTGATGAGCTTCAGCGTCGTCAGGCCGCCACACACGAGCGCTTGCGTGTGCATCATGCGAGCGAAGTCGTTGCCATGGATGAGTCACCCGCTTTGGCCTTGCGCGGCAAGAAAGATTCTTCCACGCGCGTGGCCATTAATCTGGTGCGTGATGGCGTGGCTCAAGCCTGTGTGAGTGCGGGCAATACCGGTGCGCTTATGGCGACGGCGAAGTTTGTCCTCAAAACCTTGCCAGGTATCGACCGTCCGGCGATTTGCGCCATGTTGCCCACAAGCCAGGGGCATACGCATGTGCTTGATCTGGGGGCGAATGTGGAATGCAGCGCCGAACATTTGCTGCAATTTGCGGTCATGGGTTCGGTGTTGGCGGCTGCGGTGGATCACAATCCGAGCCCGCGTGTGGGTTTGCTGAATGTGGGCGCGGAGGCGATCAAGGGTAATGACACGGTGAAGGCCGCTGCGCGTTTGCTGGAGGCCTCGCCCATCAACTACATTGGCTTTGTTGAGGGCGACGATATTTACAAGGGCATGGCAGACGTGGTGGTCTGCGATGGTTTTGTCGGCAACGTGGCGCTCAAGGCGAGCGAAGGCGTGGCGAAGATGATTAGCGGGTATATGCGCGAGAGCTTCAAACGTAATCTGTTCACCAAGCTGGCGGCGTTGATTGCCATGCCGGTGTTGAATACGCTGAAACAGCGTTTTGATCCGCGCCGTTACAATGGCGCGAGCCTGCTGGGTCTGCAAGGGATTGTGGTGAAAAGTCATGGCGGCGCGGATGCCTATTCATTTGGTTTTGCGATTAACACGGCGATTCACGAAGTGGAACAAGACGTGCCCAATCGCATTGATAGCCAGCTCGAAGCTTTGCTGGCACAGAGGTAAGTCGTTTTGATCTACGCACGTATGACCGGCACGGGTGGTTATTTGCCCGAAAAAATCCTCACCAATGCCGAGCTTGAGCGCATGGTGGAAACGGACGACACCTGGATTCGCGAGCGCACCGGCATTGAGCAGCGGCATATCGTGGCTGAAAATGAGTCCACGGTGGATCTGGCGGAAAAGGCGGCGCGCCGCGCCTTGGAAGCGGCGGACATCGAGGGGCGGGATCTTGATTTGATTATCGTGGCCACCACCACGCCGGATTTGGTCTTTCCCAGCACGGCCTGCCTGTTGCAACACCGTTTGGGGGCAAACGGTTGTGCAGCCTTTGATGTGCAAGCGGTGTGCACCGGCTTTGTCTATGCACTGGGTGTAGCCGACAAATTCATTCGTGCGGGCGGTAGCAAGCGTGCCTTGGTGATCGGTGCAGAAACCCTGTCGCGCATTGTGGATTGGACGGATCGCACCACCTGCGTGCTGTTCGGTGATGGCGCTGGCGCGGTGGTGCTGGAGGCTTCAGAAGAGGCGGGCATTATATCCGTGCATCTCCATGCGGATGGTGCGCACAGCGATTTGCTGAGCGTGCCTTGCGGCGTGTCCAGAAACCGTGTTCTGTGTGAGCAGGGCGGCGCGTTTATCCAGATGAAGGGCAACGAAGTGTTCAAGGTGGCGGTGAATACCTTGGGACGCATCGTGGATGAAACGCTTGAGGCCGCCGGGTTGGAGAAGGCGGATATTGACTGGCTGGTGCCGCATCAAGCCAATACGCGCATTATCGCGGCGACGGCAAAAAAGCTCGGTTTACCGATGGAACGCGTGGTATTGACCGTGGCCAAGCATGGCAATACCTCGGCGGCTTCCGTGCCTTTGGCGCTGGATGTGGCGGTGCGTGACGGGCGTATTCAGCGTGGGGATCGCTTGCTGCTTGAGGCCTTCGGCGGTGGTTTTACCTGGGGTTCGGCGCTGATCCGTTTTTGATCTTCATGTCGCGTCATGACGGATGTTTTTTGCCGGGGATCGCGTGATAATGCCCTCATTAAATGAGGTGAATTTATTATGGCATTAGAAATCGAACGCAAGTTTTTGCTCAATGGTGATGCCTGGCGACAGTCCGTTACCCAAAGTACGCTGTACCGCCAAGGCTATCTTACGCAAGGCATGGAAGGCATGAAGTCTTCGGTGCGTGTGCGCGTCGAGGGTGAGCGCGGGGTGCTGAATATCAAGAGCGTGCGCGTGGGTATTGCGCGCCATGAGTACGAGTATGGCATTCCCTTGGCCGAGGCGAATGAGATGCTGGACACACTCTGCGGTGCTATCGTGGAAAAGACACGGCATTTAGTCCCCACAGGTTCGCATGTGTGGGAAATTGATGAATTTCACGGTGATAATGCAGGCTTGATCGTGGCCGAAGTGGAGCTTGCTGCGCTTGATGAGGTGTTCGAGCGTCCGGCCTGGCTGGGAATTGAAGTCACTGACGATGCGCGTTACTACAACGTCGCTTTGGCGACCAAGCCTTATGTGAGCTGGAGTCATAAACTGGCCGCGCCGGAATGGGATGAGCGCGAATACTGAGGGTACAGACGCAGGCTTTGATGCCAAGGCGTTTCTGGCGCGTGCCCCGGAAACGCCCGGCGTGTATCGCATGTTGGATGCGAGCGGCACGATTCTTTATGTGGGCAAAGCCAAAGACCTGAAAAAACGTCTGGCGAGTTATTTTAGAAGCCATGGACTTGCGCCGAAGACGGCGGCACTGGTGAGTCATGTCGCCGACATCCAGCTGACCGCCACACACACCGAAACCGAGGCCTTGCTCCTCGAAAATCATCTCATCAAGCAACATCATCCGCGCTACAACGTGTTGATGCGTGATGATAAAAGCTATCCTGAAATCTTTCTGGGCATCCGGCATGATTTTCCGCGCTTAGCTTACCATCGTGGGCCGCATCGAGAGCAAGGACGCTACTTTGGCCCTTACCCGAACAGTTGGGCGGTCAAGGAAACCCTCAGTCTTTTGCAAAAGATTTTCCGTCTGCGCGATTGTGCCGAGCATGAGTTCAACACGCGCTCGCGTCCCTGTATGCAGTATCAGATCAAGCGCTGCACAGCGCCCTGTGTCGGTCTCGTGACGCAGGCGGATTACGCGCAGGACGTAAAGGACGCGCAAGCTTTTCTCGAAGGCCGTAGCCAGCAGGTGATTCATGCCCTGGTCGAACGCATGGAACAGGCCGCAGAAAAACTGGCCTTTGAACAGGCTGGAATACTGCGTGATCGCATTAGCCAGTTGCGTGCGGTGAGTGAAAAGCAATACATCAGCACGCAAGGCGGTAGCGTGGATGTGCTGGCCTGCGCGCAGGCGGGCGGCATCGCTTGCGTCGAAGTGTTGAGCATTCGGGATGGGCGCAACCTGGGCGGGCGCGCCTATTTTCCGAAAAACACCGCTGAGCACGATGAAGGCGAGATTCTGACGGCGTTTATCGGCCAGATGTATCTTGCGCGCGAGATGCCGCGTGAACTCTTGCTCAGCCATCCATTGCACGATCGTGCCATGCTGGAGCAGGCACTAAGCGCGCACGTCGGTCATGCGGTGCGTATTCAGGCCGCGCCGCGCGGCGAGCGTGCGCGCTGGGTGGATATGGCGCGGCACAATGCCGAACTTGCGCTGGGACAACGTCTGGCTTCACGCGGTAACCAGCAGAATCGCATGGAGGCGTTAAGCCGTGCCCTTGGGTTTGAGCAACTGATTCAACGCGTGGAGTGTTTTGACATCAGCCATACCCTGGGCGAATCCACGGTCGCATCCTGCGTGGTGTTCGGGCTTGAAGGGGCGCTCAAAACCGCTTATCGACGTTACAACATCGAAGGCATTACCGCCGGAGATGACTATGCCGCCATGCAGCAGGCGCTGGAGCGGCGTTTTGCCAAGGCGGTGCATGATGATGTCGTTTTGCCTGAGGTTTTGCTGATCGACGGCGGGGCAGGGCAGGTGGCGCGCGCGCAGGATGTACTCCAGTCCTTGCAGCTTGGTGATAAGGTGATGATCGTCGGTGTGGCCAAAGGCGTTGCGCGCAAGCCGGGGGAAGAAACCTTGTTATTGGCGGCCAGACGGGGGCATGACACGCAGATTCTGGATTTACCCAGCCATTTTCCTGGGTTTCATCTGATTGCACAGGTGCGCGATGAAGCGCACCGTTTCGCCCTTACCGGTCACCGCGCGCGTCGTGCCAAAACGCGCGAAACATCTTCGCTGGAAAGTATTGCTGGTATTGGCAGCCTGCGACGGCAACAATTACTCAAGCACTTCGGCGGTCTTCAGGCTTTAAGCCGCGCCGGGGTGGAGGATATTTGCAGTGTTCCCGGTATCAGTGCCGCACTCGCTCAACGTATTTACGATCATTTTCACAGTTAAAGCGCATGTCCACCCAGCCCACACTCAATCTCCCCAATATTCTCACCTGGCTACGCATCGGCATGATTCCGCTGTTTATTGCGGTGTTTTATCTGCCTTACCCTTGGGCGTATCCGCTCTCGGCACTGATTTTCGCCCTGGCGGGGGTGACGGATTTTGCGGATGGTTATCTTGCGCGCAAACTCAAACAAGAGTCGCGTTTTGGCGCTTTTCTCGACCCGGTGGCGGACAAGCTGATCGTGGCGGCTGCGCTGGTGATGTTGGTGTCTGAACATGGCGGATTTGCCCTTGCTCTTCCCGCCATCATTATCATCGGGCGGGAAATTGCCATTTCCGCCTTGCGTGAATGGATGGCCGAAGTCGGCTCGCGCGGCAAGGTGGCGGTGTCGATGCTCGGCAAGTTGAAAACAAGCCTGCAACTTGCGGCGATTTTTGCTCTACTCTACTACCAGCCCTTGTGGGGCTTGCCCATGTATGAGATCGGTTTGGTCTTGCTCTATCTTGCGGCGGTGTTGACGCTTGGGTCGATGGTAGGGTATCTGCGCGCCGCTTTTGCCAGACTTTGAATACTTGCCGTCAGAGTATTTGCGGGTTATCTCACGGATTGTCTGTTGCTCGCTTTAAACTCATGCTACGAGGTCATCGAATATGCAGAAGCAGCCTAAAAAAGTCAGAGATGAATCGGTAGAAACCGCATGGTTCGCCATGGGCACGGACGAGGTATTGCAGCGCTTGCAGACCGATAACAAGCAAGGTCTGAGTAGCGACGTTGCGACAGCGCGCCTGCGTCAGTACGGTGCCAACCGCTTGCCGGAAGGCAAGAAGCAAAGCGTCTTCATGCGCTTTCTCATGCAGTTCAACAACGTGCTGGTGTATGTGTTGCTGGTGGCGGGCTTTATCAAGCTGATGGTCGGCCTGTGGCTGGATGCCAGCATCATTCTGGCGGTGGTGGTGCTTAATTCGCTGCTCGGCTTTATTCAGGAAGGCAAGGCGGAAAAAGCGCTGGATTCGATCCGCAATATGCTTTCCAGCGAGGCGCGCGTGATCCGCGATGGCGTGACGCGCATCATTCCTGCCGATCAGCTTACGCCTGGCGATATTGTGCTGCTGGAATCTGGTGACAAGATTCCAGCTGATGTGCGTTTGATCGAGGTCAAAAACCTGCGCACCGAAGAAGCGCCTTTGACCGGCGAGTCGGTGCCGATCGACAAGACCACGCAAGCGGTGTCCGCCAGGGCGGTGATCGGTGATCGCGAAGGCATGGCCTTCTCCGGCACTCTGGTGTCGTCCGGGCGCGGGGTCGGGGTAGTGGTCGCCACGGGTTCGGACACCGAACTTGGGCGCATCAACCAGATGATGACCTCAGTCAGCGCGCTGGAAACGCCGCTGTTGCGTCAGATCAAGAAATTCGGCTATGCGATCACCGCCATTATCGCCGTGGTCAGTGTACTGGTGTTTGCCTATGGTCACTGGATCATGCAGATGCCCTTCATTTACATTTTTCAGGCGGTGGTCAGTATCGCGGTGTCGGTGATTCCCGAAGGCTTGCCCGCGCTGATTACCGTCACGCTGGCGATTGGCGTACAACGCATGGCGGCACGCAATGCGATTATTCGCCGCCTGCCCGCTGTGGAGACTCTGGGCTCGGTGTCGCGCATCTGTTCCGACAAGACCGGCACGCTGACCATGATGGAAATGATGGTCATGTCAGCGGCTACAGCTCGTGCCAAATATGCGGTCACAGGGCATGGCTATGCGCCGGAAGGGGAAGTCACGCTGGAGGGGCAGCCGGTCAAGCCGGGAGATGCGCCGGTGCTGGACTTGATGGCGCGCATTTCCGTGCTGTGCAACGACTCCGATGTGTTGCAAAAGGATGGCATCTGGTCAGTGCGTGGAGATCCGACTGAGGCGGCGCTGTACCCATTCGCCAGCAAGCTCGGCTTTGCACGTCATGCTGAGGAAGATACGCATCCGCGCATCGACCTGATTCCGTTTGAGTCCGATCACAAGTTCATGGCCACCCTGCATCGCACCGAGGATGGGCGACAGTTGCTGTTCGTCAAGGGCGCGCCGGAAGTCATTCTCAAGCATTGCGACCGTCAGGCGGTGAGTGAAGCCGAGGCTGAGCCGATTGATCTTGCTTACTTCGAGCAGGCCGCCAATGAACGCGCGGCTCAAGGTGAGCGCGTGCTGGCGCTGGCCTGGGTGGAAATGAATGATGTCGTGCCGGGCTCGCTCAAGGCCGAAGACCTGCCGTACAGCCTGATTCTGGCTGGACTGACCGGGCTGCTCGACCCGCCGCGCAAGGAGGCGATTGATGCCGTGGCCGAATGTCACGAAGGCGGCATTCGCGTCACCATGATTACCGGCGACCATCCGATTACCGCCGTGGCCGTGGGCAAGATGCTGGGCATCGGTGATGGCAAGGCGGTGATTACCGGGCATGAAATCGAGGAGATGGACACCGCCACCCTGCGTGAGCGCGTGCGCGAGGTGGACGTGTTCGCCCGTACCAGCCCGGAGCACAAACTGCGCCTGGTGAAGGCGATTCAGGCCAACGGGCAGGTCGTGGCCATGACCGGGGATGGCGTGAACGATGCGCCGTCGCTGAAGAAGGCCGATATTGGCGTGGCCATGGGCATCAAGGGTACCGAGGTCACCAAGGAAGCCGCCGACATGGTGTTGGCGGATGACAACTTCGCCTCCATTACCGCTGCCGTGAAAGAAGGGCGCACGGTGTACACCAATATCGAAAAAGCCATTCTGTTCATGATGCCCACTAACGTGGCGCAGGGTCTGGTGATTCTGGTGGCGGTGCTGTTCGGTTTTGTGGCACCGATTACCGCGCCGCAGATTCTGTGGGTGAATATGGTCAGCTCAGTGGCGCTGGGGCTGATTATCGCCTTCGAATCGCATGAGGCCGGGGTGATGCAGCGCAAGCCGCGTAATTCCAGCCAGGGCATTCTTACCCCGTTTGGCGTATGGCGTATTGTGTTCGTCGGTACCGGGCTTTTGCTTTTGACCTTGTGGGCGTTTTTCTGGATGAAATCCCTGAACGCTTCCGATGAGCTGGCGCGTGCCGTGGCGGTGAATGCGTTGGTGGTTGGGCAGATTTTCTATCTGATTAACAGCCGCTTCAAATTCGACAGCTCGCTGAGAATGGAAGCGCTGCACGGCAATCGCTACCTGCCTATCGGCGTGGGCGGTTTGCTGGTTCTGCAACTGATGTTTACCTATCTGCCGCCTTTCCAGACGCTGTTTGGCACGGCGGCCATGCCATTCTGGTCTTGGCTGGTCTTGATTTTTGCGGGCGCGATTTTTTTTCTGGTGGTTGAGCTGGAAAAAATGTTGATGCGCAAAAACGGTTTTGCGGACAAAAATCTTTGAATCAGGATGGGGGTGTAAGCATCCCCTGTATTGACTTGACCCGTGGAGGTTTTTTATGACTCGGCTTGCTCATCAATGGTTTGCGCGCTGGCTGGGGCGTTTTGTTTGATGACGCTTCTGGTGATGCAGGGGACGGCGCGCGCAGCGGAGCCGTTGTTTACCGTCGATCAGCTCGATCAGATGCTGGCACCGGTGGCGCTGTTTCCTGATCCTCTTCTGTCGCAGGTGCTGATGGCTTCGACTTATCCCGAGGAGGTCGCACAGGCGGCGGGTTGGGTTCTTTGCCAACGTTGATCGTGAGCAGGCGCGTCAGCGTGCGGCCACGCTTGATCGTAATCAGGTGCAGGCATGCGCGAATAACCAGGCGCGTCCGCAGACCCAAACCCGCCAGCAACAGGCGGCGCAGATCAATCGGAATAACGCCATGCGCGACGCAAATAATGGTGCGCAAAGCGCACGCCAGATTGATCGTGGTGCGGCCAGTCAGCGTATTGCCAACAACCCGCAGGCCGCACAGCGTGCCGCCAAACGCCGTGGCGGAGTATGCACAGCGTCTTCTGAGCGCACCCGGCAAATATGACGGCTTGCTTTGGGTGGATGAAAATGGCGATGTGAGCGGTCTTGTGGATCCGGCTTTGAATGTCGCAGACCTTAAAAATGGTTACTACGGCTATCGTTTCAAAATCCTCAAGGCACAGGGCGCGGATGCCCATTGCGGGACTTTTGGCTATTTGAACGAGCAGGGGGCAAATGAACAAGGGTTTCGCCTTGCTGGCTTGGCCTGCGAGCTACGGTGAGAGCGGGTGTGGAGTCTGTAAACTGAACTGTGTCACTGCTTTTTGACAAACTGGCGGTTAGCCGCCGAAGAGGA
>CAZTYJ010000034.1:0-19255 GCA_964618025.1 uncultured Halothiobacillus sp. | reverse complement strand
CCGATCGGGGCAATGCAATGAAATTCAGTCGTGACACAGTTGGATTGACAGGCCCCGTGGCGAATATTCCCTGACCCGTTTCCTGTCTGGGGTCTCGCTGCCCGCTAGGTGTCTTGCGTCCTTTTTGCGTGCGGGGCATAGTCTGCGGCACTTCTTTCATCAAGAGTGCGGGCTATGAGTGAAATTGACCATCGCGCCACCCGGCGCGAGTTTTTGCATGGCGAATTGCATCGTGCCGACTTATTGTCCGAGCCACACGCCATGCTGGCGCGTTGGCTGCAAGATGCCGAGGCGGCGGGCAATTTCGATGTCACCGCGATGGCCTTGGCCACGGCGAATCTGACCGGGCAGCCGTCGCTGCGCTGGGTGTTGCTCAAGCATTTTGATGCGCGTGGCCTGTGTTTCTACACCGATGGGCGCAGCCGCAAGGGGCAGGAGCTGGCGGATAATCCGCAGGCTTCCCTGGCGTTTTATTGGCCGGAAAATGATCGGCAGGTGCGCGTGGAAGGCCGGGTGGAACGCTTGCCGGAGACGGACAATGAAGCGTATTTCAATCAGCGTCCGCTGGGCAGTCGTCTGGCCGCCGCTGCCTCGCAGCAGAGCCAGCCGCTGGCAAGTCGCGAGGTTCTTGAGGCGCGTATCGAAGAGCTGAAGCACCAATACCCGGCGGGCGATGTGCCGCGCAACCCGGATTGGGGTGGTTATCGGCTGATTCCCGAGGTATATGAATTTTGGCAGGGGCGCGAGAGTCGGCTGCATGATCGCTTTGTCTATACCCGCGCGCCGGACGGTTGGGCTGTTCAGCGCTTAATGCCCTAGAATCAAAGCATTGTTGCAGGAGATGAATCATGGGCGAGCCCGCATTCCAACTTGATCTGGATCGGCGTTATACCTACGCCGACTATCTGAGCTGGCCGGATGAGTTTCGTTGTGAGCTGATCGACGGCAAGGTTTATCTGATGTCGCCCGCGCCTGCGCTGGGGCATCAGGATGTTGCCGGGGAGATTTTTTTTCAGCTCAAGCAACAGCTCAAAGGCAAACCATGCCGTCCGCTGATTGCGCCACTGGATGTGCGTCTACCCAAGATCGGGCGCAAACGCGACGATGAAACCACCGTGCTCCAGCCGGATGTCATGGTGGTCTGCGATACCTCCAGGCTGGATGAGCGCGGGGTCAAGGGGGCGCCGGACTGGGTGATCGAAGTGCTTTCGCCGCGCACGGCATCCAAGGATCACATCCAGAAACGGCGCAGCTATGAACATGCCGGGGTGCGCGAGTATTGGCTGGTGCACCCGCTGGATCATCTGTTGACGCGCTATGTGATGCAGGACGGGCAGTTTGCCGCGCCGGAGTTCCTGGAAATGCAGGGCAAGACGGCATCCGTCATCCTGCCGGAGATCGAAATCGACTGGGGTGAGATGCCGCCGCCTTTGCACTCGCCGGATGAGTGTGTTGTCGATGAACCCTGAACGCATCAAGCTCGAACCTTCGTGGAAGGCCGCGCTGGCGGAAGCGTTCAAGCAGCCTTATATGCTGGAGTTGCGCGCCTTTCTCGCCGCTGAAATCAAGGCAGGCAAGTGCATCCATCCCAAGCCCGACGAGTGGTTCAATGCCTTTAACCACACGCCGCTGGACAGGGTGCGGGTGGTGATTCTGGGGCAAGACCCTTACCCCACGCCGGGGCACGCGCATGGCTTGTGTTTTTCTGTGCAGCCGGAGGTGCGCCCGCTGGCGAAGTCCTTGCACAACATCTTCAAGGAGCTGGAGGATGATCTTGGCATACGCAATACCTGTGGCAGCCTGATTCCCTGGGCCGATCAGGGCGTGTTGTTGCTCAATGCCGTACTGACCGTGGAAAGCGGGCGCTCGAACAGTCACCAAGGCAAGGGCTGGGAGCGTTTCACCGATCGTGCGGTGCAAATCCTGAACGCACAACCGCGTCCGCTGGTCTTTGTGTTGTGGGGGCGAGAGGCGCAGCAAAAGGGCGCGCATATCGACCGCGAGCGGCATCTTGTGCTTGCATCGCCGCACCCTTCGCCGCTGTCCGCGCATCGCGGTTTTTTCGGCAGCAAGCCGTTTTCAAGGATCAACGCCTTTCTTGAACGGCAGGGGCAGCCCGGCATTGATTGGCGCACCTATTGATGCGGCCTGAATGAACCTTGAATGGACGGGAGCGGGCTTGAGCATCTAAGCACATTGAGGAATCTGTATATGAAAACCAGCGCACGAAATGCTCTGCGCGGCACGATTGAAGAGGTGCGCCACGGCGCGGTGAATAGCGAGATTACCCTGCGTTTGCAGGGCGAGGATTGCCTGCACGCGATCATCACCAAGGACTCGGCCACCTCGATGGGGCTGGTTCCGGGCAATGTGGCGACCGCGATTGTCAAGGCTTCGTGGATCATCCTGACCGCGCCGAACGAGTGTGTAAAAGTCTCCGCACGTAATCGTCTGTGTGGCACGATCAAGCGCGTGCAGGAAGGCGCGGTGAACGCCGAAGTGGTGCTGGAATTGCCTGGCGGCAATACGTTGGCGGCGATTATCACCGAAGGCAGTCTGGAGGATATGGGCTTCAAGGCGGGGGATGCCGCCTGCGCGCTCATCAAGGCCAGTCACATCATTCTCGCGGTGGACGATTGATCCAATCCGGAGCATAAGCATGAAAAAACGTTTTACTCCCCTGCTGGCTGCGGCCATATTGCTGAGCGCTCCGTTGAGCGCGTTTGCGGACACACTGACCGCTGCGGTGGCGGCCAACTTCACCAAGACCATCGAAGAGATCGGTGCGGGCTTCAAGGCCAAGACTGGTCACGAGGTCAAGTTCGCCTTTGGGCCGACCGGCAAGTTGTATGCGCAGATCAAGAACGGCGCGCCGTATGATCTGTTCTTCGCCGCCGATACCGAAAAGCCCGAGGTTTTGCTGAAGGAAGATCTCGTCAAGAAAGACAGTTACTTTGTGTATGCACGCGGCGTGCTGGCACTGTACAGCCCGACGCTGCCGGTGAAGGATGATTACAAAGCGCTGCTGGAAAAGGCCGGGTTCAATTATCTTGCCATCGCCAACCCCAAGACCGCGCCTTATGGGCGAGCCGCTGAAGAGGTGATGAGCAAGCTCGGTGTGTATGACACAGTGAAACCGAAGATCGTCAACGGTGAAAGCATTGCGCACGCCTTCCAGTATGTGCAAACCGGCAATGCCGAACTGGGCTTTGTTGCCCTCTCACAACTGGTCGATCCGCAAAGCCCCGCCTACCACAAAGGTCAGTACTGGCTGCCTGCGCAGGATATGTACGCGCCGATTGACCAGGCGGCGGTCATTCTGAAAAAAGCGGAAAACAACCCGCTGGCGCAGCAGTTCATGGATTACCTGCGCTCTGACGAAGGCCGTAAGGTGATCGAACGCTATGGCTATTTTGTCCCGTAAAGATGGATATGATCGAACTCTTTGGCGTGCATGTCAGCCTGCAACCGATCTGGCTGACCCTCAAGGTGGCCAGTGTGACCACGCTGGTTCTGCTGTTGCTTGGTACACCATTGGCCTGGTGGATGGCGCGGATGCAATCGTCATTCAAGATCGTGCTGGAGGCGCTGGTGGCGTTGCCCCTGGTCTTGCCGCCCACGGTGCTGGGCTTTTATATGCTGATTGCGCTTAACCCCAATGGTGCGTTCACGCAGTTTTTACGGCTGTTCGGCTTTGAGGGGCAGCTTACCTTCAGCTTCACCGGGCTGGTCATCGGCTCGGTGTTTTATTCCTTGCCGTTTGCGGTGCAGCCTTTGATGCACGCCTTTGAGGCTATTCCCAATCGTCTTCTGGATGCGTCCGTGACGCTGCGGGCGAATGTGTTGGATCGTTTTTTCACCGTGGTGCTCCCTCTGGCGCAGCGCGGTTTTCTGGTGGCCATGACCCTGACTTTCGCCCACACCGTAGGCGAGTTCGGCGTGGTGCTGATGGTCGGCGGCAATGTGCCTGAGGTTACGCGCATGGTGTCGATTGCCATTTTCGATCATGTCGAATCGCTGGAATATGCCGAGGCGCATCTGCTCTCCGCCATGATGCTGCTGTTCTCGGTGGTGGTGCTGATGCTGGTGTACGGCATCAATCGACGCTTCGGCGTGAAGGTGGGTTAAACGATGCTTAAAGGTGAATTGAGCCTCAGGCAAGGCCATTTTTTGCTGCAATCCGGCGCGTTTGAGCTGGAAACGCAAGGTGTGACGGTACTGTTCGGGCGCTCCGGTTCGGGCAAAAGCACCTTGTTGCGCGCCATGACCGGGCTGGATCGGCACACGCGCGGTACGCTGTCCTTCAATGGCGAACGCTGGCAGGACGATGCCTGGCGGCTGCCGACGCAAAAGCGCGACATTGGTTTTGTGTTTCAGGATGCCGCGCTGTTTCCGCATCTGTCGGTGCGCGGCAATCTGGAATATGCGCTTAAACGTGCGCCGCGTTTTTCTCCCCTCTCTCTTGAGGGGAAAGAGGCTGGGGGAGAGGGTGGGGTGCTTCAAGCCGATCTTGAAACCCTCGCCGATCGCGTCGGTATCACCCACAAGCTCGACCAGTCCGTGACCACCCTTTCCGGCGGCGAGAAGCAGCGCGTGGCGATTGCGCGTGCCTTGTTGTCCCGCCCGCGTCTTTTGTGCATGGATGAACCATTATCGGCGCTCGACTGGCGCGCAAAAGGCGAGCTGCTGGGCTTGATTGAGGTGCTGGTGCGTGAAACCGGCTTGCCCGTGTTGTACATCACCCATGCGCCGATTGAGGTGGAGCGTCTGGCCAGCCGCGTGGTGTTTATGGCGGACGGGCGCATTGAGCGTGTTGAATCCCTGCGCGAGGCGCTGGCGCGCCCGGATTCCCCGCTGTTTGACGAGGAAGGCCCGGTGTCGGTGCTGGAAGGCACGATGGGCGCTGAAGACGCAGATGGTCTGACCCCGTTTGGCAATGCGCAGGTGCAGATCCGCCTGACCGGGCCGTGCGCGGAGAAAAAAACGGCCACTCGCCTGCGCATTTTGGCACGCGATGTCAGCCTGTCGCTCGACGACCCGCAAAACACCAGCATTCTCAACCATCTGCCAGTGCTGTTTGAAACCGTGTATCCGGCGAAAGACGGGCGGGTGAGCGCGGCTTGCCGTCTGGCGGATGGACAGTTGTTGCTGGCGGAAATCACCGCCTACTCAAGTCTTAAGCTTGATTTGCACGCGGGGATGCGGGGTTATGCGCTCATCAAGTCCGTGGCCTTGATGGAATGATATTGATCTGTTTTGGTGCGCATAGCACTAAAATAGTGCATCAAGACGGGGCGTTGCGCTGTTTCACCGATCTTTTTATTGGCATGGTTTATGCTTAATTAAATTGCAAGTTGCAGCCTGGCCCCGCAAGGGTAGACTTCAATCCTGCGTTTGTTTCGGCCCGCGTGGCTTTTTTATTTGGAGATTGATTGATGACCCCAGCAGATGTCGAAAAGATGATTAAAGAAAACGGTGTCAAGTTTGTTGACTTCCGTTTTACCGATACCCGTGGCAAGCAGCAGCACGTCACCTATCCTGCCAAGCGCGTGGATGAGGAAGCGTTTGAAAACGGCATTATGTTCGACGGTTCGTCCATTGCGGGCTGGAAAGGCATTAACGCCTCCGACATGATTTTGATGCCCGACGCGGCGACGGCGCTGATGGATCCGTTCTCTGAAGAGCCAACCTTGATCGTGGTGTGTGATGTGATCGAGCCGGACACCATGCAGGGCTACGGGCGCGATCCACGCTCCATTGCCAAGCGCGCGGAAGCCTATCTGCAAGGCACCGGCCTGGCGGACAAGGCGTTTTTTGGCCCGGAAAACGAGTTTTTCGTTTTTGACGATATTCGTTGGTCACAGGATATGTCCGGCTGTTTCGTCAAGATCGACTCCGCTGAAGCGGCGTGGAACACCGGCAAGGAATATGCCGATGGCAACATGGGGCATCGTCCCGGCGTGAAGGGCGGCTATTTCCCCGTGCCGCCGGTCGATCAGCTGCATGACATTCGTCAGGCCATGTGCCTGGTGCTGGAAGACATGGGCTTGACCGTGGAAGTGCATCACCATGAAGTGGCGACCGCCGGGCAGTGCGAAATTGGTGTGGGCTTCAATACGCTGGTGAAGAAGGCCGACGAAGTACAGACTTTGAAGTATGTGTTGCACAATGTCGCACATACCTACGGCAAGACCGTCACCTTTATGCCCAAGCCGATGATGGGTGATAACGGCTCAGGGATGCACGTCCACATGTCGATGTTCAAAGATGGCAAGAACACGTTTAACGGTGACCAGTATGCGGGTCTGTCGGAAATGGCGCTGTACTACATTGGCGGCATTATCAAACACAGCCACGCCTTGAATGCGTTCTGCAACCCGTCCACCAATAGCTACAAGCGCCTGGTGCCGCACTTTGAAGCACCGGTGAAACTGGCCTATTCCGCGCGTAACCGTTCGGCATCCATCCGCATTCCATTCGTCTCCAGCCCGAAAGCTCGTCGTATTGAAGTGCGCTATCCTGATTCCACCGCTAACCCCTACCTCGCCTTTGCCGCCTTGTTGATGGCAGGTCTGGACGGTATCAAGAACAAGATTCATCCGGGCGAAGCGGCCTCGAAGAATCTGTATGACCTGCCGCCAGAAGAAGAGAAGCTCATCCCTGAAGTGGCCTTCTCTCTGGATCAGGCGCTGGGCGCTCTGGATACGGATCGTGCCTTCCTGACCGAAGGCGGCGTGTTCACCGATGACCTGATTGATGCCTACATCGAGTTGAAGCAGGATGAAATTCAGCGTGTGCGCATGGTTCCGCACCCGGTTGAATTTGATATGTACTACAGCCTGTAATTTTTAGATTTTCTGATTGAAGTCGCCCCGCCTTGTGCGGGGTTTTTTTTGTTTTTGAGAGGGTGGAAGACTCTGTGTTTTAACATTTCACGCGTGATGAGAATTGGGCTTTCGCGCTGTTTCCTCAGGGTCTACACTCGCTCAACGAACTTTGAGGTTGATGAAATGAACGTGCTTAAGATGATGCTGTTGGCTATGGTTGGGACATCACTGGCTATGTCAGGATTTGCTGCCGATACGGCGACGCAGGTGTTCCGTTCGGTGGATGCACAGGGGAATGTAGTGTTTTCCGATACGCCGCGCGAGGGGGCAAAACCGGTGGATATTCAGGCTCCTTCGAGTGTACAGGCCATGCCCCTTCCGCCCAGGGTTGATGCTGCCGTGCCTGCAACACAGGGCACTGATGTCTTTGCGGGCTATCAGACCTTGGTCATTACCCAGCCGGAAAATGGCGCAGCGCTGAATAACGGGACAGGGGATGTGGATGTGAGCGTAAATGTAGTGCCTGCTCTGCGCACTGATTTGGGGCACGGCTTGACCATTACCATGGATGGGAAGGTTGTGCTTCAAAACAGTGCGCGCATGAATGTCGCCCTTGTTGATGTCGATCGCGGGGAGCATGTTTTGGAGGCGTTTGTGGTGAACGCCTCCGGTCAGGTGATTTTTATGTCGGCGCCTGTGCGCTTTAGCATGGTGCGAACCAGTATTTTTCTGCCTGGGCGGGCGAATCAACTGCCGCCGATCAACGGGACACCCATGCCGCGTCCAACACCCATGCCAGCGCCAAGCTCCGGCTCCTGATGGGGGCTGCGCGCTTGGGCGCGTAGTGTTTGGGCTTGCGGGGGATTTGATACGGCTGGCGCGACAAAGGCAAATCCCTCGCCCCCCTTTTTTGCAAAAGGGGGAGATGATAGGGGGGGGGCTTTGCAAAAGCTTGAATTGACGGAGCGGGCTTGCCCGCGAAGCCTTCAACAGACGTTTTTCACGGGCAAGCCCGCGTCTACGCTTCAAGATATACCCGTGCCGAGTCAATAAATAGATGAATCAAAGACTTATGTCTTTGTTCATGTTGGGGCATCCTGCCCCAAGCGGGAAGCACTGGATCAATCAGCGTTTCCCTAAAGTGCAGTTGGCCTGAGCCTTGCTTCAAACACACGCATGAAAGCTGCCATACCTGAATTTGCCAAATTGCCGGCCTTTGCCTTGCTTGAGCATCTGAGCGTGGCGATGTTGTGGCTGGATGAGGATCTGGTGCTGATTTATCTCAATCCAGCCGCCGAGGGGCTGCTGGGTACGAGTGTGCGTCAGGCACGAGGCTTGCCCGTACATGCCCTGTTATCGGGCGAGAATCTTTTGCTGGATCATGTGCAGCACTCTTTGGTGAGTGGTCATCCCTGTACCCTGCGTGAAATCGCGCTGCACGCAGCAGGAAGGGAGGTGGTGATTGATTGTGTGATTAGCCCGTTGCAAGACCCAAGCCTGGGTCAGGGTTTGTTAGTTGAGATGATGGATATTGATCGGCACTTGCGCATCGCGCGCGAAGAGCATTTGCTGGCGCAACAGCAGGCCACGCGCAGTTTATTGCGTGGCCTGGCGCATGAAATTAAAAACCCGCTGGGTGGCTTGCGCGGCGCGGCGCAGTTGCTGGATGCTGAGCTGACAAGCCCAGAGCAGCGCGAATACACCGAGGTGATTCTGCGTGAGGCCGATCGTCTGCGCAATCTGGTTGATCGCATGATTGGTTCACACGCCTTGCCGAAGAAGGGTATGTTGAACATTCATGAAGTTCTTGAGCATGTCCGGCGTCTGGTCAGTATGGATGCCAAAGGGAGCGAGTTGCGTTTGCTTACGCGCTATGACCCGAGTATCCCTGAGCTGTATGCAGCAGCGGATCTTTTGATTCAGGCGGTGCTCAATATTGTGCGCAATGCGGTGCAGGTCATGGAGGGGCAGGACGATGCGCAGATTGTGCTCACGACTCGTGTGATGCGTCAGTTTACGATCGGTGCCATTCGTCATCGTCTGGTGGCGCGTATTGATATTGAGGATAACGGCTCCGGGATTCCGTCGGAGTTGCAAGACACGCTGTTTTTACCCATGGTCAGCGGGCGCAGGGGCGGAGTTGGTTTGGGTTTGTCGATTAGCCAGTCCTTGATTGCCCAGCATGGTGGGCTGATTGAATTTGCAAGTACGCCGGGCAAAACCGTGTTCACCCTGCTTTTGCCCCTATCGAGTCACGCAATGGAGGCGGTCTCATGACAGCGACGCAAGATGTTTGGATTGTGGATGATGATGCTTCCATCCGCTGGGTGCTGGATAAATCCATGCGCAAAGCTGGGCTGAATACCCGCGTGTTTGAGTCTGGTGATGATGTTCTGCACAGTTTGCGCAAGCAGCAGCCAGCGGCTCTGCTGAGCGATATTCGTATGCCCGGGATGGACGGGCTTGAGCTGTTGCGTGAGGTGCGGACGCGCTACCCGCAACTGCCTGTAGTGATTATGACCGCGCACTCTGATCTAGATAGCGCGGTGAATGCTTTTGAAGGTGGTGCGTTCGATTATCTGGCCAAGCCATTTGACACCAACGAGGCGGTGGTTTTGGTGCAACGGGCAATGGATAGCGCCCGGCAGGTGGCGAATGAGGCGTTGCCGCCAGCGGGCGATGCCCCCGGAATTATTGGTCAGTCGCCCGCCATGCAGGAGGTCTTTCGCGCGATTGGACGGCTGGCGCGCTCCAGCATCACCGTGTTGATTACCGGTGAGTCAGGAACCGGCAAGGAGCGTGTCGCGCAGGCTCTACACCAACATAGCCCGCGCAACAAGGGTGCGTTTATCGCGCTGAATACGGCGGCGATTCCGAAAGATTTGCTGGAATCCGAGTTGTTTGGGCATGAACGGGGCGCTTTTACCGGGGCGCAAGCGCAGCGGCGTGGGCGTTTTGAGCAAGCCAACGGCGGAACGCTGTTCCTGGATGAAATTGGCGATATGCCGTTTGATCTGCAAACCCGCCTGCTGCGTGTGTTGCAGGAGGGCGAGTTTTACCGCGTCGGTGGACACACGCCGGTGCAGGTCGATGTGCGTATTATCGCGGCGACGCATCAGGATTTGGCGCAGCGCGTGCGTGATGGCCTGTTCCGTGAGGACTTGATGCACCGCTTGAATGTGATTCGTCTGGATCTGCCGCCATTGCGTGAGCGCAGGGAAGATGTTTCGTTGTTACTGGAAGCCTTCCTCACGCGCGCAGCGCATGAGCTGGATAGCGCAGCAAAATCCCTGACCCCAGAAGCGTTGGCGATTTTGGAGAGCTACGACTGGCCGGGGAATGTGCGCCAACTGGAAAATATTTGCCGCTGGCTGACGGTCATGGCCAGCGGGCGTGAGATTATGCCCAGCGATCTTCCGCCTGAAGTGTTGCGACCTGTACAGCGTTTGAGCGCACACTCTACGCCGGATGCGGTGGTGTCGCTGCCACTGCTTGCACGCGCGGACACGGCTGAATGGGTCAAATTGTTACGGCGCTGGTCTGATGAACACCTGCAAACGGGTGAAAAGCCGCTTTTGGATGATGCCGTGCCCATGTTCGAGCGCGTCATGATCGAAGCTGCCATGGCGCATACGCACGGACTAAAACAGGACGCAGCGGTGGTTTTGGGCTGGGGGCGCAATACCCTGGCGCGCAAGATGAAGGAGCTTGGGATGGGGGAGTAATGAGCGTCTCGCCTTGACCTTGTCCACCAATACCCCTAGCCTGAGACCGCCCACTTGCTCTTCTGGGTTGAAGGAATTATGAAGTCATGGTTTATGTCGTTGAGTCTTTTGTCTGCGTTCTTGCTTGGTGCGGGATGCGTGAGCGTTTCCTCAAATGAAGTGGTCGAGCAGACTATGTCGAGCCCCTTGATTATTAAGGTTGATAACGCGGATACGGAGGCTGCGCTTCGAGCTTCTTTGCCTGCACTGGCGGCGGCTTGTGCGGTAAGTCTGGAGTACGCCCGTCCGATGTCAGGGGGTGCGCATGTGGTGCGCATGTCTGCTTCTGCGCCTGAACAGGCGTTGACTTGCCTGCGTGCGCAGCCGGGTGTGGTCTACGTGCAAGAGGACAGGCTGGCGCACCCGATGACAGGTGGAACCGTGCGCACGCCATGAAGTCCTGTCATTAAAGGGGGCGAGCCGCGCGTCCATTGCGAGCAAGCGCTCAAGTACTTTTGGAGCATTTCAGTAGGCGCATAGTCGCGTAGGCCGTAGCCGTCAGCCCGCCAAAGAGCGCGCCCCATTGGTGCGCGGCGTGAATCACTGGCGCGCCAATCAGCGTTGCGCTTCCCGTATTGACCTGGGTTTCCAGCCAGAGCTTGGCGCAAAGCCCAAGTGCGGCCAGTAAGCGCCAGCGCAGGCGCATATCAAAAGCCAAAATCAGCCCCGCAGCGAACAGGCCATGCAGCACGCCGGAAGCGCCAGCGTAGTGCTGGAGTTGCGGCTCGCTGAGCCATAGCGCGATAGACAGCATGGGGGCGAGCAACAGGCTGAGCCAAAGCGTGCGCCAGCCCGCCAGCGCCGGACTCCAAACACTGACGATGGCGAGCAGACCCAGCGCATTCATGGCCAGGTGTACGCTATTGAGATGCACAAAATGTGCGCTGAAGATGCGCCAGTATTGTCCGGCATCTATCGCGGGGCGCGAGAAATCCCAGCATGTTGGCCCGCCGATGTATTGCAGGGCAGGCCAGATAAGCAGCAAAAGCCATACGCCCAGGTAGCGCATCGTGAGCGAAGATATAGCGTTGAATTGAGCGGATTTTGCTAACATGCCGATATGAAAGGTGAATCAAAAAAATTAGCCATGCAGGTCATGGCGGTGTACAGCGTGAAGGGCGGGGTGGGGAAAACCACCAGCGCGCTTAATCTTGCCATGTTATCGGCACTGCAGGGGCGGCGCACGCTGTTGTTTGATCTTGATCCGCAGGGCGCAGCCACCTGGATGCTCGACGGCGGCTTGCCCAAAGCGCACAAGACCGACATGCGACGTATGCTCAAGGGCAAGGATCTGGACGCTCGCTTGCTGGATACCAGGTACAGCAACCTCATGCTCTGGCCGAATGGCCCGGAACATGCGGATTTGTCGCTGGAACTGGCGGAAATGAAACATGCCACCGAGCGATTGGCACGTTTGCTGGAACGGCTGGAAGGACAGTTTGATGAAGTGGTGCTGGATTGTCCGCCAGGTCTGGGCTTGGTGGCGGATAATATCTTCGAGGCGGCGCATGATGTGCTGGTGCCATTGATCCCCGCGCCCTTGTCCTTGCGCGCCGCCTTGCAGGTGCGTGCTGCGCTGGCGGCGCGCCCGAAAGCGCCGCGCATGAGCGCCTTTCTGAGTATGGTGGATCGTCGTCGTGGTCTGCATCGTCAGTTTGTCGAGGAGCATGGCGCTGAGTTGCCGGAGCTTTTGCCCGAGTGGATTCCCGCGAGTAGCGAGATTGAGCGCCAAACGGTCAGCCGTGTTCCGGTCACTTTTGCCCAACCCCGTTCTGAGGCCGCGCAGGCTTACTATCGCCTGTGGCGCGCCATTCACGTTCCGTTGGCGGATTGAATCATGCCTCTGCACATTGTCATTCTCGCCGCCGGCCAGGGCACGCGTATGCGCTCGGCCATTCCCAAAGTGTTGCATCCGCTTGCTGCCCGCCCGATGTTGCAGCATGTGCTGGATGCGGCTTATGCGCTCTCGCCCGAGCAGGTGCATGGGGTGGTCGGGCATGGCGCCGAGCTTGTGCGCGAGCGGCTTGCGGCCTATCCGGTGCATTGGGTGATGCAGGAACAGCAACTCGGTACGGGTCATGCTGTGCTGCAAGCCATGCCAAACATTCCTGATGATGCACGGGTGTTGATTCTGTACGGCGATGTGCCGCTGATTCGGCCATCCACCTGTCAACAGCTGGTGGATGCGCTTGAGCGCACGGATTTGGCGCTGTTGTCGGTGGATTTGCTTGATCCGCGCGGCTATGGGCGCATTTTGCGTGCGGCGGATGGTGCGGTGCTGGGCATTCGTGAGGACAAGGATTGTACGTCTGAACAACGTACTATTCGCGAAGGCAACACGGGCTTGATGGCGGCGCGCGCACGCGCCTTGCGCGCATGGTTGAGCGATTTGTCCGCCGACAACGCACAGGGCGAATACTACCTGACCGATGTGGTCGGCATGGCGGCAGCTTCTCTTCCTCCCTCCCCCTTGGAGGGGGAGGGGTCGGGGGGGAGGGTTGTGGCGATCAAAGCCAGTGATGCGCATGAAGTTGCAGGTGTCAACTCGCGCGCGCAACTGGCGCAGCTTGAGCGGGTCTATCAGGCGCAGCAGGCGCGGGTGTTGATGGACGAAGGTGTGACCCTGGCCGATCCGGCGCGGCTGGAGGTGCGTGGTCGCGTGAGGGCGGCGCGGGACGTGTTCATTGATGTGAATGTGCTGCTGGAAGGCGAGGTGATCCTCGCGCCGAATGTCAGCATTGGAGCTGGCTGTGTGCTGAAGGACGTGGTTTTGGCGGAAGGGGTGGAGATTCGCCCGCACAGCATCCTCGAAGGCGCGACTCTTGGCGCGGGCGCAGTGATCGGGCCGTTTGCACGCATTCGTCCGGGTACGGTGTTGGCCGAAGGGGTGCATGTCGGCAATTTCGTCGAGGTCAAGGCCAGCCAGGTGGGCGTGGGCAGCAAGATGAATCACTTAAGTTACATCGGTGACAGCGACATCGGCGCGGGCTGCAATATCGGCGCTGGCACGATTACCTGTAATTACGATGGCGCGAACAAGCACAAAACACTGATTGGAGATGATGTGTTCGTTGGCTCAGACACCCAGCTGGTCGCACCGGTGAGCATTGGTTCAGGCGCGACGATTGGCGCGGGCAGCACGATCACCAAAAATGTCGAGCCAGGGGCATTGGCTTTGTCGCGTTCAGCACAAATTCAGCGCACAGGGTGGGAGCGCCCGCGCAAGAAAACGCGCTAGTCCGCCAGGCGGGGCATGGATGTCCCGCTCGAAAATCAGGCATGAATTTTTCAGCAAGCGGCTAGGCGTAGCGCAATGCGGGAAACCCGTCCCGCGACCTACGCCACCTGTCACAACAAATCTTCGTATCGGTAGAATACCGACCTTTATTTTCCAACCTCAAGGACTCGCCATGCGAACCCACGTCACCCCCATCCGCCGCGCTCTGCTTTCTGTGTCCGATAAAAGCGGCCTGCTTGAATTTGCCCGGTTTCTGCGCGCGCAAAACGTCGAGCTACTCTCCACCGGCGGCACGGCCAAGATGCTGCGCGAGGCGGGGCTGGCGGTGAAAGATGTGTCCGAGTACACCGGCTTTGCGGAAATAATGGACGGGCGGGTGAAAACCTTGCACCCCAAGGTGCATGGCGGGATTCTGGGGCGTCGCGGCACTGATGATGCGGTCATGGCCGAACATGGCATTCAGGCGATTGATCTGGTGGTGGTCAACCTCTATCCCTTCGCCAGCGCCACCGCCAAGGCCGATTGCAGCTACGATGATGCGGTGGAAAATATCGACATCGGCGGGCCGACCATGGTGCGTGCCGCCGCCAAAAACCATGCCGACGTAACCATCATCGTCAATCCGGCGGATTACAGCCGAGTGCAGGCCGAGATGGAGGCCAACGGCGGGGTGAGTGCAGCGACTCGTCTGGATCTGGCGGTGCGCGCCTATGAACACACCGCAGCCTACGACGGCATGATTGCCAACTATTTTGGCGCGCGTGTTGAACAAGGCAGTTTTGCCAAGCCCAGCGATTTTCCGCGCACCTTCAATCTTCAGGTCGAAAAAAGCATGGATTTGCGCTACGGCGAAAATCCGCATCAGCGCGCTGCTTTCTACGTGGAACACGCTGCGCCGAGCGGCAGTATTGCGCGCGCAACCCAGTTGCAGGGCAAGGAGCTGTCCTACAACAATATCGCCGATACCGATGCGGCCTTGGAGTGTGTGAAGCAATTCGAGGCTCCGGCCTGTGTGATTGTGAAACACGCCAACCCCTGTGGTGTCGCGGTTGCCGACAACATTCTCGCGGCCTATGAGCGCGCCTACCTGACCGACACGGAGTCTGCCTTTGGCGGCATTATCGCCTTCAACCGCCCGCTGGATGCGGCGACGGCGCAAGCGATTGTCGAGCGCCAGTTCGTTGAAGTGATTATTGCGCCCGCTGCCAGCGTGGAGGCCTTGGCGATCACAGCGGCGAAGAAAAATGTGCGCGTCCTGGTGTGTGGCGAGCTTGGTGCGGATACGCCGCGTCTGGACTACAAACGTGTCACCGGCGGCCTCTTGCTGCAAGATGCGGACTTGGGCGTACTGAGTGAAACGCGCGTGGTCAGTCAGCGCGCGCCGTCCGAAGCCGAGATGCGCGACTTGCTGTTCGCCTGGAATGTGGCCAAATTTGTCAAATCCAATGCGATTGTCTACGCCAAAGATGCGGCCACGGTAGGTGTTGGCGCGGGGCAGATGAGCCGCGTCAACTCAGCGCGCATTGCCGCGATAAAAGCCGAACATGCCGGCCTGGTGGTGACCGGCGCGGTGATGGCCTCCGATGCTTTCTTCCCCTTCCGTGACGGTATCGACAATGCCGCCGCGAATGGCATTACCGCAGTGATTCACCCCGGTGGCTCCATGCGCGATGAGGAGGTGATTACGGCTGCGAATGAACACGGCATGGCCATGATATTTACCGGAATGCGGCATTTCCGCCACTGATTGCAGCATCCGTAGCAATAAAAAGCCCCGGCATGAGAAGCGGGGCTTTTGTCTGTCTATTGATGCGGCACGCATATATCTTGAAGTGTAGGAGCGGGCTTGCCCGCGAAAAAGCGTATGTTGAAGGCTTCGCGGGCAAGCCCGCTCCTACCGTCCATTCAAGGTTAATTCGAGCCGGATCAATAACATCAGTTCAAACACGAGTGATGCGGACAGGAAGCATGGAGCTTGAATCAGTCCGTGCTCAGCGAGCTTTCAGCGTATCCATCAGGTCAATCATAAACTCGGTGTCCTCCTGATCGACAGCCGCCCAGCCTTCAAAGCCAAGCGCTTCAAGCACGCCAGCGCCCTTTTCAATCTGAGGCATACGCAGCATCAAGCCCTGAATATCCTCCGCGCTATCCATCAAACGTGGGCCGACGAGAAGCACATGCTGAATATCGGAGATTTGGCTGGTGACCAAGGGGCGCAACTGCTTGCGCACCATATTCGACAAACCATCCCACGCATCCTTGAGGAAAAAACCGACATCCGCATCGCCCTTGAGCAAGGCTTTCGCCACGAGTACATAACCATCGACCACAATCGACTGCACGTTGTCGGCGTTCAGGTCGGCGGGCTCCAGCATAATCATGCCCACCAGATGAATATCCGGGTCGTTCGTGCTTGCGATACGGATATTCGGCTGCAAATCCTCCACGCACTGTGCCGGGCTATCCACGGGCACGACCACGACGCACTCATCGGCAACCCCTGTCGGGCGGGTCACGGCACGAAAACCTTTCTCGCGCACCAGCATGGACGCATCGTAGGGGTTTGCGTAAATAAGATCGACCCTGTTGTCGAGAATGGCTTGGCGTTGCGCATCGAAACTGTCATACATTTCCAGATGAAAATGCAGCCCGAGATTGCGTTGCAGCCAAGTGTTGTAGATATACCAGCCGGGGATATGCTCGGGTGTGAAGTCCGGGCTGACCGTGAGTTGATACACGTCTTCCATCATGATTCCTCCGGCCCATCCCAGTTTGAGCCTTCCTGTATTTTGAGCTGTTTGTACAGCGCAATCGATTCACGAATCTTGGTGCGGGAAGGCTTACGGCGTACCGAGGTATAGCCAACGACCTTGCCATCGCGCACATTCGGAATGACGGTGGCATAAACCCAGTAAAACTGACCGTCGCCACGTAAGTTTTTCACATAGCCATGCCAGATCTTTCCGGCTTCGACATCGTCCCACAGGCTCTTGAACGCTATTGCGGGCATATCGGGGTGACGCAAAATACTGTGTTCCGCACCGATGAGCGCCTCACGAGGATGCCCGGACATCTCTACGAAGGACTGATTGCAGTGCGTAATAATGCCGCGCCTGTCGGTGCGCGACACAATCAGCTTGCCATCAGGATACGGAACCTCTTCGTCGGTCACTAAAACCTTGCGCGAGCCTATTCCATATAAATTGATATGGTATTCCCGAAAATCGCCTGTCACAGCCGAAGGCTGCATATCTCTCAACATGTTTTATCTCCCTGGAGCTGCGCTCCGCGAGGCAATAGCACGTTATTGATCCGGTTAAATGACGTTTTTATTGCTGCGGCACGAGTATATCTTGAAGCGCAAGGAAGCAGGCTTGCTCGCGAAAAAGCGTATGTTGAAGGCTTCGCGGGCAAGCACGCTCCTACCATCCATTCACGGTTCATTCAGGCAAGGATCAATCGTGTTAATGCTCAAAAAGCATGGCGAATACGATCAGATCACCTTGCCGACGGATTCCGCTGCACGTTTAACATCCAGGAAAATCAGTCCCAGCTTGGCTTGTGGCTTGGCCAGTACGGTCAACACGGCATCTTCACCCGCATGGGTCATCAGAATATAGCCCTTATCGCCCTTGATAAGCACCTGCTCCAGGCCGCCACGCGCCAGTTCCTTGGCTGTGCGATCTCCCAGAGACAGCAGGGCGGCGCTCATCGCGCCCACGCGATCCTCGTCCATGGTGCTTGGCAACAAAGCCGCCATCATCAAGCCATCGGTGGACACGACAGCAGACGCTTCGATGTCCGCCGAAGAGCCGTTCAATTCAGCCAAAATGGATGTCAACATATCCGCGCGCATAATCATTTCTCCTCTTCAAAAAACTTCAAAAAACCGGCTCAAGGCCAATACATGTTCAACGATTGATCCTTGCCTGAATGCAGCGTGAATGGACGGTAGGAGCCCGCTCCTACACTTCAAGATAGATTCGTGCCGCAGCAATAAGTGGCAAGAACCTTACCAAGTTTCCCGGCAGGTAATACCCTCTGCGTGGTACTCGGAGTTTACGTGCAGAGTGATGATTTTCTTGCCCGTGACCGACTCAACGACGCCATCAATCAGGCCAAAGCCAAAATTACACAAGGCATGTTTGCCTGCCTCGATCCCTCGCTCCTGCAAAACCAGGCCAATTTTGCAACCGGAAAGCTTGGCGCTATTCCCATCCAGCCCTACGGCATCCATAAACTCCTTGTCCTGGAAAAATTTGGCCACCAGCGCCCGTGCGTCATCCTCCGTGCCGCCGCGATGTTCCGCGCCAAGACGCTTGCCCATTTGCTTGCCAGCGTAGCGAAAGACACTAAGGGTGCCTTTTTCGCCAATGATGGTTTCAACCTGTCCGGCAATATCCGCCAGCAGTCCGACAACATCTTTTGTGTCCATTGCACATGGTTTTACAGTCATTACCCCCCCCGGATTGCTTAAATGTTAATCCTGGCATAAATTTATTAAATAACTAAGTCCGCAATGCCCGAACCGCTTCCAATTCTTTTTGCCCGACAGGCAAAAGCGTCTGCATGGATAGTTCAGCAAGAATCTCGCCACCGCGCACATCATCAACCATGGCCAATAACGTTGAGCGAGCACTCTCCAGGCGTTCGGCGTGTTGCGGCGCCAGCATAAAGCAGTGGTAGACCGAGCGCTCCTCGGTTTCCCCCAGTACCTTGATCTGTTTGCGACTGAGCGCACTCATCCCGGCGTAAAAATCCTTGTAAAGAATGCCAAAACGCGCATCACCACGATAAATCGACTGCACGACCGCCATCCAGGTCGCAGCGGGTTGCAGTTGCGCGGGTGCGACATCCTGGCGCGCCAGCGCCTTTAGCGCGACGTTCGTCACCAACATGCTGGTGACCGTCGCAACGGTGGACTGGTGCATATCGTAGAGCTCGGCATCACAGTCTGCACACGTTACGCACACCGCCTCATCATACAGGTTTCCGGCACGCACCAGAGGTATGAATCCATGCTTTTCCGCCAGTACCAGCGCATGTTGTGGGTTGGCATAAACCAGATCGGCAGAGGCCATGCCTGCCTGAAACTCGGCAAAGTCCAGGCTCTGCTGAAAGCGCACTGAGATGATGCCTTCAGCCGTTTCTGCGGGCTGCCCCAGGTGTTGACTCAGGTATTGCGCGAAAACAAACCAACGTTCAGGATTTTTCGCGGTGTCATGCGGGCACACCATCATTTGCCAATGTTCCATCGCTATTCCTCCCGATGCTGATGATGCGTCCCGCCTGTCAAGGCGGGACATGGATGTTGCGCTTGATAAACTCATGGGTGAGTTTTTAGCAAGCTATTGATCCTTGCCTGAATGATGCGTGAATGGACGGTAGGAGCGGGCTTGCCCGCGAAGCCTTCAACATACGTTTTT
>CAZTYJ010000033.1:0-20224 GCA_964618025.1 uncultured Halothiobacillus sp. | reverse complement strand
GCTCCGCTGCGCTATGAAAATCGCACGCACGTCAGTTCAGTCGCCGAGTTGCGTCACGGCGAGGATGCCTTGGTCGAAGGCGTGGTGCAAAGCGTCGAGCATAGCCAGAAGGCGCGGCAAACTACCTGGCGCGTGTCTCTCGCCGATGATACCGGCGTGTTGAACCTGTGGTTTTTCAATCCGCCGAGCGGTATTGCCGCCCTGCTCAGGCCGGGGCAGGCGCTGCGCGCCTTTGGTGCGGTCAAGGGCGGGTTGATCGGTTTTGACATGGCGCACCCTGATGTCATGCGCCTGCCTGCGCCGCTGGACACTGCGCTTACTCCGATTTACCCCGCGCTGGCCGGGTTATCGCAAGGCTATCTGCGCCGCGTGGTGAACGAGGCCTTGAACCTGTGGGCGCGGGACGAGGCCATTCTTGCCGATGTTATGCCGCCTGAGCTGGCGCAGGCCTTCGGTTTGATCGGCTTGCGCGAGGCGCTGTTGTGTCTGCACCGTCCGCCACCGCAGGCTGCGTGTTTGCAGGCCGCCAGGCAGCGTTTGATTTTCGAGGAATTATTGGCACAGCAGCTGGCCATGCGCCGCTGGAAAAACCATGCGCAGCATTGGGCGGCCAGACCCTTGCACGGCGTGCAGCACTTGGCTGACACATTGCGACAGCGCCTGCCTTTTGCCCTGACCATGGCGCAGCAGCGCGTACTGAGCGAGATTGCCGAAGACTTGGCCAAGCCGCGTCCGATGCGCCGTCTGGTGCAGGGCGATGTCGGTTCGGGCAAGACGGTGGTGGCTGCGCTGGCTGCCTGCGCGGCGCTGGAGCATGGTCAGCAGGTCGCGTTGATGGCACCGACCGAGCTTTTGGCAGAACAGCACCAGCGCAATCTGGCCGCCTGGTTTGCGCCTTTGGGCGTTGGCGTGGCGGCGCTGACCGGCAGCCAGCGCAGCGCAACCCGGCGCAAGGCGCTGGAGCAGGTGGCGCAGGGGCAGGCGCGGGTAGTGACCGGCACGCACGCCTTGTTTCAGGAAGGGGTGCAGTTTCACGATCTGGGCTTGATTGTGATCGACGAGCAGCATCGTTTCGGCGTACAGCAACGCCTGGCGCTGAGTGAAAAAGGTCGCAACGGGCATCTGCATCCGCATCAACTGGTGATGACCGCCACGCCCATTCCGCGCACGCTGGCGATGACCGCCTATGCCGATCTGGATGTTTCGGTGCTGGATGAGTTACCACCGGGACGCACGCCGGTCGCAACCGCCGCCGTACCGGATGCGCGCCGGGATGAGGTGATGACACGTCTGGGGAGCGCTTGTCGCGCCGGGCGGCAGGCGTACTGGGTCTGCACGCTGGTGGAAGAGAGTGAAAAACTGGAGGCCAAGGCCGCCGAGGAAGCACATCAAACCCTGTGCGCGGCACTGTCTGATTTGCGCGTGGGTCTGGTGCATGGGCGCATGAAGGCGCGTGACAAAGAAGCGGTGATGAGTGCATTCAAGGCGGGCGAGCTGGATATTCTGGTGGCGACCACAGTGATCGAGGTCGGTGTGGATGTGCCAAACGCTTCCTTGATGGTGATCGAAAACGCTGAACGGCTGGGGCTGGCGCAACTGCACCAGTTGCGTGGGCGGGTGGGGCGTGGCGCAGTGGAGTCAAGTTGCGTGCTGTTGTTCAGCTCGCCATTATCGGCGATTGCCAAAGAGCGCCTGCATGTGATGCGCGAGAGCAATGACGGCTTTCTGATCGCGGAAAAAGATCTGGAACTGCGCGGGCCGGGTGAGTTTCTCGGCACGCAGCAAACCGGTCTGGCGCGGATGCGCTTTGCCGATCTGACGCGCGACGGTGAGATGATTCCGCAGGTGCGTGAGGCGGCGGAACGTATCTTGCGTGAGCATCCGCAAGCGGTCGAGCCGCTGATCCAACGCTGGGTGGGTGCAGGGATGGAGCTGGCCAAGGTTTGATCGGCTTGCGGCGCGTCCCTCTGGAGCGACAAGAGGTCGCTTTTGGTGGCTCATACCATCCTGGACGGCGAGGGTGGCACCGAGGTTATCCGCATCATTTCGGCTCGTCGCGCCGAACCAAAAGAGAGGAAGCGCCATGAACAAAATCGTGCGCTATGAGGTTGACTTAAGCAACTTACCCCCATTGACCGAAGAGCGCAAAGCAGAACTCCGCGCGCTCGCCGAATTGCCGGACAGCGAGATCGACTACAGCGACATTCCACCGCTGGATGAAACATTCTGGCAAAACGCTGTGCGCAATCCGTTCTACAAACCCACCAAGGCTTCAACGACCGTGCGCGTGGATTCAGATGTATTGGCATGGCTTAAAAGCCAAGGCAAGGGATACCAAACACGTATGAACGCTATTTTGCGCGAAGCCATGCTGCGTGCGTTGGATCACAACAAAACCTGAACGACGCACACCAAGCCTTCCAACCCGGTTGCACCTCACTCCGTCACATAATCCCCATGCTCGCGGGTGGCCAGGAAGCGAATGTCCGGCCAGCGTTCCATGGTCATTTGCAGGTTGACGCGGGTGGAGGCGATGTACACCAAATCTCCGGCATGATCGAGCGCAAGATTGGCCTCGTGTTTGGCGCGGAATTCGTTGAGCTTTTTTTCATCAAAGCATTCCACCCAGCGCGCGGTGTTCACATTGACCATCTCGAAGCTGCAATCGACGTTGTATTCCGACTTCAGCCGATGCGCGACCACGTCGAACTGCAACACCCCGACCGCGCCCAAAATCAGGTCGTTGTTAATCAGCGGGCGATACAACTGCGTCGCACCCTCTTCACACAACTGCACCAAGCCCTTTTGCAACTGTTTCATCTTCAGCGGGTCGCGCAATTGCGCGCGGCGGAACAGCTCTGGCGCGAAGTTGGGGATACCGGTGTAGGCAAAATTCTCGCCCTCGGTAAAGGTGTCGCCAATGCGGATCGTGCCGTGGTTGTGGATACCGATAATGTCACCGGGATACGCGTCTTCGACATGATCGCGCTCGCTGGCCATAAAGGTTAGGGCATCGGCGATTTTAATCTCGCGTCCAAGACGCACATGGCGCACTTTCATTCCCTTGCTGAACTTGCCCGAACACACACGGAAAAAGGCGATGCGGTCGCGGTGCGCCGGATCCATATTGGCCTGAATTTTGAACACGAAGCCGCTGAATTTTTCCTCATCCGCCTGTACGACACGGGTACTGGTGGCGCGCGCTTGCGGGCCAGGCGCATTTTCCACAAAGGTTTCCAGCAGCTCGCGCACCCCAAAGTTATTCATGGCCGAACCGAAAAGCACCGGGCTTAATTCGCCACGTTGATACGCATCCACGTCGAAGGCATGGCTTGCGCCCTGCACCAGCTCAATTTCCTCGCGGAACGCATCCGCACGACCGCCCAACATTTCATCCAAACGCGGGTTATCCAGGCCATCAATGATCTCAGCCTCGGCTTTCCCATGCGGCTGAAAAATGAAAATACGATTATCGCGCAGGTGATAAACACCTTTGAACGCCTTGCCCATGCCAATCGGCCAGGTGATCGGTGCGCATTTGATCTTGAGCACGGTTTCCACTTCGTCAAGCAGCTCCATCGGCTCGCGCCCTTCGCGGTCAAGCTTGTTGATAAAAGTCATGATCGGCGTATCGCGCAAGCGGCACACATCCATCAGCTTGATGGTGCGCTCTTCCACGCCCTTGGCCGAGTCGATCACCATCAAAGCCGAATCCACCGCCGTCAATACGCGGTAGGTATCTTCCGAGAAGTCCTCGTGACCCGGAGTGTCGAGCAGGTTGACGATGTGCTCTTTGAACGGGAATTGCATCACCGATGAAGTCACCGAAATTCCGCGCTGCTTTTCCAGCTCCATCCAGTCCGAGGTGGCATGACGGCTGGCCTTGCGCCCCTTGACCGTCCCCGCCAACTGAATCGCGCCGCCGAACAGCAACAGCTTTTCGGTCAGCGTGGTCTTACCGGCATCCGGGTGGGAAATGATCGCGAAGGTGCGACGTTGATTAAGCTTTTGCAGAAACTCAGACATGGACATCCATCATGAAGCGCGAAAGCCGCGCATGATAACAAAAAGCCCGGCACAAGGCCGGGCATTGCAAACAGCAATTCAGTTCAACTGAATAATTAAATCTCGCCCTTCGAACCCTTATCCAGCATTTCCCACATGGTATCGCGCACCGCCATCGCGGCCTTCTTGAGTTCAGGGTGCTGCTCCAGGGACTGTCCCATTTTCAACATCATGTCCATGTTCAGGGTGTACATCCACAAGCCATCCTTCTTCTCAACCACAACAACACGGCAAGGAAGATAAGCGGCCATATTGGGCGCAAAATCGACCATCTTGCGCGCTGTTTCAGGGTTGCAATAAGACGCGACATACAACACGCCTGAATCAACACCACGAGCCTTTAGCTCCTCAGACAGGGGCAGCTCACCCACCCCTTTGATATTACGGTTCGTTGCCACGGACTCCAGCGCGGATTTGATGTCATCAAGCGTCACGCCATCAGCAACTTTCTTTTCCCAGGTCGTGGTGTAGGCAATTTCACCCTTGCTCTCAACCCAACGCCCCAACATGGTGGCAGTTTCTTCCGCCGCACCGGGTGCCAGGTTGCCAGCCGCTGCCATCAAGCCCTGTGGGTCTTTGTTAATCACCTCAACAATCGGCTTCATGCCCGCACTCATCATGCCCGGTATCAACTGCATCATGCCCGGCATCACCGCCGCCATATACCCACCCGCCACCAGCGCAAGCACACCGACCAAAGCCAAAAGGTTACGAATCATGCAAAATCTCCACGAAAATTAAGGACTAACTTGACGGAAAGCGTCAACTTTTAGGATGGATAGGTTAGCCCAATCATCAGGCAAACCCAACAACAAAACTTTTTATCGTGGATACACAGAAGTAATCAATAATGTTCTTACATTCTAAAATATGATACCCACATCAAGACCTTTCAGGATAAATATGCTTTATGAACAAACAGTTAAATGCGTTTGTCATCATTCATTAACAAACTCTAAACTACTCGCGTTACTCCACCTACGAGGTGGGTGGCATCACATCAACCATTTCGAGGAGCACGGCGTTGATTAAGTCATCATTAAAACTACTGGTCGCAGCCACCGCAGCGTTTTCTCTGTCCGGCTGTGGATTCATGGCCATTCAGGACAAACTCGACCCGCAAGCCATGGGCACTTACATGGAAATGTACGACAAGTTCGTCGCCAGCGAAGGTGATCTGGGCGCGGCAACGGTTTGGGCCGTACCGGTCAAGAAGGGCGTAACCCCAGATGACATTGCTCAAGCGCTGCAATCCGCCTCTTTGGGGACAGGACTGATGGACGTTGGACAGATGCCACTCTCCAAAGAGATCGCCGCGCGCACCGGTCAGCCTAGCCGCTATCTGCACATTTACCAATTCTGCAATCCGATCACTGCACGCCAGGCTGTCGATTTCAGTCCTTACTTCTCCGCCTACCTGCCCTGCCGCATCTCGGTGGTCGAGCATGAAAATGGCGAGCTGTGGCTGTACAGCCTGAACATGGATATGTTCGTCCACGGCGGCAAGAACATGCCCGAACCCTTCCGCACGGAAGCGGTCAAGGTACGCGATACCATCTGGAAGATGATGCAGGCTGCATCCAAGGGCGAGTTCTAAAAACGCATCAGGCTCAAGTAAATGCTGATTGATTCCATCCATGGAATCAATCAGCTCGCTCATCGCGGAGCATGTCCGCGATGGTTCTCATGAATCAAAGACGTAAGTCTTTGATTCATGTTGGGGCATCCTGCCCCAAACGGAAAACGCTGAATAAATCAGCGCTTCCCTACAAGACCAAACCCCGCCGCAGCGGGGTTTTTTCATGCCCGAAAAGCAGTGCCATCAAGCCTTGGGCGCGGTCTCAATCACTGCCTTCTCCAGCATCGGTTTAAGTTCCCCGCGTTGGTGTAACTCGACCGTAATATCCGAGCCGCCAATCAGCTCGCCGTTGACATAAATCTGTGGAAACGTCGGCCAGTCCTGATAACGCGGCAGGTTATTGAAGATTTCCATATCCGCGAGCACGTTGACATAGGCAAACTCCACGCCGCAAGCCTTGATCGCTTCCGCCGCGCGGCTGGAATAGCCGCACTGCGGGAATTGCGGCGTGCCTTTCATAAAAATAACGACAGGGTTGCTTTTAACGATTTGGTCGATCTGCTGAAGAATGGGTTCCATGATGCCACCTGCTGATTAAATTAGACCGCATTCTAGCGCAAGCGGCACGCGGACAAACACCCAAAATAAACCACAACATATGGCTGTTTCTATAAGGGCGGGCTTGTCCGCGAAGCCTTCAACATACGCTTTTTCGCGGGCAAGCCCGCCCCTTGCTTCAAGATATATTCGTGCCGCATCAATAATTAAAATCATTGACTTGACCTGAGGACAACGCAGGCTAATCTAGCCGCATGGACAGTCACAGCACGATCAAAACGCATGACATTCGTTTACGCGGCCCGCACCCTGGCCTGAATGACGAGGATGTGGCTTGGCTAAAAAGCCTGTCGGGCATTCTCGGCATCGAAAGTCCCCATCCTACACGCATCAAGGTCAGTTACGATCTGCGACACATCTGCCTGCGCGGCATTCTGCAACTGCTTGCCTGGCGTGGCCTGCACCTGGATGCCAGCCTGTGGAGCAAGCTTGCCTACGCGCTGATCGAATACAGCGAAGATGCTCAACGCGAAAAACTGGACATTCCAATTAGCACGTCAGAAGCCCTGCGCACCCTTGCCAACCTGCGTGAACAATCCAAGCCCGGCATCATTCTGCCAGACGACCCCAAACACACGACACCGACCAACGCCTGGAATCGCTATCTTTAAGGGCACTTCTATAAATCCGCCAAAGCCGCGTCTGATCCACCCAAAACCGGCTCAAAATGCTCACATACGGCGTGGATGCTCCGCGCATTTGCCGAGGGGAAAAACCAATATCCAATCCGCACCTGCGTGCGCAACTGAGCGCTCATCAACGCAACATTTTTTCCCGGTAATAACGCAACTCTTCCAGTGAGGCGCGAATATCATCCAGCGCACGATGCGTACCCGCCTTCTCGAATTTGGGCACATCAGGATACCAACGCCGTGCCAGCTCCTTGAGCGTACTCACATCCAGGTTGCGGTAGTGAAAAAAATCTTCCAGTTTGGGCATGTGCCGGGCAAGAAAACGTCGATCCTGGCAGATGCTGTTGCCGCAGATCGGTGAGCTGCGCTTATCGCTCCATTGTTTGAGAAAGTCGAGCGTGAGTTGTTCGGCATCCGCCATGCTGTGCGAACTTGCGCGTACTCGCTCCAGCAGGCCGGAGGCGCTGTGGTGGGTCTGGTTCCATTCGTCCATGCCCGCCAGCACGCTCTCGGCTTGATGCACGGCGAGCACCGGACCTTCGGCCAGAATATTGAGTTGTTCATCGGTCACCAGGGTGGCGATTTCGATAATCACATCGCGTTCCGGTTCGAGGCCGGTCATTTCAAGGTCAATCCAGATCAGGCGGTTTTGCATGGTGAGATTTCCAGGGTTTACAGGGATGAAAACAGCGGACTTGCTGTTAAGATGGCGGCCACTTTAGCAGGATGTCCGGATCATGAGCGAGCAGCAACATAGCGTGGAGTATATTCGTGAGTGGGTGAGTGATATTCACGAACTGCTTGAGCGCCAGCGTCTGGTGGAGCAGCTGGTGGCGCGTGAAGAAACTACTGACGAGCGCGGCTCCATCGTGGAAAACATGGTACACAAGCAGCATCTGGTGGCGCTGGAAGCCAAGCTGGAAAACATCCACCCGGCGGATGTGGCGCGCATTCTGGAGATGTTGCCGCTCAAGGATCGTCTGATTGTCTGGGACTTGGTCAAGTCGGACATGGACGGCGAGGTATTGCTGGAAACCTCGGATGCGGTGCGTGAATCGCTGATTGAGGCGATGGATACGCATGAGCTGGTCGCAGCGACCGAGCAACTGGATACCGATGAGATTGCGGATCTTGCGCCCGATCTGCCGGATGAGGCGGTGCAGGGCATTTACAAGACGCTGAATCCCGAAGAGCGTGAGCAGCTGCGTTTGGCGCTGTCTTACGCGGAAAATACCGTCGGCGCGCGCATGGACTTTGAAATGGTCAGTGTGCGCGAGGATGTGAGCGTGGAAGTGGTGTTGCGTTATCTGCGCCGCCTGAAAATCCTGCCCGATCATACCGATCAGCTGTTTGTGGTGGATCGAGAGGAGCATCTGCGCGGGGTTTTACCGTTGAATACCCTGCTGGTGTCGCGGCCGGAGGATGAGGTGGGCAGCATTATGCAGACCTCGCCCAAGCGCTTTACGGCGGATGGCAAGTTGCTGGATGCGGCTGAAGCGTTTGAACGTTATGACCTGATTACTGCGCCGGTGGTGGATGCGAAAGGTGTGGTGCTGGGTCGTCTGACGGTCGATGCGGTGGTGGATTTTATCAAGGAACGTCAGGAACAGGAGCAGTTAAGCCAGGGCGGCTTGCGTGAAGAGGAAGATATTTTCGCGCCCCTGTCCAACAGCCTGAAAAACCGTGCGCCGTGGTTGGGGGTGAACCTGGTCACGGCATTGATTGCCTCCAGTGTGATCGGCATGTTCGAGGGCACAATTGAACAATTAGTGGCGCTGGCCGCCTTGATGCCGATTGTGGCGGGTATGGGGGGGAACGTGGGCAATCAGACAATTACCATGATCGTGCGTGCGCTGGCCAATAATCCCTTGAGTTCTGCCGATGTGCTTAATCTCTATTTCAAGGAAATCAGCCTGGCACTCACGAACGGCGTGATCTTTGGTGCGGCGCTCGCGGTGATAACCTTTGTGATGTACAAGGATCTACCTTTGAGCGGTGTCATGATGCTAGCTGTGACACTGAATTTCCTCGTTGCGGCGGTGATGGCCGTGAGCATTCCGGTGGTGCGTCATCGCATGGGGCGTGACCCGGCCTTGGGGTCAAGCGTGTTGATTACCGCGATTACTGATTCGGGCGGATTTTTCATTTTCCTTGGGCTGGCCAGCCTGTTTTTACTGTAATAAGGAAACGCTGAAGTTTCAGCGTTTCCTGCGTTGGGGCATGAATACCCCAACGCAGCAATGGCGTAAGCCATTGATATGCGAAAGCCCGTAGCGGGCATGTAGCGCGACGGGCGCACTGCAAAAGTCCATGGATAGATTTTATGCAGTATTTACTTAACCAAAACGATAAATCGCATGGCAAAACGCCACTTGAATGAACAGCAACGTCGCAATATCGAACAACGCAATGCGCGCGAGGTGGATAACGCAGACTTGCGTCCTGGCCTTGTGGTAGCGCACCACGGCAAGCAGGTGATGCTTGAGGATGTACTTGGCGGCGAACGTCACGGCTGCACCGTCAAACAAACCCTGGGGGCGGTGGCCACCGGAGATCGGGTGCGCTGGCGGGAAAATGCCGATGGTCGTGGCTCAGTGGAATTTGTCGAAGCGCGCCGCTCGCTGCTGATTCGTCCGGATACGCTGGGCAAGCCGCGTTTGATGGCGGCGAATATCGACCAAGTGCTGATTACCATTGCGCCAGTGCCGGAACCGAATGCCAGCGTGATTGACCGGGCGATTGTCGCCGCGCTGGATCTGCCTGCCGAGCCGTTGTTGCTTATCAACAAGGTGGATCGGCTGAATGCTGAGCAGCGTCAAGCCATGCGTGAGTTTGTGGCTGAATGGGGTGCGGCGGGGGTGGACGTTTTAGAGGTCAGCGCGTTGAACGCTGAGGGCATCGACCTGCTTAAAGCGCGTTTACAGGGGCATCAAAGCCTGTTTGTCGGCTTGTCGGGCGTGGGTAAGTCGTCGCTGGTGTCGGCGCTCATGCCGGCGGGCATGGACATTCTGGTAGGTGAAATTTCCGAGCATAGCCAAGAAGGTCGCCACACCACGCGCACCAGTACCCTGTATCACTTGCCATCAGGCGGCGATGTGGTTGATGCGCCGGGCGTGCGTGACTTTGGTGTGTGGAACATCACCCGCGAAGCCGTGCGCCGTGGTTTTGCCGAGATTGAACACGTAGCGCAAGATTGCCGCTTCTCCAACTGCACCCATCGTGCCGAACCGGCTTGTGCGGTCAAACAGGCCGTGGCGCAAGGCCGTATCACACCGCGCCGTTACCAGAGTTTTTTGGACATGATGGACAAGGCCGCAGAGCAAAGCCTGCTGGTTTAAGAAGTGTCAAGACCCGCCTGATTAATTAACACACCCACAGCCCTTTGAATAACTCCGGCTTTTTTTCTGTCACTGCCTCATGGCATCGACAGGAGCAATATCCCCCAAGGCACGCTGAGGAAGGTGATGGTTATACTGATCCTGCCTATGTTTCACGGACACCCGGATAAGCGATTCAATATCGTAATCCGAGAAGAAACAGATGAAGTCGAAGCCCAATCCTCAGGTCAAATCAAGCCGCACCCGCTACAGCACCGAATTCAAGCAACAAGCGTTAGCCCGGGCTGCCCAAGATGGTGTAGTAATTACCGCCAGAGAACTCGGGCTGCATGAAAGTCAGCTTTACGCCTGGCGTACCCAATTTCGTCTTGCAGGCCAGGCCAGCGAAGCAGAGCGCTTGATGCAATCAGGGCACGCCCGCCTGAAACGCGAAGTGCCCCGTCTGGAAGAGGAGAGCGCCTTCCTAAAAAAGACAGCGGCGTACGTTGCGAAGCAACCCAAGTGAAGTACGCGACGATGCAGAAACACGAGAATGCCTTCGCCGTGCGCTTGATGTACCGGGTACTGTCGGTTTCGCGTAGCGGGTACTACGCGTGGTGCCGTCGAGTCCTGTCGAAACAGGTGCTGGCGCGTCCCGAACTGGATGCCGGTGTGTGCGCCGAATTCAAAGCACGCGGGGCAACGGCTACGACAAAGCGGCGCTGGAAAGCTAGACCCACCGCCTCAAGGTCGAAGCCATCCACGGCGAGCGATTCGACTCACGCGAGCAGGCCAAAGCGCATGTGTTCGAATACATCGAGGTTGATTGCAATCAAATCCGCCTCCATTCGACTCTGGGATACGTCAGCCCAGCGCAGTTCGAAATGACACAAACCGCTTAACAGGGTGTCCGAAATTCGGGGGCAAGATCAAGATAACCCTCTACGATGCCCAGGGTTTGCCAGCGGTGTTCCCCGTTTTCGCTCCGGTCTTACTCGACCTGCGCAAATGGATCAGCAAAGACTCAAGTGGCGGTCTCGAAATTCACACGACGCTTCCCAAGATCGCTTTTCGCCTTTACCGGATCCCATTCAAATCGGGTTTTCATGCCTTGACGTTACTACATTTTTGTCTTGACAAGAGTGCGCAGGGGCAGGTTTCCCGCATCAATCCACCACCGAACGCGGCAAATCCTTACTGATTTTGTCCTTCAGGCGTGCAAAATCGCTGGGAGCGACGTATTGCAGGATTTCCTTTTCCTTCTCGGCCAGCATGATGACCAGGCCTTGGTCGGGGTAGAGCCAGTATTCACGTCCTGCATCAATCGGTTTGATTTCAGCGGGCTTGCCAAAGCGTTTCTCCAGGAGCGCAGCATCGAACTGCACTGCTATCGGGATGTAGGTCAGGGAGCGTATCGGCCAGCTTTGGATGGTGAGGTAGTCTTCGTCACGTATATCAAATTTCCACGCGCCACTGGGTTGGGCACGCGGGTTTTCGGCGTGTTCGCCGAGTTTGTGCAGTTGTTCCTGCGTGGCTTCGACTTCGGCGATCAGCTTGGCTTCCAGTACGCCCAAGCGCACAGTGCCGTAATAGGCTTCGAGTGAGATCGTGCCATCGGCGGATTTGAACAGGTTGAAATCGGCTTTTTTATCGAGGGCGCGTTTGGCTTGCAGGGTGGTGGATTGGCCTAACTCAATGCCGAACACTTTGCTGTGTCCATCGGGCAGGATTTCGATTTGCCAGGGCAGGTTGTCGATATGTTGCCCGGTTTTTTCGCCGCAGGCGGCAAGGTTGAGCAATGCAATGCATGTCCAGCCGACAAGCAGAAGCCTGCTTCCCCCCCTCCCCAACCCTCCCTCGCCGGGGGGGAGGGAGCCAAAATGCTTGTGCTTCATTTCACACGCATCCCAGGCTGTGCGCCGTCATCCGGGCTGAGAATGAAAAGTCCCGCTGCCCCCGCACCGGAAGCAGCCAGCACCATGCCTTCCGACATGCCGAATTTCATCTTGCGCGGGGTGAGATTGGCGACCATCACGGTCAGGCGGCCTTCCAGCTCTTCGGGCTTGTAGGCGGATTTGATGCCGGCGAATACGTTACGGGTTTCCGAGCCAATATCCAGGGTGAGTTGCAGCAGTTTTTCCGCGCCTTCGACATGCTGCGCCTTGATGATGCGTGCAATGCGCAGGTCGATTTTGCTGAAGTCGTCGATGCTGATGCTATCGGCAATCGGCTCAATGGGTTTGGCGGCGGCTTCTACGGTCACGGGGGATGCTTGGGTTTCGGACGTGGTTTTAGCCGGAGCCTCAGTTTGGACTTCAGGCAGGCTGGCGCGGTTCTCATCCAACATGGCTTCAAGCTGGCTGGCTTCGATGCGGGTCATGAGCGGCTGGAAGGGCTGGATAATGTGGCGCAGCATCAATTCATGCCGACTTTCCCAGTTCAATTCGCCGAAATGCAGGAAAAATTCAACCTGCTTGCTCATCTCCGGGAGCACGGGTTTGAGGTAGGTCATGAGCACGCGGAACAGGTTCAAGCCTTGGGTGCAAATGGCCTGAATTTCGGCTTCATTGCCCGGCGTTTTGGCCAGCGCCCAGGGCTTGTGCTGGTCGATGTACTGGTTGGCGCGGTCGGCCAGCGTCATGATTTCGCGCATGGCGCGCGCGCTGTCCGAGGTTTCATATGCGGCGGCGATGCTGTCTCCGGCGGAGACGAAATCGGTGTACAACACAGGGTCGTGCAGCTCGTCGGCCAGGCGACCGTCAAACAGTTTGCCGATGAAACCGGCGGTGCGTGAGGCGAGGTTGACCACTTTGCCGACCAGGTCGGAGTTCACGCGCTGCATAAAATCTTCCAGATTGAGGTCGATGTCTTCCATCGAGCCATTGAGTTTGGCGGCGAAGTAGTAGCGCAGGGCATCCGGGTTGAGGTGGTTGAGGAAGCTGCGCGCCATAATGAAAGTGCCGCGCGACTTGCTCATTTTCTGGCCATTGACGGTCAAAAAGCCATGCGCACGCACGCGGGTGGGCAGACGCAAGCCGGCACCCGAGAGCATGGCGGGCCAGAAGAGGGTGTGGAAATAAGCAATATCCTTGCCGATAAAATGCCATAGCTCGGTATGGCTGCGCGCCGCCTCGTTTGCGTCCCAGAAGTCGTCAAACACGCTCAGGCCGCGAATCATGCACAAGGCCTGGAAGCTGGCCATATAGCCAATCGGTGCATCCAGCCAGACGTAGAAGTACTTGCCGGGGGCATCGGGAATGGCGAAGCCGAAGTAGGGCGCATCACGCGAGATGTCCCAGTCGTGCAAGCCGGATTCAAACCATTCGTTCATTTTCGCCGCAATTTCCGGCTGAACAGCCTCGCTTTGCAGCCAGTCTTTCAACACGCCCTCAAAGTCGCCGAGTTTGAAAAAATAATGTTCAGAGTCTTTTTCAATCGGTGTTGCGCCGGAGATGGCGGATTTGGGGTTTTTCAGATCGGTGGGGCTGTAGGTCGCGCCGCAGACTTCGCAGGAATCACCGTATTGATCCGCCGCGCCGCATTTCGGGCATTCGCCTTTGATAAAGCGATCGGGGAGAAACATCTCCTTGACCGGATCATAGGCTTGCTGGATGGTGCGGGTGGCAATATGCCCGCCTGCGCGAAGTTTGCGGTAAATCTGTTCAGCGAACTGACGGTTTTCTTCGGAATGCGTGCTGTGAAAATGGTCGAACTTGATGTGAAATGCGGCGAAATCGGCTTGATGTTCGTCGCTGATGCGGGCAATCAATTCCTCGGGGGTAATGCCTTCGTTTTGCGCGCGCAGCATGATCGGCGTGCCGTGCGCATCGTCGGCGCAGACGTAATACACTTCATGTCCGCACATCCTTTGATACCGCGCCCAGACATCGGTTTGAATGTATTCGACCATGTGCCCAAGATGAATCGGGCCGTTGGCATAGGGAAGTGCGGAGGTGACGAGGATACGGCGCGGCGAGGTCATGCTGGCTCCGAAGACTTGGATGAGTAGGGTTAATTTTGTGGTGCGTGACACTATCATAAATCAGGTGAAGTCTGGCGTTGTCACTAGCTAGAAGGCGGAGAAATTCATGGCACTGTTTGGTTTGGGTAATAAAAATGCGGCGCCGAGTGAAAGCGCAGTGCGGGTGGCTTTGGCGCAGGTGTATGACCCGGAGCTGGGTCAGGCATTTGAGGGCAAGCGCGTGCATTTGATTGAGATCAAGGGCGGCTCGGTCAGCGTACATCTGCGTTTGGGCTATCCGGCCACAGGGTTGCGTGAATCTATTTGTCGGCAGGCCGAAGCGGCTTTGCGCGCTCTGGATGGAGTGCAGGTCGCGCAGGTCACGCTGGATTGGGTGATCGAAGCGCACGCGGTGCAGAAGACGCTCAAGCGTATGCCCGAGGTGCGTAATATCGTGGCGGTGGCTTCGGGCAAGGGCGGGGTGGGCAAGTCCACCACGGCGGTGAATCTGGCGCTGGCCTTGCAGGCCGAAGGCGCGAAAGTTGGCATCCTGGATGCCGATATTTACGGTCCCAGCGTGCCGCGTATGCTAGGTGCCGAGGCCGGACAACCGAGCAGTCAGGATGGCAAGACCATGGAGCCTAAAGTGGCGCATGGCGTGCAGTGCATGTCGATTGGCTTTTTGGTGGGCGAGGATAACCCGATGATCTGGCGCGGGCCGATGGTGACTTCGGCCTTGCAACAGTTGCTCAACGACACCCAGTGGCATGATCTGGATTATCTGGTGGTCGATATGCCGCCCGGTACCGGGGATATTCAGCTCACCCTGGCGCAAAAAGTGCCGGTGGCGGGCGTGGTGATTGTGACCACGCCGCAGGATATTGCCCTGTTGGATGCGAAAAAAGGCTTGAAGATGTTCGAGCGTGTGGATGTGCCGGTGCTCGGCATTATCGAGAACATGAGCCTGCATGTGTGCTCGAATTGCGGGCATATCGAGCCGATCTTTGGTGAAGGCGGCGGTGCAAAAATGGCTGAGGAATATGGCATCGAGTTGCTGGGGCAGTTGCCGTTGGAGCGCGGTATTCGCGAGCAGGCGGATGGCGGCAACCCGACGGTGGCGGCGGATGCGGAGAGCGCAACCTCCATGCTGTATCGCAATATCGCGCGCAAGTTGGCGGCCAGGCTGGCACAGCGAGCGAAGGATTACAGCACCAGGTTTCCAACCATTGTGATTAAGAACGACTGAAGTTGTTGCCACTGGCGAGCAGTACCTCGATGAGGGCTTCGGCGGCGTGGGACAAGGTGCGTCCATGATGCCGCACGATGCCCAAGGTGCGCTGGATGGATAATCCATCCACGGGGAGTTCAATCACGTCGCCGCCGATCATTTTTCTGGGCAGGGCGCTCCAGCCGAGGCCGATGGCGACCATGGTGCGCAGGGTTTCCAGGTAGTTGGTTTCCAGAATCACATCCAGTGCGCCGTGCTGTTGCAGCAGGGTGGCTTCGATAATGGTGCGGGTGTAGGTACCGATGGCGGGCAGAATGGCGGGGTGCGAGCCAAGTTGGTCGAGGCTGACGCGCGGCGCTTGGGCGAGCGGGTGATCGAGTGCGACGGCAATCACCAAGGGGTCGTCCCATAGCGGCGTGAGTTGAAGCTGCGCTGTGGGGCGTAGTGGTAGTGTGACCACACCCAGCTCAAATTCGCCGCGTTCGACCGCATGGCAGGCCTGTTCGGAATCCATAAAGGCCAGATCAAGGCGCACAGCGGGGTAACGGCGGGTGTAGTCCTTCAATACGGGCGGCAGGCGGCGCAGGCCGATATGGTGCGAAGTGACGACGGCGAGTGTGCCGCTGATCTCGGTGGAGAGGTTGGCAATGACCTGATGGGTTTCGCGTACATCATTGAGGATACGTTGCGCCACGGGCAGCAGGGCGCGACCGGCTTCGGTCAGGCTGATACGACGGCCTAAACGGTCAAACAGCGCCACGCCGAGGCTGGCTTCGAGTTGGGCGATGCGCTTGCTGATCGCCGGTTGGGTGAGATGCAGCTTGTCGGCGGCGAGTGAAAACGAGGCGTGTTCGCTCACGGCGAGCAAGGCTTGGTAATTTGATATATCCATTGGGAATGCAATCCATGAAAATTATCCATTGGAGTTATGGATAATTCATTTTTACACTGTGCGCAACTCAATTTATTCAAGGGTAAGATCATGGCCAGAACGCTTTACGACAAACTTTGGGATATGCACGTGGTGCGTCAGGAAGATGACGGTACCGCATTGCTCTACATCGACCGCCAGTTGGTGCATGAAGTGACTTCACCGCAGGCCTTTGAAGGCTTGCGCATGGCCAAGCGTCAGCCGTGGCGGACGGATTCCATGTTGGCGGTGCCGGATCATAATGTGCCGACATTGGGGCGACGTGATAACGGCCTGGACGGTATTACTGACCCGGTATCGCGTGAGCAGGTCAGTACGCTGGATAACAACTGTGCCGAGTTCAAAGTCCTTGAGTTCAAGATGAACGATATCCGTCAGGGCATTGTGCATGTGATCGGGCCGGAAGAGGGCTTTACCTTGCCGGGCATGACCATTGTCTGTGGAGATTCACACACTTCGACGCACGGCGCGTTTGGTGCCTTGGCCTTCGGTATTGGCACTTCCGAGGTTGAGCATGTGATGGCAACGCAAACCCTGTTGCAGAAAAAAGCCAGGAACATGCTGGTGCGCATCAACGGGCATGTCGGCGCGGGTGTGACGGCCAAGGACATCGTGTTGGCGATTATTGGCAAGATCGGTACGGCGGGCGGTACCGGCTACACCATCGAATTTGCCGGTGAAGCGATTGAGGATTTGTCGGTGGAAGGCCGTATGACGGTGTGCAATATGGCGATTGAAGGCGGTGCGCGTGCCGGTATCGTCGCCGTGGATCAGAAGACGATTGATTACGTGAAAGGTCGTCCGTTTGCGCCGCAGGGGGCAATGTTCGAGCAGGCCGCCGCAGCCTGGCGTGATCTGCATTCGGATGCCGGTGCGCATTTTGACTGCGTGGTTGAGTTGGAGGCTGCCGATATTATGCCGCAAGTGAGCTGGGGGACTTCGCCGGAAATGGTGGTGTCGGTGACGGCTCAGGTGCCGAATCCTGACGCGGAAAGCGATGCCATCAAGGCGAATGGAATGCGCAAGGCACTGGCTTATATGGGCTTGCAGGCGGGGCAAACCATCGACTCCATTAACGTGGACAAGGTGTTTATCGGCTCATGCACCAATTCGCGCATTGAGGATATTCGTGCCGCTGCGGCGGTCATCAAAGGGCGCAAGAAGGCGGATAACGTCAAGCTCGCCATGGTGGTTCCCGGTTCGGGGCTGGTGAAACAACAAGCCGAGCAGGAAGGCTTGGATAAGGTGTTTCTGGCGGCGGGCTTTGAGTGGCGCGAGCCGGGTTGTTCGATGTGTCTGGCGATGAATGCCGACCGCTTGGAGCCGGGCGAGCGTTGTGCTTCAACCTCGAATCGCAATTTTGAAGGTCGCCAGGGGCAGGGTGGACGCACGCATCTGGTCAGCCCGGCCATGGCGGCGGCGGCGGCGATTGCCGGCCATTTTGTCGATGTGCGGAATTTTTGATTTTTTAGCCACAGAGGACACAGGGAGCACGGAGAATAATGGCTTCGGAATCGATTCTCGGTGTCCTCTGTGATCTCTGTGGCTTAAATAAAACGGGTTTAATACATGCAAGCTTTTACTCAACACACTGGTATTGTCGCGCCGTTGGATCGTCCGAATGTGGATACCGATGCGATTATTCCCAAGCAGTATTTGAAGTCGATTCACCGCACGGGTTTTGGTCCGAATGCGTTTGATGATTGGCGTTATTTAGAGCCGGGCGAGCCGGGCATGGATCACAGCCAGCGCAAGCCAAACCCGGATTTTGTACTCAATCAGCCGCCGTATGACCGCGCTTCCATCCTGTTGGCGCGGGAGAATTTTGGCTGTGGTTCTTCACGCGAACATGCGGTTTGGGCGCTGGACGGTTTTGGCTTTCGTGCGGTGATTGCGCCGAGTTTTGCCGATATTTTCTTTAACAATAGCTTTAAGAGTGGGATGCTTCCTATTGTTTTATCGTCAGAAATGGTCGATAAAATTTTCAAGGCCATTGAGGCTACGTCGGGCTTGCAACTCACTATTGATTTGGAGCAAAAAACCATTCGCGGCCTTGGTGATACGGTGATTGAGTTTAACGTGGACGATTTCCGTCGCTATTGTTTGCTCAATGGGCTGGATGATATTGGCTTGACCTTGCGTCATGCGGATGCGATTCGTGACTATGAGGCGCGGCGTAAGCTGAGTGCGCCTTGGTTGTTTTGATTTTGATGTTTTGTGAGCCACAGAGGGCACAGAGCTCACGGAGAATAAAGCCTCCCTGTGAGCATTGATGAATTCACCCTCTGCGTTCCCTGTGGCTAATTTTTTAATAATTTAGGAAATATTTTTCATGACAAAACGTATTTTGGTTCTGCCGGGTGATGGTATTGGTCCGGAAATTGTCGATGAAGCGGTGAAAGTGCTTGATGTGCTGGTCGGCGAGTTTGATCTTGATATCGAGATGGACGAGGGGCTGATTGGCGGCGCTGGGTATGACGCGGCGGGTCATCCTTTCCCGGAGAGCACGCGCGAGATGGCGTTGGAAGCGGATGCCATTCTGCTCGGTGCGGTCGGTGGGCCGCAGTATGACAATCTGGAACGCCCCTTGCGCCCGGAGCGCGGCCTGCTTGCGATTCGTTCAGCACTTGGCTTATTCGCGAATTTGCGTCCGGCAATTCTTTATCCGCAACTGGCTTCGGCTTCGAGTCTGAAGCCTGAGGTGGTCGCCGGGCTGGATATTCTGATCGTGCGCGAGCTGACGGGCAGCATTTACTTCGGCCAGCCGCGCGGTATTCAGCTCAACGACAAGGGCGAACGCGAAGGTTTCAACACCATGCGCTACGCCGAGTCCGAGATCGAGCGTATCGCTCGTGTGGCATTTGATGCGGCGATGCAGCGCAACAAAAAAGTGTGCTCCGTCGATAAGGCCAATGTGCTGGAGACCTCCGAACTGTGGCGCGAGGTGATGGAGCGTGTGGCCAAGGATTATCCCGACGTTGCGCTCAGTCACATGTACGTCGATAACGCCGCCATGCAGTTGGTGCGTGCGCCCAAGCAGTTTGATGTGGTGGTGACCGAGAACATGTTCGGCGATATTTTATCGGATCAGGCTTCGATGCTCACCGGCTCGATCGGGATGCTGCCTTCGGCTTCCCTGAACAGTTCCAAACAAGGCTTGTACGAGCCGAGTCATGGTTCGGCACCGGATATTGCCGGGCAGGGTATTGCCAACCCGCTGGCGACGATTTTGTCGGCGGCCATGATGTTGCGTTACAGCCTGGAGCGTGCTGATCTTGCGGATAAAATTGAACAGGCGGTATCGGTGGTGCTCGACCAAGGCTTGCGCACCCGCGACATCATGGAGCCTGGCATGACGGAAGTTTCTACCTCGGCCATGGGGGATGCTATTGTCGCAGCCTTAAATCCGGTTTAATTCAAAAGTGAGTAGGGTATGGCAATTTGATTGAAATATCTTATAGCCATAGTCTTCATGCCTACCAAAAACATCTACTATTGATGCGGCACGAATATATCTTGAAGCGTAGGAGCAGGCTTGCCCGCGAAAAAATGTATGTTGAGGGCTTCGCGGGCAAGCCCGCTCCTACCGTCCATTCAAGGTTCATTCAGGCCGGAACAATAGGCATTGATGTTAAAGCGGGAGACGTTGTCTTTCGAGGATGATGGCGTGCGCGGGTAACATCAGCACAAGTACGGGTTCACATTGGCATGACGATGTCCATTTTTTGGACAAGGCGCTTAATCTACATCCGTTCCTGGACTCGAATAAGCGTGATTTTAATTCAATCGCAAAATCTGCAAGGGGGGGAATACTGTGGGTATCTTCGGTGGTGTAATGAGTGAGTCAAAAAATGGTGCGGATAGCAAGGCGATCGCTGGTGCGGATAGCAAGG
>CAZTYJ010000032.1:0-20690 GCA_964618025.1 uncultured Halothiobacillus sp. | reverse complement strand
AGCGCGGTGTATCAGCAGGCCTGGATGCGAACTTTTACTCTGGATTGCTTTGCGTGAGGTCTTTCATGAACATATTTTTGACTCAAAAACCCGCAGCGAAGTTTGTGTTTTTGGCTGGTGTTGTCGGGGGTTTGATTTCCGGGAGTGTCGCGGCTGAGGAGGTGGTGATTGTTAAACAGACCCCGACACTCACCACAGTGCAGAGCATTCAGGCTCATGCGCACCATCGTCCCGACGTGGCGTGGACACCTGCGAGCCTGCGCGTTGTCCTAGCCGATATGCCCAAGGGCGATGCGGCGAATGGCAAGGCGCTGCATACGGGCATGTTTTGTGCCTCATGTCACGGCGCAGCGGGTGAATCGCTGAGCGCTAGCTGGCCATCTTTAAGTGGTCAGCGCGCTGAGTACACGTACAAAATGTTGCTGGATTATCAGTCGGGTCTGCGCAAGGAAGATGCACGCGCGGGTTTGATGAATGTGGTATCGACGTTACTTTCCAAGCAGGACATGGCGGATCTTGCTGCGTTTTATGCGGCACAACCACTGCCCGCTGCATCGTATGTGGCGGATGCGGCAACCAGCCAGATGATTCGTCGTGGCGAACCTTCGCGTCTGGTGACTCCGTGCGCCTCGTGTCACGGCCTGCATGGGCAGGGCGGTATCAATGAAACGCCTGCTTTGGCTGGTTTGTCGCGGGATTATTTCATCCGCACTATGCAGCATTTCCGTGAAGGTACTCGGCACAATGATTCGGTGCAGGCCATGCGCGCTTTTGCCAAGCCATTGACAGATGAGGAAATTGTCTCGCTGGCCGATTATTATGCATCCGCGACGCAGGCGCTGTCCGGGCGTTGATTGCGCTTTTTTCATCAGTCGCTTGATAGATTAAGGCTCCTGCGGGAGCCTTTTTCGTGGGAAGCAAAACAAAAACCCGGCATAAGAGCCGGGGATGTTCGCGATTAAGTGCTGCTATTGCCAGCCAAAAGATTGCTGCACCAGAATTTCATCCAGACCTTTCAGGCTCTCTGGTTTGACGGCCAGCCAGCGTGTTTTGCTCGGTTCGCCGCCGATCACCACGGCCTTGGTCATCGCTTGCACCAGTGTGTCATGGGCAGGGTTGGCATTGGTAATGCGTTTGATGAGGGCTTCGCGCTGTTCCGGGGAGATTTTGTTGCTGACCGTCATAACATGACCAGGCAGCGGGCGGGTATTATGGATAATGCGCAGCTTGTCGCGGCTTTCTTGGTCGAGCGTTTTTTCATAAAAGGTGGCATTCACCACACCGGCTTTGCACTCGCCTTTGAGGACTTTTTCGACAATCGGTTTGAAGCCCGTAACCATGCGCAAGTCGGGCAGTTGCAGAGGGTTGGGGTACAAATTCATGAACATCAGATTGGACAGATTGGGTGAGGGCTGCGCGCACACTGGTTTGCTAATCAGTTGTTCCGGGGATGTGATACTGCTGTCGTTTGCCGGGCTCACCACCAGAAAAGTCAGGGGAATGTCGCTTTGTGCGATCAGTTGGTGAATGCCCTTGGCGTTGCGCCACGCCGCCAAGTGCGGGCCATCAAGCAGGATGTCGTAGCTTCCCTTGCGAATTTCTTGTGCGTAGCCCATTTCATTAAGAGGGGCGACATAGCGCACCGGTTCGCCCAAGGCTTTGCTAAGTTCGCTGGCCAGTTCGGTGTAGCGTGTGTTCAGCTCGCTGCGATCCTGGATGGATGGGCTGCCTGAGAGAATGAGTTCAGCCTGGGCGGCTTGGCTGATGCAAAGAAGAATACAGAGGGCGAGACTGTGGGTTTTCATGTGCGGGATGTCCATGCTGAGGTTTGAAATGAGTATTCGGGCATATTATTAGGACTTACGCAAGATAGCGGTTTTCACCCCCTCCCCCTTGATGGGGGAGGGCGGGGGAGAGGGGGCTAGATCCGGGGTTTGCGTAAGTCCTGATTATGTTTCTATCCGGGTTATATTTTTATTTCGAGCATCAGAGTTTTTGTCACATGCTTGAACTGTACGCTGAGCGGTTCGACTTTTTGGGAGGTGTTTTTTGGAGCAACAGCTCACACTGAGCGAGGCGCTGGTTGAGGCCGGGCGCTTTTTTTTCTCACGCGGCTGGGTGCCGGCGACCAGTAGCAATTTTTCCGCGCGCCTAGACGAGTCACGCGCTCTGTTGACGGTGTCCGGGCGACACAAAGGGCATTTGACGATTGAAGATTTCCTGCGGGTGTCGATTGATAGCGGGTTTTCTCTGGACGCGGGCAAGCGTCCGTCAGCCGAGACCTTGTTGCACACTCAGCTTTATCTGCGTGATACAAACATAGGCTGTGTGCTGCATACGCATTCCATGCCGGCCACGGTGTTGTCGCGTTTGACCGAGGGCGCGTTGTTGCTCGAAGGTTATGAGCTGGCGAAGGCCTTTGCCAGCGTGGAGAGCCATGAGGCCAGTCTGAGTATTCCGGTGTTTGCCAACGATCAGGATATTCCGCGTCTGGCGGCCAATGTCGAGGCCTGGTTTAATCGGCATGGAATGCCTGTGGCGTATCTGATTGAAGGACATGGTTTGTACACCTGGGGTGCGACGGTGGACGATGCGCTGCGCCATGTGGAAGCGTTGGAATTTATGCTGGAATGTGAGTTGTGGTTGCGGAGGGTCTCTTAATGTCGGAATTACGGATTTATGCTGCGACACGCCCTGCTCAAATGCTGGACATCGTGACAGAACATGCGGCGATTGCGCAGCATTTGGCGGCGATTGATGTCCGCTTTGAGCGTTGGCAGGCGAGCAAAGCCCTGGCGGCGGATGCGAGTCAGGAGGATGTGCTGGCAGCTTATGCTGATGATGTGGCGCGACTGAATGCGGAATACGGCTTCAAGTCGGTTGATGTGGTGAGTTTGCGTGCCAATCATCCGCAAAAAGCGGTCATGCGCGCGAAGTTTTTAAGTGAGCACACGCATGATGATTTTGAGGTGCGCTTTTTTGTCGATGGTCAGGGGATGTTTTATCTGCATGTTGCGGGCAAGGTGTATGCCGTACTTTGTAGGCAGGGTGATTTGATTTCAGTACCATCCAGGGTGACACACTGGTTCGACATGGGCGAAAACCCGAGCTTTAAGTGCATTCGTTTTTTTACTGTGGAAGAAGGCTGGGTGGGGCATTTTACCGGGAGCGGGGCGGATAAAATGATCCCGAGTCTGGATGAGCTGGCATCGTTAAGCGTCAAGATCCAGCAGGTTCATTGACATACTCTGTGGCTAAAACGGGTTCAAAACATGATTAAAGCCATTGTGACCGACATTGAAGGCACGACCTCCAGTATCGACTTTGTGCATCAAACCCTTTTTCCCTATGCGCGCCAGCATCTGGCCGATTTTGTGCGCAGCCAGCAGGCGAATGCAGAGGTACAGGAGCAGCTTGCGGCGGTGGAGCACGAGCTGGGTGAGGCGCATCTTTCGCTGGATGAGGCTCTGGCGCATTTGATGGAATGGATGGACGAAGACCGCAAGCTCACGCCGCTCAAGGCTTTACAGGGCATGGTGTGGGAGGCGGGCTATCGTCAGGGTGACTTTAGCGGGCATGTGTACGCGGATGCGGCGGCTTATCTGCGCACATGGCATGAACAGGGTTTGCGCCTGTATGTGTACTCGTCGGGTTCGGTGCAGGCGCAAAAGCTGCTGTTCGCGCACTCGGATGCGGGCGACTTGACGGCACTGTTCTCGGGTTATTTCGACACCGCTATCGGTGGCAAGCGTGAGCCTGCGTCTTACGCCCTGATCGTCGAGGCGCTGGGGCTTCCCGCTCAGGACATTCTGTTTTTATCTGATATTCCAGCAGAACTGCTGGCCGCCAAGACGGCCGGATTGCAGGCGATCGGCCTGGCGCGCCATGCGCAACCCATGTCGATGGATGCGGCGGCGTTTGAATGGTGTCGTGATTTTGCCGATGTGGATGCGCTGGTGCAGCGCCAGGCCATCCAGGATTAATCCGCCCGATTGCGCATGTGATCGGCCATGCTCCATAGCGATTGATACAGCTCTTCGCGGAAAAGCGGGTCTGCGACGGTTTGATCCAGCGCATGGCGCATACAGTGCATCCATTGGTCACGCATCTTGCTATCCACGCCGATCTGCATGTGGCGCATCCGCAGGCGCGGGTGACCGTGGCGCTCCATAAATAATTGCGGGCCGCCCAGCCAGCCGGACAAAAACTCGAACAGTTTCTGTTCGGCATCATCCACGTCGCGGTGAATGGACAGCAGTTCGCGCACGCTGGGTAGTTCACGCATGGCGCTGTACATGCTTGTGGTCAGGCGGCGCAGACCGGCTTCACCACCGATCTTTGTGTAGGGTGTGAGGACGGGGATTTCGTGATTCATATCTTGAATGTCATATTGATGTAATTTATGAAATATCATTTTAGCCTGTAATCCGTATAATCCGCTTCCATTTCGCCTTTTCCCCTGTTTTTTGAGACTCATCTGTGATTAAGAATCTACGCAATATCGCCATCATCGCGCACGTTGACCATGGCAAAACCACCCTTGTTGACCAACTGCTGCGCCAGTCCGGTACGTTCGGTGAGCGCGAACAGCTTGGCGAGCGCATCATGGACTCGAATGACATCGAAAAAGAGCGTGGCATTACCATTCTGGCCAAGAACACCGCCATTCGCTGGATCAGTCCGCAAGGCGAGGAATTCCGCATCAATATCGTGGACACTCCAGGACACGCCGACTTCGGTGGTGAGGTTGAGCGCGTGTTGTCGATGGTGGATTCGGTGCTGTTGCTGGTAGATGCCGTCGGCGGCCCCATGCCGCAGACTCGTTTTGTCACCCAAAAAGCCTTCCAGCATGGCCTGAAGCCGATTGTGGTGATTAACAAGATTGACCGCCCAGGCTCGCGCCCGGATTGGGTGGTTGACCAGGTGTTTGATTTGTTCGCCAACCTTGGCGCAACCGATGAGCAACTGGATTTCCCGATTGTCTACGCCTCGGCATTGACAGGCTACGCCAGTCTCGACAAAAACGTGCGTGAAGGCGACATGACCCCGTTGTACGAGGCGATTATTAAAAACGTCGCGGCACCGGACGTTGACCCGGAAGGTCCATTCCAGCTTCAAGTCTCAAGCCTGGATTACAACTCATTCATGGGTGTGATCGGTGTCGGTAAAATCACGCGCGGAAAAATTTCCGCCAACTCACAAGTGAAAGTGATTGATCGCGAAGGCAATATCCGTGCGGGTCGCATGTTGAAGCTGATGGGTTTCCACGGTCTTGATCGTATCGAAGTGCAAGAAGCGCAAGCCGGCGACATTATCGCCTTCTCGGGTCTTGATCCGCTGTACATTTCCGACACCGTGTGTGACCCGGATAACGTCGAAATGCTGCCGCCGTTGAGCGTCGATGAGCCGACCGTGAGCATGATGTTCCAGGTGAATACTTCACCGTTTGCGGGCAAGGAAGGCAAATATGTCACCAGCCGTCAGATTCGTGATCGCCTGCACAAAGAGCTGGTGCATAACGTGGCGCTGCGCGTGGAAGACATGGAAGGTGCGGATAAATTCCGCGTGTCCGGTCGTGGCGAGCTGCATCTTTCGGTGTTGATCGAAAACATGCGTCGTGAAGGCTTCGAGATGGGTGTCGGTCGTCCCGAAGTTATCATCCATGAAGTCAATGGCGTGAAAGAAGAGCCCTATGAGCAGTTGGTGGTGGATATTGAAGAGCAGCACCAGGGCACGATCATGGAAAAGCTCGGTATTCGTCGTGGTGACTTGAAGAACATGGAGCCGGACGGCAAAGGGCGCGTGCGTCTGGAGTACATCATTCCCTCGCGTGGTCTGATTGGTTTCCGTACCGAGTTTTTGACCTCGACCCAAGGTACGGGCTTGATGTTCTCGGTCTTCGATCATTACGGTGAGTATCGCCCCGGAACCATCGGTCAGCGTATCAATGGCGTGTTGATTGCCAACGAAACCGGTAAGGCGCTGGGCTTCGCGATTTTCGGCCTGCAAGAGCGCGGTCGCATGTTTATCGGTCATGCGGAAGAAGTGTACGAAGGTCAGGTGATCGGCATTCACTCGCGTGACAACGATTTGACCGTGAATGTGCTCAAAGGCAAGAAATTGACCAACATGCGTGCCTCAGGCACTGATGAGGCCATTACCCTGGTGCCGCCGATTCGTTACACTTTGGAACAGTCGCTGGAATTTATTAATGATGATGAGTTGGTTGAAGTGACACCCAAGTCGGTGCGTATCCGTAAGAAGTACCTCACCGAGCAAGAGCGCAAGCGCTTTGGTCGTGGTTCAGCCAGCGAGTAACCTCGGTCGCGTTTGAACTTGAGTTAAGGAACCCGGCTTGTCCGGGTTTCTGTTTTGGGTACTTCTATAAATCCGCCGACGTTGCGCGCGTTTGCCGCATTTTGTCTTTCAATCACCTGGTTCGATCGAGTTTATAAAAGCGCCCTTTTTTGGAGTTTTCCCCATGTTTGAAAACCTAACCCAACGCCTCTCCGGTCTGCTCGACAAAATGCGCGGTCAGGGGCGTCTGACGGAAGACAATATTCAAGAGGCGATGCGTGAAGTGCGCATGGCCTTGCTCGAAGCCGATGTGGCCTTGCCCGTGGTGCGTGAATTTACCGCCAAGGTGAAAGAGCGGGCGGTCGGGCAGGAAGTGTTGACCAGCCTGACACCGGGGCAGGCCTTCATCAAAATCGTGCATGACGAGCTGGTGGCAGTCATGGGAGAGGCGAATGAAAGGCTGAATCTTGCTGCCGTGCCGCCTGCGATAGTATTGATGGCCGGTTTGCAGGGTGCGGGTAAAACGACCACGGTCGGCAAATTGGCGCGCTTGCTCAAAGAACAAAAGAAGAAGGTCATGGTGGTGAGCTGTGACGTGTACCGTCCGGCGGCGATCAAACAGCTTGAAACGCTGGCAGCTCAGGTGGGTGTGGGTTTCTTCCCCTCGGCATCGGGACAGGAGCCCGTCGCGATTGCGCAGGCGGCATTGCACGAAGCGCGCATTCGTCACATGGACGTGCTGCTGGTGGATACCGCCGGGCGTTTGCATATTGATGCAGCGATGATGGACGAGGTGCAACGCATCCATGCGGCGCTCAATCCTATCGAAACGCTGTTTGTGGTCGATAGTATGACCGGGCAGGATGCGGCGAATACCGCCAAGGCGTTCAATGATGCCCTGCCGCTTACTGGGGTGGTGCTGACCAAGACCGACGGTGATGCACGCGGCGGTGCGGCGCTCTCGGTGCGCCAGATTACCGGCAAGCCGATCAAATTCCTCGGGCGCGGCGAGAAAATGGCTGCACTGGAAGCCTTCCATCCCGAGCGCGTGGCCTCACGCATTTTGGGCATGGGGGATGTGCTCTCGCTGGTTGAGGATGTGACCAACAAGCTCGATCAGGCCAAGGCGCAGGCGCTGGTGGATAAGGTCAAATCCGGCAAATCGTTCAATATGGAGGACTTGAAGTCGCAAATGGAGCAGATGCTCAGCATGGGCGGCGTGGCGAGCTTGATGGACAAGCTGCCTGGGGCGGGTAAGGTGCCGGAGCACGTTAAGGCGCAGGCCAATGATCGTGATGTGAAACGTATGATTGCCCTGATTCAGTCCATGACCCCGGAAGAACGGCGCAGGCCGGAAATTATCAAGGGCTCGCGCAAGCGGCGTATTGCGGCAGGCGCAGGCTTGCAGGCGCAAGACCTGAATCGTTTGCTGAAACAACATGCGGATATGCGCGACATGATGAAAAAGATCTCTGGCGGCGGTATGAGCAAGCTGATGCGTGGCATGAAGGGACGGATGCCGGGCATGCCGTTTTAATGTTTAAGTTAAGCGCTGAAGGCCGGTGGTGAAAAAAAGCTTCCATTTTGGTGGCTTACGGTTAAAATGCCGTGCTTTATTTTGACGGGCTGTGTCGTGCAGCTTGCTCCCTGACATTAAGGTTATAAACATAGTATGGTTTCCATTCGCCTCGCTCGTGGCGGCGCCAAAAAGCGCCCCTTCTACCACATCATCGTCACCGATAGCCGCAAGGCGCGTAATAGCGGCGCTTCCGTTGAGCGTCTTGGCTACTTCAATCCGGTGGCGCGTGGTCAGGAAGTGCGTCTGCACATTGATGCTGAACGCATGAATGGCTGGTTGACCAAGGGCGCGCAACCCAGCGGTCGCGTTGCATCCCTGTGGAAAGAGTTCGCCAAGACTGAAGTTGCAGCTGAGGCTGCGGCTTGATATCTACGCCATCCGGTGACTGAGTCTCATGTCTGAGTCGGTTGAGCGCGTGTTGCTAGGCAAGGTTTTGGCGCCCTTTGGTGTGCAGGGTTGGCTCAAGATTCATTCTGAGTCGCGTCCCATTGCGGATATTGGGCGCTATCGCACCTGGCAGCTCAAGCTTGGGGATGGTTGGGTCAATGTGCGGGTCAAGTCGTTCAAGGCGCAAGGTAAAGGCCTGATCGCCAAGCTTGAAGGGGTGAATGATCGCCAGCAAGCCGAAGCGATGGCGGGTGTGGCGATTGCGGTGGATTCCGCACAGCTGCAAGCCTTGCCTGAGGGTGAGTATTACTGGCGCGACCTGATTGGCCTTCGGGTGTTGACGGTGGGTGGCCTCGAACTTGGGGTCGTGGATCATCTGCTGGAGACAGGTGCCAATGATGTGTTGGTTCTGCGAGGGGAGCGCGAGCGCCTGCTGCCTTGGGTGATGGGGCAGGTGGTGGTGAGCGTTGATCTTGCCGGGCGACAGATGATCGTCGATTGGGATCCGGAGTTTTGAAAGTGCTGTGGGGGCGGTGTGATGCGTTTTGATGTCATCACCCTGTTTCCTGAGTTGGTGCGAGTGATTGCTGAGCATGGTATTCCACGCCGTGCCATGCAGGCCGCTGTGTGGCAGCTTGCGCTGTGGAATCCACGCGATTTCACCGCTGACAGGCATCGCACAGTGGATGATCGTCCTTTTGGCGGCGGTCCTGGGATGCTGATGAGAGTCGCGCCACTGCGCACGGCGATTGCAGCGGCGCGTGCGGCGGCTCCCAGCGGGCATCGGGTTATCGCGCTAACCCCGCAAGGGCGGCGCGTGGATCAGACGGAGATTAACCGCCTGGCTCGCTTACCTGGTGTCGTGCTAGTCTGTGGTCGCTATGAGGGCATGGACGAGCGGGTATTGCAGGCGGATGTGGATGAAGAGTTGTCGCTGGGTGATTTTGTGCTCAGCGGCGGGGAGCCAGCGGCCATGGCCTTGATGGATGCGGTGATCCGGCAGTTGCCGGGTGCCTTGGGGCATGAGCAGTCGGCGGTGCAGGACTCGTTCATGACGGGGTTGCTGGATTGCCCGCATTACACGCGCCCTGAATGGGTGGAAGAGCGTGGTGTGCCGGATGTCTTGTTGTCCGGCAACCACAAAGAGATCGAGCGTTGGCGCCTTCAACAGGCGTTGACGCGAACCTGGCAGCGGCGGCCTGAGCTGCTTGCGGTCAGGCGTATGACGGAAGCTGAACGTCGTTTGCTGGAGGATGCGCATGAAAAGTGCGTAGACGAAGCGGGCAAACGGACGGCAAACGACGAATCAAAGATGAGGACTTAAACATGAATGCAGTGATTCAACAGCTTAACGCTGAAATGATTGAAGGGATTGAGCGCCCGAGCTTCGCCCCAGGCGATACCGTGGTGGTGAGTGTGCGTGTGAAAGAAGGTGAGCGTGAGCGTCTCCAGGCTTTTGAAGGCGTGGTGATTGCCAAGCGTAACCGTGGCATTAACTCCGCGTTTACTGTGCGCAAGATTTCGCATGGCGAAGGTGTTGAGCGTGTGTTCCCGCTGTACAGCCCAAACGTGGCTGGCATTGAAGTCAAGCGTCGTGGCGATGTGCGTCGCGCCAAGCTGTACTATCTGCGTGGCTTGACGGGTAAGTCTGCGCGTATCAAGGAAAAGCTGGCTCCGCGTGTTGCGCGTTAATTCGTATTTATTGTGAGTTAAGCCGAATCGACCCCGCGAGGGGTCTTTTTTTTGGGTGTCGTTTTGCTGCGGGGGGAGATCGTATGAGTATGCAATACGCTATTTTTCAGCACGATACGTGTGCGCTTTTTGGGGCTATGCGTCTTGCCGGTGAGCATGGCGCATTGAGCGCGCTGGATTTTGCCGTTGAACATGCCGTCGAGCCGTCAAGCGAGGTCTGGATGCAGCACGCCGTCGCTTGGCTGAGCGCCTATTGCGCTGGGGATGCCATGCCGACCATGCCTGTGGTGCAAGTGTATGGTACGGCCTTTCAGCAAAGGGTCTGGGGGGCGTTACAGCAGATACCGTATGGTGAAACGATGACTTACGCTGAGTTGGCGCGGCATGTTGGCAGTTCGGCGCGCGCGGTGGGAGGTGCGTTACGCGCCAATCCCTTGCCTATTTTTATTCCATGTCATCGTGTTGTTTCCGCGAGCGGTCTGGGCGGCTACGCGGGAATAAGTGAGCTTGGGCAAAAGCGCAAGCGCTGCTTGCTGGCGCATGAGGCGACTCACGCCTCGATGGCTTGAAATCGTATGTTCTCGCCTACAACCTCAGCCCACTTTTTGATCTGTCTTCAGGAGTCTTACCGTATGAGCAATCCGACTGAAACCCTTGAATTCCAAACTGAGGTGCGTCAACTCCTGCACCTGATGATTCATTCGTTGTATTCCAACCCGGAAATTTTCCTGCGCGAGCTGATTTCCAATGCTTCGGATGCTTGTGACAAGCTGCGTTTTGAGGCTTTGGGTGATGATGCGCTGTATGAGGGCGATAGCGATTTGCGCATTGAAATCAGTGCAGACAAAGAGGCGCGCACGCTGACGCTACGTGACAACGGCGTGGGTATGAGTCGCCAGGAAGTGATTGATAATCTCGGCACAATTGCGCGTAGCGGTACCAAGCAGTTTCTGGAGTCCTTGTCAGGCGACAAGTCCAGGGATACGCAGTTGATTGGTCAGTTCGGGGTGGGCTTTTATTCGGCCTTTATCGTCGCGGGCAAAGTGGATGTATTCACTCGTCGCGCAGGTCTTGGTGCAGAGCATGGGGTGCATTGGAGTTCGGAAGGTACGGGGGCGTATACCCTGGAAAATATCGAGCGTACAGCACGCGGTACTGAGATCGTGCTGCATCTGAAGGCCGATCAGGACAAGCTCCTTGAGTCTTGGGAGCTGCGCAGCATTATCCATCGCTATTCCGAGCACATTACCTTCCCGATCATGATGGCCAAGGAATCTTACGGTGATGAGCAGGCCGAGGAGGGCATGGAGCGGGTCAATCAGGCCACGGCGTTGTGGGCGCGCGCCAGATCCGAGCTCAAGGATGAGGACTACATCGAGTTTTACAAGCAGGCTTTCCATGACTGGGAAGCGCCGCTGGCCTGGACGCATAACCGCGTAGAAGGGCGCACTGAATACACCAATCTGATCTTTATTCCGGGACGTGCGCCGTTTGAGTTGTGGGATCGGGATGCCAAAGGCGGCATCAAGCTGTATGTGCGCCGTGTGTTCATTATGGACGATGCTGAACGCCTGTTGCCGCGTTATCTGCGCTTTGTGCGCGGGGTGGTCGATGCGGCTGATCTGCCCTTGAATGTCTCGCGCGAAATTCTGCAATCCTCCGAAGTTCTGAACCAGATTCGTCAAGGCTTGACCAAGCGTGTACTTAATCTTTTGGAAGAAATGGCCAAGGATAAGCCGGAGGATTACGCCAAGCTATGGGGCTTGTACGCTCGCGTGCTCAAGGAAGGGTTTGCCGAAGACCCATCCAACCGTGAACAGCTTGCGCGACTGCTGCGTTTTGCCTCTACTCATGCCGACAGTAAGGGGCAGGATGTTAGCTTGACGGACTACGTGGCGCGGATGCCTGAAGCTCAGGAAGCCATTTATGTGCTCACAGCCGAAAGTGATTTGGCCGCGCGGCATAGTCCGCATCTGGAAGCTTTCCGTGCGAAGGGTTACGAGGTGCTGTTGCTCTCTGATGCCGTCGATGAATGGATGCTCTCGCATTTGCATGAGTTTGCGGGGAAGTCGATCAAGAGCGTAGCGCGTGAAGATGCGCTGCCGGATCGTGACAAGCCCGAGCCGAACGAGGCGCAAGCCGATGTATTGCAGCGCATTGAGAAGGCGCTGGAAGGCAAGGTCAAGGCGGTGCGCGCATCGACACGTCTGGTTGATTCGCCGGCCTGTGTGGTGTTGTCGGCGCATGATATGCCACAACACTTGCGCCGCCTGTATCGTGAGGCAGGGCAGACCTTGCCCGAAACCCTGCCAACGCTTGAGATCAATCTCGATCACGCTCTGGTGCAAAAGATTCAGGCCGAAAGCGATGCGGCGCGTGTTCAGGATTGGTCGGGGCTGTTGTTGGGCATGGCCTTGTTATCCGAAGGGGCGCAACTGGAAGACGGTGCTTCCTTTGTTCAGCAGCTTAACCGTCTGTTCATCTAAAGGTGTTCATGCCATCATGTGGCACTTTTGATGCTTGATGCCGAGAGTTCCATTTTGATTCGACAACGCACACTAAGAAACGTGATCCGCGCCAGCGGCGTGGGACTACACACGGGCGAGCGCGTCATGCTGACTTTACGTCCAGCTGAGCCGGATGTGGGTATTGTCTTTCACCGCAAGGATCTGGAGAACATGCCTTCGATTGAGGGCTGCCCGATGAATGTGGGCGAAACGACGCTTTCCACGACCCTGGTCAAGGATGGGGTCAAAATCTCCACCGTGGAGCATTTGATGTCTGCGCTGGCGGGCTTGGGCATTGATAACGCACATGTTGAACTGGATGGGCCGGAAACGCCGATTATGGACGGGAGTGCGAGCCCGTTTGTGTTTCTGATTCAGTCTGCGGGCGTGGAGGAGCAGGATGCGCCCAAGCGTTTCATTCGCATCAAGCGCGCGATTGAGGTGCGCGAGGATGACAAATGGGCACGTTTTGAGCCCCATGAGGGCTTTCGCCTGCGCATGACCATTGATTTCAATCATCCGGTGCTGAACGACACGGCGCAAACGGCGGAAATTGACTTTTCGAGCACGTCCTTCGTGAAAGAGGTCAGCCGTGCGCGTACTTTCGGCTTTATGCGTGATCTGGAAGTGATGCGCTCGCGCAATCTGGCCTTGGGCGGTAGTCTGGAAAATGCCATTGTGGTGGGCGATGAACACATTCTCAACGAGGACGGTCTGCGTTTGGGCGACGAGTTCGTCAAGCACAAGATTCTGGATGCGATCGGCGATCTTTATTTGCTTGGGCATAGCCTGATCGGCTCCTTCAGCGGGCACAAAACGGGACATGCACTGAATAACGCCTTGTTGCGTGCCTTGTTGCAGGACAAGGAAGCATGGGAGGAGGTGACGTTTTTCAACGATGCTGACTTGCCGATTGCCTATCATCAGCCCTTGGTGGCTTCGGCATAAATTTCAAAGGGTTGTGGATAGCAGGGGGCACGGGATCGTGCTCCTTTTTTATGCGGGGGATGAAACTTTCGCTCGCATGGCCTGGGCAAGGTTTTGCATGGCGTTACGCAATTCGGGGTCGTGGATATAGCTGGCGCTCGTCGTGACGGTTTGGATGGTGTTGGCTGAGGGGCGACGAGGCCTCGCGCGCGCGGGGCGGGGCGCTGCAAATGCGCCCTGTGTACGCCAGGCCACGCGCAGAGCGCTTGCCGTAGGCAGAAGAGCATTCACGGCATCGAGAATCTTCGGCGCGCAGAAGCGCAAGGTTGTCAGCATGCTTTGTTGATTACACCCAAGAATCAGCGTGCCGCCGCGCAGATTGATGAATGTCACATGCGCGCCAAGATCGGCACCTAGACTTGTGCGTATGGCTTGCTGCATGTGTTGGTGCTGTTGCGCCTGTTTAAGCAGGCTGGCGGGCAGGCTGGGGCGTTGAAGCGTCATAGGTTCCTCGGGGAGCGTGCAAGGCATTAAAGGGCGCTTTTATAAATCCGCTGAAGCCGCGTCTGCGGCCCCCAAAACCGGCTCAAAATGCTCACATACGGCGTGTATGCTCCGCTTTTTCGCCGTTTTTTGGCTTGCATCCATCGGCTTGATCGAATTTATAGAAGTAGCCTAAAGAGCTACAGCCTACCAAAGCCGCGTGCGCTGGTCTAAGATGATGCAGTTTCGCCGTGCGTATATCGGCTTGTTCACCCAAAAGTTAAAGAGTTTACGATGATAGGTAAGTTGTTCAGCAAGGTTTTTGGTAGCCGTAACGATCGCACTTTACGCCGGATGCGCAAGCATGTGATGGCCATCAATGCCATTGAACCGACCATGCAGGCGCTGTCGAATGACGAGCTGGCGGGTAAAACGCTGGAATTTCGTGAACGCTTGGCTCAAGGTACGCCGCTCGATGATCTGCTGGTTGAAGCTTTTGCCGTGTGCCGCGAGGCCAGTCGGCGGGTGCTGGGAATGCGCCATTTTGACGTGCAGCTGATCGGCGGCATGGTGTTGCACCAGGGCAAAATCAGCGAGATGCGCACCGGCGAGGGCAAAACCCTGGTGGCGACGCTGGCGGCTTATTTGAATGCGCTGCCTGGCAACGGGGTGCATGTGGTCACGGTCAACGATTATCTGGCGCGCCGCGATGCCGAATCCATGGGGCGCTTGTACAACGCGCTGGGCTTGACGGTGGGCGTGGTCGTGCCGGGCATGGATAATGCCGCCAAGCGTGATGCCTATCATTGCGACATTACCTATGCCACCAACAATGAGCTGGGCTTCGATTATCTGCGTGACAATATGGCTTTTAGCCTGGATGAAATCATGCAGCGTCCGCTGAATTTCGCCATTGTGGACGAGGTGGACTCGATTTTGATCGACGAGGCGCGCACGCCACTGATTATTTCCGGTCCGGCGGCGGATAGTTCTGAGCTGTATCACGCGATTAACGGCATGATCCCCGAGTTCAAACGTCAGGCGCGTGAAGAGCCCAAGGACGATGAAGAGCCGCTGAGCGATGAAGAGCGCGGCGATTTCACCGTGGATGAAAAACAAAAGCAGGTGTTTTTGACCGAACAGGGGCATGAGAAAGCCGAAGACCTGCTGCGCCAGATGGGGCTGCTACCGGAAGGCGAAAGCCTGTACGACGCGAAAAACATCATGCTGGTGCATCACGTCGGCGCGGCGCTGCGTGCCCATGCGATTTACCGACGTAATGTCGAATACATCGTGCGCGACCAGCAGGTGGTGATCGTCGATGAGTTCACCGGACGTACCCTGACGGGTCGTCGTTGGTCAGAAGGTTTGCACCAGGCGATTGAGGCCAAGGAAGCGGTTCCGATTCAGCCGGAAAACCAGACGCTGGCTTCGATCACCTTCCAGAATTATTTCCGTATCTACAAGAAACTCTCCGGTATGACCGGTACGGCGGACACCGAAGCGCCGGAATTTCACCAGATTTACACGCTGGAAGTGGTCACGGTTCCCACCAACAAGCCGGTGACGCGCATCGACCACGGTGATTTGGTCTACCTTACGGCGGAAGAAAAATTCGAGGCCATAATGCGTGATGTGACCGATTGTCAGTCACGCGGCCAGCCGGTGTTGGTGGGCACGGCTTCCATCGACGTGTCCGAGCTTCTGGCTGAACGCTTCACGAAGGCCGGTATCAAGCACAACGTGCTCAATGCCAAGCAACATGAGCGCGAGGCGGAGATCATCGCCGATGCCGGTCGCCCGGGCGCGGTGACCATCGCCACCAACATGGCCGGTCGTGGTACGGACATCGTGCTCGGCGGCAATCTGGAAATGGAGCTGCATAGCCTTGGGCATATCGACGAGGCGACGGAGGCCAAAGTGCGTGCCGCCTGGCAGGAGCGCCATGCCCAAGTGCTGGCGGCAGGCGGTCTGCATGTGATCGGTTCCGAGCGCCATGAATCACGCCGTATCGACAACCAGTTGCGCGGCCGCTCCGGTCGTCAGGGCGATGCGGGTTCCACGCGCTTCTACCTGTCGCTGGAAGATAATCTGATGCGTATTTTCGCCTCCGATCGCGTCTCCGGCCTGATGAAAAAGCTGGGGATGCAGCCCGGCGAGGCGATTGAACACCCTTGGGTGAGCAAGGCGATTGAAAACGCGCAGCGCAAGGTGGAAGGGCATAATTTCGGCATTCGCAAGAATCTGCTCGAATACGATGATGTCGCCAACGACCAACGCAAGGTGGTGTACGGTCAGCGTCATCAGTTGATGCAAAGCGAAGACATTAGTGAAGCGATTCGCGCCATGCGTGAAGATGTGGTTGCCGCTGTGTTTGCGCGCTTTATCCGCCCGGGCAGCATGGATGAAGAGTGGGATGTGCCCGGTTTGACGCAGTACCTTGCCGAAGATCTGGCCTTGGCGTTGCCGATTCAGCAATGGCTGGATGAAGACAAAGACTTGCACGAGGAAACCTTGCTGGAGCGTGTTCAGCAGGCGTTTACCGAGGACTACGCCCACAAGGAGCTGCTGGTCGGTGCCGAAGGGATGCGTCGTTTTGAAAAGAGCGTGATGCTGCAAGTGCTCGACCACCTGTGGAAAGAGCATCTGGCGGCGATGGATTACCTGCGTCAGGGCATTGGCTTGCGCGGTTATGCGCAGAAAAACCCGACCCAGGAATACAAGCGCGAAGCGTTTGAAATGTTCACCGCCATGCTGGATAAAATGCAGCATGACATCGTGCAGGTGCTCTGTCGTGTGCAGGTGCAACAACCGGAAGCGATGGCGGCGTTTGAAGAGCCGCCGGTAATGCCGCCGATGGAAATGCAGCATGATTCAGTATCGACCTGGGGGGACGATGAGGTGGTGGATGCCGCGTTTGATGGCGGCGCTGCGCAATCCGAGACGAAAGAGCCTTTTGTGCGTGAAGAGCCCAAGCTCGGTCGCAATGACCCATGCTGGTGCGGTTCGGGCAAGAAATACAAGCATTGTCACGGCAAACTTTAATCTGCTTTGCGGTTCGCGCCTATTGAGTAGGCGTGGAGTGAAAGCAGGTTTTATTGATGCGGCACGCGTATATCTTGAAGCCCGCTCCTACCGTCCATTCACGGTTTATTCAGGCAAGGATCAATAGCCACAGAGAGAATCGAGCAAAGGCGCTGTCTGTGGGGTAGCATCGGTTTTTGCAATGCTCACGACGATGAAGTATTGCAGAGTGGATAGGCAATGCGCATCCACTCTACGGGTGAGCAGGGCGTGTCTCTGTGATTTCTGTGGCCAAAAAATTTCTTAACCCAAGGAGTTCATCCCATGCCTGTGAATCTGACCGCACCCGCCCCTGGTAGTCTCAAGCCGATCCAAGGTGTTGCGCTTGGTATCGCTGAAGCCGGTGTGCGCAAGGCCAACCGCAAGGATCTTTTGGTGATGACCCTGCCCGAAGGTGCGCAGGTGGCGGGCGTGTTTACCCAGAACCGCTTTTGCGCCGCGCCTGTGACCCTGTGCCGTGAATTTCTCGCATCAGGCGCGCCGATTCGTGCCTTGGTGGTGAATACCGGCAATGCCAATGCCGGCACGGGGGAGGATGGCATGACGCGGGCGTTTGAGGTGTGCGCGGCACTGGCGCAGGAGCTGCAATGCCAGCCCGAGCAGGTTCTGCCCTTTTCCACCGGGGTCATCATGGAGCCGCTGCCGGTGGAGCGCATTGTAGCGGGGTTGCCTGCCGCTCTGGCTGATTTGCGCGAAACCCATTGGGAAAAGGCTGCCGAAGCGATCATGACCACCGACATTGTGGCCAAGGGCTTGTCGCGTCAGTTTGAAATAAACGGCAAAAGCGTGACCGTGACCGGTATCGCCAAAGGCTCGGGCATGATTCATCCCAATATGGCCACCATGCTGGGCTATGTGGCCACCGATGCCGCCGTGCCTGCCGCCTTGCTGCAATCCATGCTCCGGGAAATCAGCAATGTGTCGTTCAATCGCGTTACCGTGGATGGCGACACCTCGACCAATGACAGCTTCGTGCTGATAGCCGCAGGCACGTCAGGCGTGTCGATTGATTCGGCAGAGGCCGAGGGTTACGCGGCGTTGTATGCCGCCGTGCGTGAGGTGGCCGTGTTTCTGGCGCAGGCTCTGGCGCGGGACGGCGAGGGGGCGACCAAGTTCGTTACCATCGAGGTCAGCGGCGGGCGTGATGCCGGGGAATGCCTGAAAGTCGGCAAGGCGATTGCCCATTCGCCGCTGATTAAGACTGCGCTGTTCGCCTCTGACCCCAATCTTGGGCGCTTGCTGGCGGCGATTGGCTACGCGGGCATTGCCGATCTGGATGTCAATACCGTGCGTCTGTGGCTAGGCTCGGTGCTGGTGGCGGAAAACGGCGGACGCTATCCGGCTTATGTCGAAGCCGAAGCCGCAGCAGTGATGAAGGAAGCGGAAATTACCATCCACGTTGACCTTGGGCGCGGGCAGGCGACGGAGACCGTATGGACTTGCGACTTCTCCTACGATTACGTCAAGATCAATGCGGAATACCGCAGTTAAGCGCCGTTCGGGGAGGTGAGCATGAGTCCCCTGCGTGTCGTCTGTGCGCTGATTGAAGCGCCGGGCAAGGTGTTTCTGCTTGCAAGGCGTTTGCCGCATCAACATCTTGGCGGCTTGTGGGAGTTTCCCGGCGGCAAGCTGGAGGCGGGGGAGCGCGAGTCGGACGCGCTGGCACGCGAACTTGAAGAAGAGTTGGGCATACGCCCCACCCAGGCGGAGCACTGGATGGACGTGCGCCATGCCTACCCGGAGCGTGAAGTAGTGCTGCATGTCTGGCGCGTTACCGCCTGGACGGGCGAGCCGGTCGGACGTTTGGGGCAAGTCTTGCAGTGGGTCGAGCAAAGTCGCCTGCATGAATTTGAGGTTCCGGCGGCCAATCGTCCGCTGGTCAATGCGCTGATCTTGCCTGAGCGTTGCCTGGTGACCGGCGATGCGCAATCCGCGCAGGATTTTTTCCAGCGCCTGCACGCGGCATTGACATCCGGTTTGCGTTTGGTGGTGTTACGCGGCGAACGGGCGCTGGATTTAGCCGCCGAGGCCGCAGCCCTGGTGCATGCGGCAGGCGGGCGCGTGTTGCTCAACACTACGCCGCAATATTTTCAGCAGATCGGCTCCGTGGCGGACGGTTTGCATCTCAATCGCCATGCCTTGGGTGCGTTGCAGGTGCGCCCCGAGGGTGTGCGCTGGCTGTCCGCCTCTTGCCATGATGCAGAGGAGCTGGCGCAGGCACAGCGTTTGGGTCTGGATTTTGCCGTGCTCTCGCCGGTCTTGCCCACCTTGTCGCATCCTGGTGCCCCCAGCTTGGGCTGGGCGCGTTTTGCCGAGCTGCTGCGCGATCATGCCATGCCGGTCTACGCTCTGGGTGGGGTGGGGGATGCGGATATCGCCACGGCACGGGCGCACGGTGCGCAGGGCGTGGCGGCGATTCGTGCCTGGTGGTAGCGCTTTGTTTTAGAGAAAGGCTGATTTATTCAGCATTTACTTAGCGAGCGCGCTATGCTCTCTCGGGTCTTGCAAGGTTCCCGATAACTTCCGATGAGGTGATGGTGATGATGAAAGAACAGATGGATGCCACGCTGGAAACCCTGGCGCAGCAACGTGATGAATTGAAGCTCAAACTGCATCTTTTGAGTATGGACGCGCGTGATGAGTGGGAAGCCAATGAAAAACTCTGGCAGGAGCTACAGAACACGGCGGAAGAGATGCGCAACAGCGCCAGCGATACGCTGGATGATGTCTGGGTGCGTTTTAATACCTTCTCGCTGGAGCTGAGCGAAAAATACGCCAAATTGCAGCCGGTTGAGGATGACTTGAAAAGTAAAATCAGCCAGACGCTGGATGCGGGCATGGATGAGCTGCGTGTGGTGCGTGATGAGTTGGCGCTCAAGGCGCATTTGCTTGGTATGGAAGCGCGCCAGCAATGGGACGAGAGCGAGTCAACACGTGCCAAACTCATGGCGCACTTGACTGAAGCCAAAGAAGCCAGTGGTGAGGCGCTGGATAAATTGGCCGATGCGGCGCAAAGCCTTAAAAATGAATTACTTGAACGCTACAAGCGTCTGAAAAAGGACGATTGATGCCTCAAGCACGCGGCTGGTGGCTGGCGAGCGTGCTGGCTGCCTTGGTTTTGGGCGGTGTCTTGCTGCTGGATTTTTCCAGTTTGCGAGCGCCGCCCGCTGTGTTTTCGGGGGCGGTGGTGAACCTGCCGCCTCCGGCATCTGCGTGTAACCCAATCGTGAGCGCGGCCTCGTCGCAGGGGTGCAGTGTGCAAGACGGCACACGCGGCATGAGCGTCGCCATGTCGGGTGATGTGCGCCCCCTGCGGCCTTTTGATTTGCGTGTGCGTCTGCCCGAGGTCGCACGGGCTGGTGCAACGCAAGCCAGCGTGGACTTTGTGATGATCGGCATGGATATGGGAATTAACCGCTACGCCTTGCTCAAACAGGCTGACGGTGATTTTGTCGGCAAGGTGATTTTGCCGGTCTGTAGCATCGGGCGCAGCGATTGGCTGGCGAAGCTGAGCGTGGTGGTGTCGCTTGCGGACGGAGCGCAGGAGATGTGGACGCTGGATGTGCCGTTTACAGCGGAGGGGGCTGTCACGGGGCATGACTAGCCAAAATTACTCGACCAAGTGCACAACGCAATGCGGGTAGCGCACAAATAAAAACCTCCGGCGATATACTTCGCTACAACAACCCCTGATTTGCCAATCGCACACGCGCTAATTGCTGCTGAATTAACCG
>CAZTYJ010000031.1:0-21486 GCA_964618025.1 uncultured Halothiobacillus sp. | reverse complement strand
GCTTACCGCCTGCAAGGAAACCGCCCCAGTCGCTGAGTTCACGCGACCGGCGCAAGTGTGGACGCTGAGCGCGGAGCTTGCACCGCCCGTACAGGTTTTTGCTGGCGAGGTGCGGGCGCGCTACGAGGCCGATCTGGCTTTCCGCGTCGGTGGCAAGGTGGTGGAGCGTAGCGTGGAGCTGGGGCAGGCGGTGCAAGCCGGGCAGGTACTGGCAAGGCTGGATGCTGCTGATCTGAATCTGGCCGTGAATGCAAGCAAGGCCGAGCTGGCGGGCGCGGAGGCCGACAGACTCAACGCCGAACAGGAACTCAAGCGCATTCAGGGCTTGTTTACGCAGAAATTCGTCGGCCAGTCGCAGCTGGATGCGGCGATTGCCGCGCGCGACGCGGCCACAGCAAGGGTCAACGCCCTGCGTGCGCAATCCGCGCAAAGCGGCAATCAGGCGCAGTACAGCGCCTTGCTGGCCAGCAAGCCTGGGGTGATGACAGCGGTGAACGTCGAGCTGGGGCAGGTGGTGGCCGCCGGGTCGCCAGTATTGCGTATCGCCTATGCGGGGGAGCGCGAGGTGCATCTGCGGGTGGGCGAGAGCAGCGCCCGGGCGTTGGCTCAAGCCATGCAACAGAAGCAGACGGTGAAGATCGGCCTCTGGTCGCGCCCCGGAGTCACGCTGGATGGGCAGGTGCGCGAAATTGCGCCGATGACCGATGCCGCTCGTTCGCTATTGGTGAAAATCAGCGTGCCCGGCTTGCCGGATGATCTTGCTTTGGGCGCAAGCGCCGAGGCGCGTTTGCCTCTTTCCGTACAGGCGGGTGATGCCTGGCTACCGAGCACGGCCTTGTTCCAGCAGGGCGACAAGCCTGCCGTGTGGCTGTTGGGCGCGGATAATGCGGTACGCCTCAAGGCCATATCCGTACTGCGCTACGCGCGTGACGGCGTGGTGGTGCAAGGGCTGGCGGCGGGTGACAAGGTGATCGCCGCCGGGGTACACGCTCTGCACGCGGGACAGGTGGTCAAGCCGGTGGCCTATGACGGCAAGGTTGACGGCCAAGCCGCGCAGGGCGGCGCATGAAAAACTTTAACCTCTCCAGCTGGGCGCTGAATCATCAGTCCTTTGTGCGCTATCTGATGGTGCTGACTCTGGTTTTGGGTGTGTTCAGCTATGGCAAGCTCAGTCAGTCGGAAAACCCGCCCTTCACCTTCAAGGTGATGCTGGTGCAGGTGCAATGGCCGGGGGCGAGCGCGCGCGAGCTGGAATTGCAGGTGGTCGATCGCATCGAGAAGGTGATTCTGGAAACGCCGCATGTGGACGTAGTGCGCAGTTTTTCGCGCCCAGGCGAGGCCAATATCATCGTCATGGCCAAGGACAGCGCGCCCTCCAGCGCCATGCCGGATATGTTCTACGACATCCGCAAGCGGGTGGGCGATATGCAGAACCGCCTGCCGCAGGGGGTGATCGGCCCGTATTTCAATGACGAGTTCGGCGAAACCTATGGCAATGTCTTTGCGCTGACCGGCGACGGTTTCAGCTATGCGCAACTGCGCGATGCGGCGAATCAGATGCGCAAGGAGCTGATCCGTGTACCGGATGTGGCCAAGATTCTGATCGTCGGCGAGCAGCAGGAGCGTGTGTTTATCGAATTTGCGCAGGCCAAGCTGGCCAATCTTGGCTTTTCCGTGGCGCAGATGGTCGCCGCCTTGCAGGCGCAAAACGCGGTGACACAGAGCGGGCGCTACGATACGCCCTTCGAGCGCATCGAGATCCGCCCGGACGGCGAATTCACTACGCTCGAAACTCTGCGCGCCCTGCCAATCAACATCGGCGGCTATACCCTGCGTCTGGACGAGGTGGCCGAGGTACGGCGCGGTTATTCCGACCCACCATCCACGCTGTTCCGCTATCAGGGGCAGGATGCGCTGGGCATCGGCCTGTCAATGCGCGAGGGCGGCGACATCGTGCACCTGGAGCAAAATATCAACGCCGCCCTGACGCGCATCGAGCGCCAACTGCCGCTCGGCATGAGCCTGCACCGCGTGCATAACGAATCGCTGGTGGTCGAGCGCGCGGTGAATGAGTTCATGATGGCGGTGTTAGAGGCGCTGTTGATCGTGATCGGCGTGAGCTTTTTGAGCCTGGGGATGCGCGCGGGCACGGTGGTGGCGCTGTCGATTCCGCTGGTGATGGCGGCCACGTTTTTGCTGATGCACCTGTTCGGCGTAGGGCTGCATAAAATCTCGCTCGGCGCGTTGATTCTCGCCCTTGGGCTGTTGGTGGACGATGCGATTATCGCCGTGGAAATGATGGCGGTGAAAATGCACCAGGGCATGGCGCGCCGCGAGGCGGCAAGCTACACCTACCGCAGCATGGCGCTGCCGATGCTCACCGGTACGCTGATTACCATTGCCGGTTTCCTGCCGCTGGCCATGGCGCAATCTTCGGTCGGCGAGTTCACGCGCTCGATCTTTCAGGTGGTGGGCATTGCGCTGCTGCTGTCATGGTTCGCGGCGGTGATCGTCATTCCTTATCTGGGCTATCACCTCTTGGCTGATCGGGAGCATGAAAAGCCGCGCCGGGGCGTGAGAGTCTTGTTGCACGCGCTGGCGGAAGGCTTTTACGCCTGGTTCCGTCGTCTGGTCACGCTGTGCGTCAAGCATCCGCTCACGGTATTGGCGCTGACCGTGCTGGTCTTTATTGGCTCGCTGGCGCTGTTTGGCAAAGGCGTACAGAAACAGTTTTTCCCCGATGCCACCCGGCTGGAGCTGATCGTCGATCTGCGCCTGCCGGAAGGCGCGTCGCTGGCCGCGTCCAAGCGCGAGGCGGTGCGATTGGAGCAGTACCTTGACACGCAAAAAGAACATATCGACAACTACGTGAGCTATGTCGGCGAGGGCGCGCCGCGTTTTTACCTGCCGCTGGATCAGCAACTCAAGGCGGAAAATTTCAGCCAGTTCGTGATTACCAGCAAGAGCCTGAAGGATCGTGAGGCGCTGCTGTTGAAACTGCGCAGGCTGCTGGATGAAAACGCCGAATTCAGCGCGGCGCGCGGGCGGGTGATTCGTCTGGAAAACGGCCCGCCGGTCGGCTACCCGGTGCAATTTCGCATCTCCGGCGAAGGGGCGAGTGAGGATGCCTTCATGACCCTACGTGAACAAGCAGAAAAACTGGCGACGCTGATGCGCCAGAATCCGCATCTGGTCAATGTGCATCTGGACTGGAACGAGTTGTCCAAGGTGATTCAACTGCGCATCGACACCCCGCAGGCGATCGCCCTGGGCATCACGCAACAAGCCTTGGCGCAAACGCTGCAAAGCGCCTTGCAGGGTCAGGCCGTCAGCGAGTTCCGCGAAGGCGACCAGACCATCCCGATCATGCTGCGCGGCGCTACGGATGAGCGCGAGCTGATCGAACGCCTGTCCGCCGTCAGCCTGCCCACGGCCAGCGGGGCGAGCGTACCGCTGGCGCAACTGGCGCGCTTCGACTACGCGCTGGAAGACGGCATTATCTGGCACCGCAACCGCACGCCGACCATCACCGTGCGCGGTGACATCTACGACGGCACGCAAGCGCCGACCGTCACCGCCGAAATCGAAGCGCAACTCGGCGAGCTGCGCACGCAACTGCCCTTGGGCTACCGCCTGGAAACCGGCGGCGCGGTGGAAGAAAGCGCCAAGGGCAATGACTCACTGGCTGCCAGTGCGCCAGTATTCTTCGTGGTGGTGCTCACCCTGCTGATGATTCAACTGCAAAGCTTCCAGCGCGTGGTCATGGTGTTGCTCACCGCGCCGTTCGGCATGATCGGCGTGGCGCTGTTTTTATGGGGCTTTAACCAGCCCTTCGGCTTCGTCGCCCTGCTGGGCACGATTGCGCTCTCCGGCATGATTATGCGCAACTCGGTGATTCTGGTGGATCAGATCGAGCGGCATATCCACGAGGGACTGAGCGCAAGGCAGGCGATTATCGAATCCGCCGTGCTGCGTTTCCGCCCGATCATGCTCACCGCGCTGACCGCGATTCTGGCCATGATCCCGCTCTCCAAAAGCGTGTTCTTCGGTCCGATGGCGGTGGCGATCATGGGCGGGCTGTTGGTGGCCACCGCGCTGACCCTGCTCTCGCTACCGGCATTGTATGCGGTGTGGTTCAAGGCTACGCGGGGGAAGATGGCGTTTGATACCCCCGCCGAGGGGCTCCATGCTTTGTGATAGATCTTGATATATCACATGAGGCGATCTAGATTCTCTACAACGTCCATCGAGAGGAAAGCCCATGAGCCAGGTCGCCAAATTATTCACCAATGGCCGCAGCCAGGCGGTGCGCCTGCCTTCCATGTATCGATTTGATACAAAAGAAGTTTTTATTCGTAAAGACCCCAATACCGGCGATGTCATCTTGTCGCCTAAACCGACAACATGGGATTCATTTTTTAACGCCCTGCAAGCCGCAGAGGTTCCGTGCGACTTTCTGGATGCCGATGAGCGCTATCAGGAACAGCCCGAGCGCGAAGCTTTCGATGATTTTGATACTGGGCGTGGCGCATGATGCGCTACATGCTGGATACCAACACCGTCAGTCACTTGCTCAAGGCGCATCCCGGCGTGACGCAACGCATTGTCGCCATGCCCATGGCCACGCTGTGCATTTCAGCGATTACCGAAGGCGAATTACTGTTTGGACTCGCCAAACGTCCTGAAGCTAAACATCTGCATCGCGCAGTGCATGAATTATTGCGCCGCGTCGAAACGCAACCCTGGGACAGCGCAGCCGCCGCGCATTACGGCATGTTGCGAGCGGACATGGCGCGACAGGGCAAGGGACTTGCTGCGTTGGACATGTTGATTGCAGCGCACGCCCTCAGCTTGGGGGTGATTCTGCTGACCAATGACCAAGCCTTTCGTCATGTGACACAGCTCGCAGTCGAGGATTGGACGGTTTAAGGACGGCAATGAGCACGAAGCTGGCGCGAGTCCGCCGGGATTGGCAAGGCAAAAAGCCGATTCTCACACCTTGGGCAAAGGCGCAAACAAAGCTTGCAGATCATCTGCGCTGAACTTGCTGAACGCTGAGGCATCCTCGCCCAGCACACCTGCCGCGAGCGCGGCCTTTTTCTCTTGCAGCGCGAGGATTTTCTCCTCGATACTGCCTTCGGCCACCAGCTTGTACACGAACACCTGCTTGGTCTGGCCGATGCGGTGCGCCCGATCCGTGGCCTGATCTTCCGCCGCCGGGTTCCACCACGGGTCATAGTGAATCACGGTATCGGCAGCGGTCAGATTCAGCCCCACGCCGCCCGCCTTGAGGCTGATAAGAAACACCGGTACCTCGCCGTTCTGGAAGCGGGTCACCACCGCCTCACGCTCACGGGTTTGCCCGGTGAGCAGGACATAGGGGATTTTGGCCTTGTCCAGCGCCGCGCCAATCAAGTCCAACATGCTGGTGAACTGGGAGAACAGCAGAATACGCCGCCCCTCGTCCACCAGCTCCGGCAACATCGACATCAATAATTCCAGCTTGGCGCTGACATTTTTGCGCCGCCCACTGTGTTCGCCCGCCAGCAGGCGCGGGTCGCAACAGACCTGACGCAGCTTGAGCAGGGCTTCGAGAATGATGATATGACTGCGCGCCAGACCTTTCTGTGCAATCGCTTCACGCACCTTGCTATCCATGGCGCTGCGCACGGTTTCGTACAAATCGCGCTGCATACCCTCCAGTTCCACCGTGCGCACCACGATCGACTTGGGCGGTAATTCATGCGCCACGTCTTGCTTGCGCCGACGCAGCATAAAAGGGCGCACGCGACGTGCCAGTAAATCACGCCGGGTCGTGTCGCCCTGTTTTTCAATCGGTGTGCGAAAACCACGGGTGAACTGCTGGCTGTCACCTAGAAAGCCTGGCAGAAGAAAATCAAACTGCGCCCAGAGTTCGCCCAAATGATTTTCCATCGGTGTACCGGTCAGGCTGAGGCGATGATCGCTCTTGAGACGACGCACGGCCTGCGCGGCCTGGCTGGCGGCGTTTTTCACCGTCTGCGCCTCATCCAGAATCAGGATACTCCAGGCTTGCGCGTCCAGCGTTTCAATATCGCGCCAGATCAAGGGATAGGTACTGAGCACCAGATCATGCTGGGCAATCTGCGCAAAGCTCGCATGCCGCGTACTGCCATGCAGGGTCAGCACGCGCAGATCCGGAGCGATGCGCTCCGCCTCGCGTCGCCAGTTAAACACCAGTGAAGTCGGCAAGATGGCCAAAGCAGGCTTGTCCAGCCGTCCGCGCTGTTTTTCGTGCAGCAAAAACGCCAGCGTCTGCGCAGTTTTGCCCAAGCCCATATCGTCGGCCAAAATGCCGCCCAGCTTCAGCTCTCGCAGATGCGCAAGCCAACTCAAGCCTTCCTGCTGATAGGGGCGCAGCTCCACGCCCAAACCGGCGGGCGACTCAATGGGGCGCACTGCGCCCAAATCCTGAATGCGGCGAATATTCTCCAGCGTTTGCTGCGCGCCGCGCAGCGCCATATCGTTCGGCAGCCCCTTGAGCCGCTCGACATCCAGCGCGTGCATTTTCAGTTCCGCGCCCGAGGATGGGTCAAACAAGTCGATCAACTGGCGCATGACCAACTTGATGCGCCCGGCCTCGACACGAATACGCCCCTTGTCCTCGCTGTGCAAAAAGACGCTGGCTTCATCCGCCTGCTGCTCAATGAACGCGCTGTCCAGCCAGCGCGGCTCACGCGCGAACAGCTCGCGTAACAAGGGCGTGAGCGCAAGGCGCTGTCCATCCACCATCACGCCCATATCCAGAGCAAACCAGCCGCTTTCATCTTCGTTCAGCGTAGCGTCCCAACCCTCGACATCTTGCCAGATATGGCGAAAGTCCGGCGCGATCTCCACCTGCCAGCCTGCGGCGCGCAGGCGCGGCACCACCTGCGCGATAAACTCCGGCCAATCTTCGACCCGTTCAAGACCCCATCGACCTTCACGCTCCTTTGTATCCAGCCAGGAATGCTGAGCAGGCAAAGCCTTGAGCGGCGTTTTCTTCAGTTGCTTCAGCCAGTGATCTTCCTGATCGACATGGCGCACAATCTCCAGCAAGGTGCCCTGGGCATCGCGCACCAGGCTTGGCTTGCTGCCAGCCTTGATACGCTGCTCGCCATAAAGAAACGATGCCTCGGCCACATCCAGCGGCGCATAACGCTGCGACAGGGCATGGGAAAATTGCTCAAATAACAAGCGCGCCGCCGCATCAAGATGCGCGGGAGCTACGCCGCCCAGATTCGACACAGCCGGCAGCAGCGTGTGCAGACTTAACACGGGCTTGGGCGTGACATCCAGCACACGCCGCATTTCCTTGCGCGGCATGGGTAATGTGGGTGCCAGAGGCAGAAGGCGCTCGACAAGAGCCATCTGCTCATCTTCATTGAGCGGAGGCAGGCTCAGAAGCCTGGCCAGCACCAACGCATCCTCCTCGGTATGCAGCCGTCCGATTTGATGGTTTTGCCTGTCGAGATACCAGGTATGTTGCATCAACAGCCATTCCAAGCCCTCATCCAACTCCAGATCGGCATACTGCGCGTACTCTTTACCGCGCCACACCATGTGCGCCCAACGCGGCTCGCCTGCACTTAGCGGCGTATCCTCACCCTGCAGAAACACGCGCCGCGTGTTCAACGCCAATTCGAACGCCATCTCCTGAGCTTCACCATCCAGTGCGTGCGCACCGACGACCCCAAGCGTGTCATGCCCATGCAGCAGGCGCAGAATCGGCATGTCCTCATCCTGCACAAAGCTTGGGCGTTTGCGTAGCGCGCCGTCGATATTATTCCACTGCGTCAAGCCATTGAACGTGCCGTTTTGACCGACGCGCGCCTTGTGCAAAATCAAGGCCGCCTCAAGGTGCGTCACTGGCGTGTCAAGCAGGTAAATCAGCGCTTCCTTGGGCGCAGGCTTTTTGTCTCGTTGAACCAGCGTACTCAGCTTATCCAGAGTGTCCAGAACCTCATGGCGCACATTGGGTGTCTTCTGCTTCGGCGGCGAGCGTAAAACATGCAGCAATACAGCCGCTGAGTGCTTGCAAGCGAACTCCACCGGACAGGTGCAATGGGTTTCAAAGCCTGTACGTCCCTTGTGTATCCAGACTTTAATCGTGACGACATAGGCTTCTTTCGCCGTACCCCGTACCCTGGCCTGAAGGCAGTTACCCGCAACATGCACATCGCTAACCGCCGTACCTTGATAGGGTTTGGCTTTTTCCAGCGTCCAGCCATCGAAGTGACGCTTGATGTCGTCAAAGGTGTAATACGGCAGGTTTTCGTTGGACATGAGTAGAAGCCAAGGGCGTTAATAAAACGGGATTGACACAAAACACGGATTTGACTCTCCCCGCATCAAGGGGGAGGGAAAAAATCGACCATTCTGCATAAGACCCAAGATTGGGCTTATTTTACGGCTCTTGCCGTATAAAATTTCATCGGCACGGTTTTGATCTCCCTTGCCCGCTGTTGCGCCACATTGCGCTTGAGCTTGCCGACCACGTGCATTTCACAGGGTTTGCAGTCGAACACCAGCTTGAGTTTTTCATTGCCATTGATAAGCGCCAGCGGCTCGGCCTTGATCGTGCCATGCACGCCAGTCACGCCCTTGGTCTGTTTCGGACACAGACTAAGCGAGTAGCGCACACAATGCTTGGTAATCATCAGGCTCACCTCGCCCTCTTCCTCATACGCTTCAAACGCCGCGTCGATGATTTTCACGCCGTGTTTGGCGTAAAAATCATGCGCCTTATGGTTGAACACGTTGGCAAGATAGCTCAAGGACTCTTCGGGATAAGGCACGGGCGGCTCAATGGGAACCGCGCGCGGCAGGCGTTGCAGCGCGCCCTTGCGCACCGCCTCCAGCGCTTCGATACCCTCGCGGCGCAGATTGTTGACGATGGAAGCGGGCACGAACCACGGCTGCGACAGCTTCAGTTCTATCGCCTGCGGCTGAAAAATCGTCGTCCCAAGCTTGCTTAAATTTTCGCGCAAGGATGCTGCGGCGCGGGCGGCATCCTTGGCAGGTTCCTTGTTCAAGGGCATGGCGACGCGGGCGCAATAACCGTCGCTATCGCTCAGGTTCAGCGCCAGACCGTCGGACGTTTCTTCCAGTATCAGGCGTACAGCTATGCGCCGCTCGGCGGATTTTTTCTCCAGGCCGCGCACCCAGTCCATGTCGCGGTTGCGATTGATTTCGGTGCCGCTTTTCAGGTGGCGTAGCTCACTGATCGGGTCTTTGGGCACGACTTTCCAGCGGTTCGGCGCGATTTGTTCAGCGGTATTGATCGCCATACCGACCAGCTCCTTGTGCAGGTCGAAGTAACACAGGCCGTCGCCGTTGTGCAGGGTGGCGGCGCTTTCCAGCTCCACCGAGTCCTTGTTGACCTTGGCGACGTAACCGATGGGGCGACCCGGGTTTTTCGGTGAATCGAAGGCGCCAATGTCTTCCTTGCGGCCTTGCACGAAATAATCCGTGGCCTCGCGGTTGAAGTTTTGCGCGGGTTCGGGGGTGAAGGCGTGCGTGCTGCGCCCGCTGGAGCTGCGGCTCAATTCCGGCTTGCCTTCAAGAATCGCATCCAGCAACTGGCGGTAGTGGGCGGTGATGTTTTTCACATAGGCCATGTCCTTGTAGCGGCCTTCGATCTTGAAGCTGCGGATGCCCGCCTCGATCAGCGCGGCCAGATTGGCGCTCTGGTCGTTGTCCTTCATCGACAGCACATGCTTGTCGTGGGCGATGATGCGCCCCTGCGCGTCGGTGACTTCGTAGGGCAGGCGGCAAGCCTGATTGCACTCGCCACGATTGGCGCTGCGCCCGGTGTGCGCGGCGGAAATGAAACACTGGCCGGAATAGGCCACGCAGAGTGCGCCGTGGATAAAAAATTCCAGTGGAACCGTAGTGGCGGCGCGGATGGCCTGAATCTGTTCAAGATTCAGCTCACGCGCCAACACCAGTTGCGACAGCCCCACATCCTGCAAAAAACGCGCTTTTTGCGGCGTGCGAATGTCGCATTGGGTGCTGGCGTGGAGCTGAATCGGTGGTAAATCCAGCTCCAGCAGCCCCATGTCCTGAATAATCAGCGAATCGACACCCGCGTCGTAAAGCTGCTGCGCCAGCTTGCGCGCCGGTTCGAGTTCATCGTCGCGCAAAATGGTGTTCAGCGTGACATGAATGCGCGCATGGAAGCGCTGCGCGTATTCGACCAGACGCGCAATCTCGCTCACCTCGTTGTCGGCGCTTTTGCGTGCGCCAAAGCCCGGCCCGCCGATGTAGACCGCATCCGCGCCGTGGTTGATGGCCTCGATGCCGATATTGGCATCACGCGCCGGGGCGAGGAGTTCGAGTTGATAGTTGTGCATGGCTGAGCCTCACAGAGTCGTAGGGCGGGTTTAGGACTTAATTAGGACTTGCGCAAGATGGCGGTTTTCACTCCCTCCCCCTTGATGGGGGAGAGGCCGTGCCGAGGGGGCTAGATCCGGGTTTTGCGTAAGTCCTATGTATGAGGTTTTGCAGAGCATGGGGGTGAAATAATCGCCCATGCTGATGGCCGCTCCTGGGGCTTGGTACTTGAGCCTGAGTCCTTACTTGCCAGACTCAAGCGCCGCATCAGGCAACTTGTCCAGCGCATCAAACGCCGCGCGTACATGCGCCAGCGCCTTGTCGGGCTGGCCTTCGCGCTCGTCAAGCTGCGAGAGCAGGATGTGCGCTTCGGCGTAAGCGTGCTCATTGGCCGGGAGCTGTAACACCGCCTCAGCGTGGGCGCGCGCCTTGCCCCACATATCCTGCCGCCAGGCCATATGCGCGGCGAACAGGCTCAAGTCGGCGTTCGGCGCAGCGGCATACTTGCTCATCAAGGTCTCAACCGCCTCCAGCGCGCTGCGCTGCCGGGTCGGATTCATGCGCACCAGCGCCGCCGCCAGTACCGCACTGGGGCGCTCACGCAATGCGCCCAGCAACAAATCGCTGGCCTGATCGTGTTCACCACAGGCCGCCAGCGCCACGGCTTTGGCCGCCAGCAAACGTTCACGCCCACGCAGGCTCTTACGAATATCGCGCCAAAACTCTTCAATCGCTGGCACGCCTTGTGCGCTTAATTGCCCCAAACGCCCTTCCACCGCCGCTTCTTCCAACGCCAGCAACTCATCGTCAGGCAGGGCGCGCAGCTTGGTCAGTGTCGGAAGTTGTTGCAGGACACCGTCCCAATCGCCCCGCTGACGCTCGGCCTCGGCCATCAGACGCAACAGAGCCGGATGACGCGGATCTTGCGCCGCCAGACGTTGCACGATGGGCAAAGCGAGATCCGCGCGCCCCGCCTGCATCTGCCATTGCGCCTGCATCAGGCGCGCATTGGCGGCATTTTGCGGAAAACGCTGTTCAGCCTGCTTGAGATAATCTTCGGCGCGCGCGCTCAAACCCTGCTTGTGCGCAGCAAAAGCCGATGCGACCCACCATGCCCAGCGCCCTGCAGGAGCATCCGCATGACGTTGGCAAAGCTTTTCCGACGCATCCCAATCCCCGGCAATCCACTGACGCAGCACATGCTCCAGATCATCCCATTCGCGCGCTTCGAGCTTGCGCTGGCGGCGCATACGCAACATCACCGGCACGCGTATAAGCCAGTTCACCAGCCACAAGCCCGCTCCCAGAACCAGCACGCTGACGATCATCACCCCCAAAAGGCCGGCCATGGTGGTTTCAATCTGCCAACTGCCCCAGCTCAGGTGCGCCGTGCCCGCATCACGCATGATAAGCAGAGCAATCGCCCCCACCGCAAGGGCAAGTGCGATCAATACAAGAAGAATGCGACGCATGGCTTAAGGCTCCTTGGTTGGGTTGGATGCGGTTGGAACATCAACCGGCGGATCAATGGATAAGGCCGCATCGGGAGCGTTCACGGGGGGCGGCATCGCGACAGGCGGCTCTTGCAGGCTGCGCAAGGCCACAAAGACTGGGGCAAAGTCCAGCGGTTGCGGGCGATAGCCCTGCTCTAGGGCGGCGGAAATATCGCGTAACTCCGCCAAAGCCTGCTGCACCTTGGGCGAACGAGTATCCAGCATGTTCATCTGTTGCGCCTGCATAAGCGCCTGAGCACTCAGCCGGTAAGCCTCGTCCACATGCCGAGTTAACAGCGCCGCACGCGCCTGCAACAGCGTTTGGGCGATGTCACCCAGCGGCGAGGCCTGTTGCAAGGAGAGCGCAAGCGGGGCAGGTTGTGCGCTATTTTTGATGTGCATCCAGCTACCGAACCACGCCTTGGTTTGGCTCCACCAATCCGATTGCGCGCCCGCCGCCGGGCTGGGCTCAGCCTGTTCCCCCGCCTTCAACGGCAAAGCGGGCAAAAGCTGCGCCAGGTTGAACATCTTGCTCGCCAGGCCATCCCGATCCAGCGGCACACTGCGATCCAGAGCGCCGACCAGCTGCTGAATGTCCGTGCGCAAGGCCAGCGACTCGCCACCGAGCTGTCCGGCCAGGCGCTCAGCCTCATGCAGCATCTGGCGCGCGCCGATCGGGTCGTCCAGCGCGCCCGTGCGCAACTGCGCCGCCGTGAGCAGGCGCTCAATCTCGCTCAAACGCCAGTGACGGGCATCCTGCCCAAGCATTTTTTTCAGGCTGGCCAGTTGTTGCTTGTGATCGTCGAGGGTGGCTTGCAGCGTAGCGACGGCGAGCTGGAGCGACTGTTGCGTCGCCGATCTCTCCTCCGTCAGGCGCTTAAGCTCATTGCGGCTCGCCGCCTGTTGCTGTGCAAGCTGTTCATTCAGGCTTTGCCTAAGTGCGGCAACATCACCATGCAAGCCCGTCAGCGCCTGCTGTTGCTGCTGCCACATGCCATAGCCCCAGTAGCCTGCGCCGCCTGCTGTTGCCAGCAGAAGCAGCAAGACCCAGCTCAGCCAGGCCATACCTCGGCGCGTGTTCATGGGCTTGGCCGCAGATGTGGCTGGAGGCGTATGCTCTGCGGCTGCATCCGTAGCGGGTGGGCTGGATTCATTCATGGCTAAGCTCCGACAGGTTGGGAAGGCGCGGCATCCATGCAAGCAAAGCCGCAAACACCGCGTCATCTTCAGGACTTGGAGTCATCATGCCACGATTCAAGCCTAATGTTGCGTTCAAGCTTTGGGCAAGAGCGGCAATACGCGGGTGGGCAAAAACAAAGCCCTGCGCGCCCAGCCAGGCGACATCGGCATCCTCTCTGGCCGCATCGACCAGCACACGCAGTGCCTCGGATGAGGTGATGACAAAAACCCATGTCTTGCTCCCCGCCTGTTGGCGCAGCGCGCGTATATCCGGCGGACAGGCCACGCGCCGGTAGACCACGGCATGATCGACCTGCGCGCCGCGTTCACTCAAGGCCTGCGCCAGATGCTCACGCCCATCCTCGCCACGCACCAGCAAAACGCGCTGTGCGGCAGGACGTATAAACTCCGGCAAGGCGAGTAAGGCCTCGCTATCCGCCCCGCTCGCCGGGACAAGCACCTCGCTCAAGCCCGCTTCGCGCAGAATGCGCCCCGTGCCCTGGCCAATGGCCGCAAGGCGTGGCGTATCCGGCCACTCGGCAACAGGCAAGATGCGCAACGCCATGCGCACCGCGTTCGGGCTGATGAAAATCACCGTGTCGGCATGGGATAACTGCTGGCGCAAAACATCCGCTGCCACAGGGCGGGCGGGCGCTGCAATGTCCAGCAAGGGCAGGAGCATGACCTCGCCCCCCGCCGCGCGAATGCGCGCAGCCAGCGCATCATTCTGCCCCGTTGGGCGCGTGAGGATGACAGACAGACCCTGTATTCGGTTGGTTTTCATCTGGATTGAAATGCAGCTTCAGCGGATTCAATAGACGCGCCCTTATGCACGCACCTCAATTCCCGCCTGCGCCAAAATACGATCCGCGCCCTGCGCCAACAGCGCATCGGCCACCTGCTCGCCCAGCGCTTTTGCCTCGCTGCGCGGCGCACGCGCTTCAGCACGCAGCGTGGTTTGACCATCCAGCGAACCGACCAGCCCGCGCAGCCACAGCATATCGCCCTCCAGCACGGCAAAACCGCCAATCGGCACCTGACAACCGCCGTTCAGACGCGCATTCATGGCGCGCTCGGCGCTGACGCGATCAAAGGTCTCGGCGCAACGCAGCGGCGCAATCAAGGCTTCAATCGCCGCATCCCCCGCCCGGCACTCAATGCCCACCGCACCCTGCCCAATCGCGGGCAGGCTCATTTCCGCGCTCATCTGCATACGGATGCGCTCACCAAAGCCCAAACGAATCAGCCCGGCGCTGGCCAGGATAATCGCGTCATACTGCCCGGCATCCAGCTTGGAGAGGCGCGAGTTCACATTGCCGCGCAGCATTTCGATTTCAAGATACGGATAACGCTGCAAAAGCTGCATCTGACGACGCAGGCTGGAGGTTCCCACTACCGCCCCGGCGGGCAAATCATCCGGGCTGGCGTAAGTGTTGGAGACAAAGGCATCCGTCGGGTCTTCACGCTGCATGATGACCGGCAGATGCAGTCCCTCGGGGAAGGCCATCGGCACATCCTTCATCGAATGCACGGCTATGTCCGCCTCACCCGCCAACATGCCAATCTCCAGCTCCTTGACGAACAAGCCCTTGCCGCCGATTTTGGACAGCGGGCTATCCAGAAGCTGATCGCCCTGGGTGGTGAGCTTGATGAACTCAATCGACAACGCGGGGTACAGGGCGCTGAGGCGGCGCGCCACATCTTCGGCTTGCCACATGGCAAGCGGGCTTTTGCGCGTGGCAATGCGCAAGGTTGTTGGAGTGGTCATGGGTCTGCTTCATCGTAATAAATCACCTGCATCGTAAGGCGCGGCGCTGGTTTCTGCCAAATCCAAGTTTTTGCCACAGAGGGCACAGAGGTCATTGAGGATTTACGCAAAATAACCGTTCAGGCCGCGCCGTGAGCGGTCAATGCTCAATTAAGGCACTTCTATAAATCGTCATTCCGGGCTTGACCAGGAATCCAGTGCATTGATTTGACTGGACTTACACCTTCCCCCGCCTTCGCGAGGGTGACAGGGAAGGACGAAAACCGTATTTACAGAAGCGCCCTAACGATGAATCATTCCGCGCTGAATGCTCCGCACCCCTCCGTGTCCTCTGTGGCTAAACATTTCTGACCAACATTCCAAGGTATTCCCCCGGCGAATCCGTTAAAGTACGCGCCATTCTTTTTGCTAATTTTTGGACAAAATCGTGCTTTCAACCGCCAATATCACCATGCAGTTCGGCCCCAAGCCGCTGTTTGAAAACATCTCCGTCAAATTCGGCGAGGGCAACCGCTACGGCCTGATCGGTGCCAACGGCTGCGGCAAATCCACCTTTATGAAAATCCTCGGCGGCGATCTGGAGCCGACTTCGGGGCAGGTCATGCTCGATACCGGCGAGCGCCTGGGCAAGCTCAAGCAGGATCAGTTCGCCTACGAGGATTACACGGTGATCGACACGGTCATCATGGGTCATGCCGAATTGTGGGAGGTAAAAAAGGAGCGCGACCGCATTTATTCCCTGCCCGAGATGAGCGATGAAGACGGCATGAAGGTCGGCGAGCTGGAAGGCGCGTTTGCCGAGATGGACGGCTACACCGCCGAATCGCGCGCGGGCGAGCTGCTGCTTGGTCTGGAAATTCCGGTGGAACAGCACTACGGCCTGATGAGCCAGGTGGCACCGGGCTGGAAGCTGCGTGTGCTGCTGGCGCAAGCGCTGTTTGCCGATCCGGACATCATGCTGCTCGACGAACCGACCAACAACCTGGACATCAACACCATCCGCTGGCTGGAAAACATACTCAATGCACGCAACAGCACCATGGTCATTATTTCGCATGACCGCCACTTTTTGAACAGCGTCTGCACCCACATGGCCGATCTGGACTACGGCGAGCTGCGCGTCTACCCCGGCAACTACGACGAGTACATGACCGCCGCGACCCAGGCGCGTGAACGTTTGCTAGCCGACAACGCCAAGAAAAAGGCGCAGATCGCCGAACTGCAATCCTTCGTCAGCCGCTTCTCGGCGAATGCCTCCAAAGCCAGCCAGGCGACCTCGCGCGCCAAGCAGATCGAGAAAATCCAGCTGGCCGAAGTCAAGGTCTCCAGCCGCCAGAACCCGTTCATTCGTTTTGAGCAGGAGAAAGGATTGTTCCGTCTGGCGCTGGAAGCGGAAAACCTCAGCAAGGGCTTTGATGGCGCGCCGCTGTTCAAGGGGCTGAATCTGATGGTGGAAGTGGGCGAACGCATCGCCATCATCGGGCCGAACGGCATTGGTAAAACCACCCTGCTGCGCACTCTGGTGGGCGAACTTGCGCCGGATAGCGGCACGGTCAAGCTCTCGGAAAACGTCAATCTGGGCTATTTCGCCCAGGATCATGCCGATGATTTTGCTGAGGATATGAGCCTGTTCGACTGGATGACCCAATGGCGCAGGCCGCAGGACGACGAGCAGGCGGTGCGCGCCACCCTTGGCCGCCTGTTGTTCTCGCAGGATGAGATCAAGAAATCGGTGAAAGTGGTGTCCGGCGGCGAGCAGGGTCGCCTGCTGTTCGGCAAGTTGATGCTGCAACGCCCCAACGTGCTGGTAATGGACGAACCGACCAACCACTTGGATATGGAATCCATCGAATCGCTGAATCTGGCGCTGGAAAACTACCCCGGTACGCTGATTTTCGTCAGCCACGACCGCGAGTTTGTCTCTTCGCTGGCCACGCGGATTATCGAACTGACCCCGACCGGCATTGTCAATTACAGCGGCTCGTATGAGGATTATCTGCGCAGCCAGGGGGCGGTTTGATTTTTTAGCCACAGAGATCACAGAGCACACGGAGTTGGTTTTAACCCCATCCCCCTTGATAGGGGAGGGTTGGGGAGAGGGTGGCGACGCGGGCTAGACTCTTTTAATCGCTCCCACGCCGGAGCGTGGGAGCGATACGAGTAGGGTGCGCCATGCGCACCATTGAGCCCATCGGTGCGCATGGCGCACCCTACGGCCTGGTGGACAAGCCGGATCAATAAGCTCTGCGCCCTCTGTGTTCTCTGTGGCAAACATTCAAAATATTCCAAAAGAGAACTCAACCCATGTACCACGGTGAAAAAGACTACCGCCACGGCAGCCCGGAGCAGCTTGGCATCTTACTGGTGAATCTCGGCACGCCGGATGAGCCGACCGCACCCGCCTTGCGCCGCTATCTGGCCGAGTTTCTCAGCGACCCGCGCGTGATTGAAGTGCCACGCCTGCTGTGGTGGTTCATTCTCAACGGCATCATTCTCAACACCCGCCCGAAAAAATCCGCTGCGGCCTATGCCGAGATCTGGGATCACTACGGCGCGGGCACAGGTTCGCCGCTTTTGCATCTTGCGCGGCAGCAACAAGACGGCCTGCGCGAGCGCCTGCAAAGCCGTTTGCAAGGCCCGGTATGCGTGGCGCTGGGCATGGATTACGGCAATCCGTCGCTTGCGCGCGCGCTGGAAGACCTGCGGATGCAGGGTGCGCGCCGCGTGCTGGTGTTGCCGCTCTATCCGCAATATGCCGCTGCGACCACCGCCTCGGTGTTCGACAACATCACCCGCGTGCTGCAAAAAACGCGCTGGCTGCCCGAGCTGCGCTTTATCAACCACTACCACCGCCACCCAGGTTACATCGACGCGCTGGCGGCCAGCGTGCGCGAGCACCAGACCGAACATGGCAAGCCGCAAAAATTGCTGATGTCCTTCCACGGCGTGCCGGAGCGTTACCTGCTCAACGGCGACCCCTACCATTGCGAATGCCATGTCACCGCCCGCCTGCTGGCGGAAAAGCTAGGCCTCGCCGCCGATGAATGGCAGGTCAGCTTCCAGTCGCGCTTTGGCAAGGAAGAGTGGATCAAGCCCTACACCGACATGACGCTCAAAGCCTTTCCGGCACAGGGCGTGAAAAACGTGCAGCTCATCTGCCCCGGCTTCTCCGCCGATTGTCTGGAAACGATCGAAGAAATCGAGCAGGAAAACCGCGAATACTTCATGGAGGCGGGCGGGGAGAGCTACAGCTACATCCCGGCGCTCAACGCACGCGCCGATCACCTGGACATGCTGGCCGATCTGGTGATGCAGCATGTGCAAGGCTGGCCGGAAGCAGGCGATTACGATGCGGCCGCCATGCGCCGCGAATGGGAAATCAGCAAGGCGAACGCGCTCAAACTGGGCGCAAAGCAGTAATCAACGGCGTTTATCCGCGTGTTGGATTGGCTCCCTCTCCCCTCGCGGGAGAGGGTTGGGGAGAGGGGGCTGAAGCATCTGCCAAAACCATCGGCTTGAGCCTGCCTGTCCACCCTCTCCCCAACAGCCCCCTCGGTACGGCCTCTCCCCCATCAAGGGGGAGGGGGAAGAACCGTAAGTCCTGTCAGTCGTTACGGCAGGCTTGGCCAACGCCCGGCCTGCAATTCGGCTTGCAGCGCCTGCTTCCACGCGGCGGCATCCTTGCCGCGATACATGACCTTGCCGTTCTGCGTCAGCGCAGCGATATAGGCCTCCAGCACCTTGGGCGTGTTGCTCCATGTGCTCGCCGCTTTGATCGAGCCCAATTCAGCGGGCAGGCGCGCCCAGTGCTCACGCACCAGTATCAACACCTTGGCCATCGCCATGGCCAGCGCGTCATCGGTTTGCAGCGGCAGGCTGCCATCCAGAATGGCGCGCATGGTATCGCCCGTGCGCGCGGGTTCTTGCTGCTCGATGCGCGTGACCTCGGCCAGGGTTTTATCCGCGCCGCTCAGGTATTGCACCGCACCAACCGGAAAACCCTGCCCACCCGCGTTGTCAATTTCAATCGCCGCCAAATCAAGCGCCTGCGCCATGCGCTGTACACCGGGGCTTTGCCCCAGCGCACGCGCACGCTTCGCCCCAAGGCGCGCTCGATCCTGTGTCACCGCCATGCCGTCGCCCAGCCATTTGTAGAAAATAGTGGCGACGTTTTCACGCTCCAGGTACTCCTCCTTGCCCGCACGCCAGGGCATCAGCTCGGCGGCGCTAAAGGTTTTGCGCAACACAAGGGCTTCCGCTTTGTCGGATACAATCTCCGCCCCAGCCAAAGGACTGTTCGCCCCAGGACTGCATGTACCGTACAGGGTCTTGCCCTTGCCCTGCACCAGTTCGCGCAACTCCACGGTGTATTGGCCATCGGCCATCGACTCGATACTGCCCGTGGCATAGCCATCTTCACGCAAATGCACCGAAGGCATGGGCACAAACACACGATCCCCTACCGCGAATGCGGCCTGAGCAAATGAAGGCAACATCGCACTCCCCAACAGCACGAACGCAAGCAAACGATTTCGCATGAAAAGCCTCTTTGTAAAAAAATCTGACGCGCCGAAGCCAAACGCACCAAGGCAAAACGTGTCAACGCACAACAGCTCCACACAGAACGGAGGGCGAACCCAACTGTTTTACGCGGTCGATGATGATGGCGTGATCGAAGTCTGGCGCGATTTCACACAGCAAAACCCAGCGCCATTCAAGCGTTAAGTACCGCCAGCACAGCCTCAGCCCGGCTATTGACCAAGCCGGATTCATCCACGCCCAGCCAGGTCAAGATGCCATCCGTCACCAGCATGGCATAGCGCTTGGAGCGCATTCCCATGGCTGCTTTACGCATATCGCGCTGCATCCCCAAGGCCTGCGTCCAGTCACCATTGCCGTCAGACAAAAAGGTCATATCCTGCGCATCGACCCCGTGCACTTGAGCCCAGGCACGCATCACAAACGGATCATTTACCGCCACACACACAATTTCATCCACCCCGGCGGCTTTAAGCGCATCGGCGTTCACGATAAACCCCGGCAAATGCTCATCGGAGCAAGTCGGCGTAAACGCGCCGGGTACTGCAAAGATCACCACGGTGCGCTGCGCCAAAAAAGCCTGAGTGTTAAGCTCTTCCAGCCCACCCTCACCGCGACGATACAGCGAACCTACAGGCAAAGCCTGGCCTATTTGAATCGACATTTTCACCCTCCCGTTTTTACCTTGTCACGCAGAGGATAGCAGGGACGATCCCAATTAACCGCCTGGGATAAACCCGATTTTTAAACGGTAGGCTCAGGCAAAAAAATTGAAGACGAAAAAAAGCGACTAAAAAGTCGCTTTGAAAACCCTGAAGGGCTAAAAATGGCGGCGGACGTGCGCCTCATCGTCAGGTTTAATGAGGGTTTCATTTTTAAAAATCAGAATGTACCAACAGATGTACCAACAAAAGGTTATCCACAAGTTGCGGCTTCGACTTTGGGTTGTAAAAAAACCCGGCGCATGGCCGGGCTGTCTTTTTCATCGCAGGGTTTTCAGTCCATCGGGCTGCCGATCACTTCCAGAAGCTCCGCGCATTCATCGGCAACGCCATTAATCGCTACAAGCTCCGCATGAAGCGCCTTGGTGTCACCCGAGCAAATCGCTGTACGACATGCGGCGACGATCACGGGCAGGATGTGGATTTTTTCATGGACACAATCCAATGCCCATTAACGGCCTTCCCGGGTGTTGAGGTCGATCATTTCAGGTGCTGCGTTCATTTCTTGGTCGTGGTGCATTTCGGTTATGGCTATGCTCCTTCGCTGGTGAGGATGTTCAAAATTGCGTCGAGTTTGCGCTCGATGCGTAAAGCTATCTCGGGCTGATTGGCGGCGCGGTGTGCAAATAATGGCTGTATGGCCTCCTGTATCGCTTCCGCTCGTGTCTGTCTGGTCTTGAGCGACTTAAGCTCGTCTCTAATCGCGTTAAGGGTGTAGTCCACATCCGCCAGATGATGGATAAGGTCGCTGAAACCTAGCTGAATGCGCTTCTCTAGGCTTTTGGGCGGCGGTATGGCGTTGCGCGGCCTGCCGTTCGGGTTGCCGCTCGCACCTTGGATAAAGCGGCCTTTGTCGTCTCGCATGGGGTTTTTCTCCTTAAAAGTTGGCGCATTAACATTTTAGTTACCCTGTTTTGCCTGATTAGCCCGGTTTTTCCCAGATATTTGACGGTCTGATTTATCCGTCCGCCACGATGTTTGTTAGCGTGTTTTGGCCTGCTTAACCCAGTTCCAGCGTGATTTATTGGACAGAAAAAACGCTTTTTTTGGGTAACATTTCACCAACTTTTTATGATGCGCGGGCTATGGCTTCTAGTCTGGCGTGGTCATGCTCCCCGTCTTCAATAGCGCAGGCTGCGGCAAAGGCCTGTCTGGCTGGATAGGCTTGCAGTAGCGATAAAAACGCCTTGGCTCCCGTCTCGGCGCGGAACAGGCAGGAATCCACCAGCGCCCCCTTGTTCACCAAGATGCAACGCTCAGGCATGGCGCTATCCACCTGCCAGCCGTCCGGGCGGTCGGTGTAGTCCACGGATAAAAGCCGCTTGATGGTCGGTAGGTGGTGACGAATGTTTGCCCGGTCGTTGTCGGTCAGCTTAGATGCCGGATAGGCGTTCACCTTCCCGGCGGCTGGGTCAAGCGTGAGTTCAATGCC
>CAZTYJ010000030.1:0-21736 GCA_964618025.1 uncultured Halothiobacillus sp. | reverse complement strand
GGCGGCTTGGATGGGAAGCCGGGATAGCGAACCCGGAAGGCGGCAAGCCCAAGGGAATGCACTGGCGCACCTTTGAACGGCTGAAAGCCGAGTATGCCGCTTTCGCCAATGCGTCATGGATAGGCATGGCCGAACGGCTTGGGCTGATGAATCGACGGCTGGAACGCTTGGGCCTTGAACCGCTTGATGACCTGACCGGCTGAAATCTGTTTCGCAAAATCAGAAAGTCGGCGCTGGCAGGACGGCGGTAGCCTTTGCAACTGGCGACCCTGACAGCGAAGCGCCAGCGGCGCGAAGCGAAGCAACCCCATTGCGCCATGCAGTAAAGGCGCGGACGCGCTGAATAGCGGGGCTTGCCGTTTCTGGTGCAAGCGCCGTGACTAAGCGGCGCGGGAATGATTGTGATCGGGCAGAATAGGGGCATGACTTCAAAAAGTGTGCCCAAGATTGTGCCCATGTTCCAGACTGGAACCAGAACAACCAAGCAACGGCGCGGCTTCGCGCCTGTTCGCTAGCTTCTGTATCGAACGTCATCCCTGAGCGCGCCCGCTCTTACAGCCACTCCAACTTCTTTAAGGCTTCCGCCAACGTATCCGCCTGTCAAGACCCGCCTGATTAACTAACACACTCACCGCCCCTTTGAATAGATCCTGAATAGATCCGGATTTTTTTCTTGCTACTGCCTCAAGGCATCGACAGGAGCTTTAGGCGCGGGTACATCATGCACAGCCATTTGTCGTGGCGGGTGAGGTCTTCGCCTTCCTTGCCGACGACTTGCCCCAGCCATTTCTTGATGCGTGGGTCATTCACCGCGTCGTTGTACACCCAGCCTTCGTTTCCGGTGTTGTACGGCGGGTCGATGTAGATGCAGTTCACGCGCCCTTCAAATTCGGGCAGCAGGCTTTTCAGGGCTTCGAGGTTGTCACCGTGGATGATGCGGTTATCGGTGCTGTTGGCGGGTGTGCCGTCGGGTGCGGTGTGGGTGTATTTCCGCTGCAATATGCGTAACGGTACGTCGTGGTGGTGGTTTACAACCTTGTCTTTGCCTGTCCAGGTCAACGTGGGCATGGGGTGGTGTCCAAATGCGCAAAAGGAGGCAGGATAGCAGCACAGTAGCCCGGATGAAGCATCGCGGAATCCGGGGAAACGGCTCCGATTCGAGGCTGTTTCCCGGATTTCGGCCTTTGGCCTGCATCCGGGCTACGACGGTGATCGGAATATCTGAAGAATCATAAACAGGTTCTAACAGGGCTGCATCTTTGTGCATGGCATGGATTTTGACAAGCCGTTGCTGCTATCGCGCCTCGCTTGAGGCGCAGGTCTGTAAACGCGCTTGAGCACGAACTGGTCGCCCGTCAAGCTCATGGCCAATCCGCAGCCCGTCAATGCCTCACCATGGCGTTTTAGGGTAGCATTTACCGATGCGTGGCAAATGTAACCCCTCGTGTAGTTATGCGCTCTGGCGCGCATCCATCAAGTCGGGCACAGAGGCGGGCAAGCCTGTCAAAGCGGAGAATCCAATATGAAAACCGAATGGAAGAATTTTTTACAACAACGCGGCGCGGAGTGGCTTGAGCCTGACGCGCCGCTGGCACACTTCGGCAATCCGGCGCAGGAATTGAGCCTGACGCTTTCCGGTGAGGTGTTGGTCGATCTAGGGCATCGCGGCCTGATTGCGGTCAGTGGCGAAGAGGCGGAAAGTTTCCTGCAAAACCTGCTCTCCAACGATGTGCGTCTGGTCAGTGAGTCACAAAGCCAGCTTACCAGCCTGAATACGGCCAAGGGGCGTATGCTCGCCGTGATGCGTCTGTTCAAGCGCGAGGGCGTGTTTTATCTGAGCCTGCCGCGCAGCATGGTCGAGCCTACGCTCAAGCGCCTGCGCATGTATGTGTTGCGCAGCAAGGTGTCGCTGGAGGCGGCGAATGATGCTTTTGTGCAGTTTGGCCTGAGTGGCACTCACGCCGCCGAACGTCTGGCTGACGTGCTGGGCGTAGCGCCCGATGCGCCGGATGCGATCAGCTATGGTGCGGGCATCAGCACCCTCCGTCTGCCCTGTGGCCGCGCCGCTCAGCAGCGCTTTGAGCTGTTTGGCGAACTGGAGCCGATGCAAAAGCTGTGGCAGGCGCTGGATGTCCATGCCGCGCCCGTTGGTTCAAGCTGTTGGGAGTTGCTTGATACGTTGGCCGGGCTGCCCGAAGTCTATCCCGCCACTTTGGAAGCCTTCGTGCCGCAAATGGCCAATCTGGAGCGCATCGGTGGAGTGAGCTTCAAAAAGGGTTGTTACCCCGGTCAGGAAGTGGTGGCGCGGATGCACTATCTGGGCAAGCCTGCGCGGCGCATGGCGCTGTTGCGCGCCGAAGACAGCGAGCCTGTCGCGCCGGGAACAGAGATTTTCGCCCAGGGCGCGGAAGCGTCGGCGGGCGAGGTGGTGCGTAGCGCAGCGCACCCGGATGGCGGCTGCGTGCTGCTCGCCGTGTTACGATTGAACGCGCTTATGACCGATCAAGGCGAGGCGGCATTACGCCTCGCCGCTCACAACGACGCAGAGGCGGGTGCGACGCTGACGCGCCTTGCCTTGCCCTATGCCCTTGAGGACGCTGCTGCATGACAAGCTTTTACGACCCGTTAATCATTGCCGGACAAACCTTTCACTCCCGCCTGTTGACCGGCACGGGCAAGTACAAGGACATGCAGGAAACCCGTCTGGCGACCGAGGCCGCCGGGGCGGAGATCATTACCGTGGCGGTGCGCCGGGTGAATCTTGGGCAAAACGCCGACGAGCCGAATCTGCTCGATGTGCTCCCGCCGGACAAGTACACCCTGCTGCCAAATACGGCGGGCTGCTACACCACGGAGGACGCGGTGCGCACCTGCCGCTTGGCACGCGAACTGTTGGATGGTCACGATTTGGTCAAGCTGGAAGTTTTGGGCGACCCGAAAACGCTGTACCCGGATGTCACCGCCACGCTGGATGCCGCTGAAATTCTGGTCAAAGACGGCTTCAAGGTGATGGTTTACACCTCGGACGACCCGATTATCGCCAAGCGGCTGGAAGAAATCGGCTGCGTGGCGGTGATGCCGCTGGCGGCACCGATTGGCTCCGGTTTGGGTGTGCAGAACAAGTACAACATCCTTACCATCGTGGAAAATGCCAAGGTGCCGATTATTGTCGATGCGGGCGTAGGCACCGCCTCGGATGCGGCGATTGCCATGGAGCTGGGTTGCGATGGCGTGCTGATGAACACCGCGATTGCCGAAGCCAAAGACCCGGTGCTGATGGCGGCGGCCATGAAGCGCGCGATTGAGGCCGGGCGCATGGCCTTCAAGGCCGGACGGATGCCGCGTCGCCGTTTTGCTTCGGCCTCTTCGCCGACCGATGGGCTGTTTTTCTGATGCCTGAAGCGACTGCACCGGTTTTTACCCGCACCATCAAAAGCTTCGTGCTGCGCGAAGGCCGCCTGACCGCTGGCCAGCAACGTGCATTGGATGAGCTGATGCCGCGTTTTGGCCTGCCGGAAGGCGATAGCCTGCTGAGTTTCACTGAAATGTTCGGCAATGAGCATCCCATCACGCTGGAAATCGGTTTCGGCAATGGCGAATCACTGGCGAGCATGGCGGAAGCTGCACCGGAGCTGAATTTTATCGGCGTGGAAGTGCACCGCCCAGGCGTGGGGCATTTGCTGCATTTGATTGAACAAAAAGGCCTGAGTAATGTGCGCGTGGCCAATGCGGATGCGGTGGAGTTGCTGAAACAGCGTATTCCTGCGGCCAGCCTCGCGCGTTTGCTACTGTTTTTCGCTGATCCCTGGCACAAAAGCCGCCATCACAAACGGCGCATCGTGCAGACGGGCTTTGCCGATTTAGTCGCCTCACGCCTGCAACCCGGCGGGTTATGGCATCTGGCCACCGATTGGGAAAACTACGCCGAACACATGCGCGCCGTGCTCGAAGCGCATCCGGCCTTTGTGAACGCGGTTGCGCCGAATGCCTGCACGCCGGAGCGTCCTGCCTGGCGGCCTGAAACCAAATTTGAACGCCGAGGACAGCGCCTGGGGCATGGCGTATGGGATATGCTTTACCTGCGTCGTCTGGCAAGCTGAAAATCACCACGGCTTTTTGTCATTTGCATGACAAGCTCCCCCCCAGCGATTAGAATCCCGCGAGCTGTTGTTTTACGTTTTTTTATCTTCAATAGGGAGTTAGTCCATGTCCAAGAAGCATCCTGTCGTCGCTGTGACCGGTTCATCCGGCGCAGGCACCACCACCGTCAAGCGTGCCTTTGAGCAGATTTTCCGCCGTGAAAACATCAACCCGGCCATTATCGAAGGCGACAGCTTTCACAGCCTAGATCGTATGGCCTTCCGTGAAGCGGTCAAAAAAGCCGAAGCGGCGGGTAACAATAATTTCAGCCACTTCGGCCCTGAAGCCAACCATTTCGACAAGCTGGCCGACCTGTTCAAGTCGTATGGCAAAAATGGCGGCGGCAAGAAGCGTTATTACCTGCATAGCGACGAAGAAGCCGCTGAGCACAATGCGCGCTTGGGCACCAATCTCAAAGCGGGCGAATTCACCCCGTGGGAAGACGTTCCTGAAGCCAGTGACCTGCTGTTCTACGAAGGGCTGCACGGCCTGGTGCAAACCGACAGCGTGGACGTTGCAAAGCATGTAGACCTTGGCGTGGGCGTAGTGCCTGTGGTTAACCTGGAGTGGATTCAGAAGATTCACCGTGACAACAAAGAGCGTGGCTATTCCGCCGAGGCGATTGTGGATACGATCCTGCGCCGTATGCCGGACTACATCAACTATGTCACCCCGCAGTTCTCTCTGACCGACGTGAACTTCCAGCGCGTCGCCACCGTGGACACGTCCAATCCATTCATTGCGCGTGACATCCCAACCCCGGACGAGAGCTTTGTCATCATTCGCTTCAAGGATCCGAAGATTGCCGACTTCCCCTACCTGTTGAGCATGATTCCTGGCTCCTTCATGTCGCGCCCGAATAATATGGTCGTACCCGGCGGCAAGATGGGCTTTGCCATGGAGCTGATTCTGGCACCGATGATTCACAAGCTGATCGAGGGTCGTAGCGGCAAGTAATTGCGCCAATTGCTGAATCGAATGAACCCCGGTTAGTCCGGGGTTTTTTATTGCTGAAACACGCCACATGGATAAAAACGGCGCGCTCACACCACCGCAGCCAGCGCCTCGCCACACACCTTGGCGCGCCAGCCTTGCACTGTCGTCAACCTGTCGGGTTCGCGCGCCATCCGTTCCAGCTCAGCGCGATTAAGCAACAGGCTGACGGATACATTGAGCTGTTGCGCACACACTTCCAGCGCGTCAACCAGGCGAGCAAAGCGTTCGCGCGCATCGCCCTGCAACGGCATCCATACCGGCGGCAGACTTTCATCGCTCAGGGCGCGCTCCAGCGCCTGCATGATGGCTTCAGCCTGCGCAAAAAGCGGCGGCGGCAGGTCTCCGCCATATTGCAAGGCATGGAGCGTACTCGCTGGCCGGCTCGCCAGGCGCAGCAGGCGCTCATCATCCAGCACCCAGCGACGCGGACGATCCAGGGTTTGCGCGCGCACCTCGCGCCAGGCCGCCAGCTGGCGCAAGCGCGCAAACCCGCTCTTGGGGATGCGCTGCCAGCCCTTGACCCGCCGCCATGCGTCCAGCGGCTCCACCGTCCAGCGCGTCGGATCGAGCTGCGCAAGACTATCCTCGGCCATCCACGCTTCACGTCCCAGCGCTCGCAAACGCTCATCCAACAGCGCATACGCCTCGGGCAGATAGCGCACATCATCCAGCGCATAGCGATACTGTTCTGCTGTCAGCGGACGCTGTGACCAGTCGGTACGACTGGAGGACTTATCCAGCACCACGCCCAATAAACGCTCCATCAGCGCCGCGTAGCCGATTTGATCGCCCATGCCGCACAAGCTCGCCGCCAGTTGTGTGTCAAACAGGGGGGCCGGCAGAATACCCAGACGCTGGTGCAACACCTCCAAATCCTGCGCAGCGGCATGAACCAGCTTGATTTGCTGCGTGTTACTCAGTTGCGCGCCCAGCGGCGAGAGATCATCCAGCAACAGCGGATCGACACAGGCCTGTTGCCCGGCGCTTCCCAGTTGTACCAGACAAAGCTGCGGGCGATAGCTACGCTCGCGCATGAACTCGGTGTCCAAGGCCAAAACCGGGCTGGGCGTGAACCGATCCAGTGCAGAAATAAAATCGGCCTGACTTTGCAGCAGGCCGTTCATGGAAACATCAGGCACAAGACGCACTCAGTTCAGCACACGCACCTGTTTAATCAACACCGTTTCACGCGGGACATCACTGCGGAACGGCCCGCCGCTACCAGTCGGCTGCCCGGCGATTTTGTCCACCACATCCATACCGGAAATCACCTTGCCGAACACGGTGTAACCATAGCCCTGCGGCGTAGGTGCCTTGTAATCAAGGAAGGCGTTGTCCACGGTATTGATAAAAAACTGTGAGGTTGCGCTATGCGGTGCACTGGTACGCGCCATGGCAACCGTACCACGGGTATTCTTCAAACCATTCGCCGCCTCGTTTTCCACTGGAGCACGGGTGGCTTTTTGCACATAACTGGCATCAAAGCCGCCGCCCTGCACCATAAAACCGGGAATCACGCGGTGGAAAATCGTGCCGTCGTAATGCTTGTCTTTCACATACTGCAAAAAATTTTCCACGCTTTTCGGCGCGGCCTTGGCATCAAGCTCAAGGACGACTTGACCCAGCGAGGTTTCAATCTCAACGCGCGGCGCAGGACTGACGGCCTCGCCAGCGACCGGCTTGACCGCCTCTTTGGGCGCATCCGCAGCAGAAACATTGAACGCCAGCAAACCCCAAAAGGCGGCGATAGGCAACAACAAACGCGGTATAAACAGATTCATCACAAAACTTCCTTAGTCGTCACGGCGCACGCGCTCAAGGCGCTCGTGCTTTTCCTGCGCTTCGATGGTCAGATTGGCAATCGGACGCGCCTCAAGGCGCTTCAAGCCGATTTCTTCGCCCGTTTCCGCGCAATAACCATAATCGCCTTCCTGAATACGGTTCAGGGTTTTGTCGATTTTATTGATGAGCTTGCGGTAACGGTCGCGGGTGCGCAGCTCCAGCGCAGCATCGGACTCCAGCGTGGCACGGTCGTTAATGTCCGGCTCCTGCCAATTTTCTTCACGCAACTGGTCGATGGTGGAATTGGATTCTTCAAGCAACTCAGCCTTCCATGCCTGCAACTTGCGGCGGAAATACTCAAGCTGCATGGGGTTCATGTACTCCTCGTCTTCCGAGGGGCGGTAGCCTTCAGGTAATTCGATACTCATGCGCGTGACTTCCGGTTTAAAACAACGCGCGAGTATAGTGTCTGCGTGTTAAAAGCCCAAGACCATTTCAGCGGCGTACACTACACTCGGTGTACCCGAATCACCTCAGGTTACGCGCCATGTCTCACGTTTTACCGCACACCTTGATGCTTGCCGCGCTTGTCGCTTCTGCCCTTGTTTCATCGGCGCAGGCCGCGCCGCGCAAAGAAATCGTCAGCACGCTTGCCGATCAGCAAAGCGTGGCCGTGACCATCTACAACGACAATCTCGCCCTGATTAAAGACACACGGCGCGTCGCCCTCGCCCAAGAGACCAACCACCTCGCCTGGCGCGAAGTCTCGGCCAAAATGCGTCCTGAAACCGCGCAGTTGCGCAACCTATCCAACCCGGCGGGCTTTCGCCTGTTGGAACAAAATTTCGACTTCGACCTGCTCACCCCGCAAAAACTGCTGGAAAAATACCTTGGCCAAGAGGTCAAAGTCATCCGCACCCACCCCACCAGCGGCATCGAAAGCACGGAGACCGCCACCGTGCTGGCCACCAATAATGGCGTGGTATTGAAATTTGCCGACCGTATCGAAACCGGCGTACCGGGACGACTGGCCTTTGCCGGTGTACCGGACAGTTTGCGCGACAAACCCACCCTGGTGATTTCGCTCATCAACCCGGTCGCTGGCGCGCAGGAGCTTGAACTCTCCTACCTGACTGGCGGCCTGAGCTGGCGCGCCGACTATGTGGCCGAACTGAATGCCAGCGATGCCCTGCTTGATCTGAACGGCTGGGTCACGCTCACCAACCAGAGCGGCGCGGCCTATCCGAATGCCAAGCTGCAGCTGGTGGCCGGGGACGTGAACCGGGTGCGCGAGATGCCCGCATCCGCGCCGCGCGCCGTCATGGCCAAGATGCAGGACATAGCGGCCACCAATGAAATGCAGCAGGAATCATTATTTGAATACCACCTCTACACCCTGCCGCGCCCGACCACCCTGGCGGAAAACCAGACCAAGCAGGTGGCGCTGCTCTCCGCCAGCGGCATTCCAGTGAAAAAAGAATTCCTACTGCAAGGCGCGGATTACTACTACTCAGGACAATACGGCACGCTGGGGCAGAAGCTCAAAGTCGGCGTGTTCGTCGAGTTCAAAAACAGCAGCGACAACAAACTCGGCCTGCCCTTGCCCAAGGGCGTGGTGCGTGTGTACAAAAAAGACAGCGCGGGCAATGCACAATTCATCGGCGAAGATGGCATCGACCACACGCCGAAAAACGAAACCGTGCGCCTGAAGCTCGGCGAGGCGTTTGATGTCACCGCCGACAAAAAACAAACCGATTTCCAGAAGATTGGCGGCACAGGCCGTTACAACCATGTGTTTGAATCGGCGTATGAAATCGTGCTGAAAAACGCCAAGACCGAAGCCATCACCGTCACGGTGCGCGAACCCATGCCCGGCGACTGGACGATGCTCAGCGAGTCCCACCCGCACAGCAAGGCCGCCGCAGGCACGGCGCAATGGCAGATCAACGTGCCTGCTGAAGGGCAGACGACGCTGACGTATCGGGTGAGGGTGAGTTATTGAGGCTTGGCCAACCAAGGCGCAGGCACGCGCCCCTGAAGCAATGCGCCACCTTCCGGGGCGGCGGGCAGCAAGCTCAGGGTATCGCGCAGCTCGGCGGGGGCATCCGGCTTGGCCTGGGCGCGGGCGTTCAGACTGATGCCGCTGGCCGCGTCGCCCTGTACCGTGCCCTGCAAGCTCAAAACGCCCGCCGTGTCGCGCAGCTTGGCCGTCAGCTCGCCATCCTTCACGCTGCCCTGCGCCGCAAACGCGCCGAGCAGCAGTGGCTCGCTCATCAACAGACGCAGGCCGTCCACTTCAAGTTGCGCATCCCTGGCCTGTTGCAAGCCCTGTGACCAGCGCGCAGAGGGCAAACTAAACCGCAGGATGCCATCCAGCTGCACAGGCAAACCTTGCGCCAGCAGCGCATGATTCAAGCGCATCTCGGCGCGGGTTTCGCTCAGATTAAACCCGCCACCCCACTCCAGCCCAAGCCGGCTTTGCGCCTTCAGGCTGTCATCCTGCACGCTCAGATGCAGCACCAGCGGGGTGACCCACGGCGCGCCCAGCCCCAAACGCCAGTTCACGCGCTCGAGCTGGAGCTTGGGCAGGCGCAGCTGCGCCGAACCCTGCCACACGCTGCCGCGCACCTCGGCCAGCGGCAACTTGAGCCAGCCTGCGAGGTGGGCGGCGGGCAGGGTCAACACCAGAGCGGCAAGGAAAAACCCCAGCCCCAGCGTGATCCACGCCAACACGCGCCCAAGACGCTGTGCACCGCTCACATTGTTGGGCACAGCACTCATGGCGTGCCGCTTTTCAGGCTGATCTGCGCATTCACCCGCCCGGGGCTGGCTGGGTCAATCTGTGCTGCCGTGACCTGTAAACCATGCTTGAGCGCCAGGCTTTCCAGCATTCGCAACAAGGCTTCCGCCGCCGCACCCTCCAACACCACGCGCACGCCGTTGCCGCCTTCGGCCTCGCGGCGTTTCAACGCCGCCGTGAGGGCAAACTCACGCGCCGCCATTTCCACCGCAGGCAGGGGTGCCAGGCGCGTCGCTCCCGCTGCGCCTCCTGTTGTGCTGGCCTGCATATTCGCCGGGCGGCTGCGTAGCTGTGCCGCCAGTTGCTGCGCCTCAGCCAGTTGCTGCGCCATGTCGCGTTCGGCCTGTTGTGCTTGCTGTTCGGCCTTGCTGATCGGCTGCCAAAGAGCCAAATACCCCAACAAGGGCAGCGCCAAGGCCACGCCGATGAGCGCCGTGCGTTGATCCCGAGCGTTGAGCGTATTCCAGCGCTGGCCGAGTTGCGCGAGGGCATTCAATCCAAAATTATTGCTCATGCGCCGCCCTCCTTGATGCGCAAGCGCGCCTCAGCCCGCCCGTCTTCCGCCCGCAGGCCGCCAAGCTCGACCTGGAGCCCTATTTTGGGCTTGATTGCATTTGGAATCGCCTCTAACGCAGTGGCATCCTGCGCCTGCAACTGCATCTCCAGAAACCCGCCTGTCGCCTTGCCCGTGCTGCTGCGCGCCGTCTGCGTGCCGGCCTGATAGCGCACCGCCCCCAGCTTGACCGCAGGCTGGGCTTCCAGCGCCGGAGATACCGCCGCCAGCAGCGCCAGCAGACCGGCATCAAGCTGCACAGCCTCCGTCCCCTTGGTCATTTGCCGCATCTGAACCAGCGGATTGACCCAACGCTTGACCTCTGGAGCCGCCTCGCGCGCCACGCGCTCAAGCTCGGCCTGCATGAGCAGGGTGTGTTGCCTGGCTTGGTGCGTCTGCACCAGCATCAAACCAAGCTGCGCCAACACAACGCTCGCTGCCAAGGCCGCCGGAAACGCCCAAGGCCGCAACGACGCGCCCCAGGCTTTGCCACGCCCCTGCCCGGCCAGAAAATCAATAGCGTTCGCTTCACGCAGATGCTGATGCAACCACAGCCACGTGCCCTGCGGGGCAGGCTCACGACTCAGCACAACGTCCGCTGGAAGATAAGGCAGCAGGCTCTGCGCATCCGCTACGTCTACCAGATGCACCTGGCTCCCGCCCGGCAACAGATTCGCCAGCCATGCGGCATCCACGCTCATGGCCTCATCCGCAGAACGAGCGAGCACCTGCTGATCGGCCAATAGCAGCACCCAGCCCTGCGCAGGGCGCGGGATGGCATCCAGCTCGCTGAAAATCGCATCCGGCACAAAACCTTGCGCCGCAAGCCCGGCCAATAGCGCCGCAAGCCGCGCCCGGTTCACCACCCGTGCCGACACCATGCCATCCGCGCTGCGTGCGCCATGCGCAATGCGCACCTGCTCCACGTCCTCGGCGATGGACTCTTCCAGCGCAAACGGCAAGGCCTGCGCAATCAGGCGCGGGTTTTTGGCACTGATCGCCACCTCGGTATGCGTGACCCAATCGCCGGGCAGCAGCAGACGCACCCGCGCCCCGGCAGCCGGGCGCGGCGCATCGGCCAGCGAGCCTTCGCCGGCTTGTGTTCCCACAGCGGTTTGCGCCACCCATGCCCAGTGTTCACCGTGCAAGGGGCGTAGCGTTAATGTGTCCATGTCTTGCGATCCACGTTAGGGCTGCCCATTAAAAACTCTCCTGAAACCGGCTCCAGACGCGCACCAAGCCTTGTTCATTCACCAGCAGCATACTGTAACGACGCAGGCGCGTTCTGCCTACACGCGCCTCGGCCTCCAGTAAAAAAGCCTTGGAATTAACGCCCAGCCATTTGGCATCGACCCGCCCTTCAAACGGCGGCTTGCCGAGCAAATCGTTCACATTTTTCAGCGGAGTCGCCTCGCGCTCGCGCACGAAGGCTTCCCACAGGCCGGGGTCGCCAGACGCATCCACGCAGGCCAATACCTCCAGCGGCGCGGTGTTCAGGTTCAGCGTCGCACCAGCAGGCAAGGCGGCCACCCAGTCCTGCAACACGCGCACGGCTTGCGGGCTGAAGCCCTGAATCAGCGCCAATTCGCGTGCCGACTGCAAGGGTTGATTGCCGGCGCGATAGGCCGGTTCGCGGCCTCGGTAGACTTCATCTTCCGCCCCCTGTGGGCGCACCTCGCCATCAGCATCCTGCCAGTCGGTCAACGCCTCCAGCGCCGCGTCCGGTGTCTCCACCCCAGCCTTTTTTAACAGACAACCCAAACGTTGCTGCATGATCGGATCCATCGAATTATCCGTTTTCAGCAAGGCGCGCAGATTCATGCGGCTCTGCATATCCATCAGCCGCCCGCTGATTTCCCCGCCCTCAACCGGCACGGCGGGCAAGGGCATCGCCCAGGCCTCGCCCAGATGATCGACTTCGCGCTTATCACGCGCCAGCACCACCCTTGCCCAATCTTCCGCGCCTTGCAGATAGAGCTTGGCCTGGGCGTGATGCAACAGGTTTTCCGTGCGGCGCAAGCTCAGCGCGCCGTCTTGCACCAAGGCCACCGCCAGCACCACGGCCAGAACCAGCACCAGCAAGGCGGTAATCAGCGCAATGCCGCGCTGCTTCATGCGCTGTCCCATGCTTTGGCCAACCTTGCGTAATTTCATGAACGATCCTGCCCGGCATTTGCCTTGGGCGTGGTCTGCTTGTCAGCCTCCGGCGCGGGGGTTTGCCCCGAAGATTCCGTATTCATCGCATCACCGATACCGGCATCCGGCAAGAGCATGACCTGGGTGATGGCACGGCCATCCTCAAAGCGTAGCTGCATACTCAGCGCTTGTGGCAGGCTCATGTTCTCCGCAGGCGGCGGCCAGCTCCGGCTTTCCTTGCCGTCCTCCAAAAAGCGCAGCTCAATACCGCTCACCCCGCGCCACAGACGTACCACCTGATCGGGTTCCAGTTGCGCAGCATCCGGCGGATTCCATTCATCACGCCAAAGCACGCCCTCCTGCCAGCGATAACGCACGCGCGAAAACGGCGACGGCGCAAAGCCCTCACGCACCCGCACGGTGCGCGTAAATTCCAGCACGGTCGAGCCATCCCGCCCGGTCTGTAGCGCGAGTTGCTGCGAGCCCAAGCCATCACGCACCGGGCGGTTGATAAGCATACTCATGTCATCATCGACGATGCGCAGACCGCGCTGCACCTCGGCGAGTTGCTCGCGCGCCTCACGCGAGCCTTGCGAGTTTTTAATCATCGCCGCCAAACCGCCATAGGCCATAATGCCGATGAACGCGAAAATCGCCATCGCCACCAGCAGTTCAAGCAGGGTAAAGCCTAGTCCCTTCCTCGCGCCTCTTGCGGGAGCGACGAAGGACGCTAAAACCAGAGAGGGAACCGGCGCTTGCCCCCTCCCCCCCGGCGGGGAAGGGTTGGGGAGAAGGGGGAGGGCGTAACGCCCTGTACGTTGAGCCAAACTTTGGCGCAGCTTCAATAGCTTGATGGCATCATTCATAAGGTTCGCGCCAAAAAGCCGATCACCCGCGCATCAACCCCCGCATTCACGGCATCGCCATTCATTTGACGCACATCGATCAACACACGCTTCAAATCCGGGTCAGGCGTAGACTCAAAGCGCGCCTGCCACTGCCAACGCCTGCCGCCCTGCTCCAGCACATCGCTTTGCTCGCTGGCCTCCGGCCACAGCTTGCTTGCCTGTAGGCGACGCAACTGATTTTCCGCCACCAGAAAAGCCTGGGTGCGCGTTTCCAGATTCGCCAGCAGCAAGGCATGATCGCCCGCCGTTTTAATCAGCGCACCGAGCGCCAGCGCCAGAATCACCAGCGCCACCAGCACTTCCAACAGGGTAAATCCGGCTGCACGGCGCATCATGGCGCCGCCTGCTCAGGCAAAACCCGCGCGCCGTCCTGCTCGATCACAACGCGCAGCACACGCGGCGTGGCGGGGTGACTCAGCAACAATGTCCCCAGCGGCTGAAACATATCGTTGGCTAGCACCAACACGCCAGGCTGCAGCGCGTCTACAGCGCCGCGCCCACTCGCAGGAGAGGCGCGAAGGGTGCTGCGCGCAGCCGAGCGGGAGCCTTGCGCCGTCTTGTTATTTTGCTGCGCCGCAAAGCGCAGCTCCGTGCCAGCAGGCAAGCTGCGCGGGCGAAACATCGGGTCATCGTTAAGCGGAATAAACACCTCTTCAGCGTCCGCCGTGCGCGTCTCATCGCGCTGCGCAAAAAGATAGCCATCCTGCGCCAGCACCAGTCCAATATCGCTATCGCGCATCACCGCCTCTTCCCGTGCCAGATTGAGCAGGGCGCTCAAACGCTGCGCCTCCTCGCCGAGCGCCTCGCCCACCCGGTCGCCCTTGAGCGAGAGACTCACCGCCGTGACCAGAATGGCGATAATCACCATCACCACCATCACTTCGATGAGCGTAAAACCAGCGCCGCTCTTCATCTTTTTTCCGCCAGCAAAATCGCCCGGCGCGGCGCGGGCAAGCCTTCCACCGTGCGCGTCGGCTCGCTCGCATCAAGGAACTGAGCCAGCGAGTCATAACGCATCCAGTCGGTTTGCCGCTGTTCACCCAGGCTTGTGATGTTTTCATCCACGATGCGCACGTTGTGCAAACCCGCCTGCTGCATCCAGCGTTGCAGCAAGCGCGCCGAAGGCACCATCCACACATTGCGCATCATGGCGTAACGCCCGCTGGGGTTGCTGGCCGTGTCCGCCGGGTAAAGACAGTCGTCCGCGCCGCCCTCGATCACCAGGCTTTCCAGCAGCAACTGTCCACCAGGGCGCAGGCATTCGAGCAACTGCGCCAGATGCTCGTGCGGGTCGCGGCGATGGTAGATCACACCCATGGAAAACACCGTATCGAACAACGGCAAACGCCCGCCCTGCGCCGGCGTGGGCAAACCCTCCAAAGGGAAAGGCAGGACATGCGCATGGCGCACGCCGCTCAAATGACGCAAAGCCGCAAACTGCGCGGTAAACAACACCGACGGATCAATGCCGATGGCAAGCGCCGCGCCTGCACCGCGCATCCGCAGCAGGTGGTAGCCGCTACCGCAGCCCACATCCAGCACGCGCCGCCCCGCCAGCGGCGCAAGATGCGGCAATACCCGCCCCCACTTCCAGTCCGAGCGCCATTCGGTGTCGATATGAATACCGAAGACATCGAACGGCCCCTTGCGCCAGGGCATCAGGCCGCGCAGAGCCTGCTCCAGCGACTCCCGCTGCGTTGGGCTGAGTTCAGCCTCAAGGCCAATCTGCACGGTATCGCGCTGCACGTCCACCACCTGCGCGCGCACCGCCGGCAAGGCGGCCAAGGCCTGACGAATCCACAGCAGATTGCCGTTGCTCGCCTCATCCAAGGCGGCATCCAAGGCGGCGGGCAGCCAAGCAAGCCACGGAGCGAGGGCATCATGGGCGAGGTCATGGCGCAACAAGACCCTATCGACGAGAGGTGTCACACAGGTGCTCATGCAGACTCATGCCCAGCATGAGCGAAGGATTGAACTGCGGCGAGTTTGCCTGCGATATTTTGCGCCGCCGTTTTCAGGTCAAAGCTGGCCTGCAGGTTCATCCAAAAGTGTGGCGATTGCTCGAAGGCTTGCCCTAACAGCAGGGCGAGCTCCGCTGTCACCGGGCGCGTGCCCTTGATAAGGTGAGAAACCCGCATCGGTGATAAGCCAATCGCCCGCGCAAACTCGGCCTGTGACAGGCCATGTTCACGCAAAATCTCCGCCAAAAATTCCCCCGGATGCGTCGGCGGCAGTGTGTCTGCAGACAGGTCGGCCACATCGGAAAAATCCAGCGCAGCTAAATCAGCGATGTTGATGCTCATTCATGCACCTCTTGAATTAATTAGGACTTACGCAAAACAGCTCAAAACACGATGTTGCGCAAGCTCGACTTCATGATTGTAGGAGGGGATTCATCCCCGACCCACCTGCGCTGCCAAAGCATGGTCGGGGATGAATCCCCTCCTACACCTACACGTTTTGCGTAAGTCCTATTAGTGATAGTCAACGATTTCGACCTGCCAAGCATGAGCTTCGCGCCATTCAAAACACACACGCCACTGCGCATTGATACGGATACTCCACTGTTCTTTCCGATCACCCGACAACTTTTCCAACTGATTCGACGGCGGCTGGCGCAAGTCTTCCACGCAAGTCGCCGCATCAAGCTGTTCGAGGCACTTTTTCGCGCGCGCAAGCAGGGGGTGCGGCATACGTTTGATAAAGCGCCCGACAAACACCGCTGCGGTTTCTTTGTTGGCAAAGCTCTGAATCATGGCAGCAAAATAAACGCTTTGTTTATGCGAGGCAAGCCTCAAACCCGCGCCAACAGCGACACAAAGCGCGTGTGTTGCAGCCAAGGCTCCACGGCGGCGAATCCGGCTTGGTGCAAACGCGCTTGATGGGTCGCCAAGCTTTCAGGAATGAGCACGTTTTCCAGTGCCTGACGCTTTTGCGCAATTTCCAGCTCGGAATAGCCCTGGGCGCGTTTGAAGTCGTGATGCAGTTCGGTAATCAGCTCGGCCAGCGGCGCATCGTCGATGGCGATTTTTTCCGAAAGCAGCAACACTCCGCCCGGACGCATTCCGGCACGAATGCGCTGTAAAAGTGCAAGACGCTGATCCTGCGCAATAAATTGCAGAGTAAAGTTCAGCATCACCAGCGAGGCGTTTTCCAGCGGAAAATCCAGCACATCGGCGCAGTGCAGCTCAATCGGCGTGGCCGCACGAAAGCCGTGCAGCCATTCTGCGGCACGCGCCAGCATGGCGGCGGAATTGTCCACGGCAATGATGCGGCAGCCGGGCATGTTTTCCAACCCGTGCCGCAGCGCATGGCTGCTTGCGCCGAGTGAGCAGCCAAGATCGTACACATTGGAATGCGCCTGCACCACACGCGCCGCAAGCCAGGGCAATGATTGCAGAATCAACTCGTAGCCCGGTACAGAACGGCGAATCATGTCGGGGAAAACCGCCGCCACCTGTGCATCGAAACTAAACGGTGCCACCGGGTTTTCCTCCCCGCGCTCACACGCGAGCGAGGGGTTGGGGGGAAGCGCATAAATGCGGTCGCGCTGGCTCATGCCACCCCTCCATCCCGTTGCGCAAGCCACTCCAGCAGCGCCTCACGCTCGCCGCGAAACACCATGCGCGCCTGCTTGCGGCTGATCTGGTAGTCGTACATCGGGTCGTAATACTCCAGCAAAAGACGGCGCACAAATTCGTGCAGCGGCGCGACATCATCGTCCTGCAAGGCGCACAGCCCCGCATCAAGCAAAATCCTCATCTCCTGATAGCGCACGCCGCCCAGACGCTTTTGAATACGATCCAGGCTTGCATGAACATGCGCCGAATAACGGGCAAAAGCCTCATCCTGGCAGTACATCCGCTGAAACTCGTGCAGCGCGTCCAGCACATAATCCTTGAAAGACTGCTGCACCCGCGCCTCAAGCCCGGCCTCCAGAACGACCAATGGTGCCGCGCTCATCGACACAAACAGGCTGTGAGGAATGTCCCGGCTCCCTATGGCGCGCCCTTCGTCCTCCAGCACCAGCGACGGTGCTGCCCTCAGTTGCAACAGGCGGATGGCAAGAGCATTCTCAAAGTCGATCTGCGCGGGTTGCGCCTGCGCGTGCCGCCCGAAGGATGAGCCACGATGATGTGCAATGCCTTCAAGATCGACGCTATTGGGCAAGGATTGCAGCAGATCGGTCTTGCCGCAGCCGGTGCGCCCGCCCAGCAGCAACAGTGGCTGCTGGCGGGGCTGCGTGGCCAATGTATCGAGCAAAAAACGCCGCATGGCCTTGTAACCTCCGGCCACACGCGGAACAATCACCCCGGCTTCGTCGGCCAGCATCTGTTGGGTGAGGCGTGAGCGCAGACCGCCGCGAAAGCAGTAGAGCACGCCGTCGGGGTGTTGTTTCGCCCATGCCGCCCAGCCCGCAATGCGTTCAGCCTTGCTCTTGGCATCCACCAGCGCATAACCCAGCGCTATCGCCGCATCCTGACCCTGTTGCTTGTAGCGCGTTCCAACCTGCTGACGCTCGGCATCGGTAAGCAGCGGCAGATTGGTCGCGTGGGGAAAAGCGCCCTCCTTAAACTCGACTGGCGCACGCACGTCCAGCAAGGGACGCTGTTCCAAAAACAATACGCCAAAATCGCTGACCAGCGGCAGGGAGGGGCTCACACAAAACTCACAAACGGCTCATCCGGCGTGCTATCCGGCGCGCGCTCGACCAACTCGCCCAAGGCGCTCAGTTCCAGCCCGAACGCCGTCGCACGGCGCAAAAACTCCGGCTCACCCTCCGGCATAACCGCAATCAGCAAGCCGCCGGAGGTTTGCGGATCGCAAAGAATCAGCTTTTGCGCCTCAGTGATCGCTGCCGCCTTGTGGCCGTAACTTTGGTAATTACGCTGCGTGCCTCCCGGAGAGCAACCAAGCGCCGCATATTCACGCGCCGCCTCAATCACCGGAATGGCCTCCATGTGGATACGCGCATTCACACGGCTTCCCTCGCACATTTCCAGCAAATGCCCGAGCAAGCCAAAGCCGGTGACATCGGTCATGGCCACGACTTTGTCCATATCGCTGATTTCCGCGCCAAAGCGGTTCGGCGTGACCATCCAGTCACGCGCAATATGCGCATGTTCCGGCTTGAGCAGCTTGGATTTCTGCGCCGTGGTCATCAAACCAATGCCCAGCGGCTTGCTGAGATACAGCCTGGCTCCGGCACGCGCCGTATCATTGCGCTTGAGATGGTGCAAATCCACCAGCCCCGTCACCGCCAGGCCAAAAATCGGCTCAGGCGCATCAATGCTATGCCCGCCAGCCAACGGAATACCCGCCAGATGACAGGCGGCGCGCCCACCGTCAATCACCTGCCGCCCCACCTCGGCGGGCAATTTGTCAATCGGCCAACCGAAAATTGCAATCGCCATCAAGGGCTTGCCGCCCATGGCGTAAATGTCGGAAATGGCATTGGTGGCGGCGATCCGTCCGAAATCGAAAGGGTCATCGACAATCGGCATAAAAAAATCGGTGGTGGAAACCACCCCGCGCCCGTCGCCCAGATCGTACACCGCCGCATCATCCCGCGAAGCATTGCCGACCAGCAAACGCGGATCATGGAAGGCTTCAAGCTGGGAATGCAGCAGGGTATCAAGCACATTCGGCGCAATTTTGCAGCCGCAACCCGCGCCGTGGCTGTATGCGGTCAGACAGATGCTCTCTTGCATGGTGAGATTCAACTTCAATGAGGTGTGGTGGAGATTATAAGGGGCGCTTCTATAAATTCATCAAACCGATGGATGCAAGCCAAACCTGCGGAAAAGCGGCCTTATTGATGCGGCCTGAATGAACCGTGAATGGACGGTAGGAACGGGCTTGCCCGCGAAGCCTTCAACATACGCTTTTTCGCGGGCAAGCCCGCTCCATTTTTGGCGACCTTTTTCCTTGGGACTTACGCAAGATGGCGGTTTTCACCCCCTCCCCTTGATGGGGGAGAGGCCGTACCGAGGGGGCTGGATCCGGGTTTTGCGTAAGTCCTGCTTTTTATAGAAGTGCCCAGCGGTTTCTCCCCCTTGGCAAAAGGGGGCAGGGGGATTTGCCTGCCCCTACCGCGCCCATCCTCACCAGGCAATAAATTTCACAAATATGGCATAAATTCATCACGAAAAAGTCATGTGCCAACGGCAGCATGCCTGCACCAACTGATACAGACATCTAGACAACATGAGCCTCTACGCCCTTGATCGTGACGCTGGAACGGCGATATATCGCCAGATTGCACAAACCCTGGAAGCCGAGATTCGCGGACGTTATCAACCAGGCGATTGCATCCCTGCGGAAACGCTTCTGGCCGAGCGCTTTGGCGTGAATCGCCACACCATTCGCAGTGCGGTGGATGTGCTGGTTGCGCAGGGCTTGCTGGAGCGGGTGCATGGGCGCGGCACGTTTGTGCAGGGTTTGATCGACTATGCGATCAGCGGCAAAACCCGTTTTACCGAGCAGATTGCCACATTGGGCATGGAGGCTGAAACCGAGATGTTGCGCAGGCAGCTTGTGCCTGCCTCCAGCGGCGTGGCGCGCAGGCTTGCCCTGGAGGATAGCGCCGAGGTGCTGTTTATCGAGACGCTGCGCCGGGTGAGTGGCCAGCCGTTTTGCGTGGTGTCGCACTTTTTCCCGCCCGCCATGATCGGCGCGGCGCTGGATGACTACCACGGTGGCTCGCTGCATGGCGTGTTGCACGCGCGTTTGGATGTGCGCCTGCGCCGGGTGGAGAGTCTCGTGTCATCCACCCTGCCACAGGGCGATGATGCCCGTCTTTTGCTCATGCCGCGCACCGTGCCGGTATTGCGAGTGAAGAGTCTGAATATAGATGAGCGTAGCAATCAGCCGATTGAATACGCCCTGACCCGATTCCGTGCCGACCGTGTGCAACTGTCGGTTGCGGTGTAGCCCCGCTGTTCGATGAACCCACCCCTGAAGGAGATAACCATGTCCATGATGAAGAAAACCCTGCTGGCCGCCCTGATGGGCTTGGCCGTTACCGCTCCGGCGGCTCACGCTGAAATTACCATGGGTCTGATCCCTGCCGAAAACACGGAGGAGATGATCAAAAAGTTTGAGCCGATGCGTGCCTACCTTGAACAAAAACTCGGCCAACCGGTGAAGATTTACACCGCCACCGACTACACCGGCGTGATCGAAGCCATGCGCAAAAAGCGCATCGACATCGCCTGGTTTGGCCCGCTCTCCTACGTTCTGGCACAACAGGAAGCCGGTGCGGAGCCATTTGCCGCCGGTATCCGCAAAGGCGCGAACAGCCACACATACAAGTCCATTTTCATTGCGCCCTGCGATTCAGACATCAAAAGCCTGAAGGACTTGCAAGGCAAAAGCGTCGCCTTCGTTAACCCGGCCTCCACCTCGGGCGGCCTGATGCCCTCTTACATGATCGTCAAGGAGTTCGGCAAAAAGCCGGAGCAGTTTTTTGGCAAGTTCACTTACACCGGCAGCCATGATGCGGCGCAATTGGCAGTAAAAAACAAGACGGTGGATGCCGCTGCGGATAACGACATCACCTACGAAAAAATGCTGAAAAAAGGCCAGATCAGCAAGGACGAGAACTGCATCATTGCCGAAAGCGCGCCTCTGCCCGGCTCGCCCTTGACCTACCGTGGCGACCTCAGTCCTGAGCTGAAAGCCAAAATCAAGGATGCCATCCTGAACGCGCACAAGGACATCCAAGTCACCGGTTTCGGCGAGCTGTCGCACTACGCGGAAGTCACCCCGGCGGATTACCAGATGATTCGTGACATGGTCAAGGAGCTGGGTCTGACGAAGAGCGACATGCTCAAGTAAGGCTGACGATAACGCCCTCTCCCGCAAGCGGGAGAGGGGGGGCGGTTGTGGCATAAGCCAATAATCTTGCCAACGATTCCCCCCTCTTCCCAACCCTCTCCCACGAGGGGAGAGAAAGCTAAACCGTGCCTTGATGTTCGGTTTAGCACTCTTTTCAAGCTCAGGCACAACCACGCCTGGGCAAAAAAATTCTGGAGGCACGCCATGAGCGCGATTGTCATTGACCGGGTCAGCAAGACCTACCCCAACGGGATGCAGGCGGTGAAAAATATCAGCCTGAACATCGAGCCGGGCAAGTTCACCGTCATTCTCGGCCCATCCGGCGCGGGCAAGTCCACCCTGCTGCGCATGATGAACGGCTTGGAAACGCCGACTGAAGGCGAGGTCAAGGTGCATGATCTGCCGCTTCGCGCCAAAAATCTGCGCCGCGTGCGGCAAAAGGTCGGCATGGTCTTCCAGCAGTTCAATCTGGTGGGACGACTGAATGTGATGACCAATGTGCTCACCGGACGTTTGAGTTATCGCTCATGGCTGGGCAGCGTGCTGCATCTGTTTCGTGAAGAAGACTTTGCGATTGCGCAC
>CAZTYJ010000029.1:18042-24542 GCA_964618025.1 uncultured Halothiobacillus sp. | reverse complement strand
ACGAATATATCTTGAAGCGTAGGAGCGGGCTTGCCCGCGAAAAAACGTATGTTGAAGGCTTGGCGGACAAGCCCGCTCCTATCGTCCATTCAAGGTTCATTCAGGCAAGGATCGATAAGTATTTCAGCAGCCTGTTAAACCCGGTTATTGCCTAAGTCCTTTGAATGAAAACCTGGAGATGATGAGTATGAAAAAGTCTGTTCGTGTCGCGCCCAAGGCGCTTCCTCTGGTTCGCCCGCTGATTTTGGCCATGAGCATGGCCGCAGGCGCAGGGATGTTGACCGCCTGTGGCGGCGGCGGTGGTGGTAGTGCCTCGGTCAGCACTGCGCCGGTGGTCAGTGGGGGCAATATGAGCGTGCAGACCGGCGCGAGTGCCACGCACAAGATCAGCGCCCGCGACCCGGCGGGGCTGGCCTTGAGCTACAGCATCAAAACCCAGCCCAGGCTGGGCAGCGCGACAATCGCCGCCGATGGCACACTTAGCTACACGGCATTCAATGTGGCGGGGGCGGATAGCGTGGTGGTCAGCGTCAGCAATGGTCAGGCCAGCGCCGAGGCCGCTGTGCAGGTGAGCGTGGGCATCAAGGCGGCCTTTGACTACCAGTTTTACAGCGTGACCAATCCCAAAACACTGAACAAGCAGGTGGTGCGCTATGACCCGAACGACAGCAATCCGGCCAGCAACCAGAAAGTCATCAAGGACAACGTGATCCTGGGCAGCAATGTGTTTGTCATCAGCGGTGCCAAGTCGGGCGACAAGACGCAGTATGTGAAGCGTGAATACGCCGTGTTCCTCGACCCGAATGCTTCTTCCGAGAAGCGCACCGCCTCGGATGGCAAGGGTGGCACCTACGAGTACACCTTCTATAAGGACAATATCCTCAAGCGTTTCGATGCGGCCAATCCCTCCTCGGAGGCGACTATCTTCAGCAGCGCCATGCTGCCCGCCGATGCCAAGGCGCAGGGCTTGAAGGTGATTGAAGGCAGCTACGAACAGGCGCTGAACTACACCGACATTGCCAATTCCTATGTGCGCCTCAAGGCTTACGAGTACCTGGCGGATGTGTTGCGTAGCGAGGATGATCACGCCATTGTCCATGCGCCGATCACCGTGCGCGTGTCTGATAGCAAGGCGCGCATGGGTCGCCCGGTCGGCTTGATTATCAACAGCACCAATGGCAAGACCGATCAGGTGCTGTTTAATTACATTGCCGCGCACAAGAAGGGCGCTTACCCGACCGACCCGACCTTGGCGAAGCGTCTGCAAATCTGTTCGACCGATCTTGCGACCTGCACCGACGTTGCGGGCGGCGCGGGCAATTACTTCACCCTAGGAGAGAGCAGTACGCATTTTTACATGGCTCAGCAGGGCAGTAGCAATCTGTTCGCCTTTGACAAGGCGGCAGGCACGCTCGCCCAGATCAGCGGCGTGCAGTATCCGGCCAAATTCGATCCGCATCATCACCTGTTGCGAAGCTCTGATTCGCATGGCGGAGGCGTCATTACCACGGACTTCACTACCTTGAGCGGTATCCGCACGTCCTTGTCTGAAGGCGAGAGTGCCTATGTGGCGATCAACTACGATATGGATTTGGATACGCCAATCAATAAGGTTTATGGATCTGACAACTACATGTGGAAACACGCCATGATCCTCAAGTTCAGCGGCACGGTGGGCGTGAAAGTGTATGACAACGGTGATGGCGTGGACGATATGAATGCTTCCGGCGGCAAGGATACGATGGGTGAACACATCACCCTGACGGCGGTCAAGGGCGGCAAGCTGTTTTTTGAGGCCGGCGGTTATCCGATCAAGGCGCTGGGCGGAAGCTGTGAGCCGCTTGCCCCTAACAACACCGGGTGCAGCACGCTCCAGCAGGGCTGGCTGGATACGAATAGCGGCAGCTTCCCCAAAACAAAAATGGATAACGTGCTCAGTCGTCTGACCTATCCGTATTTCACCGCCAATCGCGCTCCGGCGCTGGCGGTCGGTGACAGCCTGTATCTCTCGGAGGCTACCGAAGGGACAACGAGCGCCGCCGCCCGGGTGTATACCATCTATAAGATGCCGATGGATGCCAGTCTGCCCAGGCCCGCCGTGCCGACCACCAACGGTCGCATGTTCTTTGAACGCACCGCCTTCCGGGGCACGGGAGTGTATGAGGGCAGTGTGATTCTGTGGAACCGCGTCACCAGCGAGGTGTTCGATGCCACCAGCAACGTGGTGATCGGCAGCGATAGCAACATTGAAACCGTAGCCAATAGCATCAACAGCGCAAGCGCCAAGAGCACGGGGCTAGCCGGGGTGGGCGGCATGTTTGGCCTGAAGATGAGCACGGGGCATGGCGCGGTGCCCTTTTTGGTGAGCGGTACGTCGGGTCGTGCGGGCTCGCTGACCAAGGTCAACCAGATTGCGGGTGACTGGATTATTGATTGATCTCTGCATCGAGCCGACTAACGCGATAAAGATTGGTCGGCATTTTTTTGTCGTGTCAGACAAGTTTGGTTTGAAACATCAATGAGACATTCAAAACGATATTTCCCTAGGTTTTCTGCACTAGTTGGAATGCTGATGTTTCTGGGTATGCCGCTCACCCTGCCCGCCAGCGTTTGGGCGGATGAGGCGCTTACCAAGGAAAACCCGGACAAGCTGGGCGATATTCAGGTCAAGGCAGACAGGGAGCCGACCCAGGATGCCGAGCGACGTATGGCCGAAGAGAGTTTCTTTTTGCCTTACAGCCCCAGTGCCATTGGTGCGGAAGCGATTCTGGAAAAAAACGCCGCCAATGCTACCGATGCCATTAGCGATATGGCCGGGGTGTCGGTGCTTAATCAGGGCGCGTTCAATCGCAGCCTGAGCATTCGCGGGCTGGATGGGCCGCGTGTGGTCACGCTGGTGGACGGGGTGAAAATCGGCAATCAGGGCATGAGTCATTCCGGCGCGGGCGAGCTGAATATGACCGATATTCACACCGTGGAGCAGATTGAAGTGGTGCGCGGCAGTCCGTCGGTGATCTACGACCCCGGCGCTTCGGGCGGCGTGGTCAATGTGGTCTCGTCCTCGGCGCTGGTGGATAAGTCTCTGGGCTTCAAGCAGGTGCTGGGTTACGACCAGGGCTATGGCAAGACCACTTCCAGCACCCGGCTGCGCGGCGGTAATGGCGATGTTGGCGCCAGCGTGGCCTACACCTATGAGGATGCCACCGACTATCGGATTGCAGGTGGCGACACCCAGAAAAAATTGCTCATCAGCCAGAGCAACGATCAGGCCGGCTTGAATCCCAGCATGGCGAGCGTGAGCGATCTTGGCTATAAGGCGGAGTCTCTGAGCGCGCGTGCCGCTGCCAAGGTGCTGGGCGACGGGCGCATCGAAGCCAGTGTGGATCGCTGGCTGGGCAGGGATATCAATTTTATCCACGGCCCGACCATCGGCGAGGCGCTGGTGATTCATTACGACCGTATGCAGCGCGACACCCATGCCTTGCGCTTCAAAAAGCAAAGTCTGGGCGCGCTGGAAGATGTCAACCTGTCCTTTGCCAATCAGAAACTGGTGCAGGAAGTCGGGGTGGGTTCGGTTGGCACGACGCTTAACAGCAATACGCTCAATCTGTCCGCGCTTATGCGCAATGGCCGTTGGCGCACGCGCATGGGGGCGGAGCTGTCGCTGGATGATGCCAAAACCCTGGTGTCCTCGACGCAGGATTACTACGCCATGTTCGCCAATGTGGAATATGCCCTGGGTGATGTTCTGTTGAGCGGCGGTTTGCGCGGTAATTGGTGGCGTACCACGCAGGAATTGCTGGCAGGCAGCAATCCGACGGTGGCCAAGGATTTGTACGGCATTTCCGGCATCACGCCGCCGATGGATGAGTCCTCGCCCACTTGGTCGCTGGGGGCGGTGTACCTGCTCAATGAACAGCAAAATCTGGCCGTGAATTTCAATACCACCTACCGCAATCCTGATCTGTATGAACGCTACGCCTTCGGCGGCGTGGTGGGCGGCGGCGCGGAGATGGTTCCCGAGTCCGGCAGGCATGTCGAGGCGCTGTGGAAGTATCTCGACAAGCAATGGGCGATGACCGCCAGCCTTTTTTACAGCGATTTTGACAACTACATCAGCACCAAGAATGTGCGCCAGCTCACCAATCCCGAAGGGCTGCGCCAATGCGTGGTGGCCGGTATCTGCAACCCGGCCAAGGGGGAATTCAATGGTCATGAAAATGATTTTTTCAGCCAGTTTGTGCAGTACTACAATTCCGAGCATGTTACCAATCAGGGCGCGGAGTTTGCCGCACGTTATGACGACGGCGTGCAGGATGTGCGTGCGGCGCTGGGTTATAACGACATTCGTTCCGACGATGTTTTCGTGATCGCCAACTCGCAGCCGATTCGCCTGAACTTATCCTACAAGTACCGTTTTGCGCATGAATGGAAGCCCTGGGCGATGGCACAGGTTGTCGGTGTGACCGATACCCCTAAAGTGCGCCAGTACGGCGGTTTTGAGCCTTACGCCCTGCTTAATCTTTACGCCGGGCTGCGCGTGGCCGATGTCCTGGTCACCGCCGGGGTAGGGAATGTCTTTGATACGGTCTATCATCCGCCCTATGGCGGGATTAATGGATTGGCAAGGTATTTCTTCATTAACCTGACCTATGACTGGGGGCGCTCGGGATGAGCGCGCTTCAGGTGTTTTTCAACCCAATAGCCAGCCAGCAATCGAGCAAGCCAGCCACTTTTCAACCAAATAAGAGGTGACCTAAGTGATGCTTAAGGCCAATATCGTTGAACTGATTAACGCGCAAATCACCAACGAAACCCATGCCGCGCAGCTTTATCTGCAAATGGCCATGTGGTGCGAAGATCGCGGCATGCACGGTGCAGCGACCTTTTTCCGCTCGCATGTGCCCGAAGAGATGATTCACCGCGACAAGCTGGTGGACTACATGCTGGAGTCGGGCGCGCGAGTCGTGATCGAGGCTATTCCCGCGCCGCGTGCGGATTACGAAAACCTGGTGGAAGTGCTCAAGGCCGCCTACGCCCATGAGCAGAAAGTCACCATGCAGATTCACCGCCTGGCCGAGCTTGCGCTTGAAGAAAAGGATTTCAGCACCTTCAATATGCTGCAATGGTTTATCGCCGAACAGCGCGAAGAGATTGTGCTATTCCGTGGCATCGTCGAACACATCGAGCTGACCGGCTTTAGCGGTGACAACGGCATTGCCATGGTGCAGATGAATCGTTATCTGCATCGCCTGGTCGCGGGTGTGGCGCATCCTGAGTTGAGCTAAGCCTTGCGGGTTTTTGCGTGATATATCGAGTGCGCTGATGCGCACTTTTTATTGGATTAAAAATTGACTGAGGTTGTCTGTGCTCGAATCAATTAAAACCGCGTTGGATTTTGCCGTGATCGGCCTCTTGGGGTTGATGAGCGTGATGATGCTGGCGATGGCGGTGGAGCGCGTGCTGTTTTATCGCACGCTTGATCTGCAAAAATTCAGCCACGCCGATACCCTGAATATCGAATTGACACGCAATCTGACCTGGATTTACACCGTAGGCGCGAATGCGCCGTATGTCGGGCTGTTGGGCACGGTGCTGGGGATTCTCATTACCTTTTACGAGATGGGACAGGGCGGGCAGGTGGATGTGCATCACATCATGCTCGGTCTGGCGCTGGCGCTGAAAGCTACGGCAGCGGGGCTGCTGGTGGCGATTCCGGCTATCGTGATTTACAACGCTCTGACGCGCAAAGTCGAGGTGTTGATGGGGCAATGGCGCGCACTGAAGGGGGTCTGAAACGATGAAAAAATTCGATCAGATCAATGTGATTCCTTTTATCGACGTCATGCTGGTGCTGTTGGCGATTGTGTTGACCACGGCCACCTTTATCGCCCAGGGGCGTATTCCGCTGAACTTGCCGGAGGCGCAACATGCCGCCGCGCCGCAAAATGACAAGCCGCTGGAGATCAGTATCGACGAGGCGCGCAAGCTGTACTTGGATACGGCGATGGTGCATCTGCTGGAGCTGGAACAGCGTCTGGGTCTGGTGAAGCAGGATCAGCCCGTGGTGTTGCGCGTGGATGCCAGCGTGCCGTTCAATGATGTGGTCGGCGTGCTGGATGTGCTCAACAAATACCATCTGCGTCATCTGAGCATCGTCACGGTGCGTCAATAATGCCTGAAGCGTCGCGTGGTCGTCTGGCCTGGGCGGTGTCCCTGGCGTTACATGTTGTGGCGATTGGGGGCGTTATGGTGTGGTTGGAGCGTGCGCTGCCGCCGCCCAAGGCTTTGGTAACACCGGTTCCGCTGGAATTGTCCATGCTTGCTGCGCCCAGTGCGCCAGCGAGTGTGCCAATGCAGACCGATGCCGTGAAGCAACAGGACGCGCCTGTCGAACCTGTGTTCGCGGAGGTTGCCAACGAGCCGCCCACGCCCGAGCCGCCACCCCCTGAACCCAAGCCAGAACCCAAGCCTGAACCCAAGCCAGAACCCAAGCCAGA
>CAZTYJ010000029.1:0-17942 GCA_964618025.1 uncultured Halothiobacillus sp. | reverse complement strand
GAACCCAAGCCAGAACCCAAGCCAGAGCCTAAACCCACTCCACCCAAGTCCACTCCACCCAACCCCAGTCCGACGCAAAAGGATGTGACCAAGCCAAAACCACAGCCCAAGCCTGCGCAGGTGGAGAGCCCGGCTGTGGTCGATATGCCGCAGCCAGCGGTTGCCGAGAGCGCGCCTGCGCCAGTGACAGCGCCGATGCCGCTTGCCCCTGTGGCAACGCCCGTGCCAGCGCGTGATACCCAGGATGAAGATCGTTACAAGGCGCTGCTGCGCAGCAGGGTGGATGCGCACAAACAATACCCGCGTCTATCGCGTCGCATGGGCGAGGAAGGGCGCGTCATGGTGGAGTTTAGCGTCAATCCTTCCGGCGAAGTCAGCGGGTTGCGCATCAAATCGCCTTCGGCCAGCGAGCGCCTGAATGAAGCTGCTTTGCAGGCGGTGCGTGATGCCGCGCCGTTGCCGCCGTTTCCTGAAGGCATCAGGCGGGAGCGCTGGGATTTTAGCTTGCTACTGGTTTTCTCCCTGGACGATTGACGCGCGACTGCGCAGCTTTCGCGCCGAGCATATGAATCCAGAGCAGGATGGGTAAAGACAGGCCGCCGACAAGATGCAGCAGCACGGCCAGCGAGGCCAGCGTCTCATGGCTTAGATAGTACAGCCCCAATCCGCTCAGGGCGAGCAAGGCAAACAGGACAAGCAGCGATGCACCGCTGAAAACATTTTCCCTGCGCAGCCAGCCTGCGCGCATGTGAACCGTCCACAACGCGCCGAGTAAAAGCAACATCAGAAAATAAGCTGTCGCATGGGTCAATGCAGCCCAGACCCGCGAGCCGCTATCCAGCGTCCAGGGCAGGCTCCACTCCAGACGCATTTCCAGCGCGCCAGGAGCGAGCAGCAGGCCGCTGATGAAAAGCAGGAGCATCACGCCACGCAGCAGGGATGAAAAAGCAGCGGGGTAGTGCGTCATGATGACGAGTCTTGGCGCCAGTAGGCGTGCCCAAAGGCTACAGGTTTATCTTCGGCATGAGGCTTATGCTTGGGCAGATGCTCGATCAGGCGGCCCCCCAGTTGGGCGATACGCGCTGCACGCTCGTGATCCTGCGCCAGCGCGGCAACCTTGGTTAGCGCGTCAGCGCGCCATGCTTCACCTGCCAGCACCGTCCAGGCGCGCGGGCATCGGTTGAAGTGCGGGCAGGCCAGGCCGTCACAGCCACTTGGGGTCACGATGCAGGCGGGGAAACGGGCGCTCTCTTCATCGCTCAGACCAACGGCCGAGGTCGCGATTGCGGTATTTGTCCATTCACCGAGCGTGTTGATGCTTCCATCGGCTTCACGCACGGCCACAGGCAAAGGCACTGCGCCAAACAGACGCAAATCGCCACCTGCATTCACCAGGCCGCGCGTCACCCCATGCGTAATCAGCGCCTGCACCGCGCAATCCACGGCATAGCCCTTGGCGATACCGTCCAGCGTAAGAATCACCGGGCGCTTGAGGCGAACACGCAGGCGCGGCAGTAACTCCAGTGCGTCCCAGCCCTCCTGATCCAGCGTGCGAAAACCATGATCGGGCAGTCGCCTGGCGGCAACCAGGCGACCGCCAATACTCATGTCGAATAGACCGCCACTCTTGCGCGAAATGTAGCGAGCGTGACAGAGGGCGCGAAAAACGCCGGGATTAACGCTGACCGGCCTACGCCACGCATACAGGTTGATGCGCGATAAATCGCTGTCGGGGTCATGAAAACTCATCTGTATTTGTACGTCTTCAATAGCAGCAAAGGCCGCCGCCAAAGCATTTTCAGCCAGTACAGGCGGCGCCTGAAGCGCAATTTCGACAAATGTTCCCAGCAGCGGGCGCATACGGCGTACACCGAAGCGTGAAGCCGAACCGGCAGCCGTGTCGGCAGGTTCCTTGCGGCAGGGTTCAGGCGGAGGCAGCATGCTCACAGCGTCAACTCGTCGGCAAAAAAAGCTGTTGCAGCACCAAAAGGCGTTTGACCCCGTTCATGACGTTACGACAGGAAAGCGTGGCACCGCTGATATTCGGCACATCCTTGTCCAGCCTGAACGGGTCGGCCAGCGTTTTGCCCTCCAGTGTTTTGCGCCAGCTTGCCTCGCGGATCTGATCGCCGTGAGTTTCCCGATAAGTCATCACCTCCACGCCGCGCACCTTGCCCTCGGGCAACAGCGCGGCCGCATAAGTAATGAACTCATGCTTGCCGACCACATTGTCCACAATAAACCAGCCAAGCAGCTTGCCGCCTTTTTCTGCGCGCCAGACATCCTGCTTTTCCCAGCGTTGCTTGACATCGGCCTTGGCTGAAATGGCATCGCGCTGTTCTTCGGTGAGCAGCACGGGAGCGAGTACAAAACGTTCGGCCTCAGGAAACAGCGCCTTTTGCGCCTGTTCGACGCTCAGGAAGTCGGCGGCATACGTCGGTGCAACCATGACGCTTGCAGTCGGAATAAGCAGCAGCGAGGCAAATTCACGCATGAGGGCATCCTCAGAAGGTGTAGCCGATTTTCAGGCGCACTTCATGTTTTTCATGGTCAGCCAAGTGCCGCCCGGTTGCGTTGTCATTGCTTTCATTCGAACCGGCAAGTTGCGGCGCCCAGGTCAGGGTCGCCCACCATTTTTTGCCGCCATAGTGCAGGCTTGGGCCGGCGAATACATCCCAGTGGTCGAATTCCCACGAGCCATTGCCTGGTTTGAGTATTTCCGCGTCAATCCAGCCCTCGGTGCCGATAAACCAGTTGGGCGCAAAGCGATAGGCCACACCCGTGCGCAGGCGCGGGGCGATGGCATATTCGGTTTCACTTGCGCCGCGTGATTTCCAGGATTCCGCCTCGATTTCAAGGTTGGTCAGCCATTGAAGCTGACCGTCCATGTACGGCTTCTGGAAGATGATCTTGCCTTCCAGCTCAAAGCCGGTGCCTTTATCGCCTGTGATCTTGTCCACGCTGTCGTAGGTGAATTCACCGTACAGCGCCAGGCCAAGGTCGTCCTTGTAGGGCGAGAGAATCATCTTCTTCGCCTCCAGCGAAAAGCCGGAGAGCTGGAATTTATTGATATTCAGGCCGACAAACTCGCCTGCATCTTCAGGACCGGCGCAGCCCGTCGAGCCGCAGTTCACATCATGACGGTAGCCGTTCAGGTAGAAAGCGCCGGAAAGACGGTCGGTGAAGCCGTATTCATACTCGGCGCGAAATTCCTGCATCGAATAGCTGCCGCGACGTTTGCCGTCGTGGTGCGTGATCCACAGATACGCCTCTGACGTACCCTTGGGCGCAGTTTCCGCGCCCTTGGTATAGCCCAGCAGGTTTTCGTCGGCGAGTGCACACGAACAGCCCAGAGCGGCACCAACAACCCATGCCGCAGCGGATGATTTTGAACGAGATAAGGTGTGTAGCATGTCAAAAACCTACAAACAAATAAGAACGATTCGCATTTTACATGATTGTGTTTATAAATCAACTTTTTCATTCGATGGTGAAAGCGCGTCAATCAATCAGGCGGGTCTTGACACCTAGTTCTAAAGCCATGCCCGGTTAGCTCGTTCTGCGTGTCGATATCCAGCCGCTTCAAGGCGGCGTTTACGGTGTTCTCAGACATGGGGCGGCTGAGGGTGTCGCCCTAGCCCGTGCCCCCATTTACACCCCCTAAGGATGGTAGGCTGCAATGGAGTCTCTTGGGACTGTTTGGGCATAAAAAAACCCGCAAACCTAGGAGGAATGCGGGTTAGAGGAGGTTTTTTGCGACTTGATGGAACTGTCTGGAATCACAAAAAATGTATGAATGGTGCCTAGGAGAGGACTCGAACCTCCACGATGTTACTCGCTAATACCTGAAACTAGTGCGTCTACCAATTCCGCCACCTAGGCATTCAGTGGCGCGAGATTCTATAGACTTATGCTAGGGTGTCAAGTCTTTTAATGATTCGTGCAGGGTGATGCAGTATGGATAGGGTGTTTGTCAGGGCGCTGCGTATTGAAACGATAATTGGGATTTATGACTGGGAGCGTGTCACCCGACAGGTGGTCGAGCTGGATCTGCAGATGGCTTGGGATAATCGCCCGCCCGCAGCCAAGGATGATATTAGCCTTGCCCTTGATTATGAGAAGGTGGCGAATCGGCTGAAGCAGTTTGTTGGGGATGGGCAGTTTCTGCTGGTCGAAACCATGGCCGAAGAGATAGCGGCTATTTTGCTTGGCGAATTTCAAACGCCCTGGGTGCGTGTGTGCGTTACCAAGCCGGGGGCGATTGAAGGTGCTGCGGGTGTTGGGGTGCAGATTGAGCGGGGTGTGCGGTGATGCGTTGTGCTGAGGCCGGGGGGCGGACGAAGCCTCAGGCTTTGCCTGCCCTTGCGCCCGAGGTGTTGGCGCATGGTGAGCGTGTCATGGCGGTTTTGCGTGAACGGATGGAGGCGGCAGGCGGCACTCTGGATTTTGCGGACTTCATGCGTTGGGTGATGTATGCGCCAGCCGTGGGTTATTACACCGGGGGAATGGCGAAGTTTGGTGCGGCGGGGGATTTTGTTACCGCGCCGGAGGTGTCGCCGCTGTTTGCGCGCACGCTGGCAAGGCAGGTAGCGGAAATTTTAGCCAAGCTTGGCTCCAAGGCTGATGTATTGGAGTTTGGCGCAGGTTCGGGAGCGCTGGCGACTGATTTATTGTTGGAGCTTGCGCGCTTGGAGGCCTTGCCTGAGCGTTATCTGATTCTTGAGGTGTCGCCCGGTTTGCGTGCGTTACAGCGCGAGCGTCTGTTGTGTGCCGCGCCGCATCTGCTGGAGCGGGTGCTGTGGCTGGATGCCTGGCCACAGGATTTTGTCGGTGTGATGTTGGGCAATGAGGTTTTGGATGCTATGCCTCTGCGCATTTTGCAGAGAGTATCAGGAGTCATCTGTCGTCTTGGCGTGGGTTATGACGCGCAAGGTTTGGCCTGGTCTACATTGCCCGCGAGTGGGGATGATATGGCGATTTGGGCTGGGCTGGAGGCGCAGCGCGGGACGGCTTTTCCCGAGGGCTATCGCGTGGAGTTTCACCCAGAGCTGGCGGGCTGGGTGGAAGGGGTGGCGCAGGCGTTGCAACGCGGTGTGCTGCTGTTGTTTGATTATGGTGCGACGGGGCAGGAGCTTTATGCACCTGAGCGCTGGATGGGAACCTTGCGCTGTCATCTGCGTCATCATGCGCATGATGATCCGCTGGTGTATCCAGGATTGCAGGATCTAACCGCCTGGGTGGATTTTAGTCGCTTGGCGCGTTGTGCTCAGGTTGCGGGGTTAGGCGTGCTGGGTTACACCATGCAGGCGCATTTTTTGCTCGGCTGTGGTTTGGACAAGGTATTTGAGCAGGGGTTTGCTGAGGCGCAGCGTGAAGTTGATCGCCTGCAACTGGCGCAGGCCTTCAAGACATTGATGATGCCCGGTGAGATGGGGGAGCGTTTTAAGGTGATCGCCTTGGGTAAGGCGTTTGATGCGGATTTGAGTGGGTTTATGGTGCGCGATTTTCGTGAGCGCTTGTAAAAAGCGTCTGTATAAAACCTGAAAGCGCATAAAAAAGCCCCGCACAATGGCGGGGCTGTTTGTTTTGACCTGTTGATACAGCTCAGGCGTTCATTACCACTTCGGGTAGCCCGGTGCGATACCTGGGTTGCCTTCCATGCCGATCAGTTTCGGTGAGTTCAGGTCAACCTTGGTGATGTGCTTCTTGGCGCTCAGGTATTCTTCGAGTACGTCCCAGATCATTTTGCCGGTATCGCCGGCAATTTCACCCGGCTTGGCAACCGAGGCCCAGCCTGCGACCTTGTAGGTCTTCTTGGGATCAAGCGGCTTGCCGTTGAGGGTCATCTGGCTAATGCGCTTGCCAGACTCACCGCCCGGTGCAATGGCGTATTTTAGGCCACCGACGCGCACCATGTCGCCGCCCTGCTGGTAGTAGGGGTCGGGGTTGAAGATGTTGTCGCACACGTCTTCCAGAATTTCCTTGACGCGCTCGCCGGTGAATTCGTTCACGGTGACGTTCGGGTAGGTCAGGGCGCACTCGGTCATCATGTCTTCATAGGTGATGTCCGCGCCTGGAACCAGCGAGGTTCCCCAGCGCACGCCGGGTGAGAAGGAGATTTCGCAGTTCTGGGTTTCAATCAGGCCATCGCAGATCAGCTGATCCCAGGTGCCGGAGAAGTTGCCGCGACGGAACAGCAGGGTGTCGTTCTTGGCGAGTACCTTGTTGAGTTTGTCGTTGGCGACGAACTCTTTGCCCTGGAACTTGATGGTTTGCGCGTGAGCCTTGTCCAAGAAGTCCTGCATGTCCTTGTCGGCTTCGAGGAAGTTGGAGAACACGGGCAGGAGCTTGTACTGGAAGCCTGCAACCTTGCCATTTTTGACATCCAGGTCGAGCACGCCGAGGAACTTGCTGTTGGAGCCTGCGTTGCACACCAGTGTTTGTCCACCGGCATTTTTGACGGTGGTGGGGTAGGGAACTGCATCGTGGGTATGACCGCCCATGATGGCATCAATACCACGCACACGGCTCGCCATTTTCAAGTCTACGTCCATGCCGTTGTGCGAGAGTACGATCACCGCCTGCGCGCCCTTGGAGCGTGCTTCATCGACCATTTTCTGCATGTCTTCGTCACGGATGCCGTAAGACCAGTTCGGGATCATCCACGCCGGGTTGGCGATCGGTGAGTAGGGGAAGGCTTGGCCGATGACGGCGACTTTCACGCCGTTCATTTCGCGGATGGTGTAGGGCTTGAAGACGCGCTCATCCATTTCCTTGTCGAAAATGTTCTGGGCGACAAAGTCCATGCCGGAGGCTTCAAGTTCCTTGATGCCTTGAACCATACGCTCTGCGCCGTAGGTGCATTCCCAGTGTGCGGTCATTACATCCACGCCCATTTTCTTGGAAGCATCTATCATCACCTGGGCGTTTGTCCACAGGGCGAGGCCTGTACCCTGCCAGGTGTCGCCGCCGTCGAGCAGGATAGCGCCAGGGCGTGAGGCCTTCATCTTCTTCACCAAGGTGGAGAGATGAGCAAAACCGCCGACCTTGCCGTATTTTTGCGCGGCTTCGGAGAAGTTGAGGAAGGTGAATGCGTGGGCTTCAGGGGTGTTGGCCTTGACGCCGAAGTGCTTGAGGAATTTCTCGCCGACCAGGTGCGGAACCTGACCCTTCATGCTGGCAACACCGAGGTTGACCGAAGGCTCACGGAAATAAACCGGGCGCAGCTGTGCGTGGCAGTCGGTCATGTGCAGGATGTGAACGTTACCGAACTTCGGCACTTCATACATATCGGCGGAAGCCATATTGGGCTTGATGGAGGGGGCAACCTTTTGGGTGCCGGTTTCAGCTTGCGCTGTGCCCAGGCTGATGCCGCTGGCGCTGGCAACCGCCAGCATTTGCATGAATTCGCGACGTGAAAGACTCATCGTGGGTTACTCCGTAATTAAACGCTGCTGTTGAAACTGTAGTGGTATGCCAAGCCGTGTTCTGGGTATGACATTAGCCAAGTATGATATACAAGCCCTGCAAAGTGTGCCCCAAAAAAAATTATCCCTGAGGATAAGCCGCAGTAATGAGCGCTGAAAAGGCTATGCCTGGGACGAAAAAAAACCGGCAGGGATGCCGGTTTTTGGGTTCATTTCATGCCATTACTTGCGTACGGCCGGCCCTGTGATTTCAAGGCCGTTGTCGATGTAGGCGAGGAAGTATTCGAGGTTGCTGAACTCGGTTCCATAGGGTTCGTAGGGCTTGGCGCGGGTATCGCGCACGCAGCCGAAGAAGCGGTCGTGTAGAGGAACCAGTCCATCGTCTTTCAGACGCCACGAGGGGAAGTGGGCTGTTTTGCCAATGCCGGGACTGAGGGTCTCGGAGCGTGCGCGTTGGCCAGAGTGGTATTGATGGCAATCGGCGCAGGAAAGGTTGAGCTGACCGGTTTTTTGATACCAACGGGTTTCGCCGTCCTTGAAGGCTGCAAGCGCCTTGTCGTTCGGGATACTGACATCAACCTTGTAACCACGCGATTCGCTTGAAAGGTAGGCGGAAATGGCTTTGATTTCCTTGCTCTTGGGCTTGATCTTGTCATCCCCATAAGCCTTGGCGCATTGGATAACATCCGCCTCAAGCACACGCACCTTGTTGCTTGTGGTATCAAAGAATGGGTACATGGCGCGCAGACCCTGCGGTTTGCCGAGGCAGTCTTGCAGTGATTTGCCATTGGCCAAGGGCTTTGTCCAAAGCTCCTTGCCTTGAGCGATGGCGCTGTCGTAGGGCGGGAATTCGTTCATGCCAAGGAACTGCTGGCGCGCGTCTTCATTTAGTGCATATACGCCATAAATGTAGTCGGCAGGCTTGATGTCTGGGAAACGTTTGTAGAAAAACTCGTGGAACTCTTTGGAGGTGGATGCCGCCGCAGCAGCAGGGTCAGCAGCATGGCCGATGGGCGCGCCCATCGTCATGGTCAGCATGATGGCGGTGGTGGTGAGTTGTTTTTTCATTCTATAAATCCTCGAATTGCGTTCCGTGCCGGGTTACAGGCCGTGGATGAAGTCCACAACCTTGTTGACTTCATCCTTGCTCAGGATGCCGTAGGCTCCGATGGGCGGCATGGCGGTGTGTGGGAATTTCTTGCGCGGGTCCCAGATGACTTCATACAACGCTGCGCGATCCGGATAGCGCGCTTTCATGGCGATCAGGGGCGGCCCCATGGTGCCGGGCTGGTCACCGCCTGCAATCATATGGCAGGCCAGGCAGTTGCCTTTGGATGCGTCGAAAGCGAGCTCCTTGCCGGTCATTTCCTTGGCGGGAGCCTTTTGGTCGGCCGCGAACGCTTGGCCGCTCAGGGCGAGCGCGCTCACGAGCAGGGTAAAAGCAAGCGGGCGAGAGGTGGTGTTATGCATGATGTATCCTCGGGTTTAATGCAATCCGTTGCGCATGGGGGAAGCCTCTAGACTGGGCTTTATGGCGCTGCGCATTCGGTTCTTATTCCGCTGTTGAGGATAGACGCTTCGATTTTTTTAACAACGAAGTTTTTTTTATTTGGTTATTGTCGTGGGTTTTATTAGCAAGTCTGCATATAGCCGGGGTTTTGTTTAGGGAAACGCTGATTTGTTCATAAGGACTTACGCAAAGCGAGGACTTAGCCCGCCCCTTTGGGGAGAGGGTGTGAAAACCAGCTTCTGCGTAAGTCCTCATTTATTTAATGCCGTTGCTCTTTTTTGCGCTCGCGCGCGGCGATGATTTGTGTTTCCACGAGTTTGATCTGCGCGTCGATCCGTTGCCGTGCGATCAGCTCGCTACTGCTGGCGCTGAGGTCGGGGTTGCGCGGGTAGGTTAGCGCGCGTGCGGTTTCGAATTCGGAGCGCGCTTCATGCAGGCGTTGTTGCGCCATGAAGTACATACCGAGGGCTTCGTGGTGTTCAACAGGGCGATGGGCGCGGGCGGCGGCTTCGGCCAGCGCGCCAAGCAGGGCATCATTGTGCGGATGGTTACGCAGGCTGGTGCGCAGGGATTGATAGGCGTGCTCCGGGTCGTCGTTCATCCAGAGTTGCGCGAGTTTCAGGCTGAGGACGGGGTGTTCGGGGTAGTAGGTCAAAAGTTTTTGTAGCGTTTGCAGCGCGGTCTGTTCTTGTTTGAGCTGGCGTTGGAGGTCGGCGAGAGCTACGCCTATCCATAGGTTGTCCGTGTTTTTGGCGTAGATCGCGCTTAAAATTTCCAGAGCCTGTTTTTCTTGTCCGGCGCGGGAGAGCAGCAGCGCCTCGTAATAGCGGTTGACCGTGCTGGTAGGGGTGTTTTTGCTGAGTGCGGAAGCGCTCATGCGGGGTTGTGATGCCAGTTCGGCGGCAAGGGTGGCCTTGGCGTAGGCATAATCCGGTGAGTTGATGATTTTTTGCGGACGTAGATCATTGGCGCGGTTGCTGGCTTCGGCAATGCGGTTGCTGGTTACGGGGTGGGTGCGTAGCATCTCGTTGTGCGTATAGAATCCGTCACCTTCCCGACGGCCAAGTTTGTCAAAAAAACTGACCATGCCGCTTGGGTCGAAGTGGGCATCGGCGAGAATCTGGATGCCAATGCGGTCGGCCTCGTATTCGTTCTCGCGGGTGAAGTTGATTTGTTGCTGCATGGCGCTGGCCATGCCGAGGTGCGCGGCGGCAATGCTTGCATCTGCGGAGCCGCTGGCGGCGCCGATAATCATGGCGGCGGCGACGGCCGCGAGAGTGGTGAGATCCATGCTGCCGCGTCCGACGATCATGCGCGCAATATGGCGCTGGGTGACATGTGCCATTTCATGTGCCATAACGCCTGTAAGTTCGTTTTCGTTTTCGGTGCGCAGGATAAGGCCGCTGAAAATGCTGATATAACCGCCGGGAGCGGCAAAGGCGTTGATTTCATCGTCTTTGATGATGCTGAAATGAAAGGGGTAGGCTTGCCAGCCGCTGGCGGAGGCAAGGCGCTGTCCAAGGGATTGGATGTAGTGGTTAATCAGCGGGTTTTCGATCAGAACGGCCTGTTGGCGCAAGGCTTTGTAGAATCCTTGTCCCATGACCCGTTCTTCCTGGGTGGTGATGTCGCGGTCAATCGCTTCGCCCATGTCGGGAAGTTTGGCGTAGGGGTCGCTCCATGCTGCCGGACTTGATAGCAGCATGAGCAAAAGAACAGGCAGGCGTGCATTCATGGGTGGATTGCTTTGGATTTAATTGGAGGATAGTAGAACGATGTTTGCAATAAAGCATGTCGAGGCGCGTGAACTTTCGACCTGGTTGGCGACGGAAAAATTCCTTTTGCTGGATGTGCGTACTCCAGGTGAGACGGTTTACGGCATTATTCCGGGGGCGAAATTACTGCCTTTGCATTTGTTGCCGCTGCATATCGAGCAGCTCAAGGGGCAGGAGAAAATCGTGGTGTATTGCCAAAGCGGCGCACGTTCGGCGCAGGCCTGCATGTTCCTGGCGCGCCAGGGGATTGATTCGAGCGTGAATTTAAGTAACGGCATGATGGCCTGGGCCGCAGAGCGTTTGCCGATGGTACGTCCTGATGCGGATAGCAATCTGTCGGGCGCTTGATGATGTCGCGGTCTTTTGATGCTGAGCTGGATGCGCGTGGCTTGCCTTGTCCGATGCCTTTGCTGCGCACGAAAAAGGCTTTGTCCGGGCTTGCCGCCGGGCAGGTGTTGCGCGTGCTGGCAACGGATGCGGCGGCTCCGCGTGATTTTGCCGCCTACGCTGAGGCCACGGGGCATAGGCTATTGCAGGTCGAGCAGGTCGAGGCGCTTTTTGTGTTGTGGTTGAGAAAACGCGAGGATGCCGCATGAAAAAGCGCATGGCGTTGTTGATTACCTCGTCCAGTGTAGAGGCGGCTTATGCGCCGTGGATGATGGCGGCTACGGCGGCGGCGATGGATTATGAATGCCGTCTGTTTTATGCCTTTGGCGGCCTGGATTTATTGCGCCCAGAGCCTTTGATTCATGGTGTGCTGGATGCGTCGTCCATGCCTGATCCTGTTTCACTGCGTGCCATGTGTCTGGAGCAGGGCGTAGAATTGGTGGCGTGTTCGGCTTCGCTCGCGGCGCGAGGTCTGCATGAGCATGATCTATGGCCAGGCACGGCCTTGGCAGGCATGGCGAGTTGGTTGCTGTTCGCCTCAGGGGCGGATATTCAGCTAAGTTTTACGTGACTGCAACGCTGTGCGAATGAATTCGCACCTATAGGAGGTGGGACATGGCGTTTGTTTCAATCAATCCTTTCAATGGCGAGGTGGTGGCGCGCTTTGCCGGATGCACAGCAGAGCAGGTGGAGCATGTACTGGCGGTCAGTGCGCAGGCTGCGCCGATCTGGTTTCAGGCCGGATTTGCGCGCCGAGCGGCGCTCATGCGAGCTGTGGCAGGACTGCTGCGCGAGCGTGAGGATATTTATGCGCGTCTGATAGCGCTGGAAGTCGGTAAGCCGATCCGCGAAGCGCGTGCTGAAGTCCTGAAATGTGCCTGGGTGTGCGAGTTTTATGCCGAGCAGGCGGCGACGATGCTGGCGGATGAAGTGGTGGCTTCGGATGCGCGGGATAGCCGGGTGGTGTATGAGCCGTTGGGGACGGTGCTGGGCATCATGCCGTGGAATTTTCCGTTTTGGCAGGTGTTGCGTGCGGCTGCGCCGATTGTGATGGCAGGTAACACTTTTTTGCTTAAACATGCGTCGAACGTGCCGCAATGCGCCTTGGCTCTGGATGCCCTGTTTCGTGATGCCGGCGTGCCGGAGGGCGTTTTTAGCACCTTGCTTGTGGGGAGCGAGCATGTCGCGGCCTTGATTGATGATGTGCGTGTGCATGGGGTGACGTTGACCGGTAGCGAGCCTGCCGGGCGCAAGGTTGCGGCGCTGGCAGGCGCGGCGCTCAAGCCGGTGGTGATGGAGCTGGGCGGTTCGGATGCGTTCGTGGTGCTGGACGATGCCGATATGGAGCTGGCATTGGAGCAGGCAGTGCGTTCACGCTTTCAGAATGCCGGGCAAAGCTGTATCGCGGCCAAGCGTTTTATTGTGCATGCCTCGGTGGTGGACGAATTTACTCAGGGGCTTGTGAGGCGCGTGGCGGCCTTGCGCCTGGGGGATCCGAGTGATGAGGCGACGGAGATCGGTTCCTTGGCGCGACCTGATTTGCGTGCGCAGGTGTTGGAACAGATTCGTTCCAGTGTGCAGGCGGGGGCTCGCCTTGTGTGTGGCGGGGAGGCGGTTGCGGACAGTTTTGCGGCGATGCAGCCTTGTGTTTTGCGCGATGTGCGTCCAGGAATGACGGCGTTCGATGAAGAAATTTTTGGTCCTGTGGCGGCGATCTGCGCGGCGCAGGATGATGTTCATGCGCTGCATCTGGCGAATATCAGTCGTTTTGGTCTTGGCGGCAGTATCTGGACGCGCAATGCGGCGCGCGCTGAAGCTTTGGCGCGCCAGATGGAATGCGGAGTCGTCTGTGTGAATGCCATGGTCAAGAGTGATCCGCGTCTGCCTTTTGGTGGGTGCAAGGTTTCGGGGTTGGGGCGCGAGCTTGGGGTGCAGGGGCTGCGCGCATTTACCAATGTGAAAACCTTGTGGGTGGCTTGACTGTTTTGTATGCAGCATGAATGAGCCGTCGAACGCACGGCTGGGCTTTGCTTATGCTGCGGTGGTATTGATCTGGGCGACGACTCCGCTGGGGATTCAGTGGAGCGGTGCCGAAGGCGGCTTTTTATTCGGTGTGACCTCGCGCATGGTATTGGGGGCGCTGGTGTCTTTGCCGGTGCTGTGGCTGTTGGGGCAAAGGCTGTCCTTCGCGCCGCGCGCCTTGCTGGCCTATGCCGCAGGCAGTCTGGCTATTTTTGTGGGGATGTTGGGGACGTATTGGGCGGCGCAATACCTGGACAGCGGCATGGTGTCCGTGCTGTTCGGTACCGCGCCCTTGTTTACCAGTTTGCTCGCGGCCTTGATTTTGGGTGAGCGCACGCTGAATGGCTACTGGCTGGGGGGCTTGCTGCTGGCCTTTGGCGGGCTGGGGCTGATTTTTCATGAGCAGCTCAATTTGCACGGCATTGGCGCTTGGGCGGTGCTGGTGATGTTGTGGAGCGCGTTTATCCATGCGCTAAGCACGGTACTGGTGAAAAAAATTCATGCGCCGATCTCCGGCAGCGTGACCAGCGTGGGGGCCTTGTGGCTGGCGGCTTTGCTGTATCTTTTGACCTGGTTGTTCGTGACTCCTGTGGAGGCGTGGTGGCCTGCACAGGTCAGTGGCCGTGCCTGGGGGGCGATTGTGTACCTTGCGCTGTTCGGTTCGGTGTTTGGTTTTATGCTGTTCTTCTTTGCATTACGCCACTTGTCCGCATCCCTGATGGGGTTGATTACCTTGCTTGCCCCGGTTTTGGCGCTTTGGTTAGGCTGGTGGTTCGAGGGTGAGGTGTTATCGCGGGCGGCGATGCTGGGGACGGTTCTGGTGCTGGGGGGCTTGGTCTGGGCGCAGTGGGGTAGGGATTTTGTTCGCTTCAGGCGGTGCTCGCGTGCGCGACGGAAAGTGGATGGGTGATATGGGCGGGATGCGGAAATGACAGATAAGGTGCAAACGCTGATTATCGGCGCGGGTATTTCAGGCTTGAGTACGGCGTTTTTCTTGCGCCAGCAAGGGCATGAGGTGTGCGTGCTTGAGGCGAGCGGGCGGGCGGGCGGCAATGTGCAAACCTTTGATTACGAAGGTTTTTTACTGGAGGCAGGGCCGAATACCTTGCTGGATAACGATCCGTCGATTGCGGCGCTGCTGGATGGTCTGGGCTTGCGTCATGAGGCGCGCGAGGCCAATCCTGCCGCTAGGCGGCGCTATGTGGTGCGTGACGGACGCGCCGTGGAGCTGCCTGGCTCGCCGCTTGCCTTTTTGAGCACGCCGCTGTTTTCGCCAGCGGGTAAGCTGCGTTTGTTGGCTGAGCCTTTTTTGCGTCGCGCTGAGCATGAGGAAAGTGTGGCGGAGTTCGTGCGCCGTCGCTTGGGGCAAGAATTCCTCGATTGGGCGATTGATCCGTTTGTCTCTGGGGTGTATGCCGGTGATCCGGCACGCTTGTCGGTGCGTGCAGCTACGGCCAAGGTGTATGCCCTGGAACACGAACATGGTTCGCTCATCAAGGGTGCGTTGAAAAAGGCATTCAAGGCGCGCAAGGCTGAGGTGCAGACCACACCGGTGGGGCATATGTTTTCCTTTGATCACGGTCTGGGGCAGATGGTGGATGCCTTGGCGACGGCGATGGGCGATGCCTTGCATCTGCATACGCCGGTGCAAAGCCTGCAACACACGCATGAGGGCTGGTTGGCGCATACGCCGCAGGGAAGCTTTGCGGCAAACAACATCGTACTGGCAGTGCCAGCGGAGGCTTGCGCTGCCTTGCTGGAGCCTTTTTTGGGGGTGCGTGTGCAGCCTTTGCGTGAGATTCCCTATCCGCCGGTGATGTCGGTGGCGCTGGGGTTCCGGCGTGAGGATGTGGCTCATGCGCTGGATGGTTTTGGTGTGTTGATTCCATCCCGAGAGCACCTCACAACCTTGGGGGCGCTGTTTTCCAGTACCTTGTTCCCGGGGCGAGCGCCGGAGGGTCAGGTATTGCTGACCGTGTTTATCGGAGGTCGTCGGCATGAGGATGTCGGTGAGTGGAGTGACGAGGCGCTTGTTTCGCGTGTGTTGGCGGATCTTGCGCCCATCCTTGGTTTGCGTGCATTACCGCTGATGAGCCACGTACAACGCTGGTCGCGTGCCATCCCGCAGTATGAGCTTGGACACCTTGAGCGCATGGACAATCTGGATCAGGCGATGCAGAAACTGCAGGGGCTGACGATCCGTGCGAACTGGCGGGATGGGGTATCGCTCTCTGATGCGATGCGCAATGGGATGCGTGTTGCGCACACGCTGCACGAATTTTCTGTGCAATTGTCAAAAGTTGACTAAACTGACATAAGTTTTTTTGAGGCTATCCCATGAGTCAACGTCTGAATCTTGATGAGTTTACCGCGATGGTGCGGGAGCTTTCTGCTGCGGAGCTGGCGAAACTCCCGCTGGATATTCTGCCGGAAACGATTCCTACCCAACTGATACGCAATGCGCCTGCACCAACGCGCGCGGTGCTGGAGAAAATGGCCTTTGCCGCCAGTCAGGCCGAGCTGCGCACCGTGCAGCGCATGGATCAGGCATTGGGCGCAACCGTGTTGCAGGCGATGGACAAGGCGCGTGGTTATGAGGCGGATATTGCCATTTCGCGGCTCCATCATCGCATGAAGGATCTCAAGCCAACGCTGGAACGTTGGCGTGCGGACAAAATCTCGCATCATTCCATGGCGCAGTCCATGTTGACCCTGCGCGATGAGGTGCGCGAGCTTCAGGCTGAACGCGCACGTCAGGCGCGAGCGGAGGTCGTGCTGATTCAGGCTCTGGAAAACCCTGGGGGGTTTGCCGAGCGCATCCGTCAGGCTCTGGATGGGGTACGTGCCGTATCGAATAAAGTCGATCAGAGCCTAGGGGATTATCTGGTGCTCCAGCTTGAAGTCTCCTCCGCTGATATGGCCGAAAAGCGTACCCAGATCAGTGAAGCGGACAAGGTGCGGGCGGCCTTGTTTGAAGAGCTGGCGCATCTTGAAGCGCAGGTGAAATCACCAAATAGCTGGATGGTGCGCCTCATGCCATGGGCGAAGAATAAAAAAGAGGAATTCTTGCGCCAGCAGATCAGCGATTTGTATCAGCGTGTGATGAACGAAGAGTGGGTGATGGCTGAGTCACAGCTGATCCGCTGGCTGGATGTGATTGTGGATGCCAGCCTGTACGGCAGCACAGAAGCTGGGCAGAATCATCTGCGCAGCGCACGCCTGAACCTGTTTTTCTTGCTGAATGCCTTCTGTGAGCAACAGGAAGCGGCCGCGAAAAAGATTGCGCGCAATCCATTTGTGCAGACTGATCCCAAGCAGGCGATTGAGTACATGCTGATTTCTGAGCGTTTCATTCTCGATTACTTCGCCAAGAAGCGTGCCGAAGTGATCGAGTGGCTGGGGAATGCGGCGGATACGCGCCTGAGAACGCTGGAAGATCTTGAGGCCAAGCTGGTGATTGAGATGAAGCGCAACTTGCGTAATCGCTAGGTAATGCTGATTGACTCCATTCATGGAATCAATCAGCTCGCTAGATCATCACGACTTGCCGCGCAAGCGGCGCAACAGTTCACGGGCGTGGCTGTCGGGGCGGCGGTGCTCGTGTTCGACGGCGCTCAGCTTGCGCCGTTCGCGCTCATGCAAACGGCGCGTCTGGCTCTCAGGGTCTTCCTGATAGAGTGTTTCTGCTTCGCTTGCCGGTCGGCGTTGTTCATTTAGAGCGAGGACAAGGATATGCCATAACTCCCCGGCTCGGTTGATGTGTAAACTATCTTCGGGTTTGACGGACGATGAAGGTTTGACTGCATGTCCATTGAGTTTGATTTTGCCGCCGTCGATGGCTTCTTTGGCAAGATTGCGGGTTTTGTAGAAACGCGCTGCCCAAAGCCAGGTGTCCAGGCGCTGTCGGTGTGTGCTTTCTTGCTTTGTCGTCATTTTCAAAATGAGTTACAGGTAGGTGAAAAGTGAAACTTGATCTGGTTGGCTTCAAGATTTGTCCGTTTGTGCAACGTGTTAGCTTGATGTTGCACAGCAAAAATATTGTGCATGAGATGACTTATCTCAACCCCAAGGATGTGCCTGCGTGGTTAGAGGAGCTGTCGCCTTTGGGCAAGGTGCCGCTTTTGCGTGTGATGAACGATGAGGGTGAAACGGAGGCAGCGCTGTTTGAGTCACAGGTGATTAATGAATTTCTTGATGAAAATTTCGGCCTGCCCCTGATGCCGCAGGTTCCGCTAGAACGCGCTCGCCAGCGTGGTTTTGTGGCGGTGGCGGATGGGATATTGGGCAGTCTGTGGAATTGGGTGGTCGCCAAGGATGTAAGCGCAGCCGACGAGGCGCGTGCGGCGCTGTGCCGTTCCTTGCGTGTGTTCGATGCAGCCCTGCGCGATGACGAGGCGTATTTTACCGGCGTTTTTGGCATTGTGGATTGCGCCATGTTGCCGTTTTTCTTGCGCCTGCAAGAACTTGAATCCGCTGGGGCGGAGTCTTTGCCTTGTGCGGATTTGGCGCGTGTTGCCAGCTATCGAGGGAATCTTCTGGCTTTGCCGATGGTTAAAGACTCTGTGGTACCGGACTTTTCCGCACTGTACCTTGGTTTTGTGAAAGGACAGGGCGGCGTGCTTGGCGCTTCGCTGACAGGCGGATGAAATCACTATTCAGCATTAGGGCATGGTTCGGATGAGGATCAAAGGCCGGACTCCGGGAGCCGTTTCGGCTCTGAGCACTGCTCCCTCGGATTTTGCTTTGCTTCATCCGGGCGGCTACGCTGCGCGCTCTATGGCTATTGATGCGGCACGAATATATCTTGAAGCGCAAGGAAGC
>CAZTYJ010000028.1:21929-24660 GCA_964618025.1 uncultured Halothiobacillus sp. | reverse complement strand
CAGAGCAAAGGTTCCCGCATTACCCTTATCGCCACGCACGTAATCGCGGAAATAGCCCAGACGGCTCATCACCGCCCAGCCGATCAGGCCAAACAGAATCTGCACCGACAACACCGCCGAGGTCAGCACGAACAACGATGATGAATCGCCATGCACGCCAAAGCCATGATGCAAACCATGATTCAAACGAATCCAGGTAATACCCAACAGCGTCAGGATGGGAATCATGATCCACAGGCTTGGACTGGCGGCCTCGCTGATGCCGTGCTCCATCATCGCCTTGAAACCCAGAATCAACTTGATGGCCGCCAGCAAAATCGCCGCGCTGAAAAAGAACAGCGAAAAAGTGATGCTCCAAGCCTGTGTCGCCTTGATCGTACTCATGGCCGCCGGAGCCGCCAGACCGACCGCAATCATCGCCAAAGAAAAAATCGCAATCATCGGTGCCAGGCTATTATTGCTGGCAAAGTCCACGCCGCCCTGGGTCAACACGCGCGCAAAATAGGTCACCAGAATGCGCATGGCGTACACACCCACCGCCAGAAAGCCCAGCAGCGCCGCCGGGAACATCCACTCCACCACGCTCCACAAATTCGGCACGAATACCGCACCGAGCACGAACAGCACATTAATCGTCATCGCCAGCGTCAGCGGAATGGCCATAAGTGTGATTTCCGCATTCGACTGCATCAGCTTGGGAAACGCCTCACTCTTTTTGAACAGCGCATATTCGCGCAGATTCCATGCCAGCAGACGGAAATGCAAAAAAGCAAAAAACACAATGACTGCAAGATCGAGCGCAATGAACGCTGAAACCAGCAGATTACCGCCTGTTAGCAGCGGCCAAAGATGATTGAAGGTCGCCATGGGCGAGCCGGGATGCGGGGTCATAAACAACAGGTAAATGAAAAACGACACCGACAACCCCCCCGCACCTAGCGCGGCGAGAAAGTACAAGGGCGAATAACTCACCCCAAGATTTTTGCGCAACATGCCCTACTCCATAAGAAATGACTAATAAATGGAGTTTAGGCGAGGAAAACACACACATCAACCTGTTTGATGGATCAATAAAACAAAAGCAAAATGCTAGCCACAGAGAACACAGAGTGCACAGAGAAAATTGCCCCCACATCCTCTATGTGCTCTGTGGCCTCTGTGGCTAAACCGGCTGTTAAACGGCATCCTTATCAGCCTCAACCGTGGCGGCCACCCGCTGCAAAACAGCGGCAAAAAAACCATCCGTACCATGCCGTGCGGGATCAAGTTTCAGCATATCGCCCACATGGGGCGGGTTAATGCCCTGTGCAGCAAGAATCTCGGCGGCGGACAACAGCTTAAAATCAGGGTGTTTGGCCAGAAACTGCTCGACGATGCGCTCATTTTCTTCCGGCAAAATCGAACAGGTAGCGTACACCATCTGCCCTGCGGGCTTGAGCAGGCGCACCGCACCTTCCAGCAGCGCGGCCTGCGTAGCATTAAGCTCTTCAAGCTCCAACACGCGCCATTTGAGGTCAGGATTACGTCGCCATGTCCCTGTCCCAGAGCACGGCGCATCAATCAAAATACGATCGAACATGCCCTTATTGCGCTTCAAATGCGCGTCTGTCATGCCGTTAATCGCCACGGGGCGCACATTCGATAAACCGGCGCGACGCATTCTTGGGGTGAGTTTTTCCAGTCGATGTGCGGAAATATCGGTAGCCATCAAGCTGCCCTTGCTCTGCATCAACGCACCGAGTTGCAGCGTTTTGCCCCCCGCCCCGGCACACAGATCCAGCACGCGCTCACCCGCCTTGGGCGCGACCAAATGCCCGACCAACTGACTGGCCTCGTCCTGCACCTCAAACAATCCTTCCTTGAAGGCCGGTAGGCTAAACAACGGACGGCGATCATGCCGCCGCAAGCCATGCGGCGCATAAGGCGTGATGTCAGTCGGCAAGCCCAGCTCATCCAGCATGTGCTGAATATCGCCACGCTCAGCCTTCAGCGTATTGACGCGAATATCCACGGGCGCAGGCTGATTCATGGCCGCGCACAGCGCCAGCAGATGCTTCTCGTCATAGGCCGTAAGCAAGCGCTCGGCCAAGGGGTCAGGAAGATTGGCACGCACGGCAAAAGGCGCATCATCGAGGCTTCGCGCCAGCCCATCCAGCGCTTTGGCCGCACCCTGGTCGCCCAGCCACTTGAGCACAAACTCGCGCTCCGCCCAACCCTGATCGAGCAAAAAACCGCCGACCAACATATTCCAACGCTTCTCGTCCACGCCCATGCGCCAGGCCAGACTACGGCGTTGGCGCAGTACGCCATACACACTTTCTGCCACCACGCCACGATCACGCGCCCCCATTTGCGGGCGCTTGCGGAATTGATGGTAGAGCACCTGGTCTGCGGGCACGGTGCCTTGAGCGATGTCCTGCAACACCTCCACCGCCAAGGCAAAATGATGGTAGCGCGCCTGCATGGCACCGGTTGTACGCTGCTGCGCAGGCTTGGGTGTCGGTGCGGGTTCCTCGGGAAAAATGCGTGGCATTAGAGACATAAAAGTAACCTTAAAAATGAAGCCCGCAGCAGCGGGCTTGAGCGCATACAAATCAATTCTAGCCACAGAGCGCACAGAGGCACGATGTTTACCCATGCAAACCAGGTAAATATCGAACAAATCAGTCCCTATTGATCCGTCCTGAAGGTGTTTGAACCAAAGCGAGCTTGCTCGCGAAACACCTCGATT
>CAZTYJ010000028.1:0-21829 GCA_964618025.1 uncultured Halothiobacillus sp. | reverse complement strand
ATCCGTCCTGAAGGTGTTTGAACCAAAGCGAGCTTGCTCGCGAAACACCTCGATTACACACCTATCGCGAGCAAGCTCGCTCCTGCAAAACACTTCACCGGATCAACAGATACCCTCTCGGTGATCCCTGTGCCCTCCGTGGCTAAAGAATTTTACGGCTGATACTGATACAACCAAGTCTCGGTCAACGGCTTGCCGTCAATCTCCAGGAAAGCGCGCAGCTCAATCGGCTCACCGCCATCCGCCGCCAGATCAAACTCCGAACGCCAGCGCGGCGTGTACCAGATTGGCTCGGTACGCATCAGCGACAACTGACCGCGTGAAGCCGTCACCACCACTTTCGGACGCACGCCCCAAGGGATGTTTTTCAGCACTTCGCCATCCCATTCGATGACAAATTTCTTGGTATTGGCCGGGCGATCCTTGCCCGGCTCGCCGCCGCGTCCAACGCGCAACGCCACCGCACGCGCCAGACTTGCGGGGAAGTCGGGCTGGTTGGCTAGCCAATGCAGGCGGTACTTGAAACTGAAACTCGCACCACTGGAGGCGGGTTTATCGGGCACCCAAAACACGCCGATATTGTCGTAAACCTCATCATCGGTCGGAATCTCGATCAACTGTACCCGACCCTTGCCCCACTCGCCCTGCGTTTCCACCCACACGCTGGGTCGGCGGTCATAACTCACCCCATCCAGATAATGGTCGTAGTTACGATCACGCTGCGATAAACCAAAGCCTTTCGGATTATTGTCGGTGAACGACGAAGCAATGACGCGGTTCGGGTTGTTCAGCGGGCGGGCAATGCGCTCGCCCGTGCCCGTCCACATCACCAGCGTATCGGAATCATGCACCTCGGGTCGCCAGTCATGCGAGTGCGCCGCCGGATATTCGGCATACCAGAACATCGAGGTCAAGGGCGCAATACCCAGACGCTCCACACTCTTGCGCATGAAAATATGGTTTTCGATATCCATCACCACGCCCTTGGTGCGCGACATGGCAATACGGTAGGCACCGGTAACCGACGGCCCATCCAGCAGGGCATACACCACCAAGGGGTCGCCCTCTTTCAGCGCAGGCTCAATCCAGAAAGAACGAAAATCAGGAAACTCCTCCGGTTCATGCCCGCCGACGTTCAGCGCAATGCCGCGCGCCGACATGCCGACCTGCCCCAGCTCGCCCACCGCGCGGAAATACGAACCGCCCTGAAAGGTCGCCCACGGCTCTTTTTTACGCCAGTCGCCATTGCGTGACTCCATCACCCAAAAGCCTGCTATCGCCGACTCGCCCGGCTTGATCTGATTCATCGGACTCGCCGGCCCAAAATCGAAATAATTGGGTTGATACACCACTTCGCGCGCCTGCCCGTTATCCACCGCAAACACACGCACCGTTTTCTGGAAATACGTTCCCACCGGACGGAAGGTCAGCGGATACACCGACGGCCCATCACGCCACAGCGCAAAATCGTAGTTGAACTTGATCCGCCCCTGCTCATCGTAATTAATCTTCATCACGGCTTCGGGATTAGGGCGCGGCGGCTCCTTGTACGCCTTATCCGCCATCTCCCTGGCCATTTTGCGCAGCATGTCAAAGTCAAACGGCTTGGCCTCGCCAAAGGTCAAACCAACCTTATCCGCCTCGGCCAAAAGCTCGGCGGGCAATAAAGCGGTCAACGGCAACCCGGCCAAGGCGGCAAGAAAACGACGGCGAGAAGAATCAACAGACATGGGAACTCCGGCAAAATATCGAATGAAGTGAACGGCGCGATTGTACGTGTTTAACGCAATGCCTTACACCATTCCGCAAACAACCGCCCATCCCCTGCGCACACCGCCGAACGCTTGTCCAGGGTATTGTTAAACACCGCCTCACCCTCCAAGGTACAGCTATGCCCACCGACTTCCTGCAAAATCAAATGCCCGGCAGCGTAATCCCACAAGCCTTGCTTGCCGTGCAAATACACATGAAAACGCCCCGCCGCCACCCAACACCAATCCAGCGCCACGCTGCCTATCGAGCGCTGCGAGCTGTAGGGCGGCTCGCGTACCAAGCGCATCGCCAATTCCGGTGTCAGCCGCTTGAAATCAATACAAGCCAGGGTTTTATGCAGCGGAATAGCCGTCACCACCGGCGACATACGCTCGCCATTGCACCACGCGCCTTCACCCAATGCGGCGCTGAATACTTCATCACGCATCACGTCGATCACCACACCCAGCACCACCTGACCGCCGCGAATCAGCGCCAGCGACGGTCCGAAAATCGGCAACCCGGCGGAAAAATTACTGGTGCCATCCAGCGGATCGAGCACCCATAAACCGCTATCGCCTTGCTGCATCAAAGCCTGCTGCTCTGCGCTGCTCATTTCCTCACCCAGAAACGGAATCTCCGGCCACAAAGCCGCCAGATCGCGCTGCACCCGGTTTTGCATGGCGGTATCCGCCTCGGTCAGCCACGAACCATCGGTTTTCAAATGCCCTTCCACCTTGCGATAACGCGGCAAAATCTCCTCCAACGCGGCGCTGCGCAGCAAGGCAGCAACATGTTCATGCTTCATGGTCAAAAATCCTCAAAAAAATAGGGCGTAACGATATTATCGATCCTTGCCTGAATGATGCGTGAATGGATGATAGGAGCGAGCTTGCCCGCGAAGCCTTCAACATACGTTTTTTCGCGGGCAAGCCCGCTCCTATGCTTCAAAATATAATTCGTGCCGCATCAATAATCCGGTGCAAGCACGCGAATGCGCGCTTCGGCGCGGTGGCCGCTGCTGTCTAACACCACGAGTTGGGCAAAACCTGCGCCTTCGGGTTGCCAGAAGGTGGCGTTTTCCGGCAGGGGTACGCCGTTGGCGATCCAGCGTAGGGGGGCGAGGCCGCCGCTGGCATGGAGCGCGACCCCCTCGCTGAGGCTTTCCACACTGGCACCGTCGGGCGGAAAAAGAATGCGCAAACGGGGGGTGCTGGCCTGTTGCGCGTCGCCGCCTCCCATGCGCGCCAGTGCGGGCGGAGCACGACCTTGCAGCAGGGGGTGGTCGGGGGTTTCAGGCGCTGCCCGCTGGGCGCGATCAGGCGGCAGCAGGTCAAAGGCTTTGAACATGAGAGGCGCTGCGGTGAGTCGTCCCAGGCTGCCGGGCGAAGCGCCGCCATCGGCGCGTCCGACCCAGACCGCGACGGTGTATTGGGCGGATACACCGACCGTCCAGGCATCGCGGTAGCCGTAGGAGGTGCCGGTTTTAAAGGCGATGCGTCGTGGGCGTTGGACACCGCGTATGGAGGCCACGCCTTCGGGCATCGGGCTTTGCTCCAGGATGTCGAGTACGACTTGAGCCGCAGTGCTGTCCACCAGACGCTGTGCGGGGCGCGCATCCGTGGGCGTGCTGCGCAGGATGTCGAGGGGCTTGGCCAGCCCGCTCTGACCGAGGGCGGCGTAGAGCATGGCAAGATCAAGCAGACGGATGCCGACACCGCCCAGGGCCAGTGGTAGGCCGGGGTCGTCGCTGTTGGGAAATTCGAGGCGTGCGCCGCTGCGTTGCAGCAGGGCGGCAAAGCGTGCTGGGCCGACACGCTCCAGCGCCTGCACCGCCGGGATGTTGAGTGAGCGTTGCAGCGCCTCGCGCGCGGTCAGCGTGCCGTGAAATTCATGGTCAAAATTGCGCGGCTGCCAGTCGCCGAAACGTTGCGGCATATCGTCCATCAGGGTGGCGGGGTGCAAGGCCAGATCGTCGAAGGCCAGCGCGTAGATCAACGGCTTGAGGGTGGAGCCGGGTGAGCGCACGGCGCGGCTTAAATCCAGTTGGCGATTGCTCCAGTCGGCACTGCCGAGATGGGCGATGAGGCGGTTGCCGTCAAGAATCACCACGGCCAAATCGCTACCGGGTTCGAGTTTACTGCGCCAGGACTGGCCGAGGGCTTCGAGGCTGCGTTGGAGTTTGCCGTCGATGTGGGTGCGCAGGATTTGCCCGCTGGCCGCTGCCACCAAGCCTTCGGCCAAATGCGGCGCATGGCGCGGTAGAGCGCGTTGGAAGCGCGGCACGTCTTCGCTTTGCGCCGAGGCGGCCACATCAGGCGCAATCAGGCCGCGTGCCGCCATGCGTTGCAGAATGCGATTGCGCGCGGCTTGGGCGGCCTCGGGGTGGCGGTCGGGGCGCAGGCGTTCCGGCGATTGCGGCAAGGCGACCAGCAGCGCGGCTTCGGCGGGCGTGAGCTTGTCAGGCGGATGCCCAAACCAGGCGAGTGAGGCGGCTGTAGCGCCTTCCAGCGTACCGCCAAACGGGGCGAGACTGAGGTAAATGTCGAGCACGCCGCCGCGTCCGAGCAGCAGGCTGAGCTGCACGGCGCGCGCCGCCTGGTCGAGTTTTGCGCTCAGCGTGCGTGGTTTGGGTTCAAGCAGACGTGCGGCCTGCATACTCAAGGTGGATGCGCCGGAAATGATCTCTCCATGCCGCAGGGCTTGGCCTATGGCACGCAGCACGGCCAGTGGGTCGAGCCCGAGGTGCTGGTCAAAGCGTTGATCTTCGCTGGCCTTGAGCATGGCCAAGTACAACGGATCAACGTCGCGGGCAGCGGTGGGCAGCCGCCAGGTGTCGTTGGTCGTGGGGAAGGCGCGCAGGAGCTGGTTCTGGCGGTCGAGAACGAGGCTGGAATGGCCGTGAATGCGACTCAGGTCGGGCGGGAAAACCCCGTTGAGACTGATGAGATTGGCGAGTTTTTGTCCTGCGGTTTGCGTGTGCAGCGACGCGGGTGAAAACGGCGAGACATGCCGTTGCACGAGGCGTTGCCAAACCCATAGTCCGATCAGCACGATTAAAATGAGGCCAATCACGGGCCAGCGTTTAGCCATAAAAAATTCCCACGGGACAAATTTTTAGCCACAGAGAGTACTGAGTGCTCAGAGAAAGCCTCTGCGGCCTCTGTGTGCTTTGTGGCTAAATTTGGATTTGGAATGTGCCAGACCGCAGTTTAGGCTACTCCACAATCGTCATTGTCCCCATGGCGGTTCTGGCGCGGATGCGCGGGGCGTACATATGCTCCGCATTCGCCGCAGGCAGGGCGAACTGCCCCGGTGTGACCGCGCGCACCACATAGGCCAGCTTGAAATTCCATATTTCGCGGCTGTAGTTGCGCACCGGGTAATCCGGGTCGCTGCGATCCATCTCGTAGTTGGGCAGGCTGATGGCCGCAAGGAAACGGTCATCTCGCGCCTGACGCATCTGCGCTTCGGACAGGGTGCCAAGCCAAGCGTAACCCGCCTGTTCCGGGCGCAACATGCCCTCGATTTCCCAGCCCGCAGGCAGCAGGTCCAGCACGGCATAATCCCCTGCTACACGCGGGTTGGCTTCGCCCTCGATCACCACCACAAAGCGCTCATTACGTTGCAGGCGCTTGCTGTCCACCGGCTGGCCTGCCAAGCTGAGCACCCGTTTGCTCAAGCGAATGCCCTCAAAGATGGCGGGCAAAGGTTCAAGTGGAACACCTTCGGCGGACAGAATGCGGAACACTTCACTCGTGCCGACATTGTTCACGCGAGTGCCCGCCAGTTGCGCAGGCTCAATCTTGAGCGAGGCCGGGTCGCCCTTGGGTACGGGCGCGCCGTTCACCTCAACAGCGATCTTGCCGGCATTGCGCCCCATGTCGGCGGCGGCCAGCAGCATCCAGGCCTTTTCCTGCGTGGTGGTGTAATCCAGGCCATTGCGCGCGGCCTCGACACCCAGACCCGGTGCCAGCGCCAGCACAGAAGGCATCGCCGCACTGCGCCCGGCCTGCGCCATAATCGCCGCCACAGCGTACACATCACGCAAGGGGCTGCCATACGGCGCGGGCTTGTAGCTCCCCGGTTTGGCAAGCAGCTCCTTCGCCGCGTTGAATGAGTGATTGGCACGCGCTCGTTCACCAATCGCCTCCAGCGCCGCGCCCAAATGCGCCCAACCCACGGGGTCAGAAGGCGGGTTCTGGTCATGGAAATAACGCAAATCACTGGCGTTGATCTGACCCAGACGCGCCAGCAAGGCCGCCGCATAGGCGCGTACATCGGCGCGACGATCGCGCATGGCCTCGCTGACCAGCCATTGTTGTCCCAACATGCGCGGAGCCTTGGGCAGATCAAACCCCTTATCCGCTGCACGCAACAGGAAATCCAGCGCAAACACGCTGATCCACGGGTCGGCCTCATTGCCCCACGGCCCCCACATATTGAAGCCGCCGCTCGCCTGCTGCATGGCAAGCACATGGTCGATGGCCACTTGCACGCGCATATCCAGCCCACGATCTTCACGCACGCCGACAGCCTTGGCCACTTCGTTGAAATACAACAGCGGCATGGCGCGGCTGGTGGTTTGTTCCAGGCAGCCATACGGATAGCGATCCATCCAGCGCAGCAGCCCGGCCACGTCCATCCCGGCATAACGCGAGATGCTCAAACTCACCTGCTCCGTGCCCGGCACAAAGCCCTCCAGCAGCGTCTTGTCCAGCACCACGGCTTGCCCGGCGGTCAGCAATTCGGTGCTTTCACGGCTTTGCATGGCCTGTGGCGGGCGCACCTGAATCGGCCAATCACGGGTCACATTAAACGGCTTGCCGTCGGCCTGCGCCGGCCCGCTCAGGTTCATCACCACCTGCCCGATCCCCGCCTCCTTGCCGTGCAAGGGCAGGGTAAAGATTTCACGCGCACCGGCGGCGAGCTGAATGCTGCGCTCGACCAGTACCGTGCTTTGCTCCCCCTCCCCTGACGGGAGAGGGAGGGGAGTTGCTGCGCCTACCGCACCCGTGGCGCTGATTTTCAGCGTGTACGTTCCGGCAGCGCCTTCCACGTTGTGCAGCAAGGTGGTCAGGCGACTTTCATCCCCCGGCGCAAGGAAACGCGGCAAAATCAGCTCGGCTACCAGCGGGTCGCGCACGGTCATGCGCATCTCACCCGAGCCTATTTTCTCCTCATCGAAGGCCACCGCCATCAAACGCAATTCGCCCTGGAAATCCGGCACATCCAGCGGGATGACGGCCTTGCCCTGCGCATCGGTTTTCACCACGCCGGAGAACAGCGCCACGCTGCGCGTCGGTACAACGTCCAGCCCTTTGCCGCCATCCGCATCGCCGCCCTGATCGTCGCCGCCTGCATTCAGGCCGCGAATCAAGCGCCCGTAATCGTCGCGCATTCCCACGCCCAGCTGGCGCTTGCTCAGGTAGTGCGCCTGCGGAGCGGGTGTTTTGAAGCGCGTGAGCTGCAAGATGCCCTGATCGACCGCAGCCAGCGTGACATAAGCCGCCTTGCTGCCCGCCGTCATGCCGGAAATGCTCACCGGAACCTCGATTTTTTGCCGTGGCGCAATTTTGCCCGGTGCATCAATCGCCACTTTCAGCGTGCGTTCCAACGGGTTCAGTCCCAACCAGGCCACGCCCACGGCACGCACGGGCGCATGACCGAGTTTGTCGTTCAAGGGGCGATACAACGTGACCAGGGCATACGCGCCTGCGCCCCACTCGGCACGCACTGGAATCTGCACATCCACGCCGCCCGCCGGTACGGCGATATTGCGCACTTCATGCACACGCTCATTCGCCATCACAATCAGGGCTTGTCCGGCGAACTCGGAGTCAATGCGCAGCCTTGCGATCTCGCCTTGCGCATAACCAGGCTTGTCGGCGGCCAAGGGCAGGCGATCCGGGCGCTCCGCCGTGGCTTCGCCATACCAGCCGCCCCAGAAACGCAGCGAACTGCGCGCACCACTCACCGGGTCACGCACCATCAGGCGATAACTACCCCAGCTTACCTGTTGCTTGAGCAGGGCGGGCTTGTCTGCGCTCACATCCAGTGTGCCGCTGCTCAGCACGCGCTCGCGCACCACGCGCTCATAGCGCCACTGGTTATCACGACGATGCCATTGCCAGGTCGATTCGTCTTTGACAAAACGGTACTCCACGCCGCCTTGCGCCACTGCCTTGCCCTGATTGTTCACGGCAAGCAGCTCGAAGCTCGCATCGGCACCCTGGCGCACGCTACCCTCAAAGGTGGGGCGCAGTCCCAACGCCAGCGGCTGTACCGTCAAGGGCACGAACACATGCTCACCGGTAGCACGCCCCCCCGGTTCACGAATGGCCAGCGCAATATCCGCACGCAGCGGGCGCGAGCTTTGCAGGGTGTTTGGCACCTGGCCGGTCACGCGGGTTTTTCCGGCAGCATCGGTGTCCGCGACCTGCAAGCTCACGCGCTCGCCCTGAAACACTTCCTCCTCATCTCCCCACTGAAAACCCTTGTGCATGGGGAAGGGCGCGGGGTCGGTTTCCAGAATCAAATCACCCTCGCCGCTTAATGCCGCCGCCGGTGCGCCGTAGAGAAAGCGCGCCTCCAGCGGGATGCTGAAGCTCTCGCCGGCACTCAGCGCCTTGGGCTTGTCCAGAATCGTCAACGCCAGGCGCTGCGGCACAAAGTCCTGCACCTCAAAGCTCACGCGCCCGACCGGCGCGGCCTCCGGGTCGGTGTGCGCGGTGATCTCCCAGCCCCCGCGCGCTGCCGTCAACGGCAGGGGAACCGCCAGCGCAGCACCTCCCGCGCCCTGCGCCTTGAGGGTGTAACGTCGCGCCTCCTGACCGTCCGGGCGCAGCAGCTTGAGCACCAGCGTGCTGTCCGTAATCGCCTTGGCCAGCGCATCCCGCGCCAGCGCGGTGAGCTGTACCGTTTCACCGGGACGGTAGATGCCGCGCTCGGTGTACAAAAACGCATCCACCGGCCCTGCGGGCGCGCGCCCATCCACGCCCCGGTCGGATAAATCGAACGGGGCGCGGCGCAGGTCGAGGAAGTTGAAATCGCCTTGCGCCTGACTCTGTGCTTGCCCCTGTGCCTGGGCATAGGCCATCAGCATCACCGGAGCCATGCCGCCCGCGCCCTGCAACAGACCCGCCGGGAAACGCGCCACACCGTCAGCATCCGTGGTCGCTTCACCCAGCACATCGTTATTGCGCGCCAGCAGATTCAGGCGCACGCCGCCTTGTGGCGTGGCATCACGCAGCGAGCGCACGAGAACCGTCAGGCCATCCGCCCCCCGGAACGAGCTTAGCCCCAAGTCCGATTGCACAATCCACTGCGCCGCCAAGCGTCCGCGTTCGTCATCGTAATCATCTTCTTCACTTGGTATTGCGCGATCTTCAGCGGCATCGCCCGCCACCAGCAAATATGCCCCCGGCTCACGCTTGCCGATCGCCTCCTTGATCGGAATCAGGCTGGTTTTCGAGGCATTGCGCGTTGCGCTCAGCGCCATGCTACCGCTCCACACCAAGCGCCCCTCGTCCTCGGCGACTTGTTCGACCCGATAGGGATACATCGTGCGCTCATCGACAAAATCTTCGCGCATCCGCGCCAACAGGCGGTCGCCAACGCGATAGAGCTTCAGATTGAGCTTGTCCACGTTCATGGTGGTGACCGGCAAGCCGTCGTCGTTAACGGTCGGTAAAACAAAGCCCGCGCCGAGGCGTATTGAAGGCTTGCGATCCCCCAGACTCAGCGGAAGATTCACCGCATCGTTGAGTTTCAGGTCATTTTTAGCGGGCAAGCCTTGGAGCAGTTCGAGTTGATATTCCACGCCAAAACTCAAGCCGCTCAGACATAAACGCGCCTCTTCCACGCGCACATCGACCTTCACGGCGGGCTCAAGACGCAGATAATCGGCGTAGCGAACCTTGTCAGCGCTTTGCAAGGGCGCGGAAAAGATCAGGCAAACCTCATTGCCCTCGCTTTTAGGATCAAGCAACAGGCGCTGGAAACGCAATTCATCCGTCGGCGGTTTTGGCGCGGGCGGGGTGGTGGCGATCAACTCACCCGCACGCGGCGCGGCAGGCGGTATGTTTTGCGCAGTGCTCACGCCTGTTGCGGGGGGCGGCGCTGTGTTTTTCGGCTGGAAGTTGAAATAGGCCAGCGTGGCCAAAGCCAGCGCGGCCATGACCGCGAAAATAACGTTGTTGCGCATGTTGCAAACTCAAGCAAGCCTGGAAGTTCCTTGAGTGTTGCCTATGAACATGGCAAGCGCAAGCCAGCCGTCAGGGTTGATTGGGCTTGTGTAAAAGCGCTATTTCAGAGGATTTAAGGGCATCGGGAGCGAGCAGGCACACTCCCCGTTTACGGGAGAAGGCGTAAAAACCAGCTTCTGCGTAAGTCCTAAGAAGCTTCCGCAGAGAGATGAGCAACCCGCCACGGTGTATCCGGGCTTTGTTGCAGACGTTCATGCAGCCAGGCGCTGGCCTCGCGCAAGAGGTCGTCAAGCTGCCAGGGAGCATTGACAATGACCACGCCACTGCCATTTAAGCGTAGCTGGTTGTCCGGCGCGTGAATGCACAGTTCACACACCAGGGTATCAGGCAGGTTGGCGCGCGTCAGTTTGCGTAGAAAACGCTCAACCATCGGGCGATCTTTGATCGGATACCAGCCTAGCAACACGCCCTGCGGCCAGCGTTGGTGGGTGCTGATGAGCGCATCGGCGAGGCGTTGCAACTCATTCGGTGCTTCAAACGGCGGGTCAATCAACACCAGTCCACGCTTGATCGCGCGCGGTGGCAGCAGCGCGCCCAAGGCTTCCCAGCCATCACGCGCATGAATCGCCACATTCGGCTGGCCGTGCATGGCGGCGCGCAAATCACTCAAGGTCTCGGGTTCAAGCTCGCAAAGCTGCACGTGGTCTTGCGGGCGCATGTGCGCGCTCAACAGGCGCGGCGAGCCGGGATACACGCGCAGCGGCTTGTGCGGATCGGCATTGAGTGCGCGCACGGTATTTAGCAAGGTCGCAATGACCGCCGGAGCGCGGGTTTCCACATACACACGTCCAATGCCCTCACGCCATTCGCGGGTGCGCTGTGATGGGGCGGCGCTCAGGTCGTATAACCCTGCGCCTGCATGGGTATCCAGCACGTTGATGGGGGTGTCTTTGATCTGTAGGCGTTGTAAAACACCAAGTAAAATCATGTGTTTATGAATGTCGGCAAAGTTGCCGGCGTGGAAGGCGTGGCGATAATTCATAAGGGGCGGCTGTGTTGAAAAATATCTGCATGGTGCGCGGTGCAGCGGCATCTGGCAAATGCGCTATGCTGCGCATCAGCAGCGGCTTGTCGAACCTGTGTTCATCCGGTGGCAAGGGTCTGCTTAATACACATCATCCCGGGCGCCCGTGCCCACAACCCCTATAAGCCCTCAGCCATGTCGCTCATGCCCCTGCCCGTCGATGAACCCGGTTTGCGCGTTGCGCTGCTGTCCGATACGCACAATGCGCTCGATCGGCGTGTTGCTTCGGTGGTGAATGGCTGCGATTTGGCGGTTCATGCCGGAGACATTGGCTCGCCTGATGTTCTGGCGCAGCTTCTGCCGAAAAGTGGGCGAGTGTTTGCCGTGCGCGGCAACAATGACACGCTCGATCAATGGCCGCCAGATACCGAGCGCTGCTTACGCATTCTGCCCGAGTCTTTGAGTCTTGATCTGCCCGGAGGCGCGCTGCTGGTGGTGCATGGGCATCGTGCCCGCCCGGCTTCGCGCAGGCATCAAATCTTGCGCGAGCGTTACCCCGACGCGCGGGCGATTGTGTACGGACATACGCATCGACTATGGGTTGATAATACTAAGCAGCCTTGGGTGCTCAATCCGGGGGCTGCGGGTTACACGCGCACCCAAGGCGCGCCTTCCTGCCTGGTGCTGACGGCCACGGCGAGTCTCTGGCGCGTGGACATCCACGCTTTCCCTGATTAAGGTTGAGTTTTTTACAAGCTGGGCATTTAGCGTATGGCTCGCATTTTAGGCACAGGCATTGCCACGCTCGACATTATCAATACGGTGGATGGTTACCCCGCTGAAGACAGCGAAACCCGTGCATTGGCTCAAGCCGTGCGCGTAGGCGGCAATACCGCCAATACCCTGAGCATTCTGGCGCAGGCTGGGCATGAGTGCAGTCTGGCGGGTGTTCTTGCGGGCGACATGAATGGTCATCGCATTGCGGCTGAACTGGAAGCTCGCGGTATTGATTTGCGTCATGCGCGCCGGGTGGAGCATGGCGCAGCCCCGACCTCTTACATCCTGCTCAACCAGCGCAATGCTTCGCGCAGTATTGTGCATCACCGCGATTTGCCGGAATTCTCGCTCAGCGATTTTATGGATATAGAGCAGATTGAAGCCTGCGACTGGCTGCATTTTGAAGCGCGCAATTGTGACGATCTGGCGGTGATGCTGGCCTATGCGCGCAGTCTCGTCACCGATCAGCCGATCTCCCTGGAGGTTGAAAAAGAGCGTCCCGGATTGGACGCTTTGTGGGACTACCCGGATATCATCATTTTCTCACGCGCCTTTGCGCGTGGGCGCGGTTTTGAGCAACCCGAGGCTTTTTTGCACACTGCGCGTACCTGGGCTTCCCGCGCGATATTGATCCTGCCCTGGGGGGAGCAAGGTGCATGGGCGCTCGCGCGCGACAACGAGCTGTCGCATTGTCCGGCGTTTCCTCCTGCCGCAGTGCTCGATACCCTGGCCGCTGGCGACACCTTCAATGCGGGTTTGATCCACGCCATGCTTTCCGGGCAAGCTTTGCAGGATGCGCTGAGCTTTGCGTGTCAGTTGGCCGGGCGTAAGGTCGGACAACTTGGACTGGATGGACTCTTGAGCCCAGCGCATGTGCCGGAAGATGTTCTTTGCCCTCTCAGTAGCCTGGCCGACCCCGGCAGTCGGGGGTTTGCAGTTGCCGATGGCGAGGGTATGCGCTCCATTTTTGTGGTGCGGCAAGGGGCGCAGGCCTACGCCTATCTCAATGATTGTCCGCATTTAGGGACGGAGCTGAATGTGCAGGCCGACACATTTCTGGATCATGACGGGCGGCACATTCGTTGTGCCTTGCATGGCGCATTGTTTGATATTGCCAGCGGCCAGTGTCTGGTAGGCCCGTGCCAAGGACAAGCCCTGACGCGCCTGGAGGTGCATGTCGAGCGCGGTCAGATCATCCTGCCTGTGCAAGAGCGTCTCAACAAGGATTCATGAATGTTTCATGTTGATTTCACATGATGGTGCGCATTCACTCTTGGACATCCTTGGGAAACCTCCATGCGCATTGCTATGGTCACCGAAACTTACGCGCCCGATTTGAATGGTGTTGCGCGCACTCTCGTCGCCCTGGTGGGTGAGCTGCGCCGCCTCGGACACGAGGTTAACCTAGTGCGCCCCAATCCGCGCGGCGAGGTCATGCCGCTGGAAGATGGTGAAGTACGCGTGATGGGTATGGCGATTCCCGGCTATAACGCCATGCAGTTCGGTTTTCCGGCGGGCGCTCGTTTGCGTGAGATATGGAAACATGAGCGCCCCGACATCGTGCATATCGACACCGAGGGGCCTCTGGGTTATTCAGCGATTAACGCGGCGCGGGCATTGCAGATTCCCTTGACCACCAGTCTGCACACCCATTTTCATGTGTACATGCGCCACTACGGTCTGCCCTGGCTGGGCGCGCCTGCCCTGGCTTATCTGCGCCATTTTCACAACAGCGCCGAATTTACCCTGATTCCCACCGAGGATCAGCGCGTACAACTGAGTGCCGATGGCCTGCACAAATTGCGCGTGCTGGGGCGCGGCGTGAACGGTGAGCTTTTTTCACCGCGCAAGCGTAACCCGGCGCTGCGTGCGGCGTGGGGTGCGGATGACAAAACGCCTGTGGCCATTTACGTGGGGCGACTTGCCGCAGAAAAAAATACCCGACTATTTGCGCGCGCCGTTGAAGCCATGCGCAACGTTCAGCCCGCTCTGCGCGCCGTCATGGTCGGCACAGGCCCGATTGAGCAGACGTTGCGCCAGAGCTATCCGGAGATAATCTTCACCGGAGCGCTGAAGGATTCAGCCCTGGCTGAGCACTATGCAAGCGCCGATCTGTTCATCTTTCCCAGCCTGTCAGAAACTTTTGGCAACGTGATTCTGGAAGCCATGGCCTCCGGGCTTGCGCTCCTGGCGTTTGATTACGCAGCTGCACGGCATTTGGTCGAAGACGAAAAAAATGGCCTGGTGGCGAGGATGAACGACGAGGCGCATTTCATTGAACAGGCAAAACGTCTGGCTTCATCCGCTGAGTGGGTGCAGACACTGAAAGATGCCGCAAGACAACGCGCGGAAACCCAGACCTGGAGTATGATTGCGCAACAGCTGGAGGCCATGTGGCGCGAAATAATCCCGAAGAAAAACAACCAGACAAGCCAGAAGCAGGCAACCAAGCGGGTGCATTCACCCGTGCAGGAGGCCGCTTGATGAGTTTTATGCGCGAAAGCCTGTTGCATCGCTATCTTGACTGGGAGCACTCGCTCACCGTGTTGGCGCACCGCCTGCATGCCTATCGCATGGCGCGCGGCGTGTTTGGCGTAGCCAGCCGCCTGGGAGATGGTTTGGGCTGGTATGCCATAATGGCACTCCTGGTGTTGATCTACGGGCGTGATGCCTGGGTTCCCGTGGGCTGGATGCTGGGCACTGCGCTAGTGGGATTTGCCTTGTACTGGGCCATCAAAAAGATGACGGCGCGGGCGCGCCCCTGTGATGTCTTTGAAAGCATTAACCTGAGCGTCGCCCCGCTCGATAAATACAGCTTTCCCTCGGGGCACACCTTGCATGCGGTGAACTTTTCAATGCAGATCGTGGCTTTTGCGCCGGAATTTGCCTGGTTGGTCTTGCCTTTTGCCGGCCTGGTCATCGCCTCACGCATGGTGCTTGGGTTGCACTATTTGTCGGATGTGCTGGCAGGAGCAACGATTGGTGGGCTGTTGGCGACCTTCGCCTTATTGATGCAGGTTGGCTAACCCTCAACTGGCGCATTCAACCTTGAATTCCCCTGGCCTGAGCCCACAAAAAATCCCTGCAATATGTGCAGGGATTGTCATGGTGGTTCGCCGCGCTCACGCGGCGCTTGGTGTAACGACCTAGCCCCAGGTGTCCTCGCGAATACCCTCATACCAGCCCTTGGCATAGACCGCCTCGGCTTTCCAGTTCTTGCCGTCTTTGGCCGATACGCCGCCCGAGCCCTTGACCTCGATGATCTTGCCTTCGGCATCCAGCTCATACACCCCGGCGACAGAAATCGCATCCTGCGCGGAAACATAGCTGTAGCAGGTATTCACCCACTTGGGCACGATCAGTTCGGCATCATTCAGGGATTGCACAATCGCCGAAGCCGCAACTTTCGCTTCCGAGTTGGCACCATAACCTGATTTCGGTACCGGGCCTGCAATGCAGCTATCGCCAATCACGTAGATGTTTTTCGCCTTGCTGGACTCAAAACTGCGTTGATTCACCGGTGCCCAGCCCTTGTCGTCCGCGAGGCCGGAGGCAGTGACGATCTGACCTGCCTGCATCGGCGGAATGACGTTTATCACATCCGCCTTGATTGTATCGCCGTCCTTGGTCTTGACCGTCATGCTTGCTGCATCCACGGAAGCCACCACGCCGCCACGCTCAGGACTTACCCAGTCCACCATGCCGGGATAAAGCGTCTCCCATGCCTCGACGAACAGGCCTTGTTTGGAGAACTTGTCTTTAGGGTCAAGAATGATGATCTTGGACTTGGGTTTATGCCGCTTGAAGTAATCCGCCACCATACAGGCGCGCTCATACGGGCCAGGTGGGCAGCGGTAGGGATTGGGAGGGGCGATCATCAGGAAGGTGCCGCCATTCGGCATAGCCTCCAACTGCTTGCGCAAGATAACCGTCTGTGCACCCGCTTTCCAGGCGTGCGGCAGCTTTTCTGACGCGGCCTTGCTATAACCCGCGACTTTTTCATAGTTAAGCTGAATGCCGGGGGAGAGCACCAGACGATCATAATTTAGAGTCTTGCCACTCTTCAGCTTCACCGTGCGCTTATCTGCATCCACGCTCTCGACATGATCTTCAACCAGCGTGATGCCATGTTTGGTTTTCAGCGCCTCAAAACTGACCTTGATTTCATTCATCGGCATATCGCCGGAAAGCGCGAGATTGCTAAACGGGCAGGTGTAGTAATTGGACAGTTCGGAATCGACCAGAGTGACCTTGATCGACGGGTCAAAATAGCGGATATATTTTGCGCAAGCCGCGCCGCCAAAGCCGCCACCGACCACCACCACATGCCCACCAGCACCGCGTGAACTTGAAGTGGCGCAACCGCTGACCGCGCCCATGGCCGCTGCGCTACCGGCTAGTTTCAAAAAAGAACGACGTGAAATAATCATTGATAAATCTCCTTACATATCCGCATCAAGCGGGGGCTTACTTGGCGGGCAGGCTGGCAAAATAGTCAGATACGGCACGTAACTCCTCATCGGAGTAGCCTTTGGCATGACGATCCATGACAGTGGCCGGGCGCTCGCCGCTCTTGTAAGCCAGAAGTGCGGCATACGTCTGGTCGGCGCTTTTGCCGACCAGAGGAGGAATGCTTTTTGCCCCCTTCCCTTGAGGGCCGTGACAGACAACGCAGGTCAGGCCGATGGTTTGGCCGCTTGCGCCATTGGCTTGGGCTGGGCTTGCGCCGAGCGTCATGCCCAATAGCGCGCCACAGGCAATCAAGGCGGGTAGCTGCGGCATGGAACGTCCTTTGGTGTCTGAGCACAAGGTGCTCATGGGTTTGGAAAAAAACGCGATTCGGCGCGTAGTATGGTGCATGGTGATCCTCCCCGGGAGATGGACGGCTGCAATCGAATATGCAGTTTTTCTAATATAATCAGGGCACTGCGAGCGCTTTGAACTCGCTCCAGTAATGTGAAAATTGCGCCTGCATAAAATCTTATACAAGACGAATGTTTTAATATGGGTATTGAACCAGACACCCCGCGAAAACAAATTTGCAATAAAGGCTTGCGCTATTGGAATAGCTACGTATAATGCGCCCCCACACGCCGACACGGCGTTTTTGTTTGAAGTTTTGCGGGAATAGCTCAGTTGGTAGAGCACGACCTTGCCAAGGTCGGGGTCGCGAGTTCGAGTCTCGTTTCCCGCTCCAAATTCAGGGTGGTTAGCTCAGTTGGTAGAGCATCGCCTTTACACGGCGAGGGTCGGGGGTTCGAGCCCCTCACCACCCACCACATAAAAGCTTAAGTGACATTAAGTTATTGTTTTTGCAGCGGTAGTTCAGTTGGTTAGAATATCGGCCTGTCACGCCGAGGGTCGCGGGTTCGAGTCCCGTCCGCTGCGCCATTTTTTGTTTTTTGCGGTTCCATCAAGTCCCAAAAAACCTTTCAAACCCGCATTCCTCCTAGGTTTGCGGGTTTTTTTATGTCCATAGCGTCCCAAGCGAACCCGTTGCAGCCCGCTTTTTCTGCTGGTATATCTGTTGGTACATGCCATCTTCCGTGATGGTACAAACAAACCAACGAGAGAGATACCAACAATGGCGCTCACCGATACCAACATTAGGCAGGCAAAGCCCGCCGCAACGCCGTTTAAGCTCACCGACGAAAAAGGCCTGTTCCTGTTGGTACATACCAACGGAGGCAAATACTGGCGGATGGCCTACCGCATCGACGGCAAGCAAAAAACCCTAGCCCTTGGGGTTTATCCCGATGTGTCATTAAAGATGGCAAGAGAGAGGCGCAACGAAGCCCGCCAGCTAATCGCCAACGGCACAGACCCAAGCGAACTTCGCAAGTCGGATAAGGCTTCCATCCAGTCCGCCAAACAGGAAGCGAAAGCTAAGGCCGAAGCCCAGCGTCAAGCGGATGAAGTCGAGCAACGGGTGAAGGCTGGGGGCGCTATCCCCGATTCATTCCGCGCTATCGGCATTGAATGGGCAACCAAGTATCTGGCGGATAAGTCGGACAAGTACCGCCAAAAAGTCCTAAACCGTTTGGACGCGGACGTTTACCCCTACATCGGCAACCTGCCCGTTACCGAGATAACCGCGCCGCTCATTCTCGAAGTGCTGCGCAGGATAGAAGAACGCGGGTATGTCGAAAGTGCCCACCGCATCAAGCAGAACATCGGGCAGATATTACGCTTCGCCATTGTCACAGGCCGGGCAGTGAGTGACCCCACCCCGGCGCTTAGTGGCGCGCTGTCCCCCATGCCCAAGGACAAACACTATGCCGCCCCCACCGAGGCCAAAGACGTAGCGCCCTTGCTGCGCATGATGAGCGCCTACAGCGGAAGCCCGCTGACCAAGTGCGCCCTGACCCTTGCGCCGCTGTTGTTTGTAAGGCCGGGTGAGCTGCGCGCTATGGAGTGGGCGCATATCGACTTTGATGCCGCTGAATGGCGTTACACCACCAGCAAGACCGGGCAGGAACACCTTGTGCCACTGGCAACCCAAGCCCTAGCCGCCTTGCGTGAACTCCAGCCGCTCACAGGGGGCGGCAGATACGTTTTTCCGGGAGCGCGCACCGACACGCGCCCCATGTCTGAAAACACCGTTAACGCCGCCCTGAAGCGTCTGGGCATTGATACACAGAACGAGCTTACCGGGCATGGCTTTAGAGCAATGGCGCGCACCATGCTTGAGGAGGTGCACGACTTCAGGCCGGAAGTGATTGAACTTCAGCTTGCTCACGCCGTGCGTGACCCGCTGGGCAGAGCCTACAACCGCACCAAACACCTTGCCGAACGTAAACGCATGATGCAAACGTGGGCGGATTACTTGGACGCATTGCGCGAAGGAAAAAACGTCATTCATGCCAGCTTTGGCAAAGTCGCTTAATCGCAAAAAAGGGATAGAATCATACCGTGGACGGTTGACCTGATACCGCAAGCTGAAGCCGAATTGATGGCGATGCCGCCGGATATTCAAGCCACTTTATGCGCACCCGCCGCCTGATTATGGAGTTTGGAGCGCAAGACGTAGGAATGCCGCATGTGCGCCCCCTTGAGGGCAAACTGTGGGAAATGCGCATGAAGGGCAAGGACGGCATAGCCCGCGCCGTGTATGTCGCACATACCGGGCAACGCTTGATTGTGTTGCATGTATTCAGCAAGACCACCCAAACCACCCCGCGCAAGGCCATAGACACCGCCCGCGAACGATTGAAGAGGATAACGCCATGAACACCACACTTGACGAATTGGAAGCCAAGCTACTAGCAAACCCCGAAGTGCGCGCTGAATATGACGCACTCGAACAGGAATACGCCATAGCCCGCGAATTGATCGCCGCCCGCGCCCGCGCCGGACTAAGCCAAGCCCAACTTGCCGCCAAGATGAACACCACCCAATCCACCATTGCCCGGTTGGAGAGCGGCAAGGGCTACCCCAGCCTACGCACCCTGAGCCGCTATGCTGAAGCCACGGGCAGCCGCGCCGTGGTCAAACTTGAGGGTCGGCATGGGTGACGTTCTTCCCTTCGCGCAATGCGTTCAGGTAGTCCGCCCAAACCTGCATCATTCGCTTTTGACCGGGCGGCATAAAACAAAACGGGAAAGTGTAGCATCCTAAAATACCCTGTTCCCAGCGTGTTTTCCTGAATGACCCGAATGAAACGCCAAAGAAATTTAATAGGTACTCTTGCTATTTGCCGGAATTTTTAGGAAAACCGCCCAAAAGTCGCTATCTGGCGTGATGTTAAATAGGTGTCGCTTCGATCTTGGAGCGTCACCGAGTTTAATAAAGTGAAAGAAGTCACCAACCAAGCCGCGCCTCAGCGTGTTGAACTAGTCCGCCTGCCCGGGATTATCGGAGACAAGAGCAAAGGAATTGAAGGCCTTTGCCCTGTTGGCAAATCCACGATTTATAGATGGATGGAAGAAGGGAAATTTCCCAAACCGATAAAGCTAGGGGAGCGTGCGGCTGCATGGCGCGTTAGCGACGTTCTGGCGTTTCTCGAACAACGCGGGGTGTAACCATGAACACCACGCAAATCACCGCCTTGACTGGCGTAAAGGATACCTGCGCCCGCCCACAAGCCCGCGCCTATCGTCAATTCCCGCCCTACGCCAACCAAGCCCGTCAACGCCTGCACCCAAGCCAAGCCGGGCACATCCAAGCCTTCAGCACGCTGTTTGTGCATGTCGGTTTTGATGCTTGGAGATGGAAGGATGACCCCCGCGCTTTCGTCCTATCGCCCGCTGACCAAGACCCCGCCGCGCATGACTGGAGTGTGTGCGCACAGGCTACGCCGCCCGTCCTGATGGTTGACCGTGGTGCAACGGATGAACAGCTTGAGCGCGTAGCTATGGCCTGTCTGCGCGATGGTGCGCAAAGGGTACTAGTGCTACAGCCCGGCCATGCTTCGGTCTTGCTGAAAGCGCAGGAGGTGCAGCATGGCGTTAGCTGATAAAGGCCGTGACCGCGTGATTGAAATTCCCCGCCTGCCTTGGCATGGAGTGGAGATCCCCGCCGGGTTTGAGCTGTCCTTGTCTGGTGTGGCAGATGTGCGCCGCAAGGACGGTGAGCCGGACAAGCTGGAGCCTATCGCCGGGTGTGTGTGGCTTGTAGGTATGACCACCGGAACCGCTGGCGATTGGGGGCGCTTGCTGCGCTTCCAAGACCATGATGACCGGGTGAAGGAGTTGGCGATACCCGCAGCCCGTCTACACGAAGACCCGGCCATTTTGGCGCGTGAACTGGCAACCCTTGGCCTACGCATCATCCCCGGCAAGGAGCGCCGCTTGGTGGCCTACCTTGCCAGCTTTGACCCGCAGGCGCGTATTCAATCCGCCCCCCGCCTTGGGTGGATGGACAGAACCGACGGTGGTTTGGCCTTTGTCTTTCCTGACCGGGTTTTGAGCGCCGCAGGTCATGAAAAGGTTGTCTATCAGCCCGAACGCTACAGCCCCACCGCAACGACCGTTCACGCCGCCGGGAGCCTTGAAGATTGGCAGGCGAACATAGCCGCCAAGGTTGCCGGAAATGATGTGCTGCTGTTTGCATTGTGCGCCGGGCTTGTGTCCCCGTGGTTGAAGCTGGCGGATAGCGATTCCTTCATCCTGCACTTCTGGGGCACAACCTCACGCGGAAAGACTACCCTTGCACAGCTTGGCGCGTCTGTGTGGGGATGCGCTGTTGACCCGGCAGAAAGCGCCGCGTTAAGCATGATCAAACGGTGGAATGCCACGAGCAACGGGATGGAAGGCTTGGCTGAAGCGCATAGTGATTTAGTACTGTGTCTGGACGAGCTGGGGGCAGGTAATACCAAGGATTACGCGCCGCTGATTTATCAGCTTGCAGGCGGCCAAGGCAAAACCGCCATGAGCGCAAGACGGGAGCTTAAAGCGCCGCGTGCATGGCGCACGATTGCAATCAGCACGGGAGAGCTATCCATAGAAGCCAAGCTATCCGAAGGCGGCAAGCCGCCCAAGGGGGGGTTACTGCACCGTGCATTGGATATTGAAGTCGCTGATATTGCTGACCACCTGCCTGAAGGCGAGCGCCGGGCATTTGTCGAAGGCTTGAAGCGGGCATGTGCAACCACCTACGGAACGGCAGGCGTTGCCATGCTGCAAGCCATGATGCAGGAGTTCCCCGACCTGCAAAGCGCCAAGGCCGCCGCCGTGGGCAGCATCAACGCCGCCGTTGACAAGCTGCGCAAACCGCACTACGCCCCCGAACAAGTAAGAGCCTTGCGCCGCTTTGCCCTGATTGCTTGGGCAGGTATCTACGCTGCACGGCATGGCGTTTTACCTATCGACCCTAAACGGGTATGGCAGGCCGTGGCGAACATTGCCGGGCAATGGGGCAGTACCACCACAGGGACAGATAGCGACCGCATCCTTGAGGCCGTGCGCGCCTTCATCCTGAAACACGGGGGGCGATTCCAATTGGTGAACGGTGACGGGTATGACGTACCTAACCGGGCAGGCTTTCGCGATGCACAGGCCGGGCGCTGGATGTTCACCAAGGAGGCGTTAATAGAGGCCGCGCCGGGGAATGATGCGGTGACGATTGCGCG
>CAZTYJ010000027.1:6146-26011 GCA_964618025.1 uncultured Halothiobacillus sp. | reverse complement strand
CGGAGTTATTCAAAAAGCCAGTGAACGTGTTAATTAATCAGGCGGGTCTTGACAACAAACCTCTCTTTGATTTTGCGGAACTGTAAGCTGTGAATCGCATAGCGCGTCTCCACTCTCTTGCCTTGGCTCAAGCATGTTTCAGGCCGATACGAAAAACGGCTCAAAAAAAGCGACCCGAAGGTCGCTGTTATAATACGCAATGATGTTGCGATTACTTCACTTGCTGCTTCAATGAGCCAGACTCGTAGCGCTTGCGCATGTCATCCAGACCAATGACCTTAATCATGGATGCCTTGCCAGCTGCGCCGAAGGCTTCAAAACGCGCCTGGCAGATGCCCGCCATCGCCTTGGTGGACTCCTTGAGGAATTTGCGCGGGTCAAAGTTGGCTTTGTTTTCCGCCAGATGCTTACGAATCGCACCGGTTGAAGCCATACGCAGGTCGGTGTCAATGTTCACCTTGCGCACACCATACTTGATACCTTCAACGATTTCAGCCACTGGAACACCATAGGTCTGTCCCATGTCACCACCGTAGTTGTTGATGATTTCCAGCCACTCTTCCGGAACAGAAGATGAGCCGTGCATCACCAGATGCACTCCCGGAATGCGTGCATGAATTTCTTTCACGCGGTCAATGCGCAGTACATTTCCAGTCGGCTTGCTGGTGAACTTGTACGCCCCGTGCGACGTGCCGATGGCAATGGCAAGCGCATCCACATCAGTATCCTTGACGAATTGCGCCGCCTCTTCCGGATCGGTCAACAGCATGGAATGATCCAGCTCGCCTTCCGCACCGTGACCATCTTCCTCGCCCATCTTGCCGGTTTCCAGCGAACCCAGGCAGCCCAGCTCGCCCTCAACGGAAACGCCACCGCTATGCGCCATTTCAGCCACTTTACCCGTGATGCCGGCGTTGTATTCATAGGAAGCCGGCGTTTTCATGTCGGTCATCAGGGAGCCGTCCATCATCACCGAGCTGAAGCCCGACTGCATGGCGCGCAGGCACACGCCCAGATCAGAGCCGTGATCCTGGTGCATCACCACCGGAATGTGCGGATACATTTCAACCGCAGCGGCCACCAGATGACGCAGGAAGGGCTCGCCCGCATAGGAGCGCGCGCCAGCGGAACCTTGCAGGATCACCGGGCTGTCGACCTTGTCGGCGGCCTGCATGATCGCATGGATCTGCTCCATGTTGTTGACATTGAACGCCGGCATCCCGTAGCTGTACTCAGCAGCATGGTCGAGTAATTGACGAAGGGTAATCAGAGCCATGAGCTTCTCCTCTTTAAGGTTTATAAAATCGAATCCAATCCAGGCAAAACAACATCAATACAGACGCGAATCATTCCGTGCCAGGCAGAAAACCATCCCCCACACGCATGATTTTCATCGCGTTGGTGCCGCCCATTTTACCTACCAAATCGCCCTTGGTAATGATGACCAGGTCGTCATTGTGTAGCGTCTTGACCTTATTGAGCGCGTGAACGGCCATCCGATTGACCTCGGCATGATCCGTGGTGTCGTAATGGAAGAAAATCGGCACCACGCCACGATAAATCGCTACACGGCGCGCGGTTGCCTCACGGCGCGTCAGGGCATAAATCGGAATCGCCGAATTGACTCGCGACATCCACAACGCCGTGGAACCGGACTCGGTCAGCGCAATAATCGCACACACCGCCATATGGTTGGCCGCATACATCGCCGACAGCGCAATGGTCTCATCCACACGTTCAAAGTGCGTATCCACTGGCGGAATGTGCATTCTTGACTGGATCTGACTTTCAGCACGCGCACAAATATGCGCCATGGCCTGCACGACTTTGATCGGGAACTTGCCCGCCGCCGTTTCGCCAGAGAGCATCACCGCATCCGTTCCATCCAGCACCGCGTTGGCCACATCAAAAACTTCGGCGCGGGTTGGAATCGGGTTGGTAATCATGGTTTCCATCATCTGCGTCGCGGTAATCACCGCACGCTTGGCCAAACGAGCCTTGCGAATGAAGGCTTTTTGTACCGCAGGAAGCTCGGCATCGCCGATTTCCACCCCCAAATCACCACGCGCAATCATAATCGCGTCCGAAGCCTCGATGATCTCATCAATCGCCAGCACCGCCTCGGCGCGCTCGACCTTGGCCACAATCCCGGCATCACTGCCCGCAGCCTTCATCAACTCGCGGGCTTCATGCAGATCAGCCGCGCTGCGTGGAAAGGACACCGCAATGTAATCCACGCCGATTTCAGCAGCCGTCTTGATGTCTGCGCGATCTTTGGCGGTAATGGCAGGCGCAGACAAACCGCCACCTTGACGATTGATCCCCTTGTTGTTCGACAGCGTACCGCCGACAACCGTGGTACAACGAATCTCACTCCCGACAATACTCGCCACCTTGAACACGATACGCCCATCATCCAGCAACAGGGTGTCGCCCTCGCGCACGTCATCCACCAACTGCTTGTACGTCAGGCCGACGCGCTCCTGGTCGCCATCATCCTTGCCCAAGGCGGCATCAAGAATGAACGCGGCACCGTCTTCAAGGTAAATCTTGCCATCCTTGAAACGGTCAATGCGAATTTTTGGCCCCTGCAAATCACCCATGATGGCGACGTGCCGCCCTTGGCGCACTGCAGCCTCACGCACCATGCGCGCACGGTTCATGTGATCTTCGGGCAAGCCATGCGAAAAGTTCAAACGCACCATATCGACACCCGCCATAATCAGCTCGTCGATAATTTTAGGCTCGTCTGTCGCAGGCCCTAAGGTAGCGACAATTTTTGTACGACGTATCATTTTTTCAGCGCTCATTAAACAGCAAAAGGCTCATAACAACTCGGTCATCCATGACCCAATCCCTGCGCCCTTCCAGCGCAGGGCGAACCATCATTCCTAAGCAATCATTCTTGGGTCAATCAGCCTTGAGCGCGCTGCTCAAGCATCGCCACTGCGGGCAACACCTTGCCTTCGAGATATTCAAGGAACGCGCCACCCGCTGTAGAGATGTAGGATACCTTGTCGTAGATGTCGTATTTTTGAATCGCGGCAATCGTGTCACCGCCACCGGCCAAGGTGAAGGCAGGGGTCGCTGCAATCGCTTCGGCAATGGCCTTGGTGCCTTCGCCAAACTGGTCATATTCAAAGACCCCGACCGGGCCATTCCACACCACGGTGCCAGCCTGCATGATGATGTCGGCCAGCTCTTGCGCTGACTTTGGACCAATATCGAAAATCATTTCAGAGTCGCCCACCTGATCGACCGCTTTCAAGGTTGCCGCTGTATTTTCATTGCCGGGCAAGAAGGGCAATTCCGTTCCCACCACCACATCGACTGCCACCGGAATGGACGCGCCACGCGCTGACATTTTTTCCATCAGCACCTTCGCGGTCGGCACCAGATCGTCTTCACACAGCGACTTACCCACATTGTGACCCACGGCCTTGATAAAGGTATTGGCGATACCGCCACCGACCACCATCTGATCGACTTTTTCAGCCAGTGACTCAAGCACCGTCAGCTTGGTGGAGACCTTGGAGCCTCCCACAATCGCCACCATCGGGCGCGCTGGATTCGCCAGTGCCTTTTGCAGTGCATCCAGTTCTTCGGCCAGCAACAAGCCCGCCGCTGCGGTCGGCGCAAACTGGGCTACGCCATAGGTTGACGCTTCGGCCCGGTGCGCGGTACCAAAGGCATCCATCACAAATACGTCGCACAAGGCGGCGTATTTTTTCGCCAGGGCTTCGTCATTCTTTTTCTCGCCCTTGTTGAAGCGGCAGTTCTCCAGCAGCACCACCTCGCCTGCGGCCACATCAAAGCCACCGTCCACCCAATCCTGAATCAGGCGTACATTTTTACCCAGCTTGGCACCCATATCATCGGCAACCGGTTGCAGCGAGTTTTCAGCCGAGAACACGCCCTCTTCAGGACGACCAAGATGCGAAGTCACCATCACTTTGGCGCCCTTCTCAGCGCACAGCCTGATGGTGGCCATGGAAGCCGCGATACGCGCATCAGACGTGACCTTGCCGTCTTTGACCGGGACATTAAGATCGGCACGAATCAAAACTCGCTTACCAGCCAAATCAAGATTAGCCACATTGATTACGGACATATCGCTCTCCTTTAAAATTGTTCAAAAGCCATCAGGCAAATCGGCCTATCAGCGTTACCACGCTTCGAGCCGCTTGCCGCATGGCTCCAGCCACAAGGGCAGGGCAATCGCCCTGCCTGCTTGGTTCAAACGGCTAAATGCTCAAATCACGCCGCAACGTGCTTGACCACGCGCATCATATTGCAGGTATAACCGTATTCGTTGTCATACCAGGCAACCACTTTGACAAAGGTCGGATCGAGCATAATGCCCGCGCCTGCATCAAAAATGGAAGGCGCGGATACGCCACGGAAGTCGGTAGAAACCACAGACTCGGTGGTGTAACCCAACACGCCTTTCATCGCGCCTTCAGAAGCGGCTTTCATCGCTTCGCAGATCGCCTCATAGCTGGTCTCGGTGTTCAATTCACAGGTCAAATCCACCACGGAAACATCAGATGTCGGTACGCGGAACGCCATACCGGTCAGCTTTTTGTTCAGTGACGGAATCACCTTGCCCACGGCCTTGGCCGCGCCAGTGGAGGACGGAATGATGTTCTCCAGAATGCCGCGACCGCCACGCCAGTCCTTGGAGGATGGACCATCGACGGTTTTCTGGGTCGCAGTAGCCGCATGAACCGTGGTCATCAAGCCACGCTTGATGCCGAAGGTGTCGTGCAGAACCTTGGCCACCGGCGCCAGGCAGTTGGTGGTGCAGGACGCAGCGGAGACAATCGCCTGACCGGCGTAGTCCGTGTGGTTGACACCATAAACGAACATGGGAGTGTCGTCCTTGGAAGGCGCAGACTGCACGACTTTCTTCGCGCCCGCCTTGAGGTGCGCCTCACAGGTTTCGGTAGTGAGGAAGAAGCCGGTGGACTCAACCACCAGATCAACGCCCACTTCATCCCACTTCAGATTGGCAGGGTCACGCTCGGCAGTCAGACGAATCTTCTTGCCGTTCACCACCATGTGGTTGCCGTCCACAGACACTTCGCCAGCAAAACGGCCATGCACCGAATCGTACTTGAGCATGTAAGCCAGATAATCCGGCTCCAGCAAGTCGTTGATTGCCACAATTTCAATGTCCGCAAACTCGGCTTCCTGCGCCACAGCGCGGAATACCATGCGACCGATACGACCAAAGCCGTTGATACCAATACGAATTGCCATCGTGATTCTCCTGATTTGGATATTTTTAGAAATACGACCCGCCGCAAGCTACCAGCAATGAGCCTCAAGCCGCAGCAGGATTAAAAACAACGCTTAAGCCAGCACAGACTCGCAAGTCTTGACCACGTTCTCAACGGTAAAACCGAACTCCTTGAACAGATCACCCGCCGGAGCAGATTCACCGAAGGTATCAATACCGACAACCGCGCCATCCAGGCCGACATACTTCGACCAGAATGCTGTCACGCCCGCCTCAACCGCGACGCGCTTCACGCCCGGAATCAGCACAGCGTCACGGTAGGCCTGATCCTGGGTATCGAATACGCAGGTCGAAGGCATGGAAACGACGCGCACATTCTTACCCTTGGCGGTCAGGGCATCCGCCGCATTCATCGCCAACTCAACTTCAGAACCGGTAGCGATGATGATGAGATCAGGCACGCCTGCGCAATCCTTGAGCACATAACCACCTTTTTCGATCAGCTTGACCTGCTCGGCAGTACGCGGCATGGACTTCAGGCTTTGACGCGAGAAAATCAGCGCACTCGGTCCATCTTTACGCGTCATGGCCATCTTCCAGGACACCGCCGACTCGATCGCGTCACAGCCGCGCCAGGTCTGGAAGCGCGGAATCATGCGCATGGTGGCAATCTGCTCCACCGGCTGGTGGGTTGGCCCATCTTCACCCAGACCGATGGAGTCATGGGTGTAAACGTAAATGGTCGGGATCTTCATCAGCGCGGACATGCGCAGGGAGTTGCGCATGAATTCCATGAACATCAGGAAGGTCGCGCCGTAGACCTTGAAGCCGCCGTGCAGCACCATGCCGTTCATCATGTGCGCCATACCGAACTCACGCACGCCCCAGGAGATGTAGTTGCCATTGGCATTGTCGTGATTGACCTTGATCGTGCCTGACCAGTTGGTCAGGTTGGAACCGGTCAGATCCGCCGAACCGCCAAACATTTCCGGCACAAGCGGCCCCATGGCTTCAATCGTGTTTTGCGAAGCTTTGCGCGAAGCGATGTTCGGCATCTGCTCCTGGGTGTGAGCAATGAATTTGTCCATTTCAGAGACGAAATTGGCTGGCAACTCGCCTGCCATACGGCGGGTGAACTCAGCCGCAAGCTCCGGATGTTCCGCCGCATAAGCCGCAAAACGTGCATTCCAGTCCGCCTCATCAGCCGCACCCTTGGCCTTGTGATCCCAGCCGTCGTAAATCTCTTGCGGGATGACGAACGGCGCGTGCGGCCAATTAAGAAATTCGCGGGTCGCAGCAATTTCCGCCTCGCCCAAAGGCGCGCCGTGGCAATCATGCGTGCCGCACAGATTCGGCGCACCGAAACCAATCACGGTACGCGTGCAGATCAGGGTGGGCTTGTCCGTAACGGCCTTGGCGGCGGCAATCGCGGCGCTGACGGCATCGGCATTGTGACCATCCACATGACGGATCACATGCCAGTTGTAAGACTCGAAACGACCGGCCACATCACGCTCCATCCAGTCACCGATATGACCGTCGATGGAAATATCGTTGTCATCCCAGAAGGCGATCAACTTGCCCAGACCAAGAGTGCCGGCCATGGCAGAGGCTTCGTGAGACAGACCTTCCATCAGACAGCCATCACCCATGAACACGTAAGTGTGGTGATCGACCACATCGTGACCCGGACGGTTGAAATGCGCCGCCAAGGTACGTTCAGCAATCGCCATACCCACCGCGTTGGTAATCCCCTGACCCAGCGGGCCGGTGGTGGTTTCGATACCCGCCGCGTAGCCGTATTCAGGGTGACCGGCCGTCTTGGCGTGCAACTGACGGAACTGCTTGAGATCTTCAATGCCCATATCGGCGAAGCCGGTAAGGTGCAGCAGCGAATAAATCAGCATCGAACCGTGGCCGTTGGAGAGCACGAAACGATCACGATCAACCCATTTGGCATTGTTCGGGTTGTACTTCATGTGGTCGTTCCACAGCACTTCAGCAATATCGGCCATGCCCATGGGGGCGCCGGGGTGCCCGGACTTGGCTTTCTGCACGGCATCCATACTCAGGGCGCGAATGGCATTGGCAAGCTCACGACGTGTAGGCATGCGAGTTCTCCTAAGACAAAGTTAAAAACAAAAACCGTGTGATGCTATCCGTGCCGCACGCGCCTGAAGCGACACGCACCCACACCTTGAGAGCCATCATCAAGTGTTTACCAGATTGCCGCATTCTGTACCACTTCGCGCTGCCCGGCAATACGCACACACACGACGAGCATCCTGCGCCCCCATGTACACAGTCAGTCAACAGACTAATGGGCTTATCAGAACAATGATATGGACAGCACATGAATCATCGCTCCATAGTCACAGGCAAGCGTTCAACAACACGTTCGTGAATAATGAGTTCACTGTTAAGGAGCGACCATGCAAATCAACCCGCGCACGCGCCGTTTGGTGCTTATTTTGGGCATTCTTTCACTGCTGAGCACCGCAGCACAAGCCGCCACATGGCGCTTTGCGGTTCCGCCGTTTCTCCCCAAAACCGAAATGGAAAAACAATATGCCCCTTTGATGGAGTTTCTTGCGACATCGACGGGTGAAAAGTTTGAACTCATCACGAGCAACAGCTACCTCAGCTACTGGGATAGCGCCAAAAAAGGCGGCGCGTATGACTTGGTGATCGACAACGCACCCATGATTGACTTTCGCGTCCAGCGCCAGAAATTTAACGTTCTGGCCAAAATCACCGGTGTCATTAGCCAGTCTGTCGTGACCAATGAAAAGACCACGATCTTTGAAACCAATGAATTGATAGGGAAGAAGGTTGCCGCTGTCGCCTCGCCCAACCTTAGTGCGCTCGCCATGTTTCAAATTTTCCCCAACCCGATGCGCCAGCCGGATTTTATCTACGCGGATAACGCATCGGCTGCGATCGACATGCTACTGAAAGGGCAAGTGCTCGCCGCCATCGTACCAACGCCGATTGCAATTCAATACCCCAGCCTGAACCTGGTCAGCAATACCGAACAAATACCTCATCTCGCGGTTGCTGCCGCACCAAGCATCCCTCCCGAGCTGCAAAACAGGATCAAACAGGCTTTGCTTGCTGCCAACCAGACAGCGGGTGGGCAAAAGGCTTTGGCCGCCCTCAACACAACGCGCTTCGAGCCCGCCAGCAATGCTGTATACCAAGGCTATGCCAAATGGCTGGAAGGAAGTTTTGGCTACTGAAAATCAAGCCACCCAAAATTCCGCATTATTTCCTTCAGCTCGTTGAGTTTTCCTGAGCGCACGTAGTCCTTATCTTGCGGTATCATCCGCAGGATTTTTGCCATACTCGGCATGTGTGCCGTCAGGAGCCCAGCTTGAAATCCAATTATCTGTTCACTTCTGAGTCCGTTTCCGAAGGCCATCCGGACAAAATCGCCGACCAAATTTCCGACGCGGTGCTGGATGCCATTCTTCAGCAAGACAAAAATGCCCGCGTAGCCTGTGAAACCCTCGTGAAAACCGGGTTTGTCGTGCTGGCAGGCGAAGTCACCACCTCGGCGTGGGTGGATCTAGATGATTTGGTACGCAAAGTCATTGTGGATATTGGCTACAACAGCTCGGAAATCGGCTTTGATGGCCATACCTGCGGCGTGCTCTCCGCCATTGGCAAACAATCGTCCGATATTGCGCAAGGCGTGGATCGTGACGTGGACGAAAACCAGGGCGCGGGCGACCAGGGTCTGATGTTCGGCTTCGCCTGCAACGACACCGATGTACTGATGCCTGCGCCGTTGACCTACGCCCATCGTCTGGTCAAACGTCAGGCCGAAGTGCGCAAGAGCGGCATGCTGAACTGGCTGCGCCCGGATGCGAAAAGCCAAATCACCGTGCGTTACCAGGACGGCAAGCCGGTGGGCATTGATGCTGTCGTGCTCTCGACCCAACACCACCCCGGCGTGAGCGAGTCCAGCCTGCATGAAGCGGTAATGGAAGAAATCATCAAGCCGGTGCTGCCTGCTAAGTGGCTGCACAAGGACACCAAATTCCATATCAACCCCACCGGCCAGTTCATTATTGGCGGCCCGATGGGTGACTGCGGCCTGACCGGACGCAAGATCATTGTCGATACCTACGGCGGCATGGGGCGGCATGGCGGCGGCGCGTTTTCCGGCAAGGATCCGTCCAAAGTGGATCGTTCAGCCGCCTATGCCGGACGTTATGTGGCGAAGAACATTGTCGCCGCCGGTCTGGCCGAGCGTTGTGAGATTCAGGTGTCCTACGCCATCGGCGTAGCGCAGCCGACTTCAATTACCGTGGACACCTTCGGCACAGGCAAGATCGACGATGAGCGCATCGCGCAGATCATCAGTGATGTGTTCGACCTACGCCCCTACGGCATCACCAAAATGCTTGATCTGGTGCGCCCGATTTACCAGAAGACCGCCGCCTACGGCCACTTTGGCCGCGAAGAGCCGGAATTCACCTGGGAGAAGACCGACAAGGCGGAGGCTTTGCGTTCGGCGGCTGGGCTTTAGAAAACCAATTTTAGCCACAGAGAACACCGAGTTAGGGAACCGGCTTTATCGTTCCCACGCTGGAGCATGGGAACGATAATTTCTTAAAATCTCTGTGCCCTCTGTGGCAAACCAAAACACTCCCCATCGAGGGGCGCTGCAACAGGCCAAGCCTGTCAGGCTCGATGGATGAGTGCCCCTTGCAACCGCGCCCGTCCCCTACCTCTCTAGGAGAATGTTGCATGAGTACGTTTACGGATTACAAAGTCGCCGACCTGTCCCTGGCCGAGTATGGCCGCAAGGAAATCCGCATTGCGGAAACCGAAATGCCTGCACTGATGGCGATCCGCCGCAAGTACAAGCCAGAGCAGCCGCTTGCGGGCGCGCGCATCGTCGGTTCCCTGCATATGACCATCCAGACCGCTGTGCTGATCGAAACCCTGGTCGATCTTGGCGCGAGCGTGCGCTGGTCGTCCTGCAATATCTTTTCCACTCAGGATCATGCCGCCGCCGCCGTTGCCGCAGCGGGCATTCCGGTGTTCGCCTGGAAGGGCGAAACCGAAGATGAATACTGGTGGTGCATCGAGCAAACCATCACTGGAGCCGATGGTTGGACACCCAACCTGATTCTGGATGATGGCGGCGACTTGACCGGCCTCATCCACCAGAAACACCCCGCCCTGCTGGACGGCATCCACGGCGTATCTGAAGAAACCACCACCGGCGTGCATCGTCTGTGGGATATGCTCAAGGTCGGCACGCTGAAAATCCCGGCGATCAATGTCAACGACTCGGTGACCAAGTCAAAGAATGACAACAAGTACGGCTGTCGCCACTCACTCAATGACGCGATCAAGCGCGCCACCGACCACCTGCTCTCCGGCAAGCAGGCACTGGTGATCGGCTACGGTGACGTGGGCAAAGGCTCCGCCGCCTCGCTTCGCCAGGAAGGCATGATCGTCAAAATCAGCGAGATCGATCCGATCTGCGCCATGCAGGCCTGCATGGACGGCTTTGAGCTGGTCTCGCCGTATCTTGACGGCCTCAACGACGGTTCGGATAGCTGCGTAGACAAAACGTTGCTCGGCAAGATCGACCTGATCGTTACCACCACCGGCAATGTCAACGTCTGCGACGCACCGATGCTCAAGGCGCTGAAAAAAGGCGCGGTGGTGAGCAATATCGGCCACTTCGACAATGAGATCGACACCGCCTTCATGCGCCAGAACTGGGCATGGGACGAAGTGAAGCCGCAGGTGCACAAGGTTTACCGCGATACCCCCGCAGGCCAGAGCCCCGATGCCGCAAGCCTGGATTATCTGATCCTGCTCTCCGAAGGCCGTCTGGTGAACTTGGGCAATGCCACCGGCCATCCCAGCCGGATTATGGATGGCTCATTCGCCAATCAGGTGTTGGCGCAAATGCACCTGTTCAACGCAGGCTTTGCCGACTTGCCTGCTGCTGAACGTACCGCGCATTTGAACGTCACCGTACTGCCCAAGGCTCTGGACGAGGAAGTGGCGCGCTATATGGTCGAAGGCTTCGGCGGCACGCTGACCCGCATGACCCCAGCGCAGGCCGATTATCTGGGCGTGGCCGTTGATGGGCCGTACAAAGCGGACAGCTATCGTTACTAAACCTTTCAGCGGAGAACACATCATGCGCGGTGCAGGCGGAACATCCGGCGGTGTAGGCGAATTTCTGCTGGGACTGGGCATGGCAATTGGCGGCGGCTATATGCTGCTGCAAAAAGTCACCGTCACCTCCGGCGGCTGGTATTTTTACGGCGTGAATGCCTTTGGGCTTACCCTGATTCCCTTTTTGCTCGGTGCAGGCATGTTGTTTTACAACGGCAAATCGCGCATCGGCTGGCTTTTGCTATTTGCCAGCCTCATCATGATTTTCGCCGGAATTCTGATGAATCTGCGTATTTATTTTGCAAGCAGCAGTCTGTTCGACACATTAATGATTTTTGTTTTACTCGCGGGCGGATTAGGCTTGTTAGCGCGCTCGCTCAAGCCCCACGGAGGCTCGTAACCATGAATATCGCCCCGCAAATTTCCTGTGAATTTTTCCCACCCAAAACCGACGAAGGCGCGGAAAAACTGCGCGCCACCTGGCAGACGCTCAAGGGGATTGAGCCCGCCTACTTCTCGGTGACTTACGGCGCGGGCGGTTCCACCCAGGAACGCAGCTTTGCGACCGTCGCTGAAATTCAGCGCGACTCTGGCATCCCCGCCGCACCGCACCTCTCCTGCATCGGCTCCACCCGTGCGCAGATTCGCGGCATTCTGGACAACTACAAGGCGCAAGGCATTCGCCGCATCGTCGCCCTGCGCGGCGATTTGCCCTCCGGAATGCGCGACCCCGGGGAATTGCGCTACGCCAACGAACTGGTGGCGTTTATCCGCGAGCAAACCAGCGACTGGTTTCATATCGAAGTTGCCGCCTATCCCGAATTTCACCCGCAAGCGACTTCGGCGCGTGCCGACCTGGATGCGTTCCAGCGCAAAGTCGAAGCCGGTGCAAATGCAGCCATCACCCAGTACTTCTACAACGTGGACAGCTATCTGCGCTTTATGAACGACTGTCTGGATCGCGGCATTCACATTCCGATTGTGCCGGGCATCATGCCGATCACCAACTACACCCAGCTCGCACGCTTTTCCGACGCTTGCGGTGCAGACATCCCGCGCTGGCTGCGCAAACGTCTGGAAACCTTTGGTGACGATCTGGACAGCCTGCGCGCCTTTGGCCTGGATGTAGTGAGCGAGCTGTGTCAGCAACTGCTCGAAGCAGGCGCGCCCGGCCTGCATTTCTACAGCATGAACCAGGTCGAGCCGACCCTGAGTTTGTGGAAAAACATGGAGCAGCATCTGCGCGCTGACATCGAACTTTAAGCCATTCCTGCCTACACTCGTCACACTGCACATTTTGAGGATGCTTCGATGACCGAATTTGCCATTGTCCTGCTGCTTGTCGCGATCGCCTTTATCTTCGCCGGAGTGAAAACCGTGCCGCAAGGCAGCGAGTGGACGATTGAGCGCTTTGGCCGCTACACCCGCAGCCTGAGCCCAGGGCTTGGCTTGATCGTGCCATTTATTGACGTGATCGGTCGTAAAATCAACATGATGGAACAGGTGATGGATGTCCCGTCACAAGAAGTCATTACCCAGGATAACGCCATGGTCAAGGCGGACGGCGTGGTGTATTTCCAGGTGCTGGACGCACCCAAAGCAGCGTATGAAATCCACAACCTTGAATACGCCATCCTCAACCTGACCATGACCAATATCCGCACCGTCATGGGCTCCATGTCGCTGGATGAGCTGCTGTCCAAGCGTGATGAAATCAACGCCCGCCTGCTGCGCGTCGTGGATGAAGCCACCGCGCCTTGGGGAGTCAAAGTCACCCGCATCGAAATCAAGGACATTACCCCGCCCAAGGATCTGGTGGATGCCATGGCGCGCCAAATGAAAGCGGAGCGTGAAAAGCGCGCCAATATTCTTGATGCCGAAGGCTTCCGCCAAGCCGCCATTCTCAAGGCCGAAGGCGATAAGCAGGCGCAAATTCTGCAAGCCGAAGGTCTGCGCGAAGCCGCGTTCCGCGAGGCTGAAGCACGTGAACGTCTGGCACTGGCCGAAGCCAACGCCACGCGCTCTGTGAGCGAGGCGATTTCCGGCGGCAATATGCAGGCCATCAACTACTTCGTCGCCACCAAGTACATCGAAGCCTTCCAGGCCGTCGCGACTGCGCCCAATCAAAAAGTCATCATGATCCCGATCGAGGCGACCGGTATTCTGGGTTCACTGGAAGGCATCGGCCAGCTCGCCAAGGAAACGTTTCTCAAACCGGAAACGCCTGTGCCCAGCGCTCCGAGCAGCGCGCCAGCATCACCGATGAGCTCTTGGGCTGAACGTACCAATGCTGCGCTAGGTGACGCACCTCCCGCTGTTAATCCTTATGCGCGAGGCTGAACATGCCCGGAGCTGAATTTGTCATGAGCGTCTGGCACTGGTTGGTGCTCGGTCTGCTACTCATGCTGGTGGAACTGGTTTTGCCTTCGACCTACTTCTTATGGATGGGCGTGGCGGCGCTGGCCGTGGGTGTATTGTCCTGGCTCATTCCCGGCATGAGCTTTGATGTGCAAACCATTCTCTTCGCCGTGCTGAGCGTCAGCGCCATTCTCTTGGGTAAACGCTACCTCAAACGTCATCCGATAAAAAGTGATCGCCCCATGCTCAACGTGCGTGGTGCGCAAAACATTGGCCGTATTGCCACCTTGCACGAACCGATTATCAACGGTGTTGGCAAAGTGCATCTTGACGACACCTTGTGGAAAGTGGCAGGCCCCGACCTTCCCGTTGATGCGCGGGTGCGCGTCGTCGCCGTCGAAGGCATCAGCCTGCGCGTGGAGCCCCTCCACGACGGTACGGGCACATCCAATCATCAAAAACCAAGCGATAACGATGGAGATAGCGGCGGTGGTGACTGAGATCCGCATCAACAGCAGCATGAATGCTGATTGGAACCGCCGCGACCTCGACGTTCTCTGGCACCCCTGCACGCAGATGAAGGATCACGAGCGCCTGCCGCTCATCCCGATTGCGCGTGGTCAGGGCGTATGGCTGTACGACTTTGACGGTCGCCGCTACCTTGACGCGATCAGCTCATGGTGGGTCAACCTGTTTGGCCATACCCATCCGTTCATTGGCGCGCGCATCAAGCAACAGCTCGATACGCTGGAGCATGTGCTGCTGGCGGGCTTTACCCATGCCCCGGTGATTGAGCTTTCCGAGCGTCTGGTCAAACTCACCCCACCCGGCTTGAGCCGTGTTTTTTACGCTGACAACGGTTCATCCGGCATCGAAGTGGCTTTGAAAATGAGCTACCACGCCTGGCTCAACCAAGGCGCGCCGCGTAAAACCAAATTTGTCGCTTTGGAGCACAGTTACCACGGTGAAACCCTAGGCGCACTATCAGTAGGCGATGTCAGCCTGTTCAAGGATACCTATCAACCCTTGCTGATGGAGGTGCTCAAGGCACCTTCACCGGACTGTTCGGCGCGCCTGCCCGGCGAGAGCTGCGCGGATGTCGCCCGGCGCGCAGCGGCTGGAATGGAAGCCCTGCTTGCTGCGCAACACGAAGAAATCAGCGCGGTGATTATCGAACCGCTGGTGCAATGCGCCGGTGGGATGCGCATGTACGACCCGCTGTATCTCAAACTCTTGCGTGAGCTGTGCGACCGCTACCAGGTGCATTTGATCGCCGATGAAATCGCTGTGGGTTTTGGACGCACGGGCACGCTGTTTGCCTGTGAACAGGCCAGCATCACCCCGGACATCATGGTTCTCTCCAAAGGCTTGACCGGCGGCTTTTTGCCCTTGGCTGCCGTCCTCACTACGGATGCGATTTACCGCGTGTTTTACGACGACTACGACAAGCTTTCCGCCTTTTTGCACTCACACAGTTATACCGGCAACCCGCTGGCCTGCGCCGCTGCACTGGCCACTCTGGATTTATTCGAGCAAACCGGGGTCATCAAAGCGAATCAAGCTCTCAGCGCCACCATGCGCGCCGCCGTAGCGGATTTAAACCAGCACCCGCATGTGCTTGAAGTGCGCCAGACCGGCATGATTCTCGCCATTGAGATGGTCAAGGACAAAAGCACCCGCGAGAGCTACCCATGGCAGGAGCGGCGCGGGTTACGCGTGTTCGAGCATGGCCTGAAGCACGAAGCACTCTTGCGTCCTTTGGGAAATATCGTCTATTGGATGCCGCCGTATGTGATGAGCGCAGACGAAATCGCGCAACTGGCGGATGTCACAAGAGCAGGTATCCATGCTGCCACACGCGGCTATTGAAGCGAGCAAGTGAAGTTTTAATTTCTGAGCGAGCTTCTACAACAGTTCAAACATTTGCAGCCCGGATCAATAGCCACAGAATTCCCGGATGCGCCTCTGTCGCTCAATGGGTTTTTCAGATTCGGAACACACGCCTATGAAACGTTTTTTTATTGATCTACCCCTGAACGCACAGGACGTCATCGACTTACCCAAGGATGCACGCCAGTACATGGAGCGTGTGTTGCGCCTCAAGCCAGGACAAACGATCTGCGTATTCAATGGTCAAGGTGGGCAATTTAGCGCCGAGCTATTAGCCCACGGGCGCGTCCATCTGCTTGGTTTTGAGGCGATTGAGCATGAATCACCGCTACCCATCCGCCTGATACAAGGTATCAGCAAGGGTGAGCGCATGGAAATAACCTTGCAAAAAGCGACTGAACTTGGGACAACGCGCATCAGCCCTGTCACGAGCGAGCGCAGCGTAGTGCGCCTGGATGAGGAGCGCGCCGAACGTCGGCATGAACGCTGGAGCGGCATCCTGCATTCGGCCTGCGAACAGTGCGGGCGTAACCGCATTCCACACTTGGACGAGCTAACGAAACTCGACAAACTGCTGGCTGAATCTCCTGTAGAACACGAAACCCGCATTGTGCTCGCACCCACAGGCCATCACACGCTACATGACCTGCCTCAGCCCAAACAGCTTAGCGTGCTGATCGGCCCCGAGGGCGGATTAAGTGATGAAGAAATCGCTCGCGCCGTTGCCGCAGGATTTACCTGCGTAAAATTCGGCACACGGATTCTGCGCACCGAAACCGCTGGCCTGGCTCTGCTCGCCGCCGCCCAAACGCTATGGGGTGACGCAAGTCGCGCACGGCAGGTTCAGAACCAATAGCCTGCCAAGCTCACTGAACGCAATGGCTATTGATGCGGCACACATATATTAGAGTTTACGCAAAAACTGGACTTAGCCCCCTCTCCCCTCGCGGGACAAGCGCTGTCTGGAACAGCGCTGGATCGCGCAGCGAACCCGAAGGGGGGCGGGCAGGATAGCCCGACATCAAAGGGCTGGAGAGGGGGCGCAACCTTTGCCAGAACATAGACTTGTGCCAACTTCACCACACTCTCCCCAGCCCTCCCCCATCAAGGGGGAGGGGGTGAAAACCGCCATCTTGCGTAAGTCCTATGTACCTTGAAGCGTGGGAGCAGGCTTGCCCGCGAAAAAGCGTATGTTGAAGGCTTCGCGGATAAGCCCGCTCCTTTTCAACTCACTGTTCATTCAGGCAAGGATCAATAAGACGCTTCCACTGCGTCCATCCATGTTTCAAGCTCATCGATATTGGGAATAAAGACCGCATCAGACCCAAGGCGGGCTGACATACCCAACAGGCCGCAAGCACTTTCGGCTACGCCTTCGGTTGGCGCAAGCAACTGAGCCTGGGTCACGGATTCGGTATGCGGCATACCCGATAGGGTTAATGCGTAGTAGGGGCGTCTGGCCGGGTCTTTAACGCCGTAAAGCACCGCCAGTCGCACACGCCCAGCAAGAATCTCCACGCTCTCGCCACATCCGCGCTCAAGACTGAACACTGGGATACGCACCCCCCGCCACTCAACCATCCCAAGATAACCCCCGGCCATAGGGCGTAACGACAAGGTCGCCACCTCGGCAACCAGTGAATAAGGCAAAACCAGAGTGCTGCCTTGCAGAGGCAAGCGAATCGCTAAAACTTTACCCTGAGCTGCTGAATCGCTCATCCGCCTGCCTCCACGTTCTTGACTGAACCCCCAGCCGCAGACTTGATACCCTTGGCTTCAACAAATGCCGCCGGCAACCAGCTCGCAAGAGCGGACATCAATTCAGCCTCGGAGTAAGGCTTGCCCAGATAACCACTCACCCCCAGCGACACCGCCTTTTCACGATGCTTGGCTCCGGTACGCGAGGTAATCATAATGACGGGCAAATCGCTCATGGCCGTATCGTTACGGATGGATGCCAACAATTCAAAGCCATCCATACGCGGCATTTCGATATCCGACAGAACCACTGATGGACGATGCTCATGCAGATAACTCAAAGCATCCACACCGTCCTTGGCCGTCGCCACATCCAGATCGTAGCGCGACAGGATGCGCTCTGTAACCTTGCGAATGGTTACGGAGTCGTCCACCACCAGCACCAAGGGTCGAGTGATGACGGGCTCATAAGCCACATCACTCAGCTGCGCACCTTGCGTGCGACTCGACTCAGCAAGACGGAAGACCTCGGCGACATCCAATACCAAGACAATACTTCCGTCACCCAGCAAGCTCGCGCCGGCAAGCGCGGGCAAACGCGCGACAAACGGCCCAAGAGATTTAATAAATAGCTGCTGTGAACCCATCAAGGCATCCACACGCAAGGCCATACGCCGCTCACCAATACGCAAAATAAGGAGTGGCATCATGCCATCGGGCAACGCAGCGCTACGATTGGGCAAACGCAACAACTCAGCAAGATCCAGCAGTGGATACATTTCACCCGCGTACTCAAACTTGGGTTGTTCGGCCTCCAGACTGATTGCAAGCTCGCGTTGAGGCGCACGCACAATCGACTCAATGACCGCGTAGGGGAATGCGAACGCCTGCCCAGCCGCACGCACCGCGACTCCACGCGCAATGGCCTGGGTCAATGGGATGTTGATGCGGAAATAAGCCCCCTTATCCGGGATGCTGTCAACCTGAATATCGCCACCGACCTTACGCAAGGAATCCGCAACAGCATCCATGCCTACGCCGCGCCCCGCAACCATCGACACCGCGCTGGCTGTACTGACACCTGAGCGGAAAATCAACTGCATCGCAGCCTGGTCATTTTCAGCGATCTGGGGCGTGAGGTATCCGCCCTCTTTCGCCTTGCGACGCAGGGCATCCAGATTAATGCCCGCGCCATCGTCACGCAGATTAGCCAACAAATAGCCGCTATCCGTAGAAAGTTGCAGGCTGATTTGCCCTGTAACCGGCTTGCCCAGGCTTGTACGGCGTGCTGGAAGCTCGATACCATGCGCCAGCGAATTACGCAGCATATGCTCGAAAGCGGGCACCAAGCTATTGAGCAGACCGCCTTCGATTTCCACATCAGCGCCGATCACCGCAAGCTCGGCATGTTTGCCAAGCTCCGAGGCGACCTGACGAACCACACGCTTGAGACGCGGGATAACCGTCGAAAAACGCACCAAACGCGCTTTCATCAGATTATCCTGCAACACCTGCCCAACACGCCCCTGCTGGATAAGCACCATCTCGGCATCACGGACATCCGCCGACAAGCCGGAACGAATACTCTCGATGTCGGCGAGACTTTCCATAACCCCGCGTCCAAGCTCCTGCTGCACCGTAAAGCGGTCAAACTCCAACGGGTCAAAATCTTCGGTGGACAGCCCCGTTTCCTGCTGGAAGCGCCACAACATCTGCGCTTCATTCTCAATTTCCACGCGACGCAACTGCGCGCGCAAACGCTCCAGCGTCTGCTCAAGCTCTGTAAGCTGCTGAGCCAATCCGACGAATTTTTGACTCAAACGCACGTGTTGAATGGCCGACTCACCCGCAGAAGCCACCATCTGATCGAGCACATCGGCGCGCAAACGCACCAGCTCTGCGCGCGCGGCAAGCGCGTTGGCATCCTGCGCATCAGCCTCAGGCTCATCATGCGCCCGAGGTGCCTGCTCAACGACGGGTGCTGCAACCGGCACAACCGCCTCTGCAAAGCCCGCCGCAAGAACACCACGGTGAGTCCGCAATGCACCCAACTGTTCCATCAGAGCGTATTCAGCGGGAATAGGCTCACGATGTTGCAACTGGCTCACCATGCCATGCAAACGGTCAAACACATGCTGCACCAGCCCCTGAATCGCAGGACTCACGGGGTAGGCTTGCGCCTCAAGGTCTGCAAACACATCCTCCAGGGTATGCGTCAGCTCACCCATGTACATCAAGCCCGCCATTCGCGCCCCGCCCTTGAAGGTATGCAGATGACGCTGGATCGCTTGTTGATAGGAGCGCGCATCAGGAGCCTTCTGCCATGCGGCCAAAGACTCATCCAGGTGCTCAAGTATCTCGCCCGCCTCCTCCATAAAGATGTCGAGCAACTCAGCATCCTGCTCTGCGGGAATATCGAACGCAGGCTCACGCAGAGACGCGAAGGGTGACGGCGATATGACGGCTTCAACAGCTTCAACAGCTTCAACAGCTTCAACAGCTTCAACAGCTTCAACAGCTTCAACAG
>CAZTYJ010000027.1:0-6046 GCA_964618025.1 uncultured Halothiobacillus sp. | reverse complement strand
CAACAGCTTCAACAGCTTCAACAGCTTCAACAGCTTCAACAGCTTCAACAGCTTCGAGTTTCGACTCTGTCGGTACGGTGTCAAGGGCACCATGATGCAAACTGTTCACTGCCGCCGCAAGCGCGGCCTCAAGCGTGTGCGTATCGGGAGTATCAACCCGCAAACCACCCAGCTCATCAACCAAAAGGCGCACGACCCCGACCGTCTTCGCCATCAAAACCAAATGCTCGCCCTGAATGGCGCGATGGGTTTCATCCGCAGTACGCGCAAGCTGCTCGAAATGCTGCACCAGGCTCTGCATTTGCACCGCTTGTGCGGTACGTGAGCCACCAAGAAGCGAATGAGTCACGCGCAAGAGTTCATGATCTGCATACAGACCACCCTCTCGCTGCCCCTGAGCAATCACCTTGTCCAGATAATCAAGGTACTCGACAACCTCATTACGGAAAATTTCATAGAGCTGCGGGTCAATGCGCGGTATCGCAATATCCTGCGCACGTTCACCCACCGCAGCCAACGCCTCCGGACTAACCCGCAGCTCAGCGCCGGACGGCAACTCGACGGATTGACCTTCCGCCATGCCTTGCGCCTGCTGAATCAACCGATTCACCGCATCAAGCGACAGCCCCGCCTTGCCCTCCAGGGCATCAAGGAGCTGAGCAAAAACGATCCTGGACTGGTCGATAAGACCCCGCATATGCACATCAAGCTCAATTGCCCCCCCCAGAGCCTGATTCAACATATGCTCAAACGCCCAGCCAAACTCACCCACCAGAGTCGCGCCGACGATACGCCCACTGCCCTTGATCGTATGGAAAGAGCGCCGCACATCGGCCAATGCTTCCCGGTCAGCAGGATCAGCCTGGAGTCGTCCTAACTGCTCGCTCAAGGCATCATAAATATCACGCCCTTCCTCGACGAAGACTTCAAGAATTTCGGCATCGACATCATCAGGAACCAGGCGAGGCACCTCGACATCTCCAGCGACAGCAGCTGTATGGTCAGCCAAGGCATCGGGCGCAAGCACAACCTCCAGAGGACGCGCATCGCGAGCAGGCTCAGCCTCCGCGCCGAGCACGACAGGCTTCAACACCTGCTCAAAGGCAATAGGTGCTGGCTCAAGCCCACTGCGCGATGGCTGATCCCCCCAGCTCATACGCGACTGCAACAACTCCAGCGCCTGGCGGCCGGAGATCAGAACCGACTGCGGCGCACGCTGGAAATCACGGAAATTTTCCAGACCGTACTCCAGACTGGCAAAGACATCGGCCACATGATCCTGCACATCCGCAAAAGCGCCCTGATAGCCCGGTATCTGCTCAATAAACTGGCGCAAAGCCTCCACAACAGCATGCCAGGCGCTCAAACCAAGCATGGCAAAACTCACGCCCACACCACTTAGCAGTACACCCACCTCATGGGCATTATTTTGCGCGTCCTGATTGAGCAGCTTTTCCTTGGCACGCAACAAGTCGGCCAAGGACTGCTCGATCAGCGCACGCGTTGCATCACCCAGAACAGGGGCGGCAGAACCCTCCCCCGCAGCGCTGTCGGCCAGGTTCATACGCAAACGGGCAAGCTCGATATCGACCCTCATCAGAGCGGAGGCAATATCTTCAAAATCACCGGCCTGTAATGCCTCACCCGTTGATTCCGCCAGACGCAGACGCTGGGACGATTGGGCAAGCAATGCCGAAGGCTCGGTCAATTCCAGAATATTCAGAATGGCCGACAACTGCTCAAAATCAGGAGCCAGCGCCAAAATGGAGGCGGTATCACCGACCCGCAAGGCCAGATCAAAACGATCCTGCACCGGGTTCAGTGCGGCCTGTACCTGATCGGCGGCCTGAACGAAGACCTCGCCATCGGCGACAAGCAGCAGGCTTTCAGCCTCAGCAACAAGCTGGGCAGGCGGCAACTCTTTCGGCCAGCGCACATCCTCCAACATCTGCACAACGCTGGGCACATTACCCGCGTACCCGACGAGCAGGCGATTGAGCTTGTGAATCATATCCAGAACCTCAAGCAGCTCGGATACGATTAAAGCCTGCGAAGCACTCTCCGCACGCCGTTTGAGAAAACGGTTAAGCCGCCCAAGTAAAGGCTTGAGCTCAGAGGCGTGCATCACATTGGCTGACTGCATGACATGCGCAAGATGCCATGCACTCCACCACAGCAAAGCCTCTTCACGCGTAGGCGCAAGGTGCATCGCCTGATGGAAGATCGAAGCCACTGCCAAATGCGCTTTGGGGTTACGCTTTAACCAGGCCACGAGGTTTTGATCCAGCCCCAGACGAAGCGACTTCGCTTTAGCCTGAAAACTGGCCAAGGACACGGTACGTACCGACGCAGGCGAGGCGGCCAGCAGGCTCACGTACTCAAGGAAGGTTCGCGCATCCACAACATCACGCCCACTCAAAATACGCAGGCGATTGAAAGAATCCAGCAAGGCCAACTCCGTGACCGCGCGGTCACGCCGACGCAGATCCACGAACACACGCAAGCGTAGCAGCGCCAGCATGACGCTCTCAACGCAAGCCTCATCCGGCTGGATTTTCCGCTGTTGCAACAACTCCAGAACATGCAGAATTTCCAGCACGCCCAGGCGAGCGACGGAATCATCCAGCAACACGAACAAACCCTGCAAGGCTTGCAATTGTTCACTGGCAGATGCGAGCAGATCAAGCGCATCCGGGTTGCTTACGAACTGCTCGAAAGCCGACTCCGTGTGCTTCCACGCCATTTCCAATGGCACATGCAACCACTGTAAAGCCAGAGGCTCAGCGGCAACTTCATCCCGCACCACATGCGGAGCAGCCTCGAACTCAATTGCACTCAAAGCATCGTCATACATTCGGGCAGACTCCATTCGTGGGCTTTAGCTACAGTGATCGACAAGTTGGGTACACAAACACGCACCCCGCTCAAGGTTCTGAAGCCATGACAAAGCAATCATCATTCCGCATCGGGCAGTTTGAAGCCCGCAACCGAGTTTTGCAGCTCTTGGGATAGCTCCGTCAACTGCCCCACCTTATTGGCGGAAACCTGTGCGTTCATCGCCGAAACGTTGGTTTCTTCCGAAATATTGCTCATGGTTTCACGAATGCGCGCCGCCTCGTCCAGCTGCTCACGCGCATCCTGAGCGATCTTGCGAATCTGTTCGGCCAGCTCGGATGACACCATTTCAATCTCTTCCAGCGAACGACCGGCGTTTTCAGCAATACGAGCACCTTCCACAACGTTGGTCGTGGTTTGCTCCATAGAGAGCATCGCCTCCTGGGTGTCGGACTGAATCGTTTTCACCAGGCTTTCGATTTGCTTGGTCGCATTACCCACACGCTCAGCAAGACGCTGAACTTCGTCCGCAACCACCGCGAACCCGCGCCCGGCATCCCCGGCCATCGCCGCCTGAATCGCCGCGTTCAACGCAAGGATGTTGGTCTGGTCGGCAATGTCGGTAATCAAGCCTACGATGTCACCAACCTCCTGCGAAGACTCGCCCAAACGCTTGAGCCGCTTGGATGTATCCTGAATCTGTTCACGAATCCCTTCCATTCCCTGGATGGTCTGACGCACGGCCTCGCCGCCCTTACGCGCCACATCCATTGAAGAGCCTGCGACCTCTGCCGAGGTTTGAGCATTTTCGGCAACTTCACCAACCTTGGTTGCGATCACACTCACCAGCTCGCTTGCCTGCTCAATGCGCTCGGCCTGATCCTGACTTGCTGCAGAAAGGCGCAAGGACGCATCCCGCGAATCGTTCGCCGCTGCGGATACCTGAACCGAGGTACGTTTCATCGTCGTCACCAGATCGCGCAGTGCGTCAATGGAGTAGTTGACCGAGTCGGCAATCGCCCCGGTAATATCCTCCGTCACCGTTGTATGCTGGGAAAGATCGCCTTCCGCGAGGTTCATCATCTCATCGAGCAGACGCAAAATCGCCTGCTGATTCCGTTCGTTTTGCGCTGAAGTCAGCATCTCGCGACGACGCGCATCCCGCACCAGTACGATACCAAGGAGCATAACAAGCAGCAGTGTGGCAACGGCCAGGACATAGCCGAAGCCCGTCGTCACAAACAAGCCGTCATGCGTAGCGACCGTAGCCTTCTGCAAGTCGGCGGCTGAAGCGAACAGGCTGGTCGAAAGCATATCAGCCTGCTCAAAAGCGCGTCCCACTTCAATAAGCTGGGGCCCTTCGGAAAGAATCAGTTGCACGGACTCATGCACCGCCGCATATTTGGTGGCCATCTGGCGTAAAACATCGCGTGCAGCAACATCCTCAACCTTTTGCAGACCTGTGCCTTCCTTGCCGGTCAGCATGGCATCCAGTGAGCGCTCAAAGAGCGCGGCATCACGTCCGAGCTTCTCCAGCGCGACCGAACTAAATGCGTTTCCGCGCAGCAATTGCAGAGCTGCCGCCTTGATACGAACAATCAAAAAGCTCTGACGCTGCGCCAGATAAATCTGGGTAGGACTGGCATTTGCCTTGAGCAGCGCTTGCACGACTTCATCACTCAAGGCGGATAGCTCCTGGACTTCTTTGTCAATCAGGTTAACCGCCTCGCCAACGCTGCCATAAATGGATTCGGATCCGGCAACTTTTTCGAGCCCAGGGCGAACCTGATCCCAGTTATAACGCACTGTTTCAAGCCGTGGTTGCAGAGCCGGACTGAGCGGAACCGTCCGACTGGCTTTACCGCCATTTTTCAGCTCATCCAGCTGTTGACTAAAGATAATGATCTTGGCTTGCAACGCTGTGGCTGCGTCGGGGTTACCGCCCGAAGCACGCAGCGCATCGCTCATCATATCGGGTACAAAACGTTCCAGTTGCGTTGTCACCAAGCGCCACTGCAAGCGGTTGTGATCCACAATGGCCACATAACTGAAAACCCCCACCGTAGCGACCAGCATTAAAACTGCCGCGACCATCAGTGGTATCACATAGCGGCCTAGACCTTTTGCCTGTGCCTGCGTGCTCTGTGCCATGCCTCTTTCCCCTTTAGTGCTTGCTCAAACGCATCCGAAAACCGAAATCAACCCAAACCACCCTTACCCATCTCAAAATAAGGCCGCTCAAATCCCCGTACCCGCCCAGGCTACGCCAGTGCCGAGACCGCCAGAACCGCCTCGCCATGCAAGAGCCTTTGCAAGTCCAGCATCTTCCATGAGCGCCAAGGCTCAACAACCTCTTCGAGCACATAATCTTTCAGCTCAGGCGCTGGTTCAGCATAAGAACGGCGAGCGTCCACCTGAAAGTGGCGCAATCCCAGCGATTCACTCACCAAGAGCGCCAGCGACCAAGAGCCCAGGCGCACGACCATCAAGCGGGCACGGCTATCGCTCACACTGACGCTGCCACGCCCAATCAAACCCATGAAGTCATAGACCGGCGTTAACTCACCGCGCCGGCTAATCACCCCCAATACCCAAGGCTGCGCCAAGGGAAGCCGCGTCATCTCCGGAACCGGTAACACTTCCGTCACCTGCTCCAGCGGGCTCACAAAGGTCTCTTCTCCGAGCCTGTACGCCAACGCCGTCCAATACTGAGCGACCTCCTCGCGCTGCGGCAAACCTGCGGCCTGCCGCAGCGCGAGATCTTCCAGTGACTTCAAGTGCGCGAACGGAGTTGGCATCTCGATTAAACCTGAATGAATTCACGAATAGTGCGCATCAACTCAGCTTCCTGCACCGGCTTGGTCAAGTAACCCCTGGCGCCTTGGCGCATGCCCCATATTTTGTCGGTCTCCTGGTCTTTGGTACTCACAATGATGACCGGAACATTGGCTGTTTCGGGTGTTTTTGATAGCAGGCGGGTGGCCTGAAAGCCATTTAAACCAGGCATCACGACATCCATCAGGATCAGATCAGGCACCGAAGCCCTGGCCGCTTCAACGCCCTCTTCACCATTCGTTGCAAAGACGAGGTTGACCTCGTATTTCGACAAAATCGTCTTCAGGACATGTCGTTCAGTAGGGGAGTCATCAACAATAAGAATGTTAGCCATGGCGCATCAAATCCTAAATTAAAAAGTTCCTAAATTAAAAAG
>CAZTYJ010000026.1:0-29044 GCA_964618025.1 uncultured Halothiobacillus sp. | reverse complement strand
CTACCGTCCATTCACGGCTCATTCAGGCAAGGATCAATAATGGACAATCTGGGATTAAAGCTTCAATGCACCGCATACGTATGATGCACGCTCACAAAATCCGCGTTTTTCTTATCGACAGTCAAGAGGGCGACATGCCACACTTGGCGCATGAATGATGCCCCCCCCATGCCGCCACAGGCGACCGACTCAACCATCGCCGCCGTAATCATCGCCTATCGTCCTGACCCCACCCTGTTGCAACAGCTTGTTGAGGCCATCCGCCCGCAAGTTGATGCGCTATGGCTCATGAACAACGGTTCGGAGCATGATCTGTACGCGCTGCAAGAGCGCATCAAACGCGGCGAAGTTCTGGCCGAAATTGTCCAGCTTCCATCCAATCTTGGAATTGGCGAGGCGATTGCGCGCGCAACGGAGCGTGCGCACACTGAAGGTCACGCCTTTCTGCTGACACTGGATCAGGACAGCATTCCGCAAGCCGATATGGTCGCCCGCCTGCTCGCTGCGTATCGCCAGCTACGCAGCGAGGGTCATCCCGTGGCGGCGGTCGGACCGCAGCAAATCGACCGTCGTTCTGCACATCATGCCGCTTTTATGGCACCCATCAGCCAGTGGCCGACCCCACGTCGTCGTATCTATCCGCAGGACAATACGCACCTCGAAGTCGATCACCTCATCACCTCGGGAATGCTGGCACCTATCAGCAGCTACCTTGCGGTCGGTGTGCCACGTGCCGATTTGTTTATTGACTACGTGGATATTGAGTGGTCACTGCGCGCACGATATGGCGGCTACAAACTGTATGCCGTCGGCGGTGCGGTTCTCAATCACTCCATCGGCGACCATTACCTTTGTTTTCGCGGCAAACAGGTACCGATTCACAGTCCATTACGCAACTACTATCTGATACGCAACGGCATTTTCCTGCAAAAACTGCCCAGTATTTCTCTCGCTTGGAAGGTGTCTGACAGTTTCCAGTTGTTGAAGAAATGCGCCTTTTTTGCCTTGTTCCTGCCGCAGCGTGGCCAACGTGTTCGCATGATGCTGCGCGGCTTGCGCGACGGGCTGCGTGGCAAGCTTGGCATCTATCAGGAGCGCGGATGAACACCGCCCCCCCGCCCTTCGCGCTTTGCCTGCCGACGTACAATGCCGGAGAACATTGGCACGACTGGCTGGCGGCGCTGCATCGCCAAACACACCTGCCGGCCTGCACCCTGGTTATCGACTCATCCTCAAGTGACGATACAGCGAAGCTTGCCCGCGCTGCCGGATTCAAGGTACAGGCCATCCGCAAGCAAGACTTCAACCACGGCGGCACAAGGCAATACGCGGTTGAACAGCTCGCCGACGACGACACTCTGGTGTTCCTCACGCAAGATGCCATTCTGCATACCCCGGATGCTCTCGCCACGTTAGTGAATGCACTGTACGCCCAGCCCGACATTGGTGCCGTGTATGGCCGCCAGTTGCCGCATCATGGCGCAAAGCCCATCGAAGCTCATGCCCGCCTGTTTAACTACCCACAACACAGCGCGTTGCGCAGCCTTGCAGATTGCACCCGCTTCGGCATTAAAACGGCATTTTTTTCCAACAGTTTTGCCGCCTATCGTCGCAGCGCCTTGCAAGCCATCGGCGGCTTTCAGCGTGACCTGATCCTGGGCGAGGATACGGTCGCGGCCAGCCGGATGCTGCTCGCCGGCTGGCGCATCGCCTACTGCGCCGAGGCGCAGGTGCGCCACTCGCATCACTACGGACTGCGTGCGGAAATGGCGCGCTATTTCGACATTGGCGTACTGCACCAGCGCGAGCACTGGATGTTGGAGCACTTCGGGCGCGCCGAAGGTGAAGGCCTGCGCTTTATTCGTTCTGAATGGAGCTATCTTGCGCGCCACGCGCCCTGGCTTATCCCCGAGGCCAGCCTACGTACCTTGTTAAAGTATGCGGGCTACCGTCTTGGCGGCATGGAACAGCGCCTGCCCTTGCGCTGGAAACGCGCCCTGAGTATGCAGCCCGGCTTTTGGCGCGATAATGCGCAACTCTCACACCCCACCGATTAACTTCTGGAATCACCACCATGTGCGGCATCGTCGGCGCTATCGCAGAACGCAATATCACCCCTATCCTGCTCGAAGGCCTGCGTCGTCTTGAGTATCGCGGCTATGACTCGGCGGGCTTGGTGGTACTCAACGCACAGCATGAACTCGAACGCCTGCGCGCCTTGGGCAAGGTTGAGGTGCTTGCCAGCCTGCTATCCCCCTCTCCCCAGCCCTCCCTCGCCAAGGGAGAAGGCGCTAAAACACCCATCAGCGGCCATCTCGGTCTTGCGCACACGCGCTGGGCCACCCACGGCATTCCGGCCGAACGCAATGCCCACCCGCACATCTCTTGTGAGCGCGTGGCGATTGTGCATAACGGCATTATCGAAAACCATGCGGCGCTGCGCGCACAGCTCATCAGCCTGGGCTACAGCTTCACTTCGGACACCGACACCGAAGTGGCCGCGCATTGGATTGAACAGCGCTTGCGCGAAACCGGCGACATCCTCAGCGCCGTGCGTCTCGCCGTGGGCGATTTCGATGGCGCTTACGCCTTGGGAGTCATCAGCCGCGACGAGCCACAGCGCCTGATTGCCGCGCGCAAGGGCAGCCCCCTGGTGATCGGCCTGGGGATTGGTGAACATTTCATCGCCTCGGATGCCGCCGCCCTGCTGCCCGTAACCCAACGCTTTATTTACCTTGAAGAGGGTGATCTGGCCGAACTGCAACGCGAGCAGGTGAGCATTTACGACCAGCAAGGCCAGTGCGTCGAACGCTCTGCGCGACTCTCCGGCCTCAGCGCCAGCGCCTCGGAAAAGGGCAAATACCGCCACTTTATGGAAAAGGAAATCCATGAGCAGGCGCGCGCGGTCGCGGATACGCTGGAAGGACGCATCAGCGAACATCAGGTGTTGGCCGGTATTTTCGGTGTCGATGCCGAAGCGGCATTCCAACGCATCCAGCGCGTGCAAATCATCGCCTGCGGCACCAGTTATCATGCCGGACTGACTGCCCGCTACTGGATGGAAGACATCCTCGGCCTACCCTGCCAGGTCGAAGTGGCCAGCGAATTTCGCTACCGCAACCCGGCCATCAGTGACGACACCCTGTTTGTCACCCTGTCGCAATCCGGCGAAACCGCCGACACGCTGGCCGCGCTGCATGAGATCAAGGCGCGCTGTCCGACATGCACTACGCTAAGCATTTGCAATGTGCCGGAGTCCTCGCTGGTGCGCGCTTCGGATCTGGTGCTTATGACCCACGCCGGCCCCGAAATTGGCGTAGCCTCCACCAAGGCTTTTACCACGCAGTTGATCGCGCTCGCCTTGCTGTTGTTAAGTCTGGGCAAGGCTCAAAGCCGCCTGAGCGCCGCGCAAGAAACGCGCATTGTTCAGGGTCTATCACGCATTCCCGGCAAAATCGCCGAAGCCTTGAAGCATGAAAAGCGCATCCTCAAACTGGCCAAGAAACTGGTCAACAAACACCACGCCCTGTTCCTGGGGCGCGGTGCCATGTACCCGATCGCCCTTGAAGGCGCGCTCAAGCTCAAGGAAATTTCCTACATCCACGCCGAAGCCTACCCTGCGGGCGAACTCAAACACGGCCCGCTGGCGCTGGTGGACGAGGACATGCCGGTGATTGCCATCGCCCCCCAGGATGATCTGCTGACCAAGCTCAAGTCCAACCTTGAAGAAGTACGCGCACGCGGCGGCGAGCTGTTTGTGTTTGCCGACGAAAATGCCGGCCTTGCGAAAAGCGACGGTATCCACGTCGTGCCCGTGACCTCGAATGTGGGACGCATCAGCGCGCCGATTATCTTCACCATCCCCTTGCAACTGCTGGCCTACCACGTCGCCGTACTGCGCGGCACGGATGTGGACAGGCCGCGCAATCTGGCCAAATCGGTCACGGTGGAATAGCGATGTTCCGCTACGGTTAGTTTGATTTTTTTTGATAGGAGCGGGCTTGCCCGCGATGCTTTTGCCTCAGGCTAAATCGCGGGCAAGCCCGCCCCTACAACTCAAACATCTGCAATCCAGATCAATGATGCGCTGCATCACGATAAATACACGAGACAAGCACATGGGCAACCCACAAGCGATCGAAAAAATCAGCATTGAAGACTACCTGAGCGGCGAACCCTACGCTGATCTCAAGCACGAATACATTGACGGCCAGGTGTACGCCATGGCCGGAGCGAGCGAGCGGCATAATCGCATTGCCCTCAACATCGCCGTCCAACTGCGTAGCGCCACACGCGGCACGCCCTGTGGCCTATTCATGTCAGATATGAAATTCAGGCACGCCGACTTCAACATTTTCTACTACCCCGATGTGATGCTGGTTTGCGATAGCAACGACAAGGATGCTTACGCCAAGCAGCGCCCCTGCCTGATCGCCGAAGTTCTCTCACCCAACACTGCCAGCATCGACCGGCGCGAAAAATGGCACACCTACCGCAATACGCCCAGCCTGCGTTATTACCTGCTGGTCAACCCCGATGCCCCCATCGTGGAAATCTACAGCCGTACCCAGGACGATGGTTGGCTGCGCAGCACGCTAGAGCGCGACGACAGCTTCACCATCGACTGCCCGCCGATCAAGACCACGCTGACCCTGGATGCCATCTATGAAGACGTGGACATTATCCCCTTAGTCTGAAAACCTGGCCTGAGAGCCCTCGCATAGCCACAGCAACATCAAAGGCTTAGAATGCACCTCCCCTACAATACAGCGACTGGCTAAGCTCCATGACCCGCACCACAACAACCGACACCGCCGAAAACGCCGCCCCGAAAAAGCTCTATATCAAGACCTGGGGCTGCCAGATGAATGAGTACGACAGCCAGAAAATGGGTGACGTACTCGATGTCGCAGATGGCATGATTCTGACCGATAACGCCGAAGATGCCGATGTCATTCTGCTCAACACCTGCTCGATCCGCGAAAAGGCACAGGAAAAAGTCTTTTCCCAACTCGGTCAATGGAAAGAGCTCAAGCGTGACAAGCCCGACTTGGTGATCGGCGTGGGCGGCTGCGTCGCCAGCCAGGAAGGCGCAGCCATTCGTGAACGCGCCCCTTATGTTGATATGGTTTTTGGCCCGCAAACCTTGCACCGCCTACCGGACATGATCCGCGAAGTACGTCGCCACAAGCACGCCGTCGTGGACATTTCCTTCCCGGAAATCGAAAAATTCGACAACCTGCCCGAGCCGCGCGCCGAAGGTCCGACCGCCTTCGTTTCCATCATGGAAGGCTGCTCCAAGTACTGCACCTTCTGCGTAGTGCCCTACACCCGTGGCGAAGAAGTCTCGCGCCCCTTCGACGACGTGCTGACCGAATGCGCCCAGCTCGCCGCGCAAGGGGTGCGCGAAATCAACCTGCTCGGGCAGAACGTCAACGCCTATCGCGGTGCCATGCACGACGGCGGCCTGGCCGATTTGGCTCTGCTGATTGAATACGTCGCGGCGATTGATGGCATCGAGCGCATCCGCTTCACCACCTCGCACCCGGTCGAATTCACCGACCGCCTGATCGAGGCTTATCGCACTGTGCCCAAGCTGGCGAGTTTTCTGCACCTGCCGGTGCAATCCGGCTCCGATCGTATCCTGGCGGCGATGAAGCGCGGCCACACCGCCATCGAATACAAATCCAAAATCCGCAAGTTGCGCGCAGCACGACCGGACATCTGTCTGTCTTCTGACTTCATTATCGGTTTCCCCGGCGAGACCGAAGCCGATTTCGCAGCCACGATGCAGCTGATTCGTGATGTCGGCTTCGATATGTCGTTCAGCTTTATCTACAGCGCCCGCCCCGGCACTCCGGCGGCCAGCTATGTGGACGACACGCCGTCGGAAGTGAAAAAAGAGCGCCTGCACGCGTTGCAGGAACTCATCAACCAGCAGGCGCGCGCCATCTCTGAAGCCATGCTCGGCAGTGTGCAGCGCATCCTGGTTGAAGGCGAATCCACCAAGGATGCCAGCGAGCTCAAAGGGCGCACCGAAAACAACCGCGTGGTCAATTTTCAGGGGCATAAGCGCCTGATCGGACACTTTATCGACGTGCGCATCAGCGAAGTCCGCCCTAACTCGCTGCGCGGCGAAGTCGTCTAACCCGTATTGAGCTGCCATGAATCAACAACTTTTTGACGAGATGCCCGACGACAAGCTCATCCGCCCCCTGCGTGACCTTGGGCAAATCAACCTCAGCCCGGCACAGGCGGCATTCAACAAACTGATTCAACAGATTGAAAAAAAGCGTGCCCAAATCGCCGAATGACGCAGCACCATCAGCAATTTCCAGCACAAATACACCCTGGACTTACTGCCCATTCTGCAAGCCAAACATCAGCTCAAAGCCGAACTTATCCAGCGTCTGGACATCATCTTTGATGAAAAAGGCCTGAGCAAAACCGACCGCCAACGCATGAGCGATCTCATTCTCGACCTTGCAGGCGAGCTGCTCGCCCAAGGCGACAATGCCGAACTCAAAGCCATCTACAACAAATACCGCCCGCACGATGACGACCAACAGGAAGCGCAATACTTCGCTGCGATCAAGACACATTTCGCCGAGATGACTGGAGTGGATTTAGGCGACGATCTGGATGAACTCAATCAGGAAGAATTCGTGCAGCGTCTGCATGCAAAAATGGCCGAAGAACAGGCTCGCTGCGCGCAAGAGGCTCAAGCGCATAACGAGCGCCGATCAAAACGCAAAAAAACCGCCCAACAGCTCGCCAAGGAACAGCAGCAAGAACAGGACGCGCAAGACATCAAACAATCGGTACGCGAAATTTACCGCAAACTGGCCAGCGCCCTGCACCCCGACCGCGAAAGCGACCCAAGCGAGCGCGCCCGCAAAACCGAACTCATGCAGCGCACCAATCAGGCCTACGAAAAAAACGACCTGCTGCAGCTACTGGAGTTACAGATCGAACTCGAACACATCGACCCCAGCGCCCTTGCCAACCTTAGTGAAGAACGCCTGCAGCGCTACAGCAAAACCCTGAAAGAACAGCTCAGCCAGCTCAACGCCGAAAAAAATCAGCTCCAGGCAGGGTTCATGGCACGCTATTCCATTCACCCAGACGATCTTGGCTACAACGCAGCTCCCGCCAAGGCCATGCGCCTACTGGCGCAAGACATTGCCGGACATCAACGCGACCTGCAGCGCATGAAATACGAGCTTGATGAAATCAAGGATGCGCAAAGCGTCAAAATCTGGCTAAAAACCATGCGCTATCGCGACGAGCACTATTGAAAGGCGTATGTTGAAGGCTTCGCGGGCAAGCCCGCTCCGTCCATTCACGCTTCATTCAGGCAAGGATCAATAAGTCAGCATTTTTGGAGAGCCGATCATGACCACCGAACTCTGGGAACTGCTCTCCTAATCGTCACCGTCATCGGTCTGCCGATGGCGCTGGCCTTCTTCATTTTTGAGCAGCGCAAGGAGCGCGCCAATGAAGATGAGGCGATCTGGCTGCAACTCTCAGATGCGTATATTGGTTTTCTTAAAGTCGTCCTAGCCAATTCCGACCTGCAACTACGCAGCAAAACCGCCACGCCCAATCTCACGCCAGAGCAACAAGAACGCAAGCGGGTGATTTTCGACATGCTGATCTCCTTGTTCGAGCGCGCCTATCTTCTGGCTTATGAAGATGATATGGACGACAAACAGAAGCGTCGCTGGCACTCGTGGGAGGACTATATGCGCGAATGGTGTCAGCGTGAGGATTTTTTACGCCTGCTGCCTGAGATGGTGTGTGGCGAAGACCCTGATTTTTCCGCTTATATCCTGCAACTCGCGCAAGATCCAGCGCTTGAGTGCCTTATCCCTGATACGCCCCCCACCCGCTGAACAGTTGAATTTAGAGGGCTCGCCCCGCATGATGCGGCCATTCCAACTCACATTGAGCTGCTTTGAGCACGTCCATCCAAACCCGCGCGCTTGCGCTGATCCCCCACGATAATTCGCGTCTCGCCAATCTTTGCGGCCAGCTTGATGCTCATTTGCACATGCTGGAGCGACGGCTCGGCGTGGAAATCAATAACCGTGGCTTCGATTTTCAGATCATTGGCACCGAAGATGCAATCGCAGTGGCGACGCGCTTGTTAAATGACTTGTATGCGCAAACGGAACACACCGTACTGAACGCCAGTGCGCTTCATCTTGCACTGGCGGATAGTGGCTTTGGGGATGGTGTGGACACGCCCGAAGAAGATCACACGCCTGATACGTTCAGCATTCGCACGCCGCGCCTCACCATCAAAGGGCGCGGTGCCAATCAGGCACGCTATTTGCGTAACATCAAAAGCCACGACCTGAGTTTTGGCATTGGTCCTGCGGGAACCGGCAAGACCTATCTTGCGGTGGCCGCTGCCGTGGAAGCACTGAAAAACGAGGATGTGCGGCGTATTTTACTGGTACGCCCAGCAGTGGAAGCCGGGGAGCGGCTCGGCTTTTTGCCCGGAGATATGGCGCAAAAAATTGACCCGTATCTACGCCCAATGTACGACGCTTTGTACGAAATGCTGGGTTTTGAGCAGGTGATGAAGCTGATTGAACGCAATGTGATTGAGGTTGCGCCGCTGGCCTTTATGCGTGGGCGCACCTTGAATGAGGCCTTTATCATTCTGGACGAAGCCCAAAACACCACCGTCGAGCAGATGAAAATGTTCCTCACGCGCATTGGTTTTGGCTCGCGTGCTGTGGTCACCGGCGATGTGACGCAAATCGACCTGCCGCGCGCACAAATGTCGGGCTTGCGCCATGCGATTGAAATCATTAAAGATGTGGAAGGCGTGAGTTTCACTTTTTTTCAGGCGCGCGATGTGGTGCGTCACCCCTTGGTCAAGCGCATCGTGGCCGCCTATGAACGCGCCGATGTGCATCACTGACAAGGAATCCGAACATGCTTGATCTTGAGATTCAATACCCTGACAACGACGATCACTCAGAGGGTGTGTTCACTCCAGCCTCGGGTCTGCCCTCGCCCGAACAGTTCACCCGCTGGGTGGCTGAAACGGTTGGCGCGGTTCCGACCGCCATGACCTTGCGCTTGGCGCATCTGCACGAAGCCGCGCAGTTGAACATGAAATTTCGCGGCAAGGATTACGCCACTAACGTGCTGTCTTTCCCGCTGGAGTTTCCCGAAGAAACAGGGATTCCCTACATCGGCGACATAGTGATTTGCCCCGAGGTTGTGGCGCGTGAAGCCTTGGAGCAACACAAACCCCTGCTGGCGCATTACGCCCATCTGAGCGTGCATGGCGTGCTGCATTTACTCGGCTACGACCATGAAAATGCAGACGATGCCGATGAAATGGAAACGCTGGAGACACAAATTCTTGCCACACTTGGCTTCCCTGACCCGTACCAGCCCACTGAAGAGTAACTGGATTGACCTATGGAAGAGCCGTCCCCGAGTAGCGCCAGCCCGTCACCCTCGCCGCGTGGCTGGCTGGATAAAATCATGCAACTGATCGCGGGCGAGCCGCGTAACCGTGAAGACCTGATCGAAACCCTGGAAACCGCACAGGAACGCGGCCTGCTCGATCATGGCGCATTGGCGATGATCGAAGGCGTGCTGGAACTACACGAGCTGCGCGCACGCGACTTGATGATTCCGCGCGGACAAATGGCCGTACTTGAGCACCGCATGGGTTTTGATGAGCTATTACAACAAATGCTCGCATCCGGTCACTCGCGCTACCCGGTGATCGGCGAAGACCGTGACGAAGTTTTGGGGCTGTTGCTGGTCAAGGATTTACTGCACTTGATCCCCAACCCGCGTGATGGCGCGCAAGACGAAGAGACGCAGGCCGCATTTGATATTGCGCCTTACCTGCGCCCGGCCTTGTTTGTACCGGAAAGCAAGCGCATTGATGCCCTGCTCGCTGAGCTGCGCACCTCACGCAACCATTTGGCGCTGGTGATTGACGAATACGGCGGTATCGCGGGTCTTGTGACCATTGAGGACATTCTCGAAGAAATTGTCGGCGCGATTGACGATGAACACGATGTAGCCGAAGACGTGCTGATTCGTGCAGCGGGCAATGATCGTTATATTGTGCATGCGCTGACCCCGATTGAAGAGTTCAATGCCGCAACGGGTGCCGAATTGTCGGATCAGGATTTTGACACCATTGGCGGTCTGGTCACTCATGCCATCGGTCACCTGCCGCAGCGCGACGAAGTCATCGAGCTGGAAGGCTTCAAATTCCGCGTGATTAGCGCCGACCGGCGCAGATTGCACCGGATGCGCGTGACTCGCCTCGGTGCGCACACGCCGCCCGCCGAAAGCTAAAAATGCCGCTTCAACCCTGGTTTGCCCGTCTCGCGGCCTTACTGTTCGGCGCACTGCTTCCCCTTGCCTTTGCGCCGTTTGAGCTTTGGGCGTTAGCGCCGCTCAGTCTCGCCGGGCTGTTCTGGCTGTGGCTGAGCGCGTCCCCGCGTGCGGCGTGGATACTCGGCTATGCCTTTGGCCTTGGCATGTTCGGCGTAGGTACCAGCTGGATTTTCGTCTCCATGCACCACTTCGGCGAAGCGATTGCGCCGGTGGCTGGCCTGATTACCCTGGTTTTCGCTGCGCTAATGGCGGTGTTTCCAGCGCTGGCGGGCTGGCTGACCGCTCGCCTGAGCACTGAAAACAGCATGCCGCGCCTGTTGTTGGCCATGCCGCTGGCCTGGATGCTTTTTGAGCTGATACGCGGCGAGTTTCTAGGTGGCTTCCCTTGGCTCAATCTTGGCGCAAGCCAGATTCACAGCCCGCTGGCAGGCTTTGTGCCCATTTTTGGCGAATATGGCGCAAGCTTCGCCGTCGTATTGAGCGCCGCCTTGCTGGCACTCTTGGGGATGCGACGCGAATACCCTGTTGTGCTGAGCGCTCTGCTGGCGTTTATCGCGCTCTGGGCGGGCGGCGGCGCCCTGCGTCAGATCAACTGGGTGGAGGCCGCCGGAGAACCTCTTGCCGTGGCCATCGTACAAGGCAATGTCGAGCAGTCACGCAAATTCGACCCGCAGGTCTTTCAGGCCACCCTCAACCTGTACCGTCGTCTGACAGAATCCGCGCCAGAGGCCAAACTCATCGTCTGGCCAGAAACCGCCGTACCCGACACCGTAAGCGAGGCCTCGTCTTTTTTGATCGAGATGCAAGAGCTCATGCGTGAGCGCGGGCAGGCGCTGGTGCTTGGCATCTTCGATCAGGATCGACAGGGCAATTATTACAACGCCCTGTTGGCGCTGCCGGTGGAAGGCGGCTATTACCACAAGCGCCATCTGGTGCCGTTTGGCGAATATCTGCCGCTGCGCTTCCTTATCGAGCCGTTCAAAAACCTGATCCAGGTTCCCATGTCGGATTTGACTTCAGGCCAAGACAAGCAACCCCTGCTCCGGCTTGCCGGTCATCCTGCAGGTGCGTCCATCTGCTATGAAGCCACCCTGGCGCGCAAGATCAACACCGCCTTGCCCGAGGCCGCGTTCCTGATTAACGCCAGCAATGATGCCTGGTTTGGCGACTCACTCGCGCCGCATCAACACCTGCAAATTGCCGCCATGCGCAGCCTGGAAAGCGGGCGCTGGATGGTGCGCGCCACCAATACGGGAATTTCTGCACTGATTAGCCCACACGGTGAAGTTGTCGCTCGCACCCCGCAATTTGAACAGGCCATACTGCACGGTACGGTTGTGCCGATGCAAGGCGCTACGCCGTTTGTGATTTGGGGCGCATGGCCGGTGTGGCTGCTAAGCCTGCTCGGGCTTGGCAGCCTAGGTGTCGTCGCCTACATCACCGCCGAGCGCAAACGCCGATAGACTGCGCCCGTACACACAGGGCAAGGCGGCAACACGCTATGCTCAGCATCAAAATGCAGCACCTCGCCGCAACCCACGCACTCATACGCCCCTGCATCAACGATGTCACCTGCATGGAGGAGTTGCGCCATCTGTTCAGTCCACATTTCCTTCAGACGCATCAAGTCGCGTGTAGTCGGATCAGCCGCCAGCAACATACATTCCACTGCACGATGCTCTGCGAACAGCAGATCGGTTTCCACCCAGTCTTCAAACTCCTCTTCTGCGGCCACGAGGGTTTGTGATAGCTCATCCACCTCACGGCGCAAAGTGCTCGCCAAGTCTTCCGCTTCCTCATGTGATAGCTCGCGCATGGTCATCACCCACTCGCGCGCCTGCATCAGCGCATTGTCCAGCGATTGACACACACCCTGCTCACCCTGCATCAAGTCCAGCACCCGCTCACTCATTGCGTTGTAGGCTTCACGCAAACGCCCCTGAAATCGCTCCGCCATAAATATCTCCCGTAATCTTCCTGAAATTTGAACTGTGTTATTGGACTGAAGTAAAGCACATTCTGCGCGCTGCATTTGCTATCCTTGCGCGACTTTTTATTGAATGACTATCCAAGCCCATGCCCGCAACCATGCACGCCTCATACGACTTCAAAACCATCGAACAACATGCTCAACAGCATTGGGACGAGACAGGCCTATTCAATGCCATAGAAGACTCCGACCAAGAGAAGTTTTATTGCCTTGCCATGTTCCCCTACCCCAGCGGCAAACTGCACATGGGGCATGTGCGCAACTACACCATTGCCGATGTGATTGCGCGCTACCAACGCATGTTGGGCAAGAACGTGATGCAGCCGATGGGCTGGGATGCCTTCGGCCTGCCCGCCGAAAACGCCGCTTTGGCCAATAACGTGCCCCCGGCGGCCTGGACGCTGTCCAACATCGACTACATGCGCGGCCAGCTCAAGGCGCTGGGCTTTGGCTACGACTGGTCGCGCGAGCTGACCACCTGTTTGCCGGACTACTACCGCTGGGAGCAGTGGTTATTCACCCGCCTGATGAAAAAGGGGCTGGCCTACAAGAAAACCGCCGTGGTCAACTGGGATCCGATCGACCAGACCGTGCTGGCGAATGAGCAGGTGATCGACGGGCGTGGCTGGCGCTCCGGCGCGCTGATCGAGCGGCGCGAGATTCCGCAGTGGTCGATCCGCATCACCGATTACGCCGAGCAACTGCTCAACGATCTGGACACCCTCGACGGCTGGCCAGAGCAGGTGCGCGCCATGCAGGCCAACTGGATTGGGCGCTCGGTGGGTGTTGAGTTGCAGTTCGAGATCGAAAAGCCCACCTACTATTTCAATCTTTTCATTGAAGGCGAAGAGCCTGATCCCATTGAACGCGACGAAAAGTATGAGCCGCTGACCGTCTACACCACTCGCCCAGACACCCTGATGGGGGTGTCCTACCTTGCTGTTGCCGCTGAACACCCGCTGGCGAAGCAGTCCGCCGAGGATGATGAGGAACTGGCGGCCTTTATCGAAGAATGCCGCCACACCAAAGTGGCCGAAGCCGATATGGCGACGCTGGAGAAAAAGGGTGTCGCGTTGGGCATTGATGCCATCCACCCGATTACCGGCGAGAAAGTGCCCGTGTGGGCGGCCAATTTCGTCTTGATGGAATACGGCACCGGCGCGGTGATGGCGGTGCCTGCGCATGACCAGCGTGATTTCGAGTTTGCGCAAAAATACGGCCTGCCGATCAAGCAGGTGATCGCGCCGACGAATGGTGAAGCTATCGACCTTACTCAAACCGCGTTTACCGACAAGGGCGTGCTGGTCAATTCCGGCGCATTCGATGGTCTGGGCTTTGCCGAAGCCGTCGAAGCCATTGCCGCCCATCTCGAAGCCCACGGCAAGGGTCACAAAAAGGTCAACTACCGCCTGCGCGACTGGGGCGTGTCACGTCAACGCTACTGGGGCTGCCCGATTCCGGTCATCAACTGCCCAAGCTGCGGCGCGGTGCCGGTGCCGGAAGACCAGCTGCCGGTGGTGCTGCCGGTGGAGGTGGAAATGAACGGGCCGCAATCGCCGATCAAATCGATGCGCGAGTTTATCGACACCACCTGCCCGGTGTGCGGCGGCAAGGCCGAGCGCGAAACCGATACCTTCGACACCTTCTTCGAGTCAAGCTGGTACTACGCGCGCTACACCTCGCCGGGCTGTGATCGCGCCATGCTGGACGAACGCGCCCGCTATTGGCTGCCGGTCGATCAATACGTCGGCGGGGTAGAGCACGCCGTGCTGCATCTTTTGTATGCACGCTTTTTCCACAAGCTGATGAGGGATGAAGGGCTGTTTGGTGATGTCGTCTCCCCCTCTCCCCAACCCTCCCCCGCCGGGGGGGAGGGGGCAAACGCCGCGCTGCGCGCGTCTTCATCCATGGATGAACCGTTCAAACGCCTGCTCACCCAAGGCATGGTAGTGGCCGACACCTACTACCGCGAAGATGCCATCGGCAAAAAGACCTGGTACAACCCGGCGGAGGTCGAGGTCGAACTTGATGACAAGGCGCGCATCATCGCTGCCAGGCTGAGCGAAGACGGCCAACCGGTCACGGTCGGCGGCACGGAAAAAATGTCCAAGTCGAAAAACAACGGTGTCGATCCGCAAGTCATGATCGACCGCTACGGTGCAGATACCGTGCGTCTGTTCATGATGTTCGCCGCCCCGCCCGATCAGATGCTGGAGTGGTCAGATTCCGGCGTGGAAGGCGCGCACCGTTTCCTCAAGCGTTTGTGGCGCATGGTGTTTGAGCATGTTAACACCCCCCCCCTCTCCCCCGACGGGGAAGGGGGAGAGGCCGTTGTTACAACCCCCAATCCATCCACCCTCAACGACGCGCAAAAAGCCACCCGCCGCAAACTGCACGAAACCATTCAGAAAGTCAGCGACGACCTTGGCCGTCGCCAGACCTTCAACACCGCGATTGCTGCGGTGATGGAGCTACTCAACGAACTGGGCCGTCTGGATGACGAGGCGCAGAGTCGTGCGCTGAAACAGGAAGCCTTCAGCGCCATCACCCTTTTGCTCGCGCCCATCGTGCCGCATATTGCCGAAGCCTTGTGGAGCGCGCTGGGTCAACAAGGCATGGCGGCCACCGCAGCCTGGCCGGAAGCCGATGCAGCCGCCTTGGTGCGCGACTCGATTGACCTGGTGGTGCAAGTGAACGGCAAGCTGCGCGGCCAGTTCAGCGTGCCCGCCGATGCGACGCGCGAATCCATCGAGCAGGCCGCCCTGGCCGACGAGCATGTACAACGCTTCCTTGAAGGCAAGGCGGTGAAAAAAATCATCGTCGTACCCGGGCGGCTGATTAATATTGTTGCGGGATAACGGGCTTTTGCCCATGAACGCAGCCAGCGCGGGAAAATTTCAAACCATGAGCCAAGCCATGTTCCACACACGTCGCGCCCTGCTTCTCGGATTTGCGGCCAGTGGTCTATCCGCCTGCGGCTTCCAGCCACGCGGTGAGCGCGTATTGCCCGCAACCATGCGCAAAATCAGTCTGCAAGGTTCGCAGCCGGGCAGTCTGACCCAGACGCTGAGCCAGCTGCTGCAAAGTCATGGTGCAGAGATCATCAGCAGCACGCCCTTACCCGCCGGCACCATCAGCATCCGCCTGAGCAATATCCACGTCCAACGCCGCGAGGCGCTCACCGACCGCCAGGCCAATATCCGCCAAATCGAGTTATTGCAGCGGGTGCAACTGGATGCACGCCATGCCGATGGGCGCACGATCATTGAAGGCGAGTCCCTTGAGGCTCTGCGCAGCGCCAGCTACAACCCGCTTTCCCTGCTGGCTCAGGGTGAAGAGGAGCAGCGCCTGCGCCGCGAGCTGGACGAGCAACTGGCCTACCGCATCCTTGCGCGTCTCCAAAGCGCTGGCTTGCGCAGCACGCCCGAAGGGGAGCGGCCAGACATGCCCGATGCCCGCCCCCGACCCGCCGCGCCATGAACATTCGCCCATGAAAGTTCGCACCGAGCAATGCGCACGCACGCTGGAACGCAGCCTGCCCTCCGCCTTTTTACTCAGTGGTGAAGAGCCGCTGCAAAAACAGGAGGCGCTTGACCTCGCCTTGCGCCTGGCGCGTGAACAAGGCTTTGCAGAGCGACTGCGCTATGAAATCGACCTGCATTTTGACTGGGCACAACTGTTCAATGAATGGAACGCGCCGTCGTTGTTCGCCCCGCGCCGCATCTTTGACCTGCGCCTCAACAGCCTGCGGCTAAGCAAAGAAGCCAACGCATGGCTCATCGCCGCCGCGCGCGCAGCCAAGGGCGACAATCTCCTGCTGGTCAGTGTGGGCAAGCTGGAAGCTGCACAAAAAAAATCCGCCTGGGTACAGGCGTTTGAACAACACGCGCTATGGCTGGAAGTCTGGCCGCTCAAGGATGGCGAACTGCTGGCCTGGATGGAGCGCCGCCTGCGCGGCCAGGGCTTGAGCGCTGAGCGCGAGGCCTTGCAACTCTTGAGCGAACAGATCGAAGGCAATCTGTTGGCCGCCGCACAGGAGATCGACAAACTCGCCCTGCTCTTTCCACAAGGCACGCATCTTTCCAGCGAAATGATCCTGAGCAGCGTCGCCAACTCCAGCCGCCACACGGTGTTTGAAATCGGCGAAGCCATTGTGCAAAGCGACCGCCAGCGCGCCCTGCGTGTGCTGCATGGCCTGCAACAGGAAGGCGAGGAGCCGATCCTGATCGCTTGGGCGGTGACGCGTGAAATCCGCCTGCTGGCGGACTTTTCCACCCGCCTCGAACACGGCGAAACGCCCGCCCATGCGCAAAAAGCGCTGCGCATCCGCGATGCACAGATGCGCCACTACACCACCAAGGCGCGCAAAGGCAGCCGCCTCTGGCAAAGCCTCTTGCTGGAGGCTGCGCAGTTTGATCGCATCGTCAAAGGCGTTGCGCCCGTCGGGTCGCTGCGCCCCTGGCCTGCCTTGACGGCGCTGATGCTCAAGGCGTGCAGAAATTAATTCGGAGATCCGAACATGCTCTTGCACGCCAAAATCAAGCCGTCATTAAGGTTACCCTGGATGATTTATGAGCTTGGTTTTCTGGACGAAGCATGGAAGGAATGGGGCAAACTGGACAAAGCCATTTGCGAACAATTCAAAAAGAATCTGACCGAGCGCCTGCAACACCCCCACGTTCCCGCCGCTAAACTCTCGGATGCCAATAACCGTTACAAAATCAAACTCAGGACAGCGGGCTTTCGCCTGGTGTACGAAGTCCGCGATCATCAGCTTATTGTCGTCGTCATCGCAATGGGCAAACGTGATAAAAACCTCGTTTACGCGACCACTGCGTCCCGCTCAAGCGCTTAAATCAACCTATTAGCCCGGCTTTTCTGCGACAATCACGTACAACTTCAAAAATTCCAACCGATTTATGCAACAACTCATCCAAACCCTGGGACAGCAAGCCCGCCACGCCGCACGCCAACTCAGCCGCGCCGATACGGCCACCAAGAACAAAGCGCTGGAGTCCATTGCCCAAACGCTCATCGACCATGCGGATGTGCTGATTGCTGCGAATGCGCATGATCTGGACGCAGGCAAAACCAATGGCCTGGATAACGCCATGCTGGATCGCTTATCCATCGACCGCGCGCGCATTGCCGCCATGGCCGAAGGCGTGCGCCAGATGATCGCCCTGCCCGACCCGGTCGGTGCAATTTCCGATATGAATTACATGCCATCCGGCATTCAACTCGGCAAAATGCGCGTGCCAATCGGCGTGATCGGCATCATCTACGAATCGCGTCCGAACGTGACTGTGGATGCCGCCACGCTATGTCTTAAGTCCGGCAATGCGGTAATTCTGCGCGGCGGTTCGGAGGCTGCGCACTCCAACCGCGCTCTTGCCGCCTGCATCCAGCAAGGCTTGGCCAAGGCAGGATTGCCGGAAACGGCGGTACAAGTCGTGCCAACGACGGATCGAGAGGCCGTAGGTGCCATGCTGCGCGCACGCGGTCTGATCGACGTGATGATTCCGCGCGGCGGCAAGAGCCTGACCGAGCGGGTGGCCAATGAGAGCCTGATCCCGGTCATCAAGCATCTGGATGGCATCTGTCATGTGTATATCGACGACACTGCCGATATTCAAAAGGCGCTCAAGGTCGCCATCAATGCCAAAACGCATCGTTATGGCGTGTGCAATGCCATGGAAACCCTGCTGGTGGCTGAAGCCATCGCCGACGACATTCTGCCTGCGCTGGCCGCAAGCTATGTCGCCAAAGGCGTGGAACTGCGCGGCTGTGCGCGTACTCGTGCGATTCTTGACGAGGTGGAAGTGAAGCCCGCGACCGAGGACGACTGGAGCACTGAATACCTCGCGCCCATTTTGTCGATCCGCGTGGTGGATGATCTGGACATGGCGATTGAACACATCGAAACCTACGGCTCGCACCACACCGATGCGATTATCGCTGAGGACATCAGCCGCGCCCGCCGTTTCCTGCGCGAAGTGGACTCCAGTAGCGTGATGGTCAACGCCTCCACCCGCTTTGCCGATGGCTTTGAATACGGTCTTGGCGCAGAAATCGGCATTTCCACCGACAAGCTGCACGCACGCGGCCCGGTGGGCTTGGAAGGGCTGACCACGCAGAAATGGATTGTGTTGGGTGATGGGCATATTCGAGGATAAATGTGATGCAAAACCTCAATTACCGCATTATGTTGCGTCCTGAACTGGAAGGTGGCTTTACCGTGAGCGTGCCCGCCCTACCCGACTGCATTACGTGGGGTGCCACCTTGGATGAAGCCAGCCGCATGGCGGAAGACGCGATTCAAGCCTACCTTGCCAGCGTGGCCAAACACGGTGAAGCCATCCAGGACGACAGCAACACCTTCGAGCGGCAACTCTCTGTGTGTCATGCCTAAGCTTCCCGTCCTCAGCGCCAAGGATGTCATTCGTATTCTGGAGGGAAGGGGTTTTGTCCTCGACCACAGCACGGACAGCCGCCGAGTGTACTACCATGCGGCCAGCGGACGACGTGCGGTGCTGTCCTACCACGGCGGCGACTTACCCATTGGCACGATGATGGCTATCTTCAGGGGTGTCGGCGTTCCGCGTGAGGAATGGACACATTGATCGGCATTCTCGGCGGTACCTTCGACCCGATTCACCTTGGCCATCTGCGCTTGGCTGAGGAAGTGCGCGAGGCGCTTGATCTTGAGTGCGTGCGTTTCGTTCCGGCCTTTCAACCGCCGCATCGACGCGCCCCCGTCGCCTCGGCTGAACATCGTTTGGCCATGGTGTGTGCGGCACTGGGCGACAATCCGGGCTTTGTGGTCGACACTCGCGAATATGCGCGTGGAGGTTTCTCATGGATGGTGGACACCTGCACCTCCTTGCGCGAGGAATTTGGCGAGCGTCCGCTCATCCTCATCATGGGCATGGATGCCTTCAATGGCTTTACCCGCTGGCGCGAGTGGGCGCGCATTCTCGAGCTGGTGCATCTGGCGATTGCCTCCCGCCCCGGTGCGCGCGCCGAGGACGAGGCGGCTGAGTTATTGGCCGCGCGTTGCTGCCCCTGGGACAGGCTTGAATGCGCGCCCGTGGGACGCATTGTCGAAATCCCCATTACCGCGCTGGATATTTCCGCCACCCATATCCGCGAACTGACGGCCACTGGGCGCAGTACGCGCTATCTTTTACCCAAGCCGGTGCAGGAATATCTCACCGAACATTCACTTTACTGAACTTTCACTTTCCCAACACGAGAACCTCATGGAACTAGAACCCCTACGCGACCTTATCGTCACTGCACTTGAAGACCTGAAAGGCGAAAACATCCAGGTGCTGGATGTACGCGGTCGCTGCTCATTTACCGATCTGATGATTTTCGCCTCCGGCAACTCCGACCGGCATGTCAAATCCCTCGCAGGCAATGTCGAAGACAAGGTGCGCACCGCTGGCGTGCGCCCGCTGGGCGTGGAAGGCAATGACCAGTCCCAGGCCAACTGGGTGCTGCTGGATTTGGGTGAAGTCGTGATTCACGTCATGCTGCCGGAAACCCGCGAGTACTATCAGCTGGAAAAACTCTGGGCAATGGGCGGTGAACACGCCCGCAGCGCCTAGTTTCTCCGCCAACTACGCGCATGAAAATCCACCTCGTCGCCATCGGCGAGAAAATGCCCGCCTGGGTCGTTGCGGGCTTTGAGGAGTACGCACGCCGTTTGCCGCGTGAATGTAGCCTGATGCTGCGTGAGCTGCCTTTGGCGACGCGTGGCAAAACCGGTGACCCGCTGAAGTGGAAACGTGAAGAAGCCGAGGCTCTACGCGCAGCGCTCCCCAAAGGTGCCTATATCGTGGCTTTGGATGTACTGGGCAAGACTTGGGACACTCCGGAACTCTCGCGCCGTCTGGGGGTCTGGATGCAGGAGCATAGTGACGTGGTGTTGCTGGTCGGCGGGCCGGACGGGCTGGATGAAACGCTGTTGAGCGAGGCGCACGCGCGCTGGTCGCTCTCGGCGCTGACCTTTCCGCACCCGCTGGTACGCATTGTTTTGGCCGAGCAGGTGTATCGTGCATGGAGCCTGCTGAATCAGCATCCTTATCACCGGGCATGAGTCTTTTTTGCCACAGAGGACACAGAGCGTGAAACATCCCGCAAGCCAGTCCCGTTATTCCTTGGGGCTTACGCAAAATTTGGATTTGGCTCCCTATCCCCTCGCGGGGAGCGCGTAGCGAAGGGGGCGAAACCGTCGGGGAGAGGGAGCTGAAACATTCGCTACAACATAGGCTTCAGCCAGCTTCCCCACCCTCATCCCCATCAAGGGGGAAGTAAAAAGCATGTTTTGCATAAGTTTTACACCTATCTCTAGTGTCCTCTGTGGCTGAATAAACAACCATGACCCAGCTCATCCTTGCTTCCACCTCGCCGCGCCGTGCCGAATTGCTGCGTCAGATCGGCGTGCATTTTGCCCAGCAAGCCTTCGAGGTGGATGAAAGCGCCCTGCCAGGTGAGCTTACGGCGCATACCGCCCTGCGTCTGGCGCGTCTTAAAGCAAAGACTGCCGCGCACTTCTTGCCCGAGGATCATGCGGTGTTGGCTGCCGATACGTTGGTGGATCTTGAGGGCGAGGCACTCGGCAAGCCGCAAACCGTCGAGGATGCAAAGCAAATGTTGCGCCGCCTCTCTGGGCGTGTGCATGAGGTTTACAGCGGCGTGGCGCTGGCTTTCAAGGGCGAAATACGTGCGTTTATGTCCCTCAGCCATGTGCATTTTCGCCCGCTGAACGATGCCGAAATTCATGCTTACGTGCATCATGGCGAACCGCTGGACAAGGCCGGAAGCTACGCCATTCAGGGCATGGCCGCCGCATTCATCACCCGGCTGGAGGGCAGCTATTCCGGCGTGATGGGGCTGCCCCTGTTTGAAACTGCCGAATTATTGCGCCAAGCTGGCCTCCCCTTTTGGAATCACACGCCATGAGCGAAGAAATCCTCATCAACGTCACCCCCCAGGAAACGCGCATCGCCTTCGTGGAAAATGGCGTATTGCAGGAAATCGCCATCGAGCGCCAGCGCAATCGCGGCATCGTCAGCAACATTTACAAGGGTCGGGTCAGCCGTGTCCTGCCCGGCATGGAGGCGGCGTTTATTGACATCGGTCTGGAACGCGCGGCGTTTTTACATGCCTCCGATCTTGATCTGACCCCCGAGGAAAAGCAGACCGGAGTGGAAGTCACCCCGCCACAGATTCAGGAAATCCTGCGCTCCGGGCAGGAGCTCCTGGTGCAGGTGATTAAAGACCCGCTCGGCACCAAGGGCGCACGCCTGACCTCGGAAATCACCATCCCCAGCCGCTATCTGGTCTACCTGCCCAGCGGGCGCAATATCGGCGTGTCCAGCCGCATCGAATCCAGCGAGGAACGCGCCCGCCTCAAAACACTCCTGCAAACGGCGCAGGCGGAGCATTCCATTCCCGGCGGCTTTATCGTGCGTACCGCTGCCGAGGGTGCGCAAGATGTGAATCTTGTGCGCGACATGCAGTTTTTGCACAAACTGTGGAAAGACATTGGCGAACGAGCGCAACCTGCTGCCGCCGGGCGTTTGGTGCATGAAGATTTGCCTATCGTATTGCGCACCCTGCGCGATCTGGTGGGCGAGGAAGTGGAAAAAGTGCGCATTGATTCGCGCGAAACCTATCACCGCGCCGCGCATTTCGCCGAGCGCATGGAGCCGGATTTGTTACCGCTATTGGAACACTACACCGGTGAGCGCCCGATTTTTGAGTTGTACAACGTCGAAGAAGAAATCCAGCGCGCGCTGGAACGTAAAGTACCGCTCAAGTCCGGCGGTTATCTGGTGTTTGATCAAACCGAAGCCATGACCACCGTGGATGTGAATACCGGCGGCTATGTCGGCCATCGCACTCTGGAAGAAACCATTTTCAAGACTAATCTGGAGGCGGCACAGGCGATTGCACGCCAACTGCGCCTGCGCAATCTGGGCGGCATTATCATTCTCGACTTTATCGACATGCACGAGCCCGATCATCGCCTGCAAGTCTCCGCCGCGCTGCAAACCGCATTGGAGCGCGACCACGCCAAAACCAAGGTCTGCGCTGTCTCCAGCCTGGGGCTGATCGAAATGACGCGCAAACGCACGCGCGAAAGTCTGGAGCATGTGCTGTGCGAAGCCTGCCCGACCTGCAGCGGACGCGGCAGTATCAAAACCGCCGAAACCGTGTGTTATGAAGTCTTCCGCGAAATTCTGCGCCTGGCGCGCCAGTACAACGCCAAGCAGATGCTGGTGCTCGCGGCGCAAAGCGTGATCGACCGTCTGCTGGACGAAGAGTCCACCGCTCTGGCCGAACTGCAAGCCTTTACCGGCGTGCCTGTGCGCCTGCAGGTTGAAGCGCTCTACACCCCCGAACAGTTCGACATCGTGCTGATGTAGCGCCGCCTGATGCAGCTCTCAAGCCTCATCACCGCCCCATTACGTTTTGCGCGCCGCGTATTGCTGCCCCTTTTCGGCGTGCTGGTGATCCTCCTTGCCGTATTGTTGAGTGTGGCGCGACTCGCGCTCCCCTTATTTGATGAACAGGCGCGCAATCTGGTTGAGCGTACCGCGTATGCGCGCGGTCTGGCGCTTAAAGTCGAACGCTTGAGCTTGGATTGGGAGGGGCTGGGGCCGCGCCTAAGCCTGCACAACACGCGCATTCAGGGACACGACAACAGTGTCGGCGAGACGACCCCTCTGGAATTGCAAACACTGAGCCTGCACTTTGATCTGCCACAAAGCCTGCTCAGCGGACAATTACAATTCGATACACTGGAACTCCGTGGCCTGGTGTTGCACCTGCAACGCGACCAGGAGGCGCGTTGGGGCTTGAGCAGCCTCCGTGCGCGCCCCCCCAACGACAGCAAATCCGGCGACGCAACTCCCGCAAGCTGGCCCGCATGGATGGGCATGGCGCGGCGCGTCATTTTGAGTCAAAGCCAGCTGCACCTTGTGGATGAGATCAGCGGCCTGAAGCTTGACATCCACGCGCTTGATGCCCTGTTTGAACAGGGCACGAACGCGCATGGCGAGCCGGAACAGCACTTTGTGCTCAAAATGCAGCTACCCGAGTCACTTGGCGGCATGAGCGAATTGCGCGCCCACCTCCAGGGCACGCTGGCAGATCTCGCGCGCCCCAGCGGCGAGCTTTGGTTACACACGCCACAACTCAAGCTTCCCGGCTGGCGCGCCCTGTTTGCCAGCCTGCCGAACGGCGATCTTGCGCTGCCCGTCGCCTTGAGCGATTTACCCCAACTCAAGACCGGCGAGGTGGCCGGTGAAACATGGCTGAGTCTGAAGCACGGCGCGCTCACGGATCTTCAGGCCAGCCTCGACTTCAACGATGTGTTGCTCAAACGCCCCCAACTGATTCCCGCGCACGACTTGCCGCCCAGCGCCCTGCTTGCGCCGCTCGCCAGTCATGTAAACCTTCATCTGCAACACCAGGACGCGCTGTGGACACTTGATCTGGATACCGTGCCGAAAGCAGGCGGGCTGGATCAAGGCAGTGCATCCACCCTCCCTGTACAGCGCTTTTCCATGCGCAGAGAGGGGCATGAACTGGCGCTTGCCGCCGCACATATCGACCTGAGCCTGCTACGCCCCTGGCTGATTGCCACACCGATTCTTCCTGAAGCCATGCGCCGCGCGCTGCAAGGCCACCGTCCGCTTGGCACGGTGCAGGACATGCACTTGCAGCTCGACTTAAGCCAAGAGCCGCCCCTGACACAGGGCAATCTGCGCGTGACCGACTTTGGCTGGCAAGGCAATGAGGATCTGCCCGGGGTGACCGGACTCGACGCACAAGCCTGGCTGGATGGCCGACGCGCGCTGCTGCGTCTTGCAAGCGAAGACATCAGCATCGATAGCGCGGGGCATGTGCGCGAACGCCTGCGCTTCAAACGCCTGCACGGGGATGTCGCCCTGTTTTTAGCCCGCCCTGACACACGCAACCCACGCAGCAAACTCGCGATTCACCATCTGCAACTCAACAACCCCGACCTTGAACTGGCACTTGATCTGCGCCTCGACCTGCCCCTTGGTGGCAGCCCGCTGATTGATGCGCAAGGTCGTCTGGATAAGGTACCGACCGGGCGCATTCCTGCCTATCTGCCCGTCAAGGTTCTGGAAAAAGAGGCGTTGGCCTGGCTCGATCTGGCCTTGGCGGACAGCAAGGGCTTCGTGCCACATGCCGCCATTCGTCTGCACGGCGCGCTCGACCAGTTTCCCCATTTCCCCGACAACAGCGGCCAGTTCAGCATCATCGCGGACTTTGAACATCTCAACCTCAACTACGCCCCCCTGCCCGCCCCCGGCTGGCCTGCCGCCGAAAATCTGTATGGCCAGCTCAGTTTTATCAACAATGGATTCAGCGGCGTTATCCAGAGCGGTCAGCTTAAAGGCGTGATTCTGGACAAGGGCATCCTGGCGATTCCCAGCTACGATCACCCACGCCTAGCGCTTGAGTTGAACTTGCATGGACAGAGCGAACACATGCTCGATGTACTCAAACACAGCCCGCTGTTCAAAAGCCCCAAGGATCTGGAAGCGATCAAGCTCAGCGGCGCGGCCAAACTCGATCTGAACATGAGCATCCGGCTCGACCTGCGCGACTCCATTCCCGACCGCGTGGAAGGCTGGTACACGCCGCACCATGCCCGCCTGCAAACCTTCGGCCTGGATTTCACCAAACTGAATGGCACGCTGCACTTCGTCAATCTCGATTTTGACAGCGATAACCTTAACGCCGAACTCAAGCAAAGCCCGGTCAGCATCAAGGTCAGAAGCCAACTCAGCCCAGACACGGCGGCCAGCGAACGCGGCTACCACATTCAACTGGCGACCACGACGCAGTTAAGCGACTGGCTGCAACCGGCACCGCCCATCCTGCAAAAGCTGCCAGGACGTTTCCCAGTGGATGCACACCTGATCCTGAGTGACGACCCGCTGAACCATCCGCAGATGAATCTTGATCTGCGCAGCGATCTGGCTGGTCTGAGCATCAATCTTCCCGCCCCGCTGCACAAATCCGCTGACGCAATACGCCCAAGTGAAGCGCGCCTAAGTTTCACGCAAGGCAAACTCAGCCAAATCAGCCTGCGCCAGCCTGGGCAGCTGGAGGGTCAATTCAAACTCGGCAAAAACGGCATCAGCAGCGCCAACGTTCACCTAGGCGCAAGCGACGAAGGGCAACGCAAGGAGCTCATCAACGATGAGATCATGCTCAGCGGCACGCTGGATCAACTCAATCTGGATGAGTGGCTGACGGTGTACAAGGAACAAAACGCCCAACAGGATAGCGCCCTGCCGGCCACGCTGCGCATCAACAGCAAGATTCAACACCTGCACGCCTTGGGCAGCGACTGGGAGAGGGTCGCGGTTGACGGCAGGCAAAACGCACAAGGCTGGAATATCGAGCTGGATGCGCCGCGCATCAGCGGTCAGCTGATTTATCCGACCACGCCGTCGCCCGCAGCGCCTGTGGAGATCAAACTCAGCCGATTAATGTTTGCCGATGCCGCCAACGTAGCGGATGCGTCGCAAAACCAACCAAACACCGCCGTCGCCTCAAGGCCAACTGAACCTAGCTCGGTCGATCCTGACTCAATGGATCCTGGCAGCCTCCCCCCCCTGTCTCTTCACATTGCCGAATTAAGCCATGGCGATATCAAATTGCACGATATTCGCTTGCGCGCCGCGCCACAAGCGGCCTCGACCAGCCCCAAAGGTGAAGCCGCATGGATCATCCAGCCGCTCAGCGCCCAAGGCAGGCAACTTGGGATACAGGGCAGCGCCGCATGGCGACGCAGCGCCGAAGGTCACGCCTTTAGCACATTGGCGCTGGAGTTCAAAAGCGACGACGTGGGTGCAGCGCTCACGGGGCTGGGTGCCAGGCACGCCCTGCGCAAGGGCGTGCTGAAAGATTCGCGCATTGATCTCAGTTGGCCGGGCGGCCTGCACCAATTTGGCTGGGGGGGCGCGCATGGGCAGGGACAATTCCACATCCTCAACGGCGAAATCGACAAGGTCGAAATTGGTGCCGGGCGGGTGCTTGGCCTGATTAGCTTAACCGAGCTGCCGCGCCGCTTGTTCCTCGACTTCGGCGATGTCTTCGGCAATGGGCTGCACTTCGATCATCTCGACAGTGAAATGACCCTCAACGACGGTCTGCTTAACACCCAGCGTTTCGAGCTGGCAAGCTCGGCACTCAAACTCAAGATCACAGGCTACAGCAATATGCTCGAGCAAAGTCTGCACTACCAGATGACCGCCACCCCCTCCCTGGGCAATGTGTTGCCCATTGTGGGCGTGGTCGCAGGCGGCCCGATCATCGGCGGAGCGACCTTCGTCGCACAAAAACTGTTTGAAATGGCAGGAGGCAGCTTTGTGACGCTGAACTATCAAATCACCGGCACCTGGGACAAGCCGCTCATCGAGCGCGGCAACCCGCCTGAGCCTGCTGCAACACCCGACAAACCCGCTACAGGCATAGCGCCATGAACCCTCCTTCCCCCCCCTTGGCCGCCGTCATCCAGATGCGCTCCAGCCCCGATGTTGCGCGCAATCTGGCTTGGATTGATCTTCTGCTCGCCCAGGCCGCCGGGCGCGGCGCACAACTCGCCGTACTGCCGGAAAACTTCGCCTGCATGAGTCCACACCCCGAGCAGCTGCACGCCATCGCAGAGGATTTTGGCAACGGCCCGATCCAGCAGGCGCTGGTGCGCATGGCGCAGAAACACCAACTATGGCTGGTGGCCGGAACGCTCCCCCTGCGTCGCAACGATACTCGCCTGAGCAATACCTGCCTGGTGTTTGACCAGCAGGGCTGGCTACAGCGCCGCTACGACAAAATTCACCTGTTCGATGTCAACACTCCGGGAGGAGAAAGCCACCAGGAATCCGCGCATTTTGCTGCGGGTCATGAAGTCATCGTGATTAACAGCCCTCTCGGGCGCTTAGGGTTGGCCATTTGCTACGATCTGCGCTTTCCCGAACTGTTTCGCCAGATGCTCACACAGGATGTCGAAGTGATCGCCCTGCCTGCCGCCTTTACGCGCGCCACAGGCCAGGCGCATTGGGCGAGCTTGCTGCGCGCCCGCGCGATTGAAAACCAGTGCTTCATGCTGGCCGCCGCACAAGAAGGCGAACACTTCCCCGGACGGCAAACCTTCGGCCACAGCCAGATCATTGACCCTTGGGGCACAACCTTGAGTGAACAAGCCCACGGTTGGGGGCTGGCTGTCGCGCCTATCGACCGCATTCAACAACAGAACCTGCGCGAACGCTTCCCCGTACTGCGCCATCGTTGTCTAGGCTGTTAGAATCCCACCATGTTAAGTTTCCAATCCTTAATTTTACTCATCGTCCTCGCCAGCGCCGCCATGCTCTCCTGGAACAACTGGCGCGCGCGTGAACACGCCGAACGCCTGGCGCGCGAGACCTGCAAACGCATGGGGCTACAATTCCTCGACGACAGCGTAGGCATGAAAAACTGGCGTATCGTGCGTGATGCCGACCCGCGCACAGGCCTGCGCAAATGGGCGATTCGTCGCGTGTTTCAGTTTGAATTCAGCCGTCAGGGCAGCGACCGCTGGCCCGCAGAACTGACGCTACTCAGTGGCCGCCTTCTGGGTGTTGAATTCAACCTGGTGAGCGACAACCCGGCAAGCATACCTCCCGTCGTTCCGCGCCGGGATCATGGCTCAGATTACGAGAAGCCTCCCGTGCAAAATAGCCCGCACGATTCCGCCAAAATCATTCCCTTCAAAAAGCCGCCCCAAACCTGAGTGCATGACAGCCATGAAACGATTTACCAGCATCCTTGGCCTTAGTTTTTTTCTCCTGGCCTGTAGCGGAGCCCCCAGCAGTAGCGAAATGGAGAAAATCGTCAACACTGAACTCAAAACCAATAGTCAACATGCCGTCTTCACCATTGAAAATTTCCAAAAAATGGATGGGATACTCGAAGATGCACAACACTACACAGCCGACGTAAGTTATGAGCTGGTGTTTACCAAAAGCCTGCGAGACATGGCCGATAGCGCCGGGCAAGCACCGGGCGGCGCATTGGACAAACTCGGCGCAGGCATGAATCTGGTCACGCTGAGCCTGTTGTATGGCGACTTCAAAGCCGGCGACCGTCTGCCGCGCCAACAAACCTTGCACTTGATAAAAAGCGAAAATGGCTGGCGCCTGGCACGCGAATAAGAACCTTGAGCTATTGATTCGGCCAAATGCAATTTTATTGTTGCCGGGGCGAGATTGCGCACAATCGTTATTGATGCAGCACGCATATATCTTGAAGCGGAGCGGGCTTGCCCGCGAAAAAGCGCATATTGAAGGCTTCGCGGGCAAGCCCGCTCCCGTCCATTCACAGTTCACTCAGGCAAGGATCAATAGGCGATCAAAGCGTTTCGCCCCCCCTTAACACCTGATTTTCCCCCTTTGCAAAAGGCATCCTGCCATCTCTCCCCTTTGCAAAAAAAAAGGGGGGGCGGGGGATTTACTTGCCTTTGCCGCGCCCACAAGCCCCCCTTTTTAATCACAACCCTCACTAAACACATAGGGATCCCCCCCAACAAAAAAGGCGACCAAGGCCGCCTTGATTCATCAAGCGACGGGTGGC
>CAZTYJ010000025.1:0-30049 GCA_964618025.1 uncultured Halothiobacillus sp. | reverse complement strand
CCCTCCCCCATCAAGGGGGAGGGAGAAAAACCGCCATTTTGCGTAAGTCCTAAATAACAAAAGCCCGGCATGAACGCCGGGCTTTTGTTTGGTACGCCAGCTCAAAGGCTTAGTGCCTGGATGCCCCCTCGGCGCCGATGCCGGTCTCCGAGCGCACGAACTGCGCGGTGAACGCTTTGCGTTCGGCGATCGCTTGTGCGCTCTTGTCGGTGATCGAGAAGAACCATGCGGCCAGGAAGGCGGCGGGCATGGAGAAGATCGCCGGATCCTTGTAGGCCACGATGGCGGCTTTGAGGCCGAACACATCCACCCACACGGTCTTGGAGAGCACCACCAGGGTTACGGCTATCCGCATGGATTTGCGTCGCCAGCTCGTGATTCATGCCCTTGCTCTCCTTTATGTTGCAGTTATGTGAAGGCAGGGCAAGGCTACGCCTCTCGCGGCAGGCGGACAACAGCTTTTTCTTTGCATTAGCAGTTACTTATGATTTTCATGCGCGCTGCGCAGGCGCGCATAGGCCTCCAGAAGCAGGGCGTGTTTTTGCATCTCGCCATCGTTGCCTTGTAGGGTGAAAAGCTCGGGCAGGCGCTCATCGCCGTTGACCAGCCGTTCGGCGCGTGCGAACCGTTCAGCGCCATGCAGGCGGGTGAGTATGGGGCGAAAATCGTCCACCTCGAATCCGTCCTCTGCCATAAAGCGCAGCAGGTCGGTGACCGCACGCAGCAGGCGGGCGCGGGAGGGTGACAAACCGCCGAAATCCAGTACCCATTGCAGATTCATCAGCGCCTTCTTTTTCTTGCCTAGCGCCAAAAGCAGCCAGCCGCGCAATTCGCCCACGCGCAGGCTCGCCCACGCGGAATCCGGATCAGGCAGCAGGCCAAGTAACTCGGCGACCGGTTGCTCATCGGCAAAGCCATGCGCTTCCAGTGCCTTGAGCAAAGCGCGTTGCTCGCCTGCATCCAGCTCCGGCAGACGGCGCAGGCTCTCGCGCAGGGGCAGGGCGGCGTTGCTGTTGTTCTCCTGCATGTCCTCGGCGGGGTAAACCTCGGAAAAACCGGGCACGACGATGCGGCAGGCGTAGATGCCAAGATGAGGCAGATCAAGGATGTAGGCATCCTTGTCTTCGGCGTGAATCAGGCCGACAAGTTGCTGGAACTCCTCTTCGGTGCTGCCGCTGTAATCCCACTCGGTAAACTCGATGTCGGGTGTGGCATGGAAAAAATCCCAGGCAATCAGACCGCTGTGGTCGATGAAGTGGGTCTCCATGTTGGCCGGGTCAGCCACCTCGTGCAGATCGAAGGAGGGCGCATGGAAATCGCCCAGCTGGTTCAGGTCACGGCCTTGCAATAGCTCGGCCAGGGTACGTTCCAGCGCCACTTCAAAGCGCGGATGCGCACCCCAGGAAGCATACACGCCGCCGTTATGCGGGTTGAGCAGAATCACGCTCAGCACCGGATAACGCCCGCCGAGCGAAGCATCCTTGACCAGAATCGGGAAGCCGCTGGCCTCAAGCGCCTCGATGGCGCGCCCCACATGCGGGTAACGCGCCAGAATCTCAGCAGGCACATCGGGCAGGCACAAACCCTCGCTAATCACTCGGTGGCGCACATGGCGCTCGAAAATCTCGGACAGGCACTGCGTGCGCGCTTCGAACAACGTATTGCCTGCCGCCATGCCATTGCTGGCAAACAGGTTGGCGAGGATATTGACCGGCACATACACTGTCTGCCCGTCCGCCTGGCGCACGAAGGGCAGGGCGCAGATGCCGCGCCCGTTAAAACCGGCGTTACGGTCGAGCAACTGGGCAGAGGTGAGGTCGCCATGCGGGTTCCAGGCTTCGAGCATAGCGGCATCCATCAGTCCCGCGCTGACGGCTTTGTCGATGGATTTGCCTTTGCCGACGGGGAACCAGCGTTCACGTGGATGGTGTACCCAATCAGCGCGCGCCAGTTCATCGCCAAGATCATAATCGGAGAAGAAATACTGCGTGGCCAGACGCTCGAAATACTCGCCCAGCGCCGAAGCCAGCGCCGCCTTGCGGCTCGCGCCCTTGCCATTGGTGAACAGAAAGGGCGCGTGTCTATCGCGGATATGCACGCTCCAGACATGCGGCACGGGGTTGAGCCAGCGCGCCTCCTCGATTTCGAAGCCAAGCTTTGCCAGACGCGCGAACATGCGCTCGATGGACACTTCGAGCGCCGCGTCCTTGCCGGTGATAAAGGTTTGTTCGGTCATGGGAATGTTTTCGTTTGAGTGGGTTAACGATTGAATTATCGTGATTCTTATTGAAGTGTTCTGAATGCGCGCTTTTGAAGTATCAGCCGCCTGTCAGCACAGGTAGGGCAGTGACTCCCAAGTAATCGCGGTCGTGCGTCACAAAGGCGTTTGCAGCGGTTTCCAGTGCGGTGGCCAATTGCAAGGCATCGGGAAGCTTCAAACGGTGTTGTACGCGCAATTGTGCTGCCAGCGCCGCAATGGGCGTCGATATGGGAATGACCTCGTATTGGCACAGAGCCATCTCATAGCGCTTGGCCAGCGCCGTCTGGCCAAACCTGTGCGGGCCGGTCAGCACCTCGGCTAATGTTATTGTAGAGAGTACGACAATAAGCGAGCCGCTTTCGGCGGCTTCGAACAGCCCGGCGAATAAGTCGGCGAACTGCGGGTGAGACTCCAGCACGTAGATAAAGGGCGCGGTGTCCACAAACACTGTGCTGCCCGCTGGCAACCCACCCCAGGTGACGGCGGTGGTCTTGGCGGTCTTCTGGCGCGACATCTATGCGTCGCCCCACTCATCGCGCAGCTCGGTAACGGTCTTGCCCACGTCGCTACCCCACAGCCCTCGACCTGTGCCGCGCAGCGCCAGTAGGCCACGCTGCGCTTTGCGGGCGGCTTGAAGTTTTTCCAGTTCCTGCAAGGACACGACGGCAGCATAGGGCTTGCCGTGCTTGCTAATAACGCTGTAAGCGCCAGCATGTGCTTCGGCCACGATGCGGGGCAGCTGTGCACGCGCCTGTTCAATACCGTAAATGTCTTTCTGATTCATGGATAAATCCTCGATTCCGTACAAAAAGTACAGAATTTCTCAAAACTACGCAAATTCTACTGTTGCAGACTGCAAGTGTCGGGTGAGGATGCGCAAGTTTTAATTCAGCTACATGCGCGCCTGCCCAGTTCTGGCGCTGCGTGTGTAGTGTTTCTGCGCGGCTGGCCTGCGTCGTCCGTTATGGGCACTTCTATTAATAGGACTTACGCAAGATGGCGGTTTTCACCCCCTCCCCCTTGATGGGGGAGGGCGGGGAGAGGGTGGTGAAGTTGGCACAAGTCTATGTTTTGGCAAAGGCCCCCCCTTCCCAGCGGCTTCGCTCTCCCCGTGAGGGGCGAGGGGGGCTAGATCCGGGTTTTGCGTAAGTCCTGTTAATATCAACCCACACCCCACTCGTCGCCCTTCGCTGGCCAGAATGTTGTAGATGCGGCAGGCGCTGGGCGTGCTGACGTATTCTAGCCCCAGGCCGTGGCGGGCGAAAAAACGCATCACCAAGGGGTTGGGCGGACGTTGCTGTTCGCCGGTGCCGATGACGATCAGCTCCGGCTCATCAAGCAGCAATTCAGCCAGCAAGGCTTCGCCAAGCTGCGCGGCATCATTAATCGCCCAGCTCAGCTGCTGCTCTGGGGTCAGAATCAGGCTGTTGTGGTGGCGCTCGTTGTTGATGGTGATGTGCTGTTCAGCGTAGTTCTGAATCAAAAAGCGCTGGTCACTCGAATTAAGGTGAAGTTTCACGGCATCTATGTCTTCGTCTTATGGCTTTGTTTTGGGGCTGTTTGACAGTTTAATGCCTGCGTCCTAATGTTGCCCGCTTTCCCGCAACAAAACACCGTGTGATCGTCATGTCCAATACCCAGCTCAATCCCGTGCGCAAATCGTCCAAACTGGCCAATGTCTGCTACGACATTCGCGGGCCGGTGATGGCGCGAGCGCAGCAGATGGAGGAGGAAGGGCACCGCATCATCAAGCTGAATATCGGCAACCCGGCACCGTTCGGCTTTGAAGCGCCGGAAGAAATCATGCAGGACGTGATTTTGAATCTGGGCAGCGCTTCGGGCTATTCGGATTCCAAGGGGCTGTTTTCCGCGCGCAAGGCCATCATGCACTACACCCAGACCAAGGGCATACGTGGGGTGAAGATCGACGATATTTACATCGGCAACGGCGTGTCCGAGCTGATTGTGATGGCCATGCAGGCGTTGCTGGATAACGATGACGAAGTGCTGGTGCCGGCGCCGGATTACCCGCTATGGACAGCGGCGGTCACCCTGGCGGGCGGTACGGCGCGGCATTATGTGTGTGATGAGCAGGCGGGCTGGTTCCCGGATATTGCGGACATTCGCAGCAAGATCACGCCCAAAACCCGCGCGATGGTGCTGATTAACCCGAATAACCCCACCGGGGCGGTGTATCCCAAAGAGGTGTTGGAACAGGTTATTCAGGTGGCGCGCGAGCACCAGCTCATTATTTATGCCGATGAAATCTACGACAAGGTGCTGTATGACGGTGTGGAGCATACGTCGATTGCTGCGTTGGCGGATGATGTGCTGTTCGTTACCTTTGGCGGCCTGTCGAAAAACTACCGTGCGGCGGGTTATCGTGCCGGGTGGTTGATTGTTTCCGGCGACAAGCGCCATGCGCGCGACTATATCGAAGGGCTGACCATGCTCGCTTCGATGCGTTTGTGCTCGAATGTGCCGGCGCAACATGCAATTCAAACCGCGCTGGGCGGCTATCAGAGTATTGAGGATCTGGTCACGGCAGGCGGGCGTTTGCTGCGTCAACGTGATCTGGCGCATGAGATGCTGACTTCGATTCCCGGTGTGAGCTGCGTCAAGCCGCAGGGTGCGTTGTACATGTTCCCGCGCCTTGATCCGAAAATGTACCCGATTACGGATGACCGTCAGTTCATTCTGGAGTTATTGGAGGAGGAGCGCGTGCTGGTGGTACAGGGCAGCGGTTTCAATTGGATGACCCCCGACCACATTCGCCTGGTGTTTTTGCCGAATGTCGATGATTTGAGCGAGGCTATCCAGCGCATAACGCGCTTTTTGGAGCAGTACCGCAGGCGTTATCGCTGAGTTTTGGCACACCCTTAAGGACGGTATGAACCGCATAATCGATGCTATCGGGTAGAATGCCCGCAATCTTCTATTGATAAGAGCGTGAACGATGGAACCTGTGAAGGTTGGCTTGTTGGGTTTGGGGACAGTCGGTGGCGGTACGGTCAACGTGTTGCGCCGCAATCAGGATGAAATTTCGCGTCGTGCAGGGCGTGGGATCGAGGTGGTGGCCGCCTCGGTGCGTAACCTTGATGCGCCGCGTATTTGCGATACCACGGGCATTCGTATGACCACGGATGGTTTTGCCGTGGTCAATGATCCCGATGTTCAAGTCGTTTGCCTGTTGCAGGGCGGCGAGGAGCCTGCGCGTGAGCTGGTGCTGCGTGCGATTGAGCTGGGCAAACATGTCGTCACGGCCAACAAGATGCTGATTGCACTGCACGGCAATGAAATTTTCCGCAAGGCGCATGAGAAAGGCGTGGTGGTGGCCTTTGAAGCGGCAGTCGCGGGTGGCATTCCGATTATCAAGGCCATCCGCGAAGGTTTGGCCGGTAATCGCATCGAGTGGCTGGCGGGCATTATCAATGGTACCGGCAACTTTATCCTCACCGAGATGCGTGACAAGGGGCGTGATTTTGATGATGTGCTGGCGGAAGCACAGCGCCTTGGCTATGCCGAGGCTGACCCGACCTTCGATGTGGAAGGCATTGATGCCGCGCACAAGCTGACCATCCTTGCCTCGATTGCCTTTGGTATTCCGCTGCAATTCGAAAAGGCTACGGTTGAAGGCATCACCCGCATCACCCGTGACGATGTGGGGTATGCCGAGGCGTTGGGCTATCGCATCAAGCATCTGGGCGTTGCGCGTCGCACCGAGCAGGGCGTGGAGCTGCGCGTGCATCCCACCCTGATTCCCGAGCGTCGCCTGATTGCCAATGTGGATGGGGTGAAGAATGCCGTGCTGGTGATGAGTGATGCGGTGGGGCCGACCTTGTACTACGGCGCGGGCGCGGGGGCGGATGCTACGGCTTCAGCGGTGGTGGCTGATCTGGTGGACGTGGTGCGCACCATGACCGCTGACCCGGAAAACCGCGTGCCGCATCTGGCGTTCCAGCCCGATGCGCTGCGTGATCTGCCGATTTTGCCGATGTCTGCAATCGAGACGGCGTATTACCTGCGCTTGACCGCTGAAGATCGTCCTGGCGCATTGGCGGACATTACGCGCATTCTGGCGGATGAAGAGATCAGTATCGAAGCGATTCTGCAAAAAGAAGCGCCGGAAGATGAAGCCGATATTCCGGTGATTATCCTGACTCACCGCGTGCAAGAAGGGCGGATGAATGCGGCGATTGCGCGCATTGAAGCTCTGGATGCGATTAAGTGCCCGGTGGCGCGTATTCGTGTTGAATCATTGAATTAATTTTGTTTTAGCCACAGAGGTCACAGAGGGCGCAGAGGTAAAAAAGCAGATTGATAAACCATGGATTCATCGTTTGGTTTTCAGTCTTGAAGTGAAGTCAAGCGATTATTGAAACGACATGGTTTTAATACTCTGCGCCCTCTGTGTTCTCTGTGGCCAATAATAGATTTGATTGTCGGAGCTCGTTATGTCTTTTTCTACTCGTTATACCGGTTTGATTGAACGTTACCGTGACCGTCTGCCTGTTTCCGCCGCGACCCGCCTTATCAGTCTGGGTGAAGGCAATACCCCGCTGATTCGTTTGCAGAATATCCCCAAACTTTTGGGTAAGGATGTGGATATTTATGTCAAATACGAAGGTTTGAACCCCACCGGTTCATTCAAGGATCGTGGCATGACCATGGCGGTGACCAAGGCGGTGGAGGAAGGCTCCAAAGCCATTATCTGCGCCTCGACCGGCAATACTTCGGCGGCGGCGGCGGCCTATGCGGCGCGTGCGGGTATGACCGCGTTCGTCCTGATTCCCGATGGCAAAATCGCCATGGGCAAATTGGCGCAGGCCATGATGTATGGCGCAATCACCTTGCAAATTCGCGGTAACTTTGATGATGGTATGCGTCTGGTCAAGGAAGTGGCCGATCACGCGCCCGTGACCATCGTTAACTCGATTAACCCGTTCCGTTTGCAGGGTCAGAAAACGGCGGCATTTGAAGTTGTGGATGAGTTGGGTCGTGCGCCGGATTATCACTGTCTGCCGGTGGGTAATGCGGGCAATATCAGCGCACACTGGATGGGCTATTGCGAATACCTGGGTACGGGCAAGCGTCCGAAGATGCTGGGTTATCAGGCCGCAGGCTCCGCGCCGTTTATTCGTGGGCACATGATCGATCATCCGGAAACCATTGCCACGGCGATTCGCATTGGCCACCCACAATCCTGGGATCGTGCCTGGGAGTTGCAGTTGGAGTCCAATGGCTGGTTTGCCGAGGTCAGCGATGCGGAAATCCTTGCAGCGCAGCGTATGTTGACGCGCCATGAAGGTGTGTTTTGTGAGCCCGCCTCTGCTGCATCCCTGGCGGGTGTGATGAAGGACATCAAGAGCGGCAAAATCGAAGACGGTGCCATGATTGTGCTCACCTTGACGGGTAATGGCCTGAAAGACCCCGACACGGCGATTGCCCAGTGTCAGGCGGAAGGTGAAAACAAGGCCAAAATGCTGACCATTGATGCCACGCTCGATCAGGTCAAGGGTGCCATTCTGGAGAATATGGCCTGATGGCCATGCCAAGCCCGGTCACCCGCGAAGCGTTGCTGGGTTATTGCGAGCAGTTGTTGCGTGTGGACGCTTTTGTTGACTATGCGCCCAATGGTTTGCAGGTTGAGGGACGTGCGAGCGTTGAGCGCATTGTCAGCGGGGTCACGGCGAGTCAGGCGTTGCTGGATGCCGCTCTGGAGTTCGGTGCCGACACCGTGCTTGTGCATCACGGCTATTTCTGGAAAGGTGAGGATGCGCGCGTCGTGGGGATGAAGCGCAAACGTCTTGCGACCTTGCTTGCGCATGACATCAACCTCGTCGCCTATCACCTGCCTCTGGATGGTCATCCGGTCTACGGCAATAATGCGCAGTGGGCGATGGCTCTGGGGCTGAAGGAAACTCTAGGCTTTCTGGGCGCGCCGAATGCGCGAATTGGCGTGCGCGGCGTGCTGCCGGATGCCATTTCAGGTAAGGCGCTCAGGCATAAGCTGGAGCGTATCCTCGGGCGTGAGGTGCTGCATGTTCCTGCGCAGGCGGCGGATCGCCCCCTGCGCAGTCTGGGCTTGTGCAGCGGCGGGGCGCAGGGTTATCTCGCAGAGGCCGCTGCATTGGGGCTGGATGCCTACCTGAGTGGCGAAATTTCCGAACAGACGGTGCATATCGCGCGCGAGATGGGCATTGACTACTTTGCCTGTGGTCATCATGCCACCGAGCGTTTTGGCGTGCGTGCCCTGGGTGAGCACCTGGCGGATACCTTCGGGGTCGAGCATTGTTTTGTGGATGTAGCGAACCCGGCTTGAGCGCCTGATGGGTAGCAGCGATTTTTGTGTCCAATGGGCGGATACTCGACTTGGGTTTGATGTATCTATAAAAAATCCAAAGGCAAAACATGCAATTTCCGGCTTGTCAGTCACGGGCGCTTCATGGATGCTTGCACCTGTTTGCAATTCGCCCATCAACATGCAGATGGTCACTATAGGAGATGAGGATGTCTGAGCAGACCGTAGCGAATGTCGCGGGTGGTGCAATCGAGCCTGCCGTTGACCTGCGCCGTCGTCGCTTTTTGACCGGCGCGGCAACGGTTGTTGGCGGTGCGGGAGTCGCCGCCGCCATGGTTCCGTTCCTGAGCTATTGGCAGCCCAGTGCGGGAACCCGCGCCGCTGGCGCTCCGGTGGAAGTGGATATTGCCAAGCTGGCCGAGGGTCAGATGATGACCATCGAATGGCGCGGTATGCCCATCTATATTTTGCGTCGTACCAGCGCCAGCCTTGCTGAATTGGCCTCCCTGGATGCTGGTTTGCGTGATCCGGCCTCTGCGGTCGATCAGCAGCCGAGTTATGCGCAGAATACTTATCGCTCGCGTACTCCGGAGATTTTTGTGGCGGTGGGGATTTGTACCCACCTGGGCTGCGCGCCCACCTTTCGCCCGGATGTCGCCCCCGCTGATCTGGGTGCGGAATGGAAGGGCGGTTTCTTCTGCCCCTGCCATGGCTCACGTTTTGATTTGGCCGGACGGGTGTTCAAGAATGTTCCAGCGCCGACCAATCTTTTGGTTCCACCGTACGAGTTTATGAATGAAACCCGACTCATCATCGGCAAAGATGAAAAAGGTGAAGCCTGATGAAGAAGCTTTTTCAATGGTTCGATGCGCGCTTGCCCATCTCCAGCTTCTGGAATGCGCATCTCTCCGGTTATTACGTTCCCAAAAACTTTAATCTTTGGTATTTCTTCGGTTCGCTGGCGCTGACGGTGTTCGTGATCCAAATCGTCTCCGGCATCTGGCTGACCATGAACTACAAGCCCTCTGCCACGGATGCTTTTGCTTCGGTGGAGTACATCATGCGCGATGTGGAGTGGGGCTGGTTGATACGCTACATGCACTCTACCGGCGCCTCGGCCTTCTTTATTGTCATCTATCTGCACATGCTGCGCGGGCTGATGTACGGCTCGTACAAGAATCCGCGTGAATTGATCTGGATTTTTGGCATGTTGATCTACGTCGTGTTGATGGCTGAAGCCTTTATGGGCTATCTGTTGCCCTGGGGGCAGATGTCTTATTGGGGCGCTCAGGTGATTATTTCCCTGTTTGGCGCGATTCCTTTTGTTGGACCGGATCTCGCCCTGTGGATACGCGGCGACTTCGTGGTTGGTGATGCGACGCTTAACCGCTTCTTTGCCCTGCATGTGATCGCCCTGCCGCTTGTCCTGCTGTTCCTGATCGGCGGTCATATCATGGCGCTGCATGAGGTGGGTTCAAACAACCCGGAAGGCATTGAGATCAAGAAGCACAAAGATGCCAATGGTGTGCCACTGGATGGCGTGCCCTTTCACCCTTACTACACGATCAAAGACCTGGTCGGGGTGGTGGTCTTTTTGTTTTTCTTCGCCATCGTGGTGTTTTATATGCCGGAAATGGGCGGCTATTTCCTCGAAAAGCCGAATTTTATCGCCGCAAATCCGATGCAGACACCTGAGCATATTGCACCTGTGTGGTATTTCACCCCGTTCTACGCGATTTTGCGTGCGGTGCCAGACAAGTTCCTCGGCGTGGTCGCTATGGGCGGGGCGATTTTCGTGCTCTTCCTTTTGCCTTGGCTGGATCGCAATCCGGTGAAGTCGATTCGCTACCGCTCCAAAACGTTCAAGGCCTTGTTGGCAATGTTCGTTATCAGCTTTATTGTTTTGGGCTGGTTGGGTATGAAGCCTGCGACCCCGCTCCTGACCTTTATGGCGCAGCTCTTCACTCTTCTGTATTTCGGCTATTTCGTGGCGTTGTGGTGGATAAGCAAGAACGAAAAAACCTTGCCTGTGCCGGAGAGGATTACCCGATGAGTACTCGCAAACCTTCAGCTTTTTGGCGTACAGGTGTCGCCGTAGTTGCGTTGATCGCGAGTCTGGCAGCTCCCGTTTATGCCGGCAGCGGGCATGTCGAAGGCTTGGTCAAGGCGGAGATTGATCTTGGTGACACCGCATCTTTACAGCGCGGTGCGCAGTTGTTCGTTGATCGTTGCCTGAGCTGCCATTCGGCCAAGTTCATGCGCTATAACCGTATCGGGCAGGATTTGGGCATGAGCGAAGATGAGGTCAAGTCCAGGCTGATACGTGGCGCAGAGGTCAAAATCAGCTCAACCCTGCAAAGCACGATGCCCGAAGCTTTGGCCAAAACGGCCTTTGGCGTTGTGCCGCCGGATCTGTCGCTGACGGCGCGCTCACGCGGCTCAGATTGGTTGTATAGCTATTTGCGTGCGTTTTATCTCGATCCCACGCGCGCTTTGGGGGTGAATAACCAGGTGTTCCCGGACGTGGGAATGCCCAATGTGTTCTGGCGTGAGCAAGGGGAACAGATTTTATTGGCCGATGCCCAAGGGCATACCAGCCTTAAACTGCTTAAACCCGGTAGCATGAGCCCAGCGGAATTTGATGGCATGATGAGCGATTTGACCGGCTTTATGACCTACATGGCCGAACCGGCGATTTTGCAACGCAAGAGTCTGGGCTATTGGGTTCTTGGCTTTCTTGCGCTGATGTTTGTGCTGCTGTTCTTGCTCAAGAAGGACTATTGGCGCGATGTGAAGCATTGATTTGTCGTTGGGGCTGAAACCGGTGTTTTCAGCTCACCAAGCGTCCGAACGGGTGTGCTAGAATCACGCCCGTTTTGCGTTTTCAGTGCCGAATTTTTAGGGGGAGTGCCGCAATGGCTGTGAGTCCTAGTCGTCGTGGGGTGATGACCCTGTTTTCTCATCCAGATTGCCCGGAAAGTCATCGTACCCGCATTGTGCTGGCCGATAAGGAATTGATCGCGGATATGGTCGAGGTGAGTCCGGCGAATCCGCCTGAGGATTTCATTGACCTAAGCCCCACGGGAACCCTGCCGATGCTGGTGGATCGTGATCTGGTGCTGACCCAGGCGCGCGTCATCATGGAATATCTGGATGAGCGTTTTCCGCATCCGCCCTTGATGCCGATTGATCCGGTCAGCCGTGCCCGGGTGCGTTCGGCGCTGTATCGTATTGAAAAAGAATGGTATCCGTTGTTGCCTGAGCTGGCCGAAGGCGGCAAGGGTGCCACCAAGGCGCGCAAGCTGTTGCGCGAAGGTTTGCTGTCGATCATGCCGATCTTTTCCGCCAGCCCGTTTGTGATGAGTGATGAATTCAGCCTGGCTGACGCAACGCTCGCCCCGATCCTGTGGCGTTTGCCGGTGTATGGCATTGACCTGCCCGCTCAGGCGCAAACCCAGCCCTTGCTGGATTACATGACGCGCATTTTCAAGCGTGTCAGCTTCCGCCAAAGCCTGTCCGACCTTGAGTTGGAAATGCGTCCGGAGATGCGCGCTGAAATTCGTCAAGATGCACGGGATGCGCGCAAGTGACCTCCAGCCGCCCCTATCTTCTGCGCGCCCTGTATGAGTGGATTGTGGACAACGAGCACATTCCCTACATTGTGGTGGATGCGACCATGCCCGGCGTGGCGGTTCCACCGGAGCACATCAAGGACGGGCAGATTACGCTGAACATTGCGCCACATGCCGTGCAGAGTCTGAGTCTTGGGAATGCGGATATTCGTTTTTCTGCACGCTTTAGTGGTCGTCCCTGGATGATTACCATCCCCACGCAGGCGGTATTGGCGATTTATGATCGCGATACCGGGCAAGGTATGGGCTTTCCCCCAGGACAGATGCCGGGTGAAACCGCTGAAGATGCGGACAATGAGATTGAAACGCGTGCCTCGCGCCCACCTTCTTTGCGTGCCGTGCCCTCGGGCGGCGAGCGTAAGGCTGGGAGCGAGCAAAGTGACGGGGATGAGCCAACGCCCCCTGATGATGCACCGCCGCCCACGCGTGGCGGGCACTTGCGCAGGATCAAATAGCGCCTGCGGCGTGCGCCATTGAGCCGGTCGTGAGTCTGAGGGTGTCCTGTGAGGAGCGTGCGCATGAGCAAAAACCTGGCGACAAGTGAGCAATGGCGGGCCGTGGCGCAGTGGTGGCACAGTCCGGAGGGTCTTGGCTTCTGGCGGGATGAAAATGCCGCGCTGGAGCCTTGGTTGGCACGTTGCTTTGGCTACCATGCCTTGCACCTTGGCTTGCAGCCGTTAGCGGAGTCGTCCCATAACGCGGCCTCTGCATCCGGGGCATTGTCAGGACTGCGCATTCCTCACGTTTTTCAACTTGGCCCGCTAGGCGGTGATGTGCGGGCGCGTTTTGATGCCCTGCCGCTGGAAGCGGAATCGGTGGATCTGGTTGTCGTGCAGCATGTGCTTGAGCTGGCGGCTGATCCACATGCCTTCCTGCGTGAGCTGGATCGAGTGCTGGTTCCTGAAGGGCGAGTGATGCTGTTGAGTTTCAACCCGTTGAGCTACTGGGGTTTACGGCGTGTATTCAATGTTCGCCCCAAGGCTCCGTGGTTAGGTCTGGCACCTGGGCGCAAGCGTCTGCGCGATTGGCTGGGCTTGCTGGGCTATGATTTGGAAGATGAAACTTGGGTGGGTTACGGCTGCATGGGGCAGTCCGATTTTATCCTCTCTGGCGCGATCCGGCGCTGGCTGGCGCGGCTATTGCCGCGCAGCGGTGCGGCGCACCTGCTTCTGGCACGCAAGCGGGTGAGTATGCCTGCGCCGATTCGTCATCGCTGGCGTTTGATGCCCGGCTTTAGTGGGGTAAAAACGGGCAATGCCGTGGGCGCTGCGCCTCTTGGCCGCAAGCATCAGGAGCCTGCCAGGCGGGATGGATGCACGAGTGATTGATGCCCCAGACCCCACATCCGAGACGCGAGCAAAATCGGTTATATGTCCGGCGCGTTCTCCGTGGGTTCGCTGGGTGTGCATGGGAGCGGGCATCGTTTTTGTGCTCACGGGGGCGGTGGGGGTTGTGGTGCCGATTTTGCCTACAACACCGTTTTTGTTGCTCGCCGCAGCCTGTTTTGCGCGTTCTTCCGAACGGCTGCATTGCGCGATCTTGCAACATCGCTGGACGGGGCCGTTGATTCACACATGGCAACAGCGGCGCTGCTTGCCGCGCAAAGTGAAGCAGGGCGCGATTCTGATGATGACCATTAGCTTTATTCTCTCGATCAGTCTGGCTCCGCTTATGGCGGTCAAGCTCGGATTATTGGCTCTGTGGTTTGTGTTGCTCGTGTTTATTCTAAGAATTCCGGTCGATCAGGCTCAGGAGAAGCAGGTGTTATGAGTGAGTCGGCTGCAAATAATAATGCAATGAGTTTGGTCGATATGTGGACGGATGGCGCCTGTCGCGGCAATCCGGGGCCTGGGGGCTGGGGCGTGGTCATGCGTGCGCAGGGTCAGGAAAAACAGCTTTGGGGCGGGGAGTCGCTCACCACGAATAACCGCATGGAAATGACAGCAGCCATTCAGGGCTTGGGCGCACTCAAGCGTCCATGTCGGGTCAACCTCACTACCGATTCGCAGTATGTGATGAAGGGAATGCAGGAGTGGCTGCCGAACTGGAAAAAACGCGGCTGGCGCACGGCAGGCAAACAGCCTGTGAAAAACGCCGATTTATGGCAACAACTCGACGTTCTTTGCACGCAGCATCAGGTGAGCTGGTTTTGGGTGCGCGGGCATGTGGGGCATCCGGAAAATGAGTTGGCCGATACGCTTGCCAATCGCGGGATTGATGAGCTCAATGGAGGCAAGGCATGAGACAGATTTTTCTCGACACCGAAACCACGGGGCTGGAGCCGCGTGAAGGGCATCGCATCGTGGAAATTGGCGCAGTTGAGCTGGTCAATCGCAACCTGAGCGGGCAGACCTTTCATCAGTATCTGAACCCCGAGCGCATCATGGACGACGAGGTGATTCGCGTTCACGGACTGACCAATGCGTTTTTGGAGGACAAGCCGCTGTTTGCTTCGGTGGCGCAGGCGTTGCTGGACTATGTGCGTGGTGCGGAACTGATTATTCATAATGCCGCGTTCGACCTTGCGTTCATTAACCACGAACTCGCCACGCTGGACAAGGAAACGGGCACAACTTACGGGCGGATTGAAGATCATGTCAGCGGCGTGGTGGACAGCCTGAAACTGGCGCGCCGCCTGCACCCAGGGCAGCGCAATAGTCTGGATGCGCTGTGCAAGCGTTATGGCATTGACAATAGTCATCGTCAATTACACGGCGCGTTGCTTGACTCGGAAATTCTGGCGGATGTTTATCTGGCCATGACGGGGGGGCAGTCCAGTCTGGGCTTGGAGTCGCATGAGGCGGCTGCTCAGGGAGAGGGCGGCGAAGCGCCGCGTCGGCTGCCTGCCTTGCGCCCGCGTTTGGCGGTGTTGCACGCCAGTGAGGCGGAGCTTGAGGCGCACGTTGCGCGCATGGCGGCGATTAAAAAAGCGGCAGGCGGGATGACGGTTTGGGGTGATTGAGTTGAGGCTTTTGGGCGCTTACGAACTCAGCCCATCGTTCAGCATGACGGCATGACAGAACCAAAGGGAAGAAGAAAAACAAACCTGCGCACTGTGTGCGCCATAGCCGCTACGTCCTCACGCTATGCCGCATGATCCGCCCCTTTTCGCGCTCCCAATCGCGTTCCTTCTCGCTGGCGCGCTTGTCGAATTCCTTTTTGCCCTTGCCCAGGCCGATTTCCACCTTGAGGCGGCTGCCTTTCCAGTACATGGCAAGCGGAATGAGTGCAAAGCCCTTGCGCTCAACGGCACCGATCAACTCACTGATTTCCTTGCGGTGCATCAGGAGTTTACGTGTGGCGCTAGGGTCGGGTTTGACGTGGGTGGAGGCGGAGAGCAGCGGTGAGATTTGCGCCCCAAACAAAAACGCCTCGCCATTTTTAAGCAGTACGTAGCTGTCGGTAATTTGAATCTTGCCATCCCGAATGGCTTTAACTTCCCAGCCTTGCAGCACAATGCCCGCCTCGTAGCGCTCTTCAAAGGCGAAGTCATGCTTTGCCTTTTTATTCAGGGCGACGGTGGAGCTGCCTTGGGTGTTTTTTTTATCTTTTGCCATGGTTTCTGTGTGTGGGCGAATGCCCTGGCCTTCAAGTCATGCTATTCAAGCGAGGGCAGGCATCTTACCATTAAGCTCTTTATGAACCCTGCGTTGAGTCATTGAATTATGTCCCGAACCCATCGCGTTTCCATCCACGGTCAATGGTCGTCCCGCTGGGCGTTTATTCTTGCGGCGACGGGTGCCGCCGTGGGCTTGGGTAATATCTGGAAGTTTCCCTACATCATGGGACAGAATGGCGGCGGGGCTTTTGTGATGCTCTATCTCGCCTGCATCCTGCTGGTGGCGACGCCGATTTTTATTGCTGAGGTGATGCTGGGGCGGCGGGCGCGGCGCAGTCCGGTGCAAGGCATGGCCGTGCTGGCAGACGAAGAAAAGGCCTCGCCTGCCTGGAAATACCTAGGCTGGATGGGCGTGGTGGCGGGGTTTCTGATCCTCAGTTACTACAGCGTGATTATGGGTTGGGCGATGGCCTATATCGAGCGCGCGATCACGGGAAGTTTTCATGAACTGGATGGCGCAGCCTTGAAAGCCATGTTTGAGTCGTTCAAGGCTGACCCGATGGAGCTGCTGTTTTGGCATAGCCTGGCGATGCTGATCACTATGCTGGTGGTGGTGCGCGGGGTGCGCGCCGGACTGGAAGCCTTTACCGTGCTATTGATGCCTGCCTTGTTCGTGATTTTGCTGTTGCTGGTGGGCTATGGCATGAGTACCGGGCATTTTGTTGAAGCATTCAGTTATATGTTCACGCCAGATTTCAGCAAGCTCTCTGCAAATTCGGTGGTGGTGGCATTAGGACACTCGTTTTTCACCCTGAGTATTGGTATGGGCTTGATTATGGCCTATGGCTCCTACATGCCGGATAACGTGTCGATTACGCAGACCGCGTTTTTTGTCGTGGCAGCGGATACCGTGATCGCGTTACTGGCGGGTTTGGCGATTTACCCCGTGGTGTTTGCCAATGGCCTGGAGCCTTCGGCGGGGCCCGGGCTGGTGTTCCAGATATTGCCGATCGCCTTTGGGCAGATGCCCTTGGGTGTGGTGATCGGAACCCTGTTTTTTGCGCTTTTGACCCTGGCGGCGTGGACATCCTCGATTTCGATGATTGAGCCTGCCCTGGCGCATATGGTGGAAAAACGCGGCTGGACGCGGGTCAAGGCGGGAGTTTGGCTTGGTCTTGGTGCGTGGTTCCTGGGAATTGCCAGTGTGTTGTCGTTTAATGAATGGCATGAATTCAAAATGTTCGGCAAGACTTTTTTCGAGCTTTTGGATTTTGCCACCTCGAATATCATGTTGCCGTTGGGCGGGTTGTTGATTGCTGTTTTTGCTACATGGATGATGCGCCGTGAAAGCAGTTTTGATGAATTGGGGCTGTCGCCGCGCATGTACGCGGTATGGCGTGTGCTGACCCGTTATGTGGCACCTTTGGGGATTGTGGTGATTTTTCTTTATGGTTTGGGCATGGTTGGATGAGTCGTTTGCATCGTGAGGCTATCGTGGCCTATACGCCGGGTGAAATGTTCGCTCTGGTTGATGCGGTGGAGGATTATCAGCAATTTTTGCCGTGGTGTAGCGACTCTGGGCGGCAGCAGATTTCTGAAGATAAGGTGATTGCCAGCGTGACCATCAGCAAGGGTGCGCTGCGCAAGACTTTTTCCACGCGCAATTTGCTGCAACGTGACAAGATGATTGAAATGAGCCTGGTGGACGGGCCGTTCAAGCACCTGCACGGCTTTTGGCGCTTTGATCCCATCGGTGAGCGTGGCTGCAAGATTAGCCTGGATCTGGAGTTTCAGTTCACCAACAAGCTGGTCGAGTTTGCCGTGGGTTCGGTATTCACGACGGTCGCAGGAGAGATGGTGCGCGCCTTTCAAAAACGTGCGGAGCAGGTGTATGGCCGCCGTATCTGAAGCTGAGATGATCGAGGTTGAAGTCGTCTGCGCCCTGCCAGAGCGGCAGACTCTCGTGCGTATCAAAGTCCCCGTGGGCACGACGGCAGAGCAGGCCGTGCAGCGTTCCGGTGTGCTTGAGCGTTATCCCGAACTGGATTTGGCACAGGCCAAGTTGGGGATTTTTGCCAAGGTTATTCCGCCACAACGTGAATTGCGCGAGGGCGACCGGGTGGAAATTTACCGCGCCCTGATTGCTGACCCGAAGGCCGTGCGTCAAAAACGCGCTGAAGAGGGTAAAAAACTCAAAAAAGGCGGCGGCTGATTTTTAAGCCACAGAGGTCACAGAGAGAATTCAGATTATCTTTCAGCGCGCAAGAATTTACGCAAAACAAGAGTTAAGGAAGCGCTGATTTATTCAGCGTTTTCCGTTTGGGGCAGGATTCCCCAACATAAAAAAGACGTAAGTCTTTGATTCATGAGAGCCATCGCGGACATGCTCCGCGATGAGCGAGCTGATTGATTCCATGGATGGAATCAATCAGCATTTACTTAACTCTCCTTGCCCCTCACGGGAGAAGGTAAAGCCGCTACTCCGCGTAAGTCTCTATCACGGTGAACTCGGTGTTCTCTGTGGCGATTGATCCTTGCCTGAATGAACCGTGAAGGGCCGGTAGGAGCGGGCTTGCCCGCGAAGCCCTCAACATACGCTTTTTCGCGGGCAAGCCCGCTTCCTTGCGCTTCAAGATATATTCGTGCCGGATTAATAATGTATTCGCTCAAAGCGTGTTCAAAGGCAGGGTCGGCAGATCGGCCAGGGGAGGTTCGGAGCGTTCAAGCTTGCCGTTCGCATCAAAGAACAAGGCGAATTTGCGTTGTACAGGTGCGGCCTTGCCGGCCTTGTGGAAATACACATAGTCCCAGCGGTTCGCATGGAACATGTCATCCAGCATCGGGCTTCCCAGCAGGAAGCGTACCTGGTCTTTACCCATGCCCGGCTTGAGTTGCGCCAGCTTATCGTCTTCGAGGATGTTACCCTGGTTAATATCCATTTGATAAGGCTGAAGAAAAGTCGGCCATGAGCTGGTGGCGCAGGCGCTTAACAGGCAGGGCAGGGCAGCGGAGAGCAGTAAAAGTCGCGCGTGTTGCATGGTTTTATGTAACGAGGTGTGAAAAGTATCCGCGATAACATACACTCCAAGCTGGTTTGCATCTAGTATTTCCGCTTAGCGGCTTGTCGAATCTGCTCGTTATTGATTCGGCTAAGTGCGGTTTTAATTTCTGCAGGAGCAAGCTCGCTCCTGCTATTCAAACATTTTCAGGCCGGATCAATAAGGATGCTGCTGCGGCGCTCGATAGATAGCTCAATATGCCACTCTTTAACCATGACAAGGACTACCTGTGGAAATGAATGACCTTAAAAAAGCAGGCTTGAAAGTGACCTTGCCGCGTGTGCGGATTCTTGAATTGCTGGAGCAGCACGCCGATCAACACCTTTCGGCGGAAGATATTTATCGGCTGTTGCTGGATAACGATGAAGATATTGGTCTTGCCACCGTGTACCGCGTGCTGACTCAGTTCGAGGCGGCAGGCATTGTGTGCCGCCACCAGTTTGAAAGCGGCAAGGCGGTGTTTGAGCTGATTTCCAAAGGTGAGCATGACCACATCGTTTGCGTGAAAAGCGGTGTGGTGGAAGAGTTCCATGACCCGATCATTCAGCAACGCATCCAGAACATTGCAGCCGAACATGGTTTTGAAATGACCGACCACTCGCTGGTGATTTTTGGCATTAAACGCAAACCCAAGGCCGAGCAAGATTGAAAATTCTTGCGCTTGATACCTCCACAGAGGCCTGTTCTGCCGCCCTTTTGTGCAACGGGCAGGTGTTTGCCGAATACGCGCTCACGCCGCGTGAGCACACCCAGGTCATTCTCCCGATGGTGCAGCGCGTGTTGGCCGAAGGGGATGTGCGTTTGCATGATCTAGATGGCATTGCGTTCGCACGCGGGCCGGGGGCGTTTACAGGCTTGCGCATTGCGGCGGGCGTGACCCAGGGCTTGGCGTTTGGAGCCGATCTTCCTGTGATGCCGGTTTCCAGCCTGGCGGCGCTGGCACATGCCGTATGGCGGCTGCATGGGGCGGATAAGGTGCTCACCGCACTGGATGCGCGTATGCACGAGGTGTATTGGGGCGCATGGCGCGTGCTGGGTGAGGGTGATGTGCGTGTTGAGGCTGTAGGTGAGGCAGTGAGCAAACCTTTGGATGTGCCCGTCCCCGATGTCCCCGGCTGGTTTGCGGTGGGTTCCGGTTGGTCGGCGTATGCCGAGACGTTGTTAGCGCGCTTTGCCGCCGTGTTGTGTGCCGTCGATCATGAGCTCTTGCCGCGTGCGCACGATGTGGCGCTGATTGCGGCCAAACAGGTGCAGCAACACGGCTGGCTGCCCGCCGAGCAGGCGCAACCGATTTATCTGCGCGATAACGTGGCGGATAAACCTAAGGCCGCCATGCTTACGCCGTAGGCAGTACGGGTGATGGCTTGGATGTCGCTGCATTGCCCTCAGCCACAAACAGCATCAATGCTTCGTCATGCGCATGAATCAGCTCGCTCATCGCGGAGTATGTCCGCGATGGCTCTCATGAATCAAAGGCTTACGTCGTCTTTGTGCGCATCGCTCATTTGAGGTTCTCCAGGATCAAGCGGGTCTGTGAGAAACGATCTTGCCACGCCCGGCGCTGTGGGTCGAAATACATCATAAAAACCCCCAGTCCCGCCAGCCCCCAGCTTGGAATCGCCCAGAGCGCGCGGCGCAACAGGCTGGCGATGTCAGGGATATTGCCCTGTGCATCCACCAACCGCAGCCGCCAGGCACGCATACCCAGCGTTTGCCCTTTTTTGTGCCAGAAAAACAAGAAGAAACCCAGCGCAGTAAGATACAGCAAAGCCAGATAAGCCCAATGCGCCAACCCCGTTTGCGGCAAAGCTTCGCCGCCGGTCAGCGGCAGCAGCATGGCGGTTTGCACAAACCAAAGAGCGATAATCAGTAGCCAGTCGTACACCAGCGCGCCGAGGCGGCGGAAGAGTCCGGCGGGGGTTGACGCAGAAGTCATATTCATGGTGTTAGCTCAATTTGCCAGTCGTTCGAGTCCGTCAAGAATCAAATCAAGCCCGAAGGTGAACGCGTTGACTCCGGAATATCGTCCGGAAATCACTTCTTCCGCCAGGCCGTGTACATGTGGATAAGTTGATGCGGGCAGCATCGGCAGAAACTGTTCGGCAGCCTGAACGTACTCCTTTTCTTCAATGGGAAAGTTCGACTGCAAAAGCGTAAAACCGTAAATGTGACTATCCATCGCGTTGATGGCGTGATCGGCCAAGGCATAGGAAAAGCCGGCAGCGCGCAGACAGCCAAGCGTGGCATCGCCATAGCTCAGCATCGCAGGGCCGATATTGATGCGCGAAACGATGAGCATGGAAGCCCAAGGATGACGCAGCAACATGCTGTGCGCCGAAATGGCGCGTTGCCGCATCGCGCTCTTCCATTCGATATTGGCGATGGGCAATTTAATTTCGGCGACTACGGCATCCACCATGCCATCGAGTAGATCATCTTTGTTTTTGAGGTGGTTGTAGAGCGACATGGCTTCGATCCCCAGAGTCTCGGCCAGTTTGCGCATGGAAAGCGCATCAATGCCGCGTTCGTCGGCCAGCGCCACGGCAGCCTCAAGAATAGTGTCTCGCGTCAGGGATTTGCTTTGCGTTGCGCTTTTGACGCGGTTTTTTTCAGGCTGTTCTGTCATCAGGGCTATTGACGTGCTTACGGTGTAAGCCTATTCTCGCCTTGGGCTTACGGTGTAAGTTCAAGGCTGGGTTGATGGGTTTGTTTCGATAAAGCGGGAGCGATTGTACGTTGATGTATCAGAACATGAAGCCTTCTGTGTTCAGGCACCCAGAAAATTCTGAGCCTGCCCCCCATGAAACGATGCGTGCCGTCGTGACCGACGCTTACGGGATGCCGAACCGGCTTAAGCTTATCCAGGTGCCGCAACCTGCAATCCGGGAGCATGAGGTTTTGGTGCGGGTCTGTGCGGCGGCGGTATGCCGGGCCGACACCTATCTTTTGGCCGGAAAGCCCTATCTGCTGCGCTTGAGCGGCTACGGTTCGTTCCGTCCGTTGCGCCCCATACCGGGGCAGAGTTTTTCCGGTGTCATTGAGCGTGTTGGACGGCTTGTAAGTGCTCATAATGTCGGGGATGCGGTCTACGGTGAGGTTTCTTCAGGCGCATTTGCAGAATTTGTAGCATGTGACACCGCTTTGCTTGCGCATAAGCCTGCACATAAGTCCCACACAGAGGCCGCAGCGCTTGCGCTTTCTGGTATCACCGCCCTACAGGGGCTGCGCGATGTGGCACGCTTGCAGCCTGGCGAGAGTCTGCTCATCAACGGAGCCTCGGGAAGTGTCGGTACGCTCGCGGTGCAAATCGCCAAGGCATTGGGAGCAGGCGTTACCGCCGTGTGCAGCACGCGCCATGTAAAGCTTTTGCGCGCACTGGGCGCGGATGAGATGGTCGATTACACCCAGCATGACTATACCCGTTGCGGCAAGCGTTATGACGTGATTTTCGATCTTGTTGCCAACCACACCCTGAGGGATAACCGGCGCGCTCTAACGCCCAAGGGGCGCTTTGTTGCAGCGGCTATCCCGCAGGGTCGGGATTGGGTTGGCCCTGTGGCGTGGCTGCTCAAGCTTGCCATGGCGGATGCCTTGTCAACATCCAGCTTCACCTTATTGTTTGCCAGGCCGAATCGCGCTGATCTCGAACACTTGGCGCGCATGGTTGACGGCGGCCTGTTACACCCCTTGGTCGAGCGTCGGTACGACTTCTCCAGTGTTGCCCAAGCCTATGCGCATGTTGCCAGCGGGCACTCGCAAGGTGCGACCGTGATTGAGGTATCACCATGAAGAAAGTCCTACTACACCCTTTAAGGTCAAGTGCTGCGGCCTTCTTATGTATGTTGTTTACGGGTTGTGCATCAGTCAGCGGTGTTAGCACCTCGGTGATTGCTGATAAGAGCGTGGAATATGTGCTGACAGGCCAGGGTTCACCTACGGTCGTGTTTGAAAATGGCTTGGACGGTCGGCTTGAGTGGTGGGCGCAGGTGTTGCCCGTAATCTCCAAGGAGACGCAGGTATTCGCCTACAACAGGCTGGGCATTGGGGGCAGTGCCGAGGTCTCTGCTCAACGCGATGGCGAGACGGTGATTCAGGGGCTGAGGACGTTACTCAATGCCAAGGGAGTCGCGCCGCCCTATGTGCTGGTTGGGCATTCCCTGGGCGGGTTGTATATGCAGTATTACGCCAGGCGTTACCCGAATGAGGTTGCAGGGCTGGTTCTGGTCGATGCAACGCATCCCGAACAGTTAAAAGGTGCCGGGTCAAAAGAAAACTGGCCAGGTTGGTTCAACGCGTTACTTGAAGTTTCGCTCTCCGATGCGGCGCTCAAGGAGCTGGATGCCATTCCTGTCACAGGCTCCGAGATGCTGGCCTTGCCCGCGTTCACTGGCAAACCCGTCATTGTGCTCAGTGCGCAAAAGCCGATGGAAGATACCTCGGAGATGGCGAAGTACGCCAATGGCAAGCGTGCCGATATTGCGCGTTTGCATCCGGGGGCGAAACAGGTTTGGGTGGATAGCGGTCATGCCATACCCCTCGAAAACCCGGAGGCGGTGATCGCGGCGGTACGGGAAATTCTGTCGATGCTCAAGGCGCAATCGGCTACAAAACAAGCCAAGGTTCAGCCATGAAAGTCCTTAAAAGATGGTGTTTCTCGTCCATGGTGTTGTTTGCGGCAAGTGCCTGCCTGATCTTGGCAGGGTGCTCCACGACGGTCGCCACGCTGAATCCGTCGCCGCAGCAACCGGTTTGCGAGCGGAAATCCAGCGCCCTCGTGCTCTGGGGGGCACAATGGCGTCAGAATCAAAAGGACATAGCCGAGCGCGAGTTTGCCGCTGAAACCGGTCTGCGGCAGTTTCTCGTACAGTCGGGCTGCTTTGCTCACTCAGCGTTGCGGCGCATGAACACGCATGATCTGGAAGCGTTAAAAGGCTCATACGGCGGGTTTGATAAGGTCATTTCCATCACTGTGCGGGAAATAGGCCCCATCGTCATGCTGTTTTCCACGGATGGAATGATCGAAGGCGGCACAGAAGTGGTTTTGAATATTACGGAGTATGCGCTGCCCGAGTTAAACCCAAAACGTCAGTTCGTCGTCAACTGGTTCAATGGCGGCGCTTTCGTCATCAAGGGTGTCGAGTCGCTGCCGAATGATATGCAGGAGGCATTGCGCATTGGAATGAAGCCGGACGCGCATCAATAACGTTAAGCAGCAAGCCTGTTCAGTAATTTTTCCACAAACTCAAAACGTGTCGATTCATCGTCCATCGGCGCGCTGAATTTCAACGTATCCTGCCCGCCAAGCTGGTAGGTTTTGGGCTCTTTTTGCATCAGTTTGACGATGTTCATTGGGTCAATCGGCGGTTGTGGCTCGAAGACGATGCGGCCACCCTGCGGGCCGGCTTCGAGTTTGCGGATGCCTAAAGTCTGGGCGCGCAGGCGTAAGGCGGCCTGGCGCAGCAGGTTTTTGGCGGGCTGCGGCAACAGGCCGAAGCGGTCGATCAACTCCACGCGCATTTCGTCCAGGTCTTTTTGGGCGGACAGGCTGGCAATGCGTTTGTAGAGAATCAGGCGGGTGTGCACATCGCCGATGTAGTCTTCTGGCAGCAGGGCGGGCAGGCGTAGATCGACTTCGCAGCCGTGGCGCAAAGGCTGCATCAGTTCCGGCTGCTTGCCTGATTTGATCGCCTTGACCGCGCGATCCAGCAGCTCCATGTAGAGGGTAAAGCCGACTTCGTTCATCTGGCCGCTTTGCGATTCGCCCAAAAGCTCGCCCGCGCCGCGAATTTCCAGATCATGGGTGGCGAGGGTGAAACCGACACCGAGATCTTCCAGCTTTTCAATCGCTTCCAAACGCTTGACCGCATCCGGAGTGATGCTGGCCTTGGGTGGGGTGATGAGGTAGCAGTAGGCGCGGTGGTGCGAGCGTCCGACCCGGCCACGCAACTGGTGCATTTGCGCCAGGCCGAGTTTGTCGGCGCGGTGGATGAGGATGGTGTTGGCACTCGGATTATCAATTCCTGATTCAATAATCGTGGTGCTGACCAGTACGTTGAAACGCTGATGGAAGAAGTCCGCCGTCACCTGTTCCAGCTCTTTTTCCGGCATTTGGCCGTGGGCGAAGCGGATGCGCGCTTCGGGAATCAGCTCGGCGAGTTCGCGGGTGATGCGCTCGATGGTATCGACTTCGTTGTGCAGAAAGTACACCTGGCCGCCGCGCTTGAGTTCGCGCAGGATGGCTTCGCGGATCAGCGCAGTGTCCCATTGCGTCACCATCGTTTTCACCGCCAGCCGCTCCTTGGGCGGGGTGGCGATGATGGAGAGTTCGCGTAGGCCGGAGAGCGCCATGTTCAGCGTGCGCGGGATGGGGGTGGCGGTCATGGTGAGTAAATCGACTTCGGCGCGCAGGTTTTTGAGTTGTTCCTTGTGGCGCACGCCGAAACGCTGTTCTTCGTCGATGATGACCAGACCGAGATTTTTGAAGCGAATATCCGGCGAGATCAGTTTGTGTGTGCCGATGACGATATCCACTTTGCCTTCGGCCAGTGCCTCCAGGGTCTGCTTGGTTTCCTTGCCGCTGGTGAAGCGCGACATGCCTTCGATACGCACGGCGAAGTCGGCGAAGCGGTCGCGGAAATTGCGCAAATGTTGTTGGGCGAGCAGGGTGGTGGGGGCGAGTACGGCCACCTGACGGCCACCTTGCACGGCGACAAAGGCGGCGCGCATGGCGACTTCGGTTTTGCCAAAGCCCACGTCGCCGCAGACCACGCGATCCATCGGTGTGCCTGCGGTCATGTCGTTGATGACGGCGCTGATGGCGGAGAGCTGGTCGGCGGTTTCTTCAAACGGGAAGGCTTCGGCAAATACCGAATATGCGCCGGGGTCAAGCTGAAAGGCGTGGCCTTTGCGCGCGGCGCGGCGAGCGTGCAGGTCGAGCAACTCGGCGGCCACATCCCGCGTTTGTTCCATCGCCCGGCGTTTGGCCTTGTCCCAGGCATCCGAGCCGAGCTTGTGCAGCGGCGCGTTGTCCGGATTGGCACCGGTGTAGCGCGAGATCAGGTGCAGGCTGGCGACGGGGACGTAGATGCGGTCGCCGCCTGCGTATTCGAGGGTGAGAAATTCCTGGGTCAATCCGCCGACATCGAGCACGCTCAGGCCTTGGTAACGCCCCACGCCGTGGTCTTCGTGCACCACGGGCGCGCCAATCGCCAGTTCGGTGAGGTTGTGGATCAGACTTTCAGCGTCGCGGGTGCGTTTGGTTTTTTTGCCGCGTTGGGCGACGCGCTCGGTGAAGAGCTGGGCTTCGCTGATGATGGCGATAGATAAGCCCTCCCCCCCGGTGGGGGAGGGTTTGGGAGAGGGGGATGCGGCGTTTGGGGTCGGCGTTTTACTTGGGGGGTGTTGCCCCCTCTCCCCCAGTCCCTCCCCCGCGAGGGGGGAGGGGAGATAAAAACCTTCTTCGAGCGGTGCGGTGATGAGGAGTTGGGTTTTGTTGGAGGCGAGGGCTTCAGACCAGGTTTCAACCGCGTCAAAGCGCAGCCCATGTCGGCGCAGCAGGTCGGCCAAGGCTTCGCGACGACCGGGCGATTCGGCGGCGAGCAGGGTTTTGCCATCGAACCCTGCGATAAAGGCACGCAGAGCATGGGCGGGGTCTTCGCTTCTCGCCTGCCAGCTCAGATCGGGCAGCGGCTGGGCGGGGAAGCGGGCGGCCTGTGGGAAGGCAGGGTCATTTTCCGTAATCACGCGCACTTGCAGACGCTCGAACAACAGCGCATCAAGTTGTTCATGGGCGAGGAACAGTATCTCCGGCGGTAGCAGCGGACGTTCGCGGTCGTGGCGGCGCTGTTCGTAGCGTTCATGCGCTTCGCGCAGGAAGTCATCCGCCGCCGTGTCGAGACCAGGCAGGCTCAGGCAGAGGGTTTTGGCGGGCAGGTAGTCAAACAGGGTGGAGAGGCCAGCAAAAAAGATGGGCAGGTAATATTCGATGCCAGGGAAGGGCAGGCCTTGTTGCAGGCCGCGCAGAAGATCACGCCCGGCGGTGTCGAAGTAGTGACCCCAGGCTTTGCGGGCGTGTTTGATGCCCTCGTCATCGAGCGGATAGTCGCGGGCGGGCAGCAGGTTGAGCGCGTCGATGGTTTGCAGACTGCGCTGGCTTTCCGGGTCGAACAGGCGCAGGGATTCGATTTCATCGTCGAACAGATCCACGCGCACCGGCAGGCTTTGGCCGCTAGGGAATAAATCCAGAATCGCACCGCGCACGGCAAACTCGCCATGTTCCATCACCTGGGTGACGTTGCGGTAGCCCGCATCGGACAGGCGTTTGCGGAAGGCTTCGACATCCAGACGTTGCCCTTTGGCCAGCTGGATGGTGCGGCCGCGCACGTAATCGGTCGGCGGCAGGCGCATCAGCATGGACGGCGCAGAGACGATCACGATGCCGCGCTTGAGCTCCGGCAGACGATCGAGGGTGGCAAGGCGCTGGGCGACCAGGTCTTGATGTGGGGAAAACAGATCGTAAGGCAGGGTTTCGCTGTCGGGAAAAACCAGAATGGGGCGGTCGCTGTGGCCGAGAAAAAAGCGACACTCAGCCTCAATGCGGTAGACCTCCTGCATGGTGGGGGCGATGAGCAGCAGCAGACCGTCATGGCGTTGCACGGTTTCGGCGATCAAAAGACTGGTGGCGGAACCGGCGGGTCGTCGCCAGTAGAGCGGGTCGCGCGGGTTTTTCGGCAGGGCGGGGCTGAAGAAGGGTATGTTTTTCATGCGCGCATTCTCCCATGCGGAGCGAGTCGTCGTCATGGCGGCGAACAGAAAAAAGCCCCGCAAGAGCGGGGCAGGAGCATGAGCAAAACCTAGGGAAGCTCTGAACGAAAAACACCGAGTTTGACAGCAAACATCGGACATCGATTTTTTGACGGTAGCTCACCATTTTTCGTGAAAAACGCCGCATTTCCACGATTTGCTGGCTTGAATCGCCTGTTTTAAGGATCACTGGGCGGATTTTGGCCATCATGCCATCATCCTTCGCCGCGCCAAGTACAGATTCGTCAGTCCGATCAGGGTAAACACTTGGGCGGCATTCTTCATGAGCCCACGGTAGCGCACCTTGGTGTAGCCAAACTGCCGCTTCATGACGCGGAAGATGTGTTCCACTCGACTGCGAATCGCCGAAAATCGGCGGTTGGTGCGTTTATTTGCCGTCGTTAATGGGTGCTGTTTCGTGGCTTTCAACGCCACCGCCCAGAGTACCCCGGCCTTGCGCGCCGCGCGTTTGAAGGTGTTGTTTACATACCCCTTGTCACCCAACACGGCTCGGTCGTCTTCGCGCAAAAGATCGGGCATCTGGCTGATGTCCGAGGCGTTGGCCGGTGTGACGGAAACGGTATGCACCAGGCCGCTGTCCACGTCTGCACCGACATGCACTTTCATGCCAAAGTACCATTGGTTGCCCTTCTTGGTCTGGTGTATCTCCGGGTCGCGTGCCCTATCGGCATTCTTGGTGGACGAGGGGGCGTGAATCAGGGTGACATCGACCATGGTGCCGCCCTTGAGCAGCACGCCGCGTTCGGTCAGTACGTCGTTGATGGTGTTCATGAGTTGGGCGGTGAGCTGGTGTTTTTCCAATAGATGCCGGAAGTTGAGAATCGTGGTCTCGTCCGGCAAAGCGTCCTCAATGAGTTCAAGACCTGCAAAGCGGCGCATGGATTCGATTTCGTACAGGGCATCTTCCATGCCCGGATCCGAGAGGCCAAACCAGTTCTGCATGAAGTAGATGCGCAGCATCGCACCCAAAGGCTTGGGCTGCCCGCCCCGCTTCCCGGCCTTGGGGTAGGAGGGTTCAATCACGGCTTCCAAGGCTGACCAAGGCACAACCTAATCCATTTCATCGAGAAAAAACTCGCGTTTGGTGCGTTTCTTTTTGGCGGCATAGCTCAGGTTGGCAAAAGTGACTTATTTCATCGGTCGGGCATGGGTGATTTGGAAGATGGGGATATTTTACAGGGTCGGGGATTCGTTCAGAGGTTCCTTAATCCAATCTTGCACGGTCTTGTGTTCGATCACAGCATCTACGGCGGGCTGAGTCCATTGGCTCCAAAAACACCAACGAAAGACTTTAATTCCACAACAACAAAGGGGCTATGTTCGCGAACAGAAAAATTCGCAGCTTGGGCCGTCGCAAAAGCATCCATCAACTCGATCCCATCAAAAATTCGAACCGGCGCACTCGATGTTGAAACCATGTCGATATACGAAAAAAATCCATTAATATCGCAAACATCAAATCCAAGATTATTCCATGTATTCCCATGAAAATTAATCATGGAAAATCCGTTTTTGGTATGCGAGCATACATCAGCGACTACTCTAGGAAGCCACAAAGATATCAGAACCCCCTCAGTCTCAGCCAGCATCAAGCGCACCAGATCGGAGAAATCATCATCAGTACACGGATGAAGTAATTGAAAGCCATTTTCAGTTATACCAAGCTCACTCTGTGCTCGTTCGTATAAGCTTTCCTCTTTCTCCCAAACGGTCGCATCAGCGGACACCCCCCGTGGGGCGATCTTGCTCCTTATGTCTAGCCCTACACACACAAATTCGACCATTTATATTCCTTTTTGCTTTAGCCAGCTGGAGTAGGTTTCACAAGACATAAGGCCTGCGGGTGGGGGTTGGGTGCCATCGTAGGTATCACTTCGCGATCTCTTTTTTTATTCCATAGACAATTACTAGGTGAAATTCTGTTTTGTTGCCAAATATGGTAATGAGGATCATAGCCTTTGTGTTGATGTCCAGAGTTGTACTCATAACACTGCGTTCCAGCGGGTGGATCGCAAGGTTTTTCACACTCAGGTCGTTCAGGCTTGATAGCGCCTTCATCAAAGCCCCGGATGCAGCAGGTTGTGCTGCCGACATCAGCAGGTGAACATGATTGGTCATTAGGACATACGCGTGAATCTGGCAACCCGTCTTGTTTGCGTACTCACCCAGCCAGTCGAGGTAAACGCGATAATCTTCATCGGCAAAAAAACACGCCTGCCGATTATTGCCGCGCTGGATAATATGAAGCGGAACATTCGGCAAAGCCAAACGAGCGCGGCGCGGCATGGGGGATTCCCTTGGCTTATTTGAATTGCCTCGAAGGGTGTCATTAAAACCGTGGTCTGTCCCCTATTTTTGTGGAGTCTGACCCCTTTGCTATCTCGGCGGGCGGACTGATGCTTGCGAGGCGGGGGA
>CAZTYJ010000024.1:0-30459 GCA_964618025.1 uncultured Halothiobacillus sp. | reverse complement strand
TATTGATGCGGCACGAATATATCTTGAAGCGTAGGAGCGGGCTTGCCCGCGAAAAAGCGTATGTTGAAGACTTCGCGGGCAAGCCCGCTCCTACCGTCAATTCAAGGTGTGTCAGGCCGGATCAATAGTGGCTCGTTAACAGCAGCGCGCCCATGCAGCACACCCTGATCGTCGGTTACGGCGACATCGGGCAGCGTGTTGCGCAGCTTGGTTTGGCGGCGGGCTGGCGCATACGCGTCTTGGTGCGCACAAAGCGCTCACTGCCGGGCATTGAGGCGGTTGTGGGTGATTTGGATCAGCTTGCAAGTCTGCGTGATCTTGTTGCACATACCGTGTGCGATGTCCTCTTGCACTTCGCGCCGCCGCCATCTTCCGGCGAATCTGATACCCGGACTGCACATCTTCTCTCCGCACTGAAAAGCGCGCCGCCGCGCCGTATCGTTTATATCTCCACTTCCGGGGTGTATGGCGATTGTGGCGGTGCATGGGTGGATGAAACCCGCCCGCTTCATCCTGGCAATGCGCGCTCGCGCCGCCGTGTCGATGCGGAACAACAGCTGCACGACTTTGCTCGCCGCCATGCCATTGCCTTGGTGGTGTTGCGTGTGCCCGGCATTTACGGCGTGGGGCGTTATCCGCTGGAACGTCTCCAGCGTGGCGACCCGGTGGTGTGTCCGCAGGATGCGCCGTGGAGTAACCGCATTCATCAGGATGATCTCGCCGCGATGGCCGTGCGCGCCGCGCAGGATGATGCACCGCCCGGCATTTACCATGCCAGTGATGATGAGCCTTCGAGCATGACGGATTACATCTACCGCGTGGCAGATGCAGCGGGAATCGCCCGCCCGCCTTGCGTGCGTTTGGAGGATGCGAGACGCACTTTCTCGCCGGGTTTATTGGAATACTTGAACGAGTCGCGGCGCTTGGATAACCGGCGGATAAAGGAGGCGCTGGGGATCAAGTTGCGCTATCCGCGCCTTGCGGACGGGTTGCAGGGCGCCATTTGAGGTCGCGTTTACTGCATGGAATGCAGACCGATCATATTGCCTTCGGTGTCGATGCAGAGCGCGATAAAGCCATGTTCGCCGATGGAGATTTTTTCCTTGAAAATGCTGCCGCCATGCGCAGCGGCGCGCGCTGCTTCGACGGCGCAATCCTCACACATGAAGTACACGAGGGTTCCTCCACCGCCTACGCTACAGCCCGGCATTTTAACCAGCGCGCCACACGCGCCGTAGGCTGTCTGATTTCCATTGGAGAAGGTGTACATTTCCATGTCGGGAAAAGATTCGGTGTCGGGGTTCGTCAAGCTGACGAGCTCGCATTGGAATACCGACGTGTAAAAGGCTTTGGCGCGGGGCATATCTTGTACATAGATTTCAAACCAGCCAACGGGGTTGGGTTTCATGGCAGGGGCTCCTGGAAAATGGGGGTGTCGCAGTCACGACAAAGCTAGCCTAGCGTATCGCGCGCATCTTGCTTGTGGTTTTTGCGCTGTAATCCGTCCAGTTGACTGGTGGCGGCGGCGATGGCGAGTAAGGCGCTCAGTGGGCGCATGGGGCGAGCGCTATCAAAAAGCCGAAGCGTTCGCAATGCAGTATGGCGGCGTAGCACTTTGATGTAGTCCGCGCCGGGGAGGTGCTGCGCCAGGCGCTTTTCCGCCGCGTCCAGCCAAGTCCAGGCACCCTTGAGTCTCTGCGCCAGCATCAGCTGGCCGGTGATGAGTTCGACGGCGGCGCGTTGCAGCTCATTTTCCGCCTCGCTCCACAACACATCACGCTGCATATCACTCGGCAGACCGAGCATCAGGCGTAGGCGTAGCCCTTCAAGGCGCTCCTGCCAAGCGGTGGCGGTGCGCAAGCGCGCGAGCCGCGCTTCTGCATCAGGCAGCGGTTCTGCGTGCCATGCCCCAAGATCAATGCGTAGATCAATCACCTGCGTGCATATTTTGACAGATGGATGAGGTATCCGGGTTTTCCACGGCATCACAGATTTTGGCGACCAGCTGACCCAGTTCATCCGGCGTGAGTACGCTGAGGATGCGGCGCATCATCTCGGGATCCACGCGCGCGAGGGATTGGCGGCCATCGCTTAGATGCACCACGATGCCGACAGCAGAGAGACGCACGTCGTCCATGCTGTCCGCCCAGTTTTGGCTTTCTTCGTCGAGTTGTTGCGCCAAGGCTTCGAGTTCGGCTTCAATGTCGGGGGTAAGCCCGGCCTCGCTCACGCGCACGATGGTCGCTCCGCTGCCGATCGCGTCCTCATGCCATGTCGCCTCCAGCCCGTGTTGGCGCGCCGCTGCGGTAAAGGTTTCATGGGCACCAGGGTGCATAAAGGCAAACTCGATAAAAGACATGGGTGGATCCCTCACAGCTCGTTACAATCTGTCTATGCTGAATGAGGAGATGCTAATGTTCAACCGCAGTTTTTCGATGACCCGTCTGCGCCGTATGCGCCGGGATGATTTTAGCCGCCGTTTGATGCGCGAAACAGTGCTGAGCGCTGATGACCTGATTCTGCCGGTGTTTGTGTTGGAGAGCCAAAGCGATGGCAAGGGGCGCACCGAGGCGATTGCCTCCATGCCGGGTGTGGAGCGTCAGTCGATGGATGTGCTGTTGCAGACGGCGGAACGTGCCGTGGAGCTGGGCATTCCCATGCTGGCGCTGTTTCCGGTCACCCCGCCGGAGGCCAAATCGCTGGATGCCGCCGAGGCATGGAATGCGCAGGGTTTGGCGCAGCGCGCGGTGCGTGCGCTCAAGGCGCGTTTCCCCGAGCTTGGGGTGATGACTGACGTGGCGCTGGATCCGTTCACCACCCACGGCCAGGACGGGCTGATCGACGCTTCGGGCTATGTGATGAACGACGAGACGGTGGAGGCGCTGGTGAAACAGGCGCTCTCCCACGCCGAGGCGGGCGCGGATGTGCTCGCCCCGTCTGACATGATGGACGGGCGCATCGGCTTGATTCGTGAGGCGCTGGAATCCAACGGCCACATCCACACGCGCATCATGGCCTACTCCGCCAAGTACGCTTCCAGCTTCTACGGCCCGTTCCGCGACGCGGTCGGATCAAAGGGCAATCTGGGCAAGGGCAACAAATTCACCTACCAGATGGATCCGGCCAATAGCGACGAGGCGCTGCACGAGGTGGCGCTGGATTTGCAGGAAGGCGCGGACATGGTGATGGTCAAGCCCGGTCTGCCGTATCTGGATATTGTGCGCCGCATCAAGGACGAATTCCGCGCGCCGACCTATGTGTATCAGGTCTCCGGCGAGTACGCGATGCTCAAGGCCGCAAGCCAGAACGGCTGGCTGGATTGGGAAAAGTGTATGTTGGAGAGCCTGGTGTCGATCAAGCGCGCCGGGGCGGATGGCATTTTGAGCTATGCGGCGCTGGAGGTGGCGGAGTGGCTTAAACAATGAATTATTGAGTTGAGATAAATTAATATTTCGTTGACTTTGCGAGAACTGGAGAGAAATCTATCAGTCACGTATTGAATTGAGTTAATTTAATAATTGAGTGATATGAAATGAGGATTCCACGGACTCCGCCCAAGCTTGGCGACTTATCGCACGATGAGCTGATGGCTGCATTCGAGCTGAGAGGGAGTCCATTGCTCAACGGAAAATACATCCATTGGGATGAGCTACGCCATCGGCCACCGCCTGCCAAGGTGACGCACAAGGTATGGTGGTCTGCGCTTCACCTTGCTCGGTTAGGATTGCTCCAAAGCCTGCCCTTGTTGGATAAGTACGACAGGCCAATGGTGTTTGCCATGCCGGAGTCGGTATTGCGTGATCTGCATCATATCGATCAGGATGCCAGCGGGCAGATCAGGCTTTCCGACGCGGTGCCTGGATTACATGACGGCGAAGACCATCTGGTGAGTTCGCTGATTGAGGAGTCGATTACATCCAGCCAAATTGAGGGTGCATCGACCACGCGAGTGGTGGCGGAGGCCATGCTGCGCGAGGGCCGCAAACCTCGCGATTACAGCGAGCGCATGATCTTCAACAATTACCGTGCGATGCTCTGGATTCGCACCATCAAAGACCAGCCGATGACACCCGAGTTGCTGTTTGAGTTGCACAGCATTGTGACGCAGGACACGCTGGAGATTGCGGAGGATGCCGGGCGTTTGCGTCAGCACAACGATGTGCGGGTACTGGATAACCGTGACGGTACGGCGCTGCATGAACCGCCTGCGGCTGACTCTTTGCCGGAGCGCATACGACGGCTCTGCGACTTTGCCAATCAGAGTGTGGACGATACGCCTTTCGTACATCCCGTGGTGCGCGCCATTCTGCTGCACTTCATGCTTGGCTATGACCACCCTTTTGCTGATGGCAATGGCCGCACTGCGCGCGCCCTGTTCTATTGGAGCATGGCGCGGCAGGAGTATTGGCTCATAGAGTTCCTATCCATTTCGCGCATCATCAAGGAAGCCCCGGCGCAGTATTCGCTAGCTTATTTGCATACCGAGACCGATGGCAACGACACAACCTATTTTCTGATCCACCAGCTTCGTGTGATTCGCAAAGCCATTGCGGCGCTGCATGAAGACTTGGCGCGCAAGAACGCAGCCCAACGCGATACGGTACGCCTGCTGCATACCTCGCGTGTTTTGAGCGGTCAGCTTAATCATCGTCAAATCGCGTTGCTGACCCATGCGCTCAAATACCCCGGTTTTGACTACAGCATCGAGAGCCACCAAAACTCGCACAACATTTCCTACGCCACCGCCCGCTCTGATCTTCTCAGTCTGGCCGCGCTTGGCCTGCTGGAACAAACCAAGCGCGGGCGGGCGTTTGTATTTATCGCTCCGGATGATTTGCGTGCACGCATCGAGTCATCCGCCGTGCGCAAGGCGTAGGTCATGCAGTGCCGCTATTTCCAGGCCGGGCTTTGCCGCTCGTGCAGCCTGATTGAACAACCCTACGCGCAACAGCTCGCGGACAAGCAGGCGGCGTGTGTCGCGGCCTTGCCGATGGTTGCGGCGGAGGCTTGGCAGGCGCCCATGCCCAGCGCCGAGGCCGGTTTTCGCAATAAGGCGAAGATGGTGGTTAGCGGTTCGGTCAAACAGCCGATCTTGGGGATTAGCGATGCCGAGGGGCGCGGGGTGGATTTGGGCGCTTGCCCGCTGTATCCCTTGGCCATGCAGCAAGCCTTTGCGCCGATTCGCGCCTTGATTGCCCAGGCTGGCCTGGAGCCGTATGAGGTGGCGCAGCGTCGCGGCGAGCTGAAATTTGTTCTGCTTACTTTGGCGGAACATTCGGGTGAACTGATGTTGCGTTTTGTGCTGCGTTCGCGGCTGTCTTTAGCCGCCTTGCAGGCGCACTTGCCCGCCTTGTATGCGGCGCTGCCCGGATTGGCGGTGGTGTCGGTCAATCTTCAGCCGGTGCACCAGGCCATTCTCGAAGGCGAGGAGGAGATTGTCCTCAGTGCGCGCAACAGCCTGACCATGCAGCTCAACGGCATGAATCTGCACCTGCGTCCGCGCAGCTTTTTTCAGACCAACACCCAGGTGGCGGCGGCGCTGTATCGCGTGGCGCGTGCTTGGGTGGGCGAGATTGCGCCCGCGAGCACCTGGGATTTGTTTTGCGGCGTGGGCGGTTTCGCCCTGCATCTTGCGCCGGTGGTGCGCGGGCAGGTGACGGGGATTGAGATCAGTGCCGAGGCGATTGCCTCGGCGCAGCAGACCGCAGCGGAACGAGGTTTGCAGCGCGTGCAATTTAGAGCCTTGTCAGTGGATGCGTTCGCCCTGGGCGGGCGCGATGCGCCGGAGCTGGTGGTGGTCAATCCGCCACGTCGCGGGCTTGGCGCGGATTTGTGCGCCTGGCTGGAGGCATCAAGCGCGCGCTGGCTGCTGTATTCGAGCTGCAATCCGCAATCCCTGGCGCAGGATATGCGGCGGATACCGGGCTTCGTGCCGCTCAAGGCGCAGGTGTTTGATATGTTTCCGCACACCAGGCATGGCGAGGTATTGATGTTGCTTGAGCGCAAGGCTTAAGGGTACTTCTATAAATCCGCTGAAGCTGCGTCTTCTGCACCAAAACCGGCTCAAAATGCTCACATACGGCGTGTATGCTCCGCTTTTTCGCCGGTTTTTGGCTTGCATCCATCGGCTTGATCGAATTTATAGAAGCGCCCTTGAGTTTTGGCTATAGTCCGTCGGGATGTTTAAAAAAAGGGGTGTGGTGATGAGTTTTAGAACGGTGGATTCAGGGCGTGGTGTGGGCTGGATGGGTGATGGCTGGAATCTGGTCAAGGGTCAGCTTGGCGCGTGGATTTTATTGGCGGTGGTGTATCTTGTGATTGGAATTGTGTTGCAGATCATTCCGTTTGTCGGCGGTCTGGTGGCGGCGCTGATTTCTCCGGGTTTGGTGGCGGGGATGTTTTTGGCCGCACGTTACGCGGACGAAGGTAAAACGGTGGATTTGAACCTGCTGTTTCAGCCCTTGCTGGAGGCGCGTACACGCGGGCCGTTGTTGACCCTTGGCGCGATGGCGATTGTGTTCAGCATTCTGATAGCCCTGGTGGTTCTTGCCATGATTGGCGGTGCGGCGGGGGGCGCATCGCTTGCGGAAAACGCCAACAGCATGGATGCCGAGGCCATGTTGATGTCCAGCATGATGGGCATGGGGCTGGGTGGCTTGCTGCTGATTCTGATTTTGGTGGCGGTGTATGGCATGGCGATGTGGTTTGCCGCGCCGTTGGTGTTGTTTGCCGGTATTGCGCCAATCGAAGCCATGAAAATCAGCTTCAAGGCGGTGCTGGCGAACTGGTTGCCGGTGCTGGTGTTTGGTTTGCTTGTGATCGTCTTGGGTCTGGTGGCTTCGATCCCATTGCTGCTGGGCTGGCTGTTGTTGATGCCAGTGTTGTTCGCAGCCATGTACGTCAGCTACAAAGAAGTCTTTGATGTACCGGATGAAGAGCCGGCGGTGATGGCACAGCCGGGTATGGCTTCATCGGTGATGAAGATGTAAGTCGGGTGACACGCCAGATGTTAAAAGGGCTGAATTTTCAGCCCTTTTTTGTGGGTGCCGGTTAGCCCTTGGCGGGCTTGCGCTGGAATAAATCCGCGCCACGGCTAATCAGGCGGTCGAGGAACAGCACACCGTCGAGATGGTCGATTTCATGCTGCGCGATGCGCGCTTCATAGCCTTCCATCGCGAAACTCAAGGCATGGCCGTCAAGGTCATACGCCTTGAGCTGAATTTTTTCAGCGCGCACCACGTTACCGGTGTAATCGGGCACGGACAAGCAGCCTTCGCGACCCACGGCAAAACCTTCCCAGGCGGTGATTTCCGGGTTGACCAGAATCAGTTGGCCGTGGTTGGCTACGGGCTTGCGCGCACGGGTGGCATCGACGATACAGATGCGTTGCAACACGCCGACCTGTGGCGCGGCGATGCCCACCGCACCAGGGCCGCTGGCGCAGGTTTCGAGTAAGTCCTGCACAAAATCGCGCAGCTCGGCGTTAAAGCACTCCACCGGCTCACAGAGGGTTTTCAGGCGGTTGTCGGGGTAGAGAACGATGTCGCGCAAAGCCATGTCAGCCCCGCACGATGTCAATCGGTTCGAGATTGATGCGCATGTCTTGCGGCATATTGGCCAGCGCCTGCTCCAGCTTTTCAATGCCCTGTTGCGCCACGCCTTCGATGTTCATGATGTAGATCGGCTTGTCCATGCTGCCTGCCACGTCCGAGCGCAGGTCGGTGATACTCAGACCTGCTTGCGCCAAGGCATCGCTGACATCGGCGACAATACCCGCACGATCGGCACCGTACACGGTAATTCGCACATCAGGTTCGATGCGACGGTGCAGGCCGGCATTCAGCTCATCCACATGCACGCGCAATTTGTATTCGTTGCGTACGGATTCGAGCAGCCCCTTGAGGTTTACGCCATCCCCCTCCAAACCCACCATCAGCATGATGGTAAACAGGCCGCCAAGACGCATCATGGAGGCTTCGCCCAGCTCCGCCCCTGCGCCAAGCAGTACGCGGGAGACGGCGGCGACAATGCCTGGGCGATCAGGGCCGACCAGGGTGAGAAGTTTCCAGTGATTATTATTCATGTCGGGGGCTTCCAGAGGTAAGGGGCACGATGATACGGAAATGAGTGTCAGCTTGATGAATGGGACGGTTAAGGCAAATTTTAGCCACAGAGTTCACGGAGAAGGGCTTACGCAAAACTTGGATCTAACGCACTCTCCTCTCGAGGGAGAAGGCAGAGCATAAATCAACATGCTGCATAAGTCCTGGGAGATCAAAGCCGTCCCAAAGCCAGGGTTTTCCTCTGCGACCTCCGTGCTCTCTGTGGCTAATATTGGCTTGAAGTTCTCCAAATCAAGCTCGCCATGCGTCCGGTGGGCGTTGCGCGGCGGTAGGAATAAAAGCGCGCGGAGTCCTGAAAACTGCACAGCTCGCCGCCATCCATCCGCGTGACACCGGCGGCACGCAGGCGCAGGCGTGCCAGGGCGTACAGATCCGCCTGCCAGTGGCCGGGGCGTGAGCCGGGAATGAAGGCGGTTTCTGCTTCGCCATCGTGCTGCATAAAGGCATCACGCACGTCGTCGCCGACTTCAAACGCCATTTGACTGATGGCAGGCCCAAGCCAGACGCAAATCTCGCCCGGCGGCGCTTGAAACTGACGCAGCGTGTTTTCCAGCACGCCCGCTGCCAGCCCGCGCCAACCCGCGTGGGCGGCGGCGATTTCGCGTCCATCCTGCGTAGCGAACAGCAGCGGCAGGCAATCCGCCGTCATGATGGCGAGCACCACCCCGCTTTGTGTGGTGTAAGCGGCATCGGCGCGGGGCGCTTGCGCCAACGGGGTTGCGTCCTGCGCCCGATAAACCTCCGTGCCATGCACTTGCGCAAGCCACAGCGGTTCGCCGGGCAGGGCGAGCTGTTGGCGCAACAGGTGGCGATTGGTCTGCACATGCGCCGGGTCATCGCCCACATGCAGCGCCAAGTTCAGCGAGTCATAGGGCGCGTGGCTCACGCCGCCGCTGCGTGTGGTTTGCACGGCACGCACGCCGGGCGGCAGCGGCCAGGCGGGCACGATGAAACTCATGCGCGCACTTCGCTCAGCAGGCGCTGCATCAGGCGCTGACTTTGCGCCGCATAGCCTTCACCGAACAGGTTGAAGTGGTTGAGCACATGGTAGAGGTTGTAAAGCTGGCGGCGCGTGCCATAGCCCGCATCCAGCGGCCAGGCCGCCTCATAGGCATGGCGAAAGCGTGGCGGAAAGCCGCCGAATAGCTCGGTCATGGCCATATCGGCCTCGCGGTCGCCGTAGTAGGCCGCCGGATCAAACACCACCGGTTCAACCTCGCCCTCCGGCGTGGCGACATAGCCATAATTGCCGCCCCATAAATCGCCATGCAGCAAGCTGGGACGTGGCTGATAATCGCTGAAAAACGCGGGCAGAGCTTCCAGCAGGCGCTCGCCAAGTTGCACCGTCGCGGGGGCGAGTTGATTTTGCCTGGCAAGCTCCAGCTGGGGTTGCAGGCGGCGCATACTCCAGAAACTGACCCAATCGGCGTGCGGCGTATTGTCCTGCGCCGTCGTGCCGATGTAGTTGTCGTGCCCAAGACCGAACCGGGCGGCGCTGTGGCGGTGCAGGGCGACCAACTGCTCCGCCAGACGCTCGGGAGCGTCGCTATCCACCAGCGGCAGGTATTCGAGCACGATAAAAGCCTGCTGCTTGCCGGGCGTGCCCGCCGTGCCACAAAGAATGGCCTCGGGCACGCGCAGGCTGCGACTGCTCGCCAATTCGCGCAATCCGGCCATTTCCGCCGCGAACATGGGCAGACGCTCGCGCCGGTTGAGCTTGATGAAAAACATGCGCTCAGCGTCTCCCAGCACCAGTCCTTCGCTGATGCAGCCCCCGCCGCGTGCGTGGGGGTGGCGCGCATGGAAGGGCTTGCCGGTCGTCACGCTGATTTGCGCGGCGATGTCGGCGTGCAGCGCGTTGATGCCTGTTGCGTTCACTTGGCTTTGTCCTGCTGCGGGCAGGGCAGGGTGGCCATCTGGCTTTCGATCCACTGCTCGACTTCGGCATTGATCTCGCTGGCTTTGCGCCCTTGCGTTGCGATCACAGCGCCGATGCGCAGGGTAATGGTCATCGGCGTTTTGATGAACGAACCACGCGGCCAGGCGCAGCCTGCATTGTGCGCAATCGGCAATACGCGCGCGCCGTTCTGCGTGGCCAGCAGCGCGCCGCCGGGCTTGTATTTGCCGGATTCGCCCACCGCCGTGCGTGTACCTTCGGGGAAAATAATCACCCAGCGCCCCTGCTTGAGCCTCTCCGTGCCTTGTTCCAGCAGTTGGCGCAGCGCGTCACGTCCGGCGCTACGGTCAATGGCGATCGGCTGATTCACCGCCAGCCCCCAGCCGAAAATTGGCAGGCGCATCAACTCGCGCTTGAGCACAAACGTCGGCCCATCGAACAGCAGCGGGAAGATAAAGGTTTCCCAGGTGGATTGATGCTTGGCCAGCACCACGCCGCCCAGTCCGTCCTGCGGAATCTCACCTTCGATTTTCCAGCGTACACCGCAAGTGATGCGCAACCAATGCACCGCCATCCAGTTCCAGGGGCGCATCAGGCGGTAACGCAAGGGGGCGGGCGTGAGCGCGGCGACGGCGATGATCGGCACATAAGCCAGCAGCATCAGCCAAAGGCCAAGGTTAAACAGCGCAGCGCGCAGGTAGCCGAAGACAGTGTTCAAAAGGGCGTAACGCATCTAATAGAAAACTCGTATTTTAAAAAATTGGTCGGCGTTGTTTCGCTCGGCAAAAAAAAGACCACCTAGAAAAGTGGTCTGTTAGGTTGATTTTTTCAATTGCTTTAAAGCGCAGGGGTTAGGTCGTTATTGTCTTCAATGCGCAGCATACGAACATCCGTAACGCATTGCTTGAACCAAGGGTATTGCTGGCTAAGGGCGTTGACCGCCATAACGCACTTTACAGCGTCAATTTTTTCGGGGTCGCCAAAGTAAACACTGCCTTGCTGCCTGCTGAAACCCTTGCTTTCCAGGAACTTTTTTATGTCGCCATAAGCGTTGTTGCAAGAATTCCCACTGTAATGGAGTTCTAAATCGGAAACTTTCAGATCAAATGCAATTGCATACATCATGTGCTCCTCCACAAATCAACTCCGCCGGAGATTTTATGCCCAAGCGTCGTTAAAGTGAACTAAGTGCAGACAAGTTAAGCGCGGCAGCGGTATTCGCCGGTGCGGCTGTCGATGGAGACTTTTTCGCCAATTTCGATGAAGGAGGCGATTTGGATTTCGTGGCCGTTGGCCAGTTTGCCGATTTTCATGACCTTGCCCGAGGTATCGCCACGGTTGGCAGGTTCGGTGTAGACGATTTCGCGCACGATGGTGTTGGGCAGTTCGGCGGAGATGGCCTTGCCGTCGTAGAAGGTGACTTCGACTTTGTCTTCCATGCCGTCCACGATGAAGTTGAGTGTGTCGCCGAGGTTGTCTTTTTCCACTTCGTAGGAGTTGAAGTCTTCGTCCATGAACACGTAAAGCGGATCGGCAAAGTAGCTGTAGGTGCATTCCTTTTTGTCGAGAATCACTTGTTCGAACTTGTCGTCGGCCTTGTATACGGTTTCGGTACTGGTGCCGCTGAGCAGGTTCTTCAGCTTCATTTTCACGATGGCGGAGTTGCGCCCGGATTTGCTGAAGTCGGCCTTGAGGACGACCCAGGGCTGGCCGTCGATGAGCATAACGTTGCCAGCGCGGAATTCTTGTGCGGTTTTCATGGGGAAAAATCCAGGTTTTGGGTTGAAAAAAGTTTGGTTTGTGTTTAGCGGGCGGCATTTTAGCCTGTGGACGCTAAAAAGGCGACGACGTTGAGGAGGTTTTGGCTTAAATCAGGCACTTGGGCAAGGGCGGTGCTGCGTGCGTCGTACCACGCTTGCTGTTGCGTCAGGCGGCTCAAAAACGTGTAGGCATCGGTTTCGTTTTGCAAGATGCCGTTCCAGTGTTGCATCCATGCGCAAAGCTGCATGAGGTGATCGGCTGGGCTGTGTTTGGTGTAGGTATCGAGAAAAGCCTTGAGTTTAGTGTGGTGCGCCTGGTCTTCGGTGGGGTAGATCTGCCAGATGAAGGGTTTGCCCGACCAGATTGCACGGGTGAGCGATTCTTCACCGCGCACGAAGTTGATGTCGCACAGCCAGAGCAGGCGGTCGTATTCGGCTTGGGGCAGGAAGGGCAGGATATGCAGGCTGAGGCTGCCGAGCTGGACGCTGTCGCCTGCCTGGAGTTGGGGGTTGCCAAGATATTCGCGCAGGCTAGTGAGCAAACGGCTGGCGGGCAGGTAGGCGGTCACGGCTTGGGGGGCGTGGCTCAGGCTGTCGATCAGCGCGCGAAGCTGCGGGTTTTCGTAGGCAAAGAGCGAGAGCTTGAGGCTGTTCGCTGTGGGGAAAGGAATCGCCCACTGCGAGCACCAGGTGTGTTGCCGGTCTGGCTGGGCAAGAAAGGCGGCGCGCTCAACGCGCAGGTTTTTTTCCCGCAGCAGGCCGCCGCCCTGTGGCAAGAGACTGGGGATCACGAAGTGTTTGCGCAAACCCTGCGCGAGCAGGGAGGTTTGGCCGTGGACGTGGCTGACCCAGTCTTCGCAGCTCATGTATTCGAGATTGATCCAGATGGGCTGCGGCTGGGTTTGCATGGCCTGCACGTAGTGGGCGGGCAGGGTGCAGCCGAAGGTTTCAATGACCACGGCGGCGGGCGGGGTGTCGGGAAAGTCCGCCGTCCAATGGCGCACGTCAATGCCGTGCAGGGTTTGTTGTGCGCGGTGTTGGGTCGCTGGAACCAGAGGTTGGAGTGCATCGAGGTCGTCCACCCATAGGCGCACCTGCTGGCCGTGGTCGTGATGCAGAATGTGCGCCAGACGCCAACAGGTGCCGATGTCGCCGAGGTTGTCGATGACGGTGCAGAAGATGTCCCAGGATGGGCGGGTCATGCTTTTCCGGCGGTAAGATGTTGGGTGAGCCAAGCCGCAATATCGTCAATTTCCTGTATGTTGACGCTATGCGGAATGAGGTAGCTGCGCTGTTGGATGTCGCGGTAGCCCAGCAGGCTGAGGCTGTCGTGGGTGCGCGTGGCGGCGGTGATCGGGATAAGATCGTCATCTTCGCCGTGGCCAATGAACACCGGGGTTTGGCAGGCGGCGGGGTTTGGGGTAGGGAGGTCGGTTGGCGGTAGCCAGGTTGACAGCGCCAGCAGGCCGCCCAGGCGTTCGGGCTGGTGCAGGGCGCAGTGCATGGCAATCACACCGCCTTGGGAAAAGCCGCCGAGAATGATGTTTTTCCACGGGACACCCGCCGCGTGTTCAGATGCGAGCAGCATGCTGATGCGTTGGCGGCTTTGCTCGATGCCCAAGGTATCGATACGGGTGTCGCTGCGTGCATCGGCATTCAGGCTGTACAGGTCAAACCAGGCGGGCATGATGTAGCCGCCATTGACGCTGACCGGGCGCGCGGGGGCATCGGGGCAATGAATGCGCATGTTCAGTTGTGGGCTGTGCAGGCGGGCGGCGAGAGCCTGCTCAATGGCGCGGGCAATCGGCTGCATGTCGCGGCCATCGGCTCCGAGGCCGTGCAGTAAGATGAGGCTGATCGGTGGCATGGTTGATTCTTGAGGAGGGAATTTGAGCGACATTGTATTACGCAGTATCGGCGTGGTGCGCACACCGTTTGCGGAGAAGTTTGGCATTCCGCGTCAAGGCGGTCTGGTGGACGAGGTACATGCCACGCTGGAGCTGAATGCACCCTACAACCGCGAGGAGGCGTGGCGCGGCATTGAGGGTTTCAGTCATCTGTGGCTGCTGACCTGGTTTCATGCCGACAAGGGGGCGGAGGCGAGCCTGACTGTGCGCCCGCCGCGTCTGGGTGGCAATACGCGCGTGGGGGTGTTTGCCACGCGCGCGCCGTATCGACCGAATCCTGTGGGCTTGTCGTTGGTGCGCCTGTTGCGGGTGGAGCGCCTGGCGGGTGATACGGTGCGCATCCATGTGGCGGGGGCGGATGTACTGGATGGCACGCCGCTGTTGGATGTGAAGCCGTATGTGCCTTACGTTGAGGCCTTGCCGCAGGCGCTGGGCGGCTTTGCGGCGGACGATAGCGGCGCGCGTTTGCAGGTGGTGTGGACGGCGCAGGGACGTGCAGCCTGTGCGCCGTGGTTGGCGAGCTATCCCCATCTGTGTGAATTGGTGGAGGCGCTATTGCAGCGCGATCCGCGCCCGGCCTATCGCCAGGATGAGCCGCCCGGGCAGCTGTACGGGATGCGTGTATACGCTTTGGATGTGCGCTGGCGGGCGGATGCGGGCGTGGCAGAAGTGCTGGATGTGGTCGAAGTTGGCGTGACTCAAGCCTGCGCGTGATCGAACTCCGGCCTTGCGTGGCGTTGCATCAGTTGCAGCACGGCATCGCGCGGGGCGAGACCTTCGTAGGCCACTTGGTACACGGCGTGGGTAATGGGCATCTCCACTGCGTACTCGCAGGCCAGCCGCCAGGCTTCACGGGCGCTGGGCAGCCCTTCCACCGCCTGTCCAATCTGGGCAAGCGCGGCCTCGACGCTTTTGCCTTCGGCCAGCAATAAGCCGAAGCGGCGGTTGCGCGACTGGTTGTCGGTGCAGGTGAGCACCAGATCACCCAGACCGGCCAGACCCATTAAAGTCTCGCGGCGTGCGCCCAGTTTCTCCGCCAGGCGCATGATTTCCGCCAGCCCACGAGTCACCAGCGCGGCGCGGGCGTTGGCGCCAAAATGCAGGCCATCGGCAATGCCAGCGGCAATGGCGAGGACGTTTTTCACCGCGCCGCCCAACTCCACACCGATTACATCGTCCACGCGGTAGGCGCGAAAGCTGGGGCTGTGCAGCAGGGTAGCCACATGCTCGGCAAAATCGCCGTCGTGCGAGGCGACGGTGACGGCGGTGGGTAGGCCTGCGGCCACTTCGCGGGCAAAGGTGGGGCCGGAGATGATGGCGGGCGCGGCGCAATGCGGCAGTTCTTCGGCAAATACCTGCTCAAGGCGTTTGGCCGTGCCAGTTTCCAAGCCTTTGCTGGCCCACGCGATGCGCGCGGAGGTGGCGGTAAGGTGTGGACGCAGTTCATGCAGGAAGGCGCGAAAGCCATTGCTGGGAACCACGATCAGAATGAGGTCGGCGCACTCAAGCGCATGGCCGAGATCGGCGCAAGGCTCAAGCGCATCCGGGAAGGGCGTGTCGGGCAGATAGCGCGCATTGCAGCGTGTCTGCTGCATGGCGTGCATCTGCTCTTGGGCGCGCCCCCACAAGCGTACAGGGTGCTGGTTGCGTGCCAGATGAATGGCCAGCGCGCTGCCCCATGCACCCGCGCCAAGCACGGCGATAGGCTGCGGTTTCGTCATGCCGGGCATGGTCGGGCTTATTGGAGGGTGCCGGGCGCTTCAGCCTGTTGCTGCTGCATGTGCTGCATATAAAGCGCGTCAAAGTTGATCGGTTGCAGCAGCAGGCTGGGGAAGCCGCCCTTGACCACCAGATCAGCAATGGTTTCGCGGGTGAAGGGGAACAGCTGGGTCGGGCAAATGCTGCCCACAATGTGTCCCATTTCCGCGCCATCAAAGCCTGCGATGGTGAAGATGCCTGCGTGAGTGACTTCGGCCAGGAACGCGGTTTCTTGCGCGCCTTCAATCTCGACCGTGGCAGTGGCGGTGATTTTCAGCGCGACTTCAAACACGCCTTCGCCCAGTTGGCTGCTGGCGTTTTCCACCTGCACATTGATGTTCGGCTGCCACTCGGGGTTGAGGAAAATGTGTGGCGCACGCGGGGATTCAAAAGATACGTCCTTCAGGTAGATGCGTTGCAGGGCGTATTGACGCGGGGTTTGTTGTGCTTCGGACATGGGGTTTTCCTTGAGGTTTAAAGACTGATGTGCTGGCTCAGCCACTGCTTGAGCTGTGGGAGCTGCATGGCGCCGCTCATGCGCGCGATTTCCCGCCCGCCCTGAAAAAGGGCGAGGGTGGGGATACTACGGATGCCAAATTGCTGGCTGATGACCGGTTCGTTTTCGGTGTTGACCTTGGCGATGAGCAGGCGCGGTTCGAGCGTTTTCGCCGCTTCGTCGAGCACGGGTGCCATCATGCGGCATGGACCGCACCACGGCGCCCAGAAGTCCACCAGCACGGGCAGGTCGCTACGGGTGAGGTAACGTTGGAAGTTGGCCGTGCCAAGTTCAAGCGGATGGGCGATAAATAGCGGCTTGCCGGACTTGCCGCACACCGGGTTGTCGCCCAGCTTGTCGCGCGGAATGCGGTTGATGGTGCCATCGTGTGGGGAAACAACATGCACAAGATCAGTCATGGTGCGGCTCCTTAATCAGTGGTCGGAAAGAGTAGGGGATCAAGCAGCCCTTGGCGGTCGAGTTCGGCCATGTCGCTGAAGCCGCCGATGGGACGTTTATCAATGAAAATCTGTGGCACAGTCGAGCGCCCTGAGCGAGCCTCCATTTCGTCCCACAAGGCGGGGTCGCTGTCCACAATGATGCTTGCGTAGCTCACGCCCTTGGTGTGCAACAAGTGTTTGGCGCGGATGCAGTAAAAGCAGCTGCGGCTGAGGTAAACGACGACTTCGGCCTGGCGCACGACGCTTACTTTTTTTTCACCGGCAGGTTTTCATGCTGCCAGGCAAGAATGCCGCCGGCGAGATTGTGCAGCTTGGTAAAGCCAAGCTTGGCGAGCTGGGCGCAGGCCACGCCGGAACGATTGCCGCTGCGGCAGTAGATGATGACGGGCTTGTCTTTCCAGTCGGCAAACTGGTCGCTTTTGGCGGCGAGCTGACCGAGAGGAATATGCTTGGCTCCCATCAGATAGCCCGCACGGAATTCGTCAATTTCACGCACATCCAGCAACAACGGTTCGTCGTGGCTTAACATGCGCGTGGCTTCGGCGGGATTGATTTCACTGTATTTGCGGGTCACGCGAGTGGCCTCGTTGGCAATGAACATGAAAAGGATGCCGACCGCAGCAGCGGTCAGCATCCAGTGGCGCTGGAGAAAGTCGAAAAAGTCCATGAGGAATTATTGCGCCCGACGCACGCCCATCTTGGCAAGAATGCTGTCGAGTGGGCAAAAGGTGGTGAAGCCGCTCTGGAACAGGTTGAGGGCGATAAAGGCCGTCAGCCAGAGCCATGTGGGCTTACTCATATCTACCTGGCCGGTGAAGTGCGCCAGGATCAGGGTGAGCATAATCATCAAGCCGGCAACGATGCGTACAATACGGTCTGTAGTCATGGAGTGTTCTCTGTGGGAGTGTTTCAGGTTGGGAAGTTGGGTGTGTTAAACGGGCAGAATACATCCTGCATCATGCTGATGAGCCGCAGGGTGCGCGCGTCGTGGACGCGGTAGTATACCCGGTTGGCATCCTTGCGTGAGGCCAGGATGCCTTTGTCACGCAGGATGGCGAGATGTTGTGAGATATTGCTTTGCGTGGTGCCGACGGCTTCCACGATGTCCTGCACGCTGATTTCATTCTCGCCCAGTACGCAAAGGATTTTCAGTCGCAGCGGGTGCGACATGGCCTTGAGCGAAAGTGAGGCGCGTTCAATGTCTTCGCTGCGCGTGGAAAGGGGGCGTGGTGGGGGGGGTGTTTCGGTCATGATAAACGCATGAGCTTTTTAGAATATTCAGAATATTACATGCTAAATCGAATTTTTGGACGGTCACAGGGCTTTTATCCACTGATTTTGTTTGCCGCCTGTGCCTTTGGCGTTGGCTCGCATCCGGTGTGTGCGGCTCCGTCGATCGAGGTGACCTCACAGGAGCTTAAGGGCGTACAGCAGGATCTCAAGGCGGAGAAAGCGCGTCTTGCGGCTCTGGATGCCGAGCGCGAGCTTGAGGGAGAGCGCTTGCGCGCGCTGGAAAATCAGCAGGCTGAAGCCGCACGCGCCGTGTATGAGGCGAGCTTTGCGCTCAAGAATAAGTCGGATGAATTGGCCGACCTGCGCGCGCGCCATGCTCAGCTCGAAGACGATATTGCCAAGGGTTTGCTCAGTCTGGATGATAATTTGCGCGCCCTGTATTTGCTGGGCTCGGGCAGTGGATTGGAAGGCGTGCTTAGTCCCGGCGGGCGGGCGGACAAGATGCGGGTCGAGGGCTATCTGGCGCAGTTACGCGCCAGTCGGGTTGCATCCTTGGAGCGCTTGCGCAAGGCGCGTGAGGATAATGTGCGCGTGCAGCAAGAGATTGAATTTGCACTGGAGGAGTTGACCCGGATGCAGCTTGTGGCTGAGTTCGAGCAGGCCAGGCTGGATGCGCTGCGTATTAAACACCAAAAAGCGGTGGATGCGCTGGAAGCGCGGCATGATGCGGGTGAGGCCAGAGTGCGCCAGATGACGCGCGATCAGCAAGCTTTGGAGCGCACGCTGGATAAGCTTGAACAGACGGAGCGTCTTCAGGCGCAGGCCGAGGCGGAGAAAGAGCAGCGTGAGGCTGAGGCGACCAAACAGCGCAAGCAGGATGAGATGCACGCACAGCAGCGTGAAGCGCAAGCGCAACAGGAGGCGTTGCGCAAGGCTCGCGAGAGGGACGAAGAGGCTGCGCAAGAGGCCGCAGCCTTAGCCAGGCGTAATGAGCGGCAAAAAGCGCAGTCGCAGGCAGACGAGCAAGCCGCCGAGAAAAAGTCCGTTGAACGACGCGGTTCCGTGGCGGATGGCGGTGAAATTCCCGTGAGCGGTCGCAGGGTGCGCGGTTTTGGCGAGCCGACCGGGGTGGGTGAGCTGCGTTCGCGTGGCGTGTTTTTTGCTGCGGCGGAAGGCTCAAGGGTGCGCGCTCTGGCCGAGGGCAAGGTGGTGTTTGCGGACTGGGTGCGGGGTTACGGCAACCTGATTATTGTGCAACACAAGGGTGGCTATTTGAGTTTGTATGCGCAAAATGAAGCGCTGTTGCAGCGTAACGGCGCGCGCGTACAGCGCGGTGAGGTGTTGGCGACGGCAGGGCGTAGCGGCGGCGAGCGCCAAACCGGGGTATACATTGAGGTGCGGCGAGGCGGACAGCCGATCAATCCGACGCGTTGGTCGGCGTGGCCGAACAAATAATGGCAGAGTGACTTGAAACCTGATGGATTTGACACAGAGTTTACCGGAACCGCCTGTTACACTGCGCGTCCAATGCCTGCCGGGTTTTATCAGGCACACTTATTTTGAGTTCTTGTGGATGGATTTATCCGCATTTTTGAGGAAGATTTGAATGCAACATCGTATGCGCGCAGCGGCTTTGGTGGTTGTGGGTGCAACACTTGGCTTTGGCTTGACCTTTGGCGTGGGGGTGTTTGCGCAAAAGGAAACAGCGGCGACGGGCGCGGCAAGCCAGGCTGATGCGCTGCCTCTGGAGGAGTTGCGTACCTTCACTGAAGTGTATGGGCGCATCAAGGATGATTACGTCGAATCCACCGAGGATAAAAAACTCTTGACCCAGGCGATACGCGGCATGTTAAGCGGGCTGGATCCGCATTCCTCGTATCTTGACCCCGAAGAATTCAAAGAGTTGCGTCAGGGAACCACGGGAACCTTCGGCGGTTTGGGGATTGAAGTCGGCATGGAGGATGGTTTCGTCAAGGTGATTGCGCCGATTGACGATACTCCTGCGCAGCGTGCCGGACTGAAAAGCGGCGATTTGATTATCAAGCTGGACGAAAAGCCGGTGCAGGGCATGTCGATCAATGACGCAGTCAAAATCATGCGCGGCGAACCAGGCACCAAAATCAGGCTCACCGTGGCGCGCAAGGGCGTGAACAAACCGCTGGAGTTCACTCTGGAGCGTGCGATTATCCGTGTGCAAAGCGTGAAGAGCCGGATGCTTGCGCCGGGCTTCGCTTATGTACGCATCACCCAGTTCCAGTCGCAGACTGAGCAGCAAATGCTCAAGGCGATTGAGGCGCTGAAAGAAGAGGCGGGTGGTAAGCTCAAAGGCTTGGTGCTGGATTTGCGCAACAACCCGGGCGGCGTGTTGCAAGGTTCGGTCGGTGTGGCGGATGCTTTCTTGAATGACGGGCTGGTGGTTTATACCGATGGTCGCGTCAAGGATTCCAAGATGCGCTACAGCGCCCATAGTGGCGATGTGCTGGACGGGGCACCGATGGTGGTGATGGTGAATGGTGGCTCGGCTTCGGCTTCGGAAATTGTCGCCGGTGCACTACAGGATCATAGGCGCGCCATTGTTATGGGCAGCAAAACCTTTGGCAAAGGCTCGGTGCAAAGTATTCAGGAACTGGCCAATGGCGGGGCGATCAAGCTGACGACGGCGCGCTATTTCACGCCCTCAGGGCGTTCGATTCAGGCTGAAGGCATCGTTCCGGATATCGAGTTGCCTGCATTGAAGGTGGACGCGATTGAAGACAATGGTTTGGGTGTCAAGGAGGCGGATCTTGCCGGGCATCTGGATAATCCGAATGGCAAAAATGGCAAGGCGGATACCCCCAAGCCCAAGCTTGAGGAGAATGATGCCAATAAAGTGGATAAACCTGAGGACAAGCCCGTCAGTAGCCGCTCTGGGGATGCTGTGATGGACAAGGATGACAACCGTCCTCTGGCACAGAAAGACTACGCCTTGTTTGAGGCCTTGAACATGCTCAAAGGCATGGTGCTGCTGAATAAAACAGCCAGCAAACCCTGATTGAGAGTCGTTTTAAGTCATCTTGGAGGTTGCCGATATGCCGCGTGTACTGATTCCGCTCGCTCCAGGCTTTGAAGAGCTTGAAGCCATTTCCATGAGCAATATCCTGCGCCGGGCAGGCATTGACGTGGTGACGGCCGGACTGCATCCGGGGACGGTGTGTGCCAGCCGGGGGACGGTGCTCGTGCCGGATGTCCTGCTGGAGCAGGTCATGGACGATGATTTCGACCTGGTCGTCCTGCCCGGCGGGTTGCCCGGTGCGGATAATCTGCGCGATGACCCGCGCGTGATCCACATGCTGCAACGTACCCATGCTGAAGGACGCTTGGTGGGGGCGATTTGTGCCGCGCCCAAGGTTCTGGCGCAGGCGGGCTTGCTGAGCGGCCGTCGAGCGACTCACTACCCTGGAGCCCTGAGCGCCGAGGACTTGGATGGCATCACGGATAGCGTTGCGGCCATTGAAATGGATGGACGTGTGTTGACTTCGCGTGGCCCTGGAACCGCCATGGACTTTGCTTTGACCCTGGTCGAACAGTTGGTCGGGCGGGAAAAACGCGATGAGGTGGAGCGCGCTTTGGTACGTTGATTAACTGTGATGCAGTCCCATAAAAACGCCCCGCTTTGTGCGGGGCGTTTTTATGGGGGTAGCGTTTAACGCTGGCCAGGCGGCGTGGAGCTGATCTTGTGCAGCGCCAGATCTGCGCCTGCGAACTCCTGTTCTTGATCGAGGCGCAGTCCCACGATCTTGTGCAGCGCGCCATAGACCGCAAAGCCTGCGATTAACGCAAGGCCAATGCCGAGCAGCGTGCCGATGAGCTGGCTCATCAGGCTGACACCGCCCATGCCGCCCAAGGCTTGCAGGCCAAAAATACCCGCCGCAATCCCGCCCCATGCCCCGCAAAGACCATGCAGCGGCCATACGCCGAGCACGTCGTCGATTTTCCAACGGTTTTGCGTCAAAGTGAACAGCCAGACGAACATACCGCCCGCCACTGCGCCGGTGATTAGAGCACCGAGCGGGTGCATCAAATCAGAACCGGCGCACACCGCCACGAGGCCGGCCAGAGGGCCGTTATGGATGAAGCCTGGGTCGTTCTTGCCGACGATCAGCGCCGCGAGAATGCCGCCGACCATGGCCATCAGCGAGTTCAGCGCCACCAGGCCGGAAACGGCTTCAACCGTCTGCGCCGACATGACGTTAAAGCCGAACCAGCCGACGGTCAGCGTCCATGAGCCAAGCGCAAGAAATGGGATGCTGGACGGCGGGTGCGCCGTCATGCCGCCTTGCTTGCCGTAGCGCCCCATGCGCGGGCCGAGAATCAGTACGGCTGCCAGCGCCACCCAGCCGCCAAAGGCATGGACGACAACCGAGCCTGCGAAATCGTGGAATTTGGCACCAAAACTGGCTTCCAGCCAAGCCTGCAAGCCGAAGTGCGTATTCCACACCATGCCTTCAAACAGCGGATAAAACAGCGCCACGAGAATAAAGGTCGCCCCCATTTGCGGATAAAGCCGCGCGCGCTCGGCAATACCGCCGGAGACAATCGCTGGAATGGCGGCGGCGAAGGTCAAGAGGAAAAAGAATTTCACCAGACCATAGCCGTGATCGACAGAAAGCGCTTGCGCGCTGCTCCAGAAGTCCACGCCGTAGGCCAGTGGATAGCCGATAAAGAAGTAGGCGATGGTCGCCACAGCAAAATCAGCCATGATTTTGACCAGAGCATTGACCTGATTCTTCTCGCGCACCGTGCCAACTTCAAGAAAGGCAAAACCGGCGTGCATGGCGAGCACCATGGCCGCGCCGATTAAAAGAAAGAATACATCTGTACCTGTGGGTTGCATGGGTTGCCTCGGTGCATTTTATGGAGAGGAGCCACGCCAAAGCAAAACAAAGGCCATATTTTGATAGGCGTAAGCCCCGCGTTGGTGCAGGGCAAGAACGCTCTGTGTGCAAAAATGGGTCATCAATAGATGGCATTGATGATTTATTTGCCCACTTTTGGTGCAATGACGTTTTCGTAATGGGTCAGAATGACCTCCCCATCGCCCGTTTCGTTTCTGATAGGCAGGCCGCTGGGTGAGAGGGTGAGTTTTGCGCCCGAGTAGGTCTTGCCTGCTACGCTGATATCCCAGGTATAAATACGGTTGGGTGAGCTGCTCTGTTGGGTGCAGTTGCGCATGCCAAAACCGTCTGCATCGGAATTTTGCATGTTTTTCAGCGTGCTGGGGGGAACCGTCATCCAGTTTTTATCGGCTTTCATCCACGCCTGCTGACCAATCTTGATAAATTCACCCGTGGCAGTGGTGCTGCCCGGGCTTGCATACATGGTGTCGTGAAAGGCAGGAGCGGCGAATTTGGCCTGGTTGGCATCCAGAATGGGTTTGCAGGCGGCATCCACGGCGAAGGCAGGAGCGGGCAGGATGAGAGCAAACGCAAGGCTGCAAGCCCATTCGGTGCGGTTAAGGTGCATCTTTCTGTGTCCTCGGCGAGATCGTCAACAGGTTTTTGGCAAGGGATTGTTTGGCAAGGGATTATGATAAAGCCCATCAGATAAAGTAGTCGGTGACAGGCACAGCCCCCACGCCGCTTGGATAAATCAGATTATTCAACTGGATAAAGATGTCGTTGGTATCGGAATAAAGCGGATCTTCGTCGTTGACGTAAAGATAAGCGCCCGCATAGGCGCCACCCTCAATGACGACCAGCCCTGCATGTTGCGCTCCGACGATGCCGTTGAATACGGCATCCAGGGTTCGCGCCAGGTCTCCCGTATTGCTGACATTGGCATAGCGAACCATGCCCTGCGGCATCCAGCCGATGTGGAAATGTTGGCTGCCTTGGATGAAGTTATCGACCGCATCTATCTGCGTCAGGTTAGAGAGATTGGCAAAGCCGGTGTTGATGATGTTTTGGTCAAACCGACTGCCACTGAGCGTGATGTGATCTTGCGCGCTGCTCAAAAAATAGTGGCCATAACCTTGGTCGAGGGTTCCGTCGGGATTAAAACGCGCAAGAGCCATGTCGTCGTTGCGCCAGTTACCAGCCTTTCCTGCAAGCAGGATATCCCCATCGGGAAGCTGCACCAGGCTTGTGGCGTAGTCGTGAGTGCCGAGAAAATCGGCGCGTGCGGCTCCGTTTTCAGCAAAAGCGGAATCCAGTGTGCCTTGCGCGTCGTAGCGCAGCAGGAGCATATCGCTCACCCCGGCGCTTCTTGTTAAGCCGGCCACCAGGATACCGCCGTTGTCCTGGATGAGCAGGTCATAGCCGATGTTGACGGTGTTGCCAAAGGGTGCTGTGGTGGTGATGCCATTGCTGCCGAAATTGCGGTCTGGCGTACCGTCGCTATCAAGCCGCACGATGGCGACTTCTTGTACTGCGCCGATGTGGCTGTGCCCGGCCAGTATGATGTGAGCATCCGCCGTCAGGCCTATGGCGAAGGTGTTGTCGATGCCCCCAAGATCAATGATGCGCTGGCCGTTGTCGGCAAAGCTGGTGTCGCGGCTGCCGTCGCTGTTGTAGCGCAGCACAATACTATCGACGATGCCGGCATTGTTGATCCGGCCAGCGACCAGAATCTTGCCGTCGCTTTGTACCGCCATGTCGTTAATGCTCACGCTGGCTATGCCGATCTGTTCGGTCATCCGTCCGCCGGCAGAAAATGAGGTATCCAGGCGGCCATCGGCCAGGTAGCGGGTGAGTGATACGAGGCTTATGCCGGCACTGCTGTAGGCGTAGCCTGCGGCAAGAATCTTGCCGTTGGCATAAGCATGTACGGCAGTGGCTACATCGGTGTGGTTGGCGATGTCAACAACAACCCTGCCCGCGCTGCCAAAGCCGCCGTTCAGCGCGCCGTCTGCGTTGTAACGCACCAGGGCGATATTTTCTTCCAGGGTGCTGCTGTCGGCATAGCCTGCGCTAATGATGCCGCCATCGGGCAGTATGGCGACGTCAAACGCGCTGTCATACAGGCTTGTGCTGACGGCGGTGGTGGTGCTCCAGTTCAGGTAGTTGTTGCCTGATAAGCCGCCCGTACCGCCTTGAGGGTTGATGGAGGCAAGCAGGAAATCGTTGTTAAAACCGTTGTAGTGTGATCCTGCAACAAGAACATTACCATTGGCGGCTAAGGCGATGCCTTGGATGTCGTCTGTTTGCCCCTGGCTTCGGAAGTCGAACATCATCATGCCGGAGCGCAGGCTGGTAGCGGGGAGTGGCGTTTCGTTAACAACCGGCATCGCCGTAAACGCGGCGGCATCGTTACCGGCGTAATCTTCCAGCGCACCGCTGGCTGGCGGGGTGTAGCCCAGGCTGACGTTGACCCCTGGGAGTACGGCTTGTGTCAGGGTGAGCACGACGAAGCTGCCATTGGCGTTCACGCTATCAATATTCACCGGGCTGCCGCTGACATTCAAGGCAAAGGCGCTTGGGTTGGCGTCGGCGGCGGGGTTTAGGGTTTCGTTGTAGCTGAGGGTCAGGGTGTTGCCTGAGATGACGGCGGAGATGAGTCCGGGGGCGGTGGTGTCCAGGGTGAAACCCAGTGCAGGGCTGTTGCCGCTGGTGTTGCCTGAGGCATCGATCTGGCGGGCGATGACGGTTTTCGCGCCATTGCCGCTTAGTGCGAAGGTGTTGCCTGCTCCGGCGATCCAGAAGCCGCCGCCGTTGGTGCTGTATTCCCAGCTTGCGCCGGACTCCAGGCTGCTGACCGTGACTATGCCATCGTTGGTCAGACCGTCGCTGTTGCTTGCTCCGGTATCGTGGATGCTCAGGCTGGGCGGCAGCGGCGGGGTGGTGTCTGAACCGTTGGTTACCGTGATGGTGTAGCCGTTGGACTCCATGCCCCGGTGTCCGGCAAGGTCTTCCACGCGGGCGGTGTAGGTGTGGGATCCTAGTCGACCCATGCTGGTATCGTTCAGCGTCCAGGTGGTGCCGTTGACTTGGGCAGAACCAATGCTTTGGCCGTCACGGTAAACTGCGACCCATTCACAGGCGGCGAGCGGAGCGCTCAGTTGGCCTTGGAGTGTGGGGGTGCTGTCATCGGTATTGCCATTGTGAGTAACCACGCCTGTCACCGCGCCAAAATCATCCATGATCGCGTTGATGATGGCGGTTTGCGTGGGTGTTGTGGTGTCGTAGAAGCTGTCGATGCGGCATTTGCCCATGGCGAGGGTGTCGGGGTGCGCACCAACGCCGGCCTCAACGCTTAACAGGTTGGCCACGGAGATTTCCTGCCCGGTGAGCAGTTGTTTTTCTGCTGCGTATTCGGCAACCGCCAGGCGGTTGACAATATAGGCTTTGCCGTTGGTGCCGTCCGGGGTACCCAGTCCGGCATTCATCATGTTCATCACCAGTTGTCCGCGTGCCTCAAAGGCCGGATTGCTGGAGCCTTGAGTGTTGTAGGTGGCGCGCAGGCTTGCAATTTCGTTTGACCAGTAATTCAGTCCTTCGATATCGCTGGAGCGGCCAAACACGTTGTTGTAAATCGCTTCGACAAAGGCGCGGTCGCTTAGTGCGGCGCTGTAGATGTCGGTGACGATGGGCAGACTGAAGATGATGCCGCCGACCTGTTGCAGGGTTTTTCCGCTGTTGCTTTCATTGACCCAGTAGTTCAATCCGCCCAGATCGGGGGCGCGCAGAAAAGCGGCAAGATAGAGTTTGGTGAAATGCTGTTGGGTGGGCGTGAGTGCCATGATGATGCTTCTTGGTTATGGGAATGGTGATGGATTCGATCTGGATCAAATATGAACCGGCTGTAGGAGCGGCCTTGGCCGCGAACCGCCGGCTCAATGCCAAAATCCTTCGCGGGCAAGCCCGCTCCGATTCAATTCATATGCGTCTTCTGTCAGTTGAACGTGGCGATGGAAAGCACGCCGCCCGCGTCGGTGGTGTATGTGCCGCCGGGGAAGAGACTCAGGGTGTCGCCGACCTTGGTCAGCGAGTAGTTCGCGTGAGGTTGAAGCCCGGTGACGATTAGGCTGTGCACGCCGCTGACGGTCAGGGTAAAGCTGGCGGGGGTACTCAAGTCACGCGGAAAGAGTACCAAGGCTCCGTCTGTCAGACTGCCTAGCCATGTTTGATCTGCGCTTTGCGCCAATCGCGTTTCCGCTGGGGTAACGCCTGGATCAGTGCCTTGCAGCACGGTCAGAAAGCGTGTAGCCATAGGGTTGCCTGGCGCTGTGATCGACAGGCGGGCGCGCATGGGTTCGTGGTTGGCGATCTTGCGGGCAATTTCAGGGTCGAAGTCGTCGCCGATCACGCTGCGCAAGTTGGCAGCGCTGGGCAACAGGCTGGTCACATGCAGGTTCTGCCCGCGCGCGGTTTGACTCACGGCGCGGTTGCCGATGATGTTCGCGGGTGCGGGAAGCTGGAGCCAGAAGCGCTTGAAGCGGTTGGCGCTCCGTGTTTCAGCGCGATCAAAGACCACGAGGGTGTCCGGCTTGAGCCAGATGATTGCGCGGCTGGCATGACGCACGTCACTGCTTGCTTCGCGCGCGGAATTGTACAGGCTGGTGGCATCGCCCAAGGCGTACAGGTAGCCATCGCCTTCGCTGGTCGCCAGCAGGATGGGGTCGCCGTCGCTTACCAGATACCACTGACTGCCCCTGCGCCACAGGTCGGCTCGCCAGTCACTATGCAGGGGCGGGCTATTTTCAATGCACATGCCATTGGCGTACTCGGTGCTGGCAATGCTCTCGCCAACATCGGCATAGCCCAGGGTGGTTTTGGTGAGCCATTCGCCATTGCGGTAGAAAGCGAAGCTGTTGCCTTCGGCGTTTTGGTGGTCGATGGAGTTCCAGGGCAGGGCGAAGGTGAACCAGCGTGCCTGTGCATCCCAGCCGGTGCGGGCAAGAATGCGCTGCGTGCCTTGGGCAATATGGGTGGTGGCAAGGGCGGGGCGTGGATCGACAGGGGCGGCGGCGGGGTCTAGTAACATGAAGTACAGTAGGCTTTCACGCAGATAGCTCGGGTTGCTCATGCGTGCCGTGAGCAGCGCTTCGCCGCCCGCAGGCGTGTGGGTGGCAATCCAGCGGGTGGCGTTGAGGCGCTCGGGCAGGCTGCCGGTGCGTTGGGCATGGATGCCGAGCGGTGCCATGCTGCTGATGAAGTCGGGCAGGTGGTAGTCCTGGGCATCGCCATAGGCGGCGGGTTCGTACTCTGCGCCACGCGCGGCATCGCGCACCACGGTGGCAGGTGACAGGGAGTGCAGGTAAGCACGGATAAAATCGCCCCAGAACGCTTGCGTGCTCAGCGCGTGCGCATCGTCACCCCCAAGCCCCGCTGTATTCAATGCCAGCAGGAATTGGGCAATATAGCTGGCGGTTTGCGGGCTGTACTCGAAGTCCTCCGGTAGAAGCCCGCCTGAAGATTCGCTGCGTACCAGTTCCTTGAAGATGTAAAAATAAGCGCCGGTTGCATTGGCCAGGTAGGCGCGCAATGCGCTGCCTGGGTCGTCGCTTTCATCCAACGCCATGGCCATCAGACCGAGGTTACGCATGTGCGCAGCGTAATAGTTGTTGGCGGCAAAGCGGCGCTGGTCGCGGTCGGCATAAAGTTGCGGGTCGTTAAGCAGCCCCACAGGCTCGGGGTGGCGGTAGCCCCGGGTGATGATCTCCTGGCTCCAGCGCAGGAAAACACGGCGAATGGTGGCGCGATCACTGGCGCTGAGGTTGGGGTAGAGCCAATCCACGGCAAGTCCGAACGACTCGCCGTGGTAGCGCGCGCGGTCACGGTCTTCGGTGGCGAAATCCGGGTGACGGAAGGGCGGGTATTGGGTGTTGCCATCGCAGACATAGTTGGCCACTGCCGCCGGCCCCTTGTCGGCTTCGCTCATGATGTACATCAGCAGTTGGCGCGCACGTCGGGCGTAGTCGGCGCGCTGCGCTTCCGGTGCCACCAGGGAGAGGAAGGCAAAGAAGGCGGCATAGCTTTCGGTTGGGTATTCGGTATAGCCGATATCGCCGCAATCGCTCGCAATGCGTCCTTGATCCATGTCGGCCACGGCGCGGGCTGCGCTCTGGCTCAGGCCGTCCCGCCAGAGGATATTGCTACTCACCGCTTTGGCGCGCAGTTGCGCCAGATCGTTGTTGGTGAGCCACAGACGTGGGTGTGAGGTATTGGGCACGGGGGGCGGGAAGGCGCTCAGGGCGTTATCAATCGCGGTTTTGGCCGGCTGGAGCGTGGCCGGATCAGCATTGACCGTGTCGCTGATGCTGCGCAGTGTTGCAGGCGGGATTTCGCGCTCAAACAGACGCTGGCGTTCAATCGCGTAAAGGGCGGCCGCGTAGCGCTGGTCAATGTAGGCCTTGCCGGGGGTGCCGACCGGCGTACCCAGCCCGGCATTCATCATGTTCATCACCAGTTGGCCACGCGCCTCATAGGCCGCATTGCCGGAGCCTTGCGCGCTGTAGGTATTACGCAGGGTCGCCAGCTCGTTGCGCCAATAGTTGAGCCCCTCGGTATCACTGGCACGACCAAAGACGTTGTTGTAAATCGCTTCAACAAAGGCCGTGTCACTCATCCCGGAGGGGTAGATGTCCGTGACGACCGACAGGCTGAAAATGGTGCCGCCCACCCGTTGATAGGATTGACCTTCATGAACGATCTGGTTGCTCCAGTAGTTCATGCCGCCAAGGTCGGCGCCGCGCAGGAAGGCGGCAAGATACATGCGGCTGAAGTGGTCTTCAGTCCGTGTTACGGCGCGTGCGCTGAGGGCGCTCGGCCAGGTGGGCGCAGCATTCTGCGCCGTTACCCACGTTGCTGAGGTTCGGCCATGGCTGCTGTCCTGAAGCCAAGGTTTCAGCGGTGAGGCATAAAGGCTCATGGCAGCAAAGCCAAGGGTGATGGCGATGGCGTGGCGGAGAGTCTGAGGTGCTGTTCACATGGTGCGGCACTCTGTATGAAAAAAAGGGATCTAACGACAGTTGTTGCCTACGACGAGAGCCGGAGGAATGTAACCGTTGAAGGTCGGGATCGCGCCGTTGACATGAATCATGGTTTTCAGCGCGGAGACCACCCAGGCATCCCAGGACGCATAGCCGCGCGTGCCGTGTTCACCGCCAGCAGGACAGTGGCTATAAACGTTGGCATGGTTGGCTTGGTAATGCGCTTGCGCCAGGGTGCGCGCGCCACAGTTGCCCCATGTGCATTGGTCTACGGGGAAGGTGGTATCGCCCAGGTTTTCAATCATGGCGACGCTGTATTGCGCGGTGTTCGCCAGGCCATTGCGTTGGAATGCGCCGGTATTGAAGTCCAGTATCTGCCCGGGCGCCGCGTAGCCGGTGTCCTCGGAGAGGAAACCCAATGCGCGCTTTTGGCCGGGCAGGTTGTAGCCATTGACGAGCAGGTGGTCGATGACCTTCATGTTTTGCGCCCCCCCATACGAGGAGCCGAGTAGCGCGATGGCTGAACATTGTGCCGGGATGCTCTGGTCAGCACAGAGCTTGTTCAGTCCGCTGAGGGTTTGCGCCAGAATATCGCTGTTCCAGGCATCGCCAGATTGCTGAAAGCCTATGGACAGGGTGACATAGCCTTCGTTGGCCAGCAGGTCGGTTTGCGCATTACGGCTTGCATTGACCGCGCCAACACCGCCCCAGCCGGGAAGAAAGACGATGACCGGACGTTTTTGCCCGGCGGGAATGTCGCTTTTCCACGCAGCAATGGCGCGATCCTGGGTCAGGGTTTTGCTATTGATGACGGGCGCGGGTGGCGCGGGATTAAGCGCCAGATCAATCGCCGCTTTGGCTGGCTGAACCGTCGCTTGATCCGCCGTGACCCCATCACTGATCGTGCGCAGGGTCG
>CAZTYJ010000023.1:0-32082 GCA_964618025.1 uncultured Halothiobacillus sp. | reverse complement strand
CAAAATGGCTTCATACCCACCTCCGTTCGTGATGGGACAATCTCCGTTCGTGATGAGGCAATTTCCACTCGTGGTGAGTCAATCTCCGCTCGTGGTGAGCCTGTCGAACCACAAAATACCCTTCGACAAGCTCAGGGTGAACGGGACTCTGTTTCCGTTGGTGGTGAGGCAATTTCCACTCGTGATGAGGCAATTTCCACTCGTGGTGAGTCAATCTCCGTTCGTGGTGAGCCTGTCGAACCACAAAATACCCTTCGACAAGCTCAGGGTGAACGGGGCGAAAATCCGGTCGCTTACCCTGGCTCAGGATGAAGAGGTGATGCGTCCAGGGCATGCGCTTCAAGATGTATTCGTGCCGCATCAATAATTCATGATGCGCGTAGGCATCATAAAACTGCTTCATTCTGAACAAATTGCGGCGGGTAAACCTACGCAACCCCGGCCGCATTTGCGCCAGATAGCGCGCCAGTTGCTCCACCGGGCCATCACCCCATTCGGAGGCGGCGATCTTGCGGCTGATGCGCTCGCCGATCTGCCAGTACAGCTCGATCAGCGTGGTATTGACCGCCTGCACGGCGCGCCGTTTGGCCTGGACAATCAGGTGGGCAATGTCGGCAAAGCCGGTCGGTTGCGGGGCGATGTTCATGCTGCGGCCTTCCTCTGGTCAAAGGCTTGAGCCAAGATGCGCTGCGGGTCGTCGTAGCCCTTTTTGCGCAACAACGGATCAATGAGGTGGAAACGCGTTTCTTCTTCGTTGTATGCCACAGTCACGCCTTCGATTATTGCCAGTTTGCCGAGCCGGGGAGGATCACCGGCTCAGGCTGCAAGCCTACCCCAAAGCGGGTCTGTACGCTCTGCATGATGTCCTCGGCCAATCGCCAGATTTCCGCACCGCTGGCCGCGCCATGATTGACCAGCACCAGCGCATGTTTCTCGTACACCCCGGCATCGCCCAGTCTGCGTCCCTTCCAGCCGCATTGCTCAATCAACCAGGCCGCCGAGAGCTTGACCTGCCCCGCATTCGCCGTCCATTGCGGCATATTCGGCTGCTGTTCACGCAAGCTCTCCGCCTGTTGCGCATCGATCAGCGGATTTTGAAAGAAGCTGCCCGCGCTGCCCGGTTGATCGGCCTCCAACCCCGGCAGCTTGCCGCTCCGCACCTGGCAAATCGCATCGGACACGGCCAATGGCGTAAGTTCGGCATCGCCCAGAGCCTCCCTGACCCCCGGATAATCCAGCTTGGGCACAAAGCTTTTGGGCAGCTTGAGCAACACCGAAGTCATCAAATAGCGCCCCGGCTCGCGCTTGAAACGGCTGTCACGGTAGGCAAAACGGCAATCCTCCCCCGTCATGATGCCCGTCTCGCCCGTCATCATATCCACCACATCCACGGCATGACACAACTCGGCGAACTCCACGCCATACGCGCCAATGTTCTGCACCGGCGCTGCACCGACCGTACCGGGAATCAGCGAAAGATTTTCCAGCCCCGCCCAGCCCTGGGCGACGGTGTGGCGCACCAGTTCGTGCCAGTTCTCCCCCGCAGCGACGGCAAGGTAACGATAAGCCTCATCCTCACCCAAAAACTCGATGCCCTTGAACGCGACATGCAGCACCACGCCGGGGACATCATCACGCAACAGAAGATTGCTACCCCCACCCAGAATCAGGCGTGGCAGTCCATGAAAACGCGCATCCGCCAAAAAAGCGGAGATGTCGTCAAGCGTTTGCAGCGTGAGCAAATACCGCGCCCGCGCATCGACGCGGAAGGTGTTCAAGTCGCGGAGAGAAGCGTGTTCAGCAATGAGCATACAAATCCGTTTAGCCACAGAGATCACAGAGGACACAAAAATTTGGAGTCTACGCAGAACACCGGTTTTACTCCCTCCCCCTTGACGGGGGAGGGTCGGGGAGAGGGTGGTGAAGTTGGCTTGACTCCATGTTTCAGCCCCCTCTCCCCAACCCTCTCCCGCGAGGGGAGAGGGAGCAAAATTCAGACTTTGCGTAACACCTGTTTCTCCCTCAACTCTAGTGCCCTCCGTGGCTAAAAGACTCCTCACTCAGGCCGCATATGCGGGAACAACAACACGTCACGAATCGAGGGCGAATCGGTCAACAACATCACCAAACGGTCAATACCAATCCCCTCGCCCGCCGTCGGCGGCAGACCATGTTCCAAAGCCCGAATATAATCCGCGTCAAAGTGCATGGCTTCGTCATCGCCTGCGTCCTTCTCCGCCACCTGCTGCATAAAGCGCTCGGCCTGATCTTCCGCGTCGTTCAACTCGGAGAAACCGTTGGCGATTTCACGCCCGCCGATAAAGAACTCGAAGCGATCCGTCACCATCGGGTTGGCATCGTTGCGTCGCGCCAAGGGCGATACTTCCGCCGGGTATTCGGTGATAAAGGTCGGGTTTTTCAGTTGATGCTCGGCGGTGTGCTCGAAAATTTCGATCTGCACCTTGCCCAAGCCGTAGCTGTCCTTGAGCTTCAGCCCCAGTTTGGCGGCGAGCGCACGGCAACGAGTTTCGTCGTCCAGATCGTCCATGCTCACGCCGTCATTGAAGCGCAGAATCGCCTCCTTGACCGTCATGCGCGCAAAGGTTGAGCCAAAATCGTAGACCTCACCCTGATACGGCACTTCGGTCGTACCCAGCACATGCAGCGCCAGGCCGCGCAGCAGTTCTTCGGTCAGGTTCATCAGGTCGTTGTGATCGGCGTAGGCCTGGTAGAACTCGATCATGGTGAACTCGGGGTTGTGCCGCGTGGACAGCCCTTCGTTGCGGAAATTGCGGTTAATCTCGTACACGCGCTCAAAACCACCGACCACCAGACGCTTGAGGTACAACTCCGGCGCAATGCGCAGGAACAGCTCCATGTCCAGCGTGTTATGGAAGGTGACAAACGGCTTGGCCGCCGCGCCACCGGGAATGACGTGCATCATCGGCGTTTCGACTTCGAGGAACTGGCGCGCATCGAGGAAATCGCGAATGTATTTGATCGTCTTGGTGCGCGTGCGGAAGGTGTCGCGCACCGGCTCGTTCATAATCAAATCGACATAGCGCTGGCGATAGCGTTGCTCGGTATCGGTCAGGCCGTGAAACTTGTCCGGCAAGGGGCGCAGGCTCTTGGTCAACAGGCGCACGCCGTCGGCATGAATCGACAACTCACCCTTGTTGGTGCGGAACAAACGCCCGTCCACGCCGATAATGTCGCCAATGTCCCAGGTTTTGAAATCCTCATAGGCATCGCCCATATCATTCTGGGTGACATAGCACTGAATGCGCCCGGACATGTCCAGCACCGACACAAAACTTGCCTTGCCCATGATGCGCTTGGCCATGATGCGCCCGGCCACCACGGCGCGCACCGGCGGATTGGACTCAAACCACTCCTTGTCTTTCTCACCGTATTCAGCGTGCAATTCACCCGCCACCACATTGCGGCGGAAGTCACTGGGGAAGGCAACCCCCTGTTCACGCAGGCGCGCAAGTTTGGCGCGGCGTTCGGCAATCAGATGGTTTTCGTCAAGCGGGGCGAGTTCAATATCAGACATGGGATTCAGATTCCGGTAAAAAGAAGATCAATGGCGGCGATGATGTCATGGCGATCGTTGGCGGCATTACCCACGCAAGCACCGAGCGCAGTGCGCGGTATGGCGGCCAAAAGTTGCGTCACGCATGCCCACTCCTCGCCCGCGAGCGTGATGCGCGGCTGAAAGCGCGGGTGAATTTTTTCCACGTTAGCCGGAGAAGTGAGTGGAATGACAACGACACTACGGGCTGCATCGAACAAATCGCTTTGCACCGCCATGACATAGGGAAACGATTTGCGATCCCGCCCGCTGTTGAGATAGATGTCAAACTGCGCCACGTCAGAACAGCCTCAGCTCATCAGCAAAGAAACCATGCTCATCAACAAAGGCGTTATACGCCTGGATTGACTCCGCCAACTCCTCACGCAACTGCTTTTCGCGCTCGGCGCGTATCAGCTCGATCAGCCGCTCCTCCGCCGCACGCGAAACCGACAGTTTCAGCTCACGCGCCTGACGCAGCACATCCTTGTTGATGGTGATATTGGTGGCCTGCTTGCCCACGCTTTCGTCGTAAATCGCCATACCCATGACCGCATTCCTCATGCGCATGATTGATGCGCGTTAGTCTAGCCGGAAGCGTTTAACTTACAACCCGCTCTTCAAACTCGCTTCAATAAACCCATCCAGATCGCCATCCAGCACCGCCTGAGTGTTACCCACCTCATAACCGGTGCGCAGATCCTTGATGCGCGACTGATCGAGCACATAAGAGCGAATCTGGTTGCCCCAGGATACGTCGGACTTGGTGTCCTCCAGCGCCTGCGCCACAGCGCTGCGCTTGAGCATTTCCATCTCGTAGAGCTTGGACTTGAGCATTTTCATCGCCGTTTCGCGGTTTTGAATTTGTGAACGCTGGGTCTGGCAGGCCACCACAATGCCGCTTGGAATGTGGGTGAAGCGCACCGCCGATTCGGTACGGTTGACGTGCTGTCCGCCTGCGCCGGAAGCGCGATACACATCCACGCGCAGATCCGCCGGGTTCACTTCAATCTCAAAACTGTCATCCACTTCCGGCGCGACAAACACCGAAGAGAACGAAGTGTGGCGACGGTTACCCGAGTCGAACGGCGATTTGCGCACCAGTCGATGCACACCGATCTCGGTACGCAGCCAGCCAAAGGCATACTCGCCTTCCACGCGGATCGAAGCCGATTTAATCCCCGCCACGTCGCCATCCGAGACTTCCAGAATCTCGGTCTTGAAACCGCGCTTTTCCGCCCAGCGCAGGTACATGCGGAACAACATGCTCGCCCAGTCCTGCGCCTCGGTGCCGCCCGCGCCGGCCTGAATATCCAGGAAAGCGTTGCTGGCATCAGCTTCGCCGGCAAACATGCGCTGGAACTCAAGCTTTTCCACCTTGGCACGCTGCAAGGCCACATCGTCGGCCACGGCTTGCACGGTGCCGGCATCGCCCTCTTCCGCCGCCATTTCCAGCAAATCGCCCGCGTCACTCAAACCTGCCTGCAAGTCGCGCAGGGTATGCACTACGCCTTCAAGCTGGGCGCGCTCCTTGTTCAGGGCTTGCGCGGTTTCCGGATTGTTCCACAGCGCGGGGTCTTCGAGTTCTCTTAGAACTTCTTCCAGACGCTCAGACTTGTGATCGTAGTCAAAGATACCCCCTGAGCGCGGCGCTGCGCTCTTGCAGGTCTTTGATTTCATTCAAAATAGGATTGATTTCTAGCATTTTAATTTCTTAGCCACAGATCTCGCAGAAGGCATGAATTGCTTGACGCCCTCCCCCTTGACGGGGGAGGGCTTGGGAGAGGGTGGAGACGCAAGCACAACTCCTCGCCAACGCTCAACCCCTCTCCCTCCGCTCTTTCCCGCGAGGGGAGAGAGGGTTAAATCCGCTTTTTCACTTCAAAATTCAACCAAACGTACACTGATATTCCGCTGTACCCTCGACCACTTCAATATCAAAAAAACCATTTTCCGGCACGTTGAACGCGCTGCCTGCGGCCATCTCCTGCCAGCCCGCGTCACCGACATTCACGCGACACTGACCGGCGGTAATCTCCATCAACTCTGGTGCCTGCACATTGAAGCGGAAGGTTCCGGGGAAAATCACCCCCAAGGTTGCGCCCTGGCCGTTGGGCAGGGTAAAACCGTGGCTGACCACCTTGCCATCGAAATAGATATTGGCCTTGCGTTTCAGACTGACGTTATCCAGCTGCATATTCCAACTCCGACAAAAATTAAAACACCGAAGACTAGCCTGTTTACGCTCCCACCGCTAGAGTGTGCGCCCATGAATACCTTACGCAACATACTCGCCCCCCTTCTCCTGCTGGCCGTCCTGCACGTTGCGCATGCCGCCGAAATGAGCGCCATTGCCGACCTGCCAGCCGAAGTCGAAGACACCCTGGCGGCGAATGCCTCCTCCGCCGCCAACCTGGGCATCTGGGTACAGGCGGTGGACAATCAGCAGCCCCTGTTGGCCTGGAACGCCGAGCGCAGCTTCAACCCCGCCTCGGTGATGAAGCTTGTGACCACCGCCGCCGCGCTGGACATTCTCGGCGCGAACTACACCTGGCCGACCGAAGTCTACGCCACCGCCCCGGTGCGTGATGGCGTACTCAAGGGCGATTTAATCTTCAAGGGCTACGGCAACCCGATGTTCTTCTCCGAAGACCTCTGGCTTTTGCTGCAAGGTCTGCGCGCCCAGGGTTTGCACACCATTCGCGGCAACCTGATCGTGGACAACAGCTTCTTCAGCCTGCCCTTTGAGGATCCGGCGGCCTTCGACGGCGCACCCTACAAACCCTATAACGCCCTGCCCGATGCCCTTTTACTCAACCAGCGCGCCACTCGTTTCACCATCGACACTGACCCGGCAACCCGCCGCCTGAGTGTAGAAAGCGAATACCCCCTGCCCGGCTACCGCATTCAAAACGCGCTCAAATCGCCGAAAAAAACTGCCTGCAACGAACCCAGCGTGCGCGTCATCCCCGCCGACAAGTCCGGCGCAGACAGCGTGATCGAATTTTCCGGTAACTACTCGCCGGGGTGTGGTGGACTCGACCTCTACCGCGTGGTCGCCAGCCCTGAATCCATGCTGCTCGGCGCATTCACCCGCATGTGGCAACAGCTTGACGGCAGCTTCCAGGGCGGCGTGCGCGTCGCCCCCACCCCGCCCAAGGCCAGCCTGATTTACACCTACGCCTCGCGCCCGCTAGCCGAAGTCATCATCCCCATCAACAAAAACAGCAGCAACGTCATGACCCGCCAACTGCTGCTCACCCTCGGTGGCAAACAGTTCGGCGCACCCGCCACCCTGGACAAAGGCCAACGCGCCATCGAGCAATGGCTGGCGAAAAACCAGATGCGCTGGCCGGGGTTCGTGGTGGGCAACGGCTCGGGACTCGCACGCGAATCGCGCATCTCGCCACGCCAACTCGGCGACTTGCTCAATCACGTCTACCACAGCCCGACCATGCTCGAATTCGCCGCCTCGCTGCCCATCGTCGGCATCGACGGCACCGTGCGCAAACGCCTGAAAGACGAAGACATCCAGGGTCGCGCCCAACTGAAAACCGGCACGCTCAACGGCGTGCGCGCCATCGCAGGCTTCATGCTCTCGCGCAGCGGCAAGGCCTACATCGTCGCCGTACTGCACAACGAACCCGGCGTACAGCTCGGCACAGGCAGCAAAGTGCAGGATGCGATTCTAAAATGGGTGTATGAGCAGCCTTGATCTGTTAGGACTTACGCAAAGCCCGGATCTAGCCCCCTCGCCCCTCGCGGGAGAGGGGGCAAGCTTTGCCAAAACATAGACTTGTGCCAACTTCACCACCCTCTCCCCAACAGACCCCTCGGCACGGCCTCTCCCCCATCAAGGGGGAGGGGGCGAAAACCGTCATCTTGCGTAAGTCCTATTTAACTGACTGACAGGCAAGTTATTTTTTCACTCCGACCGAGTCAAGCACCTCCGCCTGTTCCACCATCAACTGCAAGCGCCGGTTGCCGCGAAACTCGTTGACATCCAGTCGATAGGCCACGCGCCAGTAGTCGCTCGGTGGCAGTTCGTCGGCTTGCACGTTGAACATCACCGCTTCAAATTCCGCCTCGCCCGCACGGTGCACCAGGCTCAGTTTCCAGTGCTTGCCCGTCTGCCCCATCGGGCGTTTGTCTTTGACGCGGAAAACATCGTCGAACAGCGGTTCGGGCATGTGTTGCCCCCAGGGCTGGGCGTAGCGCAGGGTTTCCGCCAATTCCAGGGTCATTTCGCCCGCGTCCAGCGCGCCGTCGGTGAGTAGCACGCCCTGCCAGTCTTCTTCGGCCACTTTGCGCCGCACCACTTCATCAAAGGCCACAGCAAAATCGGTGAAATGCGCTTGCGTCATTTGCAAGCCTGCCGCCATGGCGTGTCCGCCAAAACGCTGGATCATGCCGGGATTGAGCGCATCCACCTCTTCCAGCGCGTCGCGCAGGTGCAGGCCGGGGATGGAGCGCGCCGAGCCTTTGATGCCGCCCGCGCCGTCCGGGGCGAAGGCGATCACCGGGCGGTGCAGGCGCTCCTTGATACGCGAAGCAAGAATGCCGATCACGCCCTGATGCCAGTCGGCATCGAACAGACACACGCCACGCGGCATGTCATCCAGGCTCAGGCGGGCGTTGAGCTGCTGCAAGATCGCCAGAGCCTGTTGCTGCATTTCGGCCTCGACCGTTTGCCGCTGGGCGTTGAGCTGGTGCAGTTCCTCGGCCAGCCGCCGCGCCACTTCCGGGGTGTCGGCGAGCAGGCATTGAATACCGATGGACATATCTTCCATACGCCCGGCGGCATTCAAGCGCGGGCCGACCCCGAAACCCAAATCGCTGGCTGTGACGCGCCGAAAATCGCGCCCACTGACCGCCAGCAGCGACAAAATCCCCGGCACGGCCTGGCCTGCGCGCATCCGTTTCAAACCTTGCTCGACCAGCACGCGGTTGTTCTGATCCAGCGCCACCACGTCGGCCACCGTACCCAGCGCCACCAGATCAAGATAGCGCGCCAGGTTCGGCAGCTCCATACCCTTGCGCGCAAACCAGCCGCGCTGCGCCAACTCGGCGCGCAGGGCAGAGAGCACGTAAAACGCCACGCCCACGCCCGCCAGGTTTTTGCTGGGAAAATCGTCGCCGGGCAGGTTGGGGTTGACCAGCGCATCCGCCTTGGGCAATTCCGCGCCCGGCAGGTGATGGTCGGTCACGACCACGCGCATTCCCGCCGCCTTGGCCGCCGCCACTCCGGCCAAGGCGGTCGTACCGTTGTCCACGGTCATCAGCACATCGGCCTGCCAATGCGCTTCCGAGGCGACGATTTCCGGGGTGAGGCCATAGCCATCCTCGAAACGGTTCGGCACGCGGTAACGCACCTCCGCCGCGCCCAAGGCCTTGAGCACGCGCACGACCAGCGCGGTACTGGTCGCGCCATCGGCATCGAAATCGCCGACGATCAGGATGCGCTGCCCGCCCTCGAGCGCATCCGCCAGAATGCTTGCCGCCTGCGCAATGCCGGACAGGCTGCGCGGCGGATGCAGGCGGTTCATGGCCAGATCAAGCTCATCCTTGGATACAATGCCGCGCGCCGCCAGCAGGCGCGCCAGCACCGGATGCAGTCCGGGCAGGGCTGCCTCAGCGGTGGGACGACGGCGAATTAAACGCTGGCTGCGCATTGCTGCTCCAAAGAAAGATCACGTCGCCACACACGCCAGCGCTGCGCGGGCTTGCACATAAAACGCGCCGCGCCGCTGGCATCCAGCGTAAGCTGAACGATTCGCCCCCGCGCCAAGGCCGTGCGCAACGGCGCGAACCAGCGCGCCTCCAGCCCTTCGAGCGTGGCTTGCCAGTCGTCGAAATCGCCGTCTTGCAAAGGTTGCAGCAGGTCATCCAGCACGATGAGGGCATTGCCGGAGAGTTCGGCGCATTCGTCCAGGGTTTCGGCCAGATCGTGTACGGGCAAGCCTTGGGCATAAGCCAGGCCGCGTGCGAGGGGGGAATTGGCATGGATCGCAGTAAATTGCGCAGGGGGGAATAGCTCCCTCCCCCCTCGCGGGGGAGGGCTGGGGAGAGGGGGTTTGGGTATTTGAGCTGAGCGCTCCGTTGCAAAGTTCATCCCCCTCTCCCCCAGCCCCTCCCCCGCCGGGGGGGAGGGGGGCAAATCCATTGACACTTGGCCATGCCCTTGCCCTGTAGGTGCGGGCTCACGCCAGCTTCGCGTTAATTCATTCGCACTCAAACTCCCCGCACCCCAAGGCCACAGGCTATTGATGATCGGCAAGCCGCGCGCCTCACGCGCCTGATTGAGCGGATGCGCGAACAACACCATCTGCGCCTCGGTGAGATCCGCCAGCCAGCGGCGTGCATCCCTGCCCTGCGGCTTGAACAGCCCGGCATCACGTCCAATGGCTTGTGACAGCGGCGTGCATTCAAGCTCGCTGGCCTCGGTCAGGCGCAAGTACCAACGCTCGGCAGCAGGCACGTCGATACGCCAACCGCGTTCGGCGAAGTGCGCCTCCAGCGCACGGGCAAGCTCTTGCGCCTCATCCATACGCAAATGCAGGGGCACGCCGCCAAACACGATGGCATCGCTCATGCCCAGCTTGAGATGCACCGGGTCAAGACGCAGCACGAAGTCTTGCGGACGCTCGCCGCGCTCGCCCCACAAGCCCAGCGCGCCCCAGGGAAGCGTTTGATCTGCCACACCGAAAAGATCGGCCAAGCGCGCTTCCAGAGGCAACACCGGCTGCACGGCACGATCCGACTGCGCCAACAGGCGCAACAGGGCAGGCGTGTGAGCGGCTGGCAGGTTTGCATCTACTGCGCGACCGGCGGAATACCCGGCGCACAAGCCGGGCACGAACAAAGTCAGCGCCACGCTCAAAGCCTGCGCCCCAAGCCTTCCACCACCCATGCCTCATGCGCATGGCGCAAGGACAAAAAACTGGCGTAATCCACACGAATACGGCTCAAGGACTGCGGCGACGCATCCAGCGCAATCGCCAACGCCGCACGCATCACCACCGCATGAGCCACCACCAGTACGCGCTGCCCGGCGTACTGTGTCGCCAGATCATCCAGCGCGGCGCGCACGCGGGCGACAAAGGCAAGCACCGGCTCCGCACCCTCGGGCATCCCATGCACGATGTCGCGCTTGTAAGCGGCATAGGCCTCAGCACGTTGCGTCTTGACCTCGGCGTGACTCAAACCCTCCCACGCGCCCAGCCCGATCTCGCGCAAACGCGGCTCGATCTGCAAAGCCACCCCCGCGTGCCAAGCATAACTCTCGGCAAACGCATGGCAACGCTGCAAGGGCGAAGTCACCACCGCATCCCAGACCCCGCCCTCGATTGCCTGCCACATGGCCGCCAAGCCCTGCGGCGTGAGCGGATCGTCCACCCCATCGCCACGATAACGCAAACCGCCGACCGGCTCGCCGTGGCGCAAAAAATCAAATTTTGACATCAGTGAATCCAGTCGCCCAAGGTCAACAAGGCGATGATGGCCACAATAATCAGGATCGAGCGCAACACCAGACCACGCGCCGCACGCACGATGCTGGCATCCGCCTCAATATCACCGGCCTCGCTCACCTCGGTAGTGATCGTATAATTTTCCGTGCGCAAGGCCGCACGCCCGACGCGCAACAGCACATCACGGTTTTTGTGCTCCAGCTCATCCGCACGACACAGCGGCTCGCCATGCGGGCTATCCACGGAGACCTGATCCTTCTGCCGCCAGGCATTCAAGCCTTCCTCAAAGCTGCCTGAAAGCGTGTACATCGCCGCCAGCACATAGGCCGGAATCCACTCCATCGCCGCACGCAGCAGGCGCGCCGCCGAACACAATGCGCCACGTTCCGCCCGCGTCTCGACATGCACCGTCAAGCGATACAGCACCGCCCCCGCCGGCCCGAGCAGCACAAACCACAGGATCGGCGCAACCCAGCGCTCGTTCGCCTCCAGCAACAAGGCATCGGCCACCGCGCGCACTTCCTCTTCGACCGAAAGCGGCGCAGAGCCGCCCAGTAGATGCTCCGCATGATGCCGCGCGCCCGCCTCATCCCCCTGCTCGCGTGCCGCCACATAAGCATCCACCGCCGGGTCGATACTGCCCGGACGCAGGGCAAAAAACAGCACCACAACCCCGAAAGCCAGCTCCAAAAGCCCCCAGAGCGCGCCATACAGCGCCCATTGCAGCAGCCCCGTCAGCACAACCCAGGGCGCAAGCAGCACCAACAGCATCAACCAACCCGACAAGCTCGCGCGAGCCTTCAGCACATCAAAATAACCGTCGAACCATGCCAGACTGCGGCGCTCAGCCAGTTGCGGCGCAAAGCGTTCAGCCAACAAGGCAATCAAAATGGCAAGTAAAAGCATGGAAAACTCCGCAGCGTACCGTTAAACAGAATGAAGACTTACGCGGAATGGCGGTTTTCACGCCCTCCCCCTTGACGGGGAGGGCTGGGGAGAGGGTGGGAATCTGGCTCAAGCCTATGTTTTTGCGCACATCCTTTCCCCCTCTCCCCAGCCCTCTCCCGCGAGGGGAGAGGGAGCCAAATCCAAGTTTGACCTAAATCCCAAGAATTTCAGGCAGAGATTAACATCAAGCGCGCCTCACCGATGCCGCTTTGTGCCGCCACGCCCGCGCTTTGCAGCAAGGCATCAAGCTTGTCCCAGGCAAAACTCGCTCCCGGATCGGTCTTGCGCCCCGGCGCAATGTCCGCGTGTCCGGCAATGGCGCGCAAAGACGGGTACGCCGTGCGCAGAGCCGCGATCACCTCCACCAGCGCGGCATACTGCGCCTCGCTGTACGGGATCTCATCCGCACCCTCCAACTCGATGCCGATGGAAAAATCATTGCAACGCTCGCGCCCGGCAAACGAAGACGCGCCCGCGTGCCAGGCACGCCGCGCAAAAGGAACGTATTGCGTCACTGCACCCTCCCGCCGAATCAAAAGATGCGCCGACACCTTCAAATGCCCAATGTCGGCAAAGTAGGGATGCGCCACAGCATCCAGCCGTCCCAGAAACAAGTCGTCGATCCAGTGACCGCCGAACTCCCCCGGCGGCAGACTGATGCCGTGAATGACGATCAAATCCGGCTCCACCCCCGACGGACGCAGATCATGATGCGGCGAAGGTAAAAACGGCACATTCATCAACAACCCAGCGCTTGCATCCGCACGCATCATTTCGCAATCCCCAGAAACAGCGCCAGACAACGCTCAACCTCAAGCAGCTTGTCTGCCTCAATATGGCCGAACGACTCACCCAACTTGTCACGTTTGACGGTCACAGCCTTATCCACCATCACCTGCGAAGGCTTTTGTAAACCGTTGCGGGCGCTGGGCTGTAGCGTGACACGCAACAAAGGCGCAATACCGCTCAAGGGCAACACCGTGACGCTGGCGTGCTCGACAAATAAATCTGCCTGGATGACCAAGGCAGGTCTGGGCTTGCCGAAATCCTCCTGCATGGCAACGGTGACGAAATCGCCACGCATCACTCGACCGAACCTTCCACATCCGCCAAAGCATCGTCCATGAGTTGCTGTACATCGCTATCAACCTCATCGGCTTGGGCAACAATCCTGGATTGGCGACGGCACTCCTGCACAAAGCCAGGTCGCCGCGTGTCCGCCACCCAAATTTGCACCGGACGCAATCCCGCCTGGCGCAAGGCCGCGCGATGCTTTTGCACGCGCGCATTAACATGAATATTTCCCACGCGAAGCTTCTCCGACGATAACTTTGCATGAAACGTTATCAGCGCGGCGCGTTACATGCAAAAGCACAAGCCAAGACCTCACGAGGTATCATGCCGCCATTATTTTCACCCGTCTGTCCACCATGCTCTCCACCCTCAACCCCGCACAGCGCGCCGCCGTCACCCATACCCAAGGGCCGCTTCTGGTTCTGGCGGGCGCAGGCTCGGGCAAAACCCGCGTGATTACCACCAAAATCGCCTACCTCGTGCGCGAATTGCAGGTTCCTGCGCGTCATATCTACGCCGTCACCTTCACCAACAAGGCGGCGCGCGAGATGCAGGCGCGCGTCGGCAAGATGCTGACCGCCGAGGAACGGCGTGGGCTGCATGTGTCCACCTTTCACACCCTCGGCCTGACCATTCTCAAGCATGAATTCGCTGCCGCCGGGTTACGGCGCGGCTTTTCCATTCTGGATGCCGAAGATGCGCTGGCCATGCTGCGTGAGTTATCCAAGCTGCCCGACAAATCCTTGGTCGAAGAGCTGCGCAACCGCATCAGCCGCTGGAAAAATGACGGCATCACCCCCGAACAGGCAAAGAACAGCGCCGAAAATGATGATGAGCAACATGCCGCTCGCCTGCTTGTCGCCTACCAGCGCCAACTGCGCGCCAGCAATGCGCTGGACTTCGACGATCTGATTGCCTTGCCGGTGCGTCTGTTCAATGAACACCCTGAGATTCGAGCCAAGTGGCGGCTGCGCGTGCGTTATCTGCTGGTCGATGAAGTGCAGGACACCAACGCCGCACAATACGCCTTGCTGCGCCATCTGCTGGATGTGAGCGCCAACCTCACCGCCGTGGGCGACGATCACCAGTCAGTGTACGCCTGGCGCGGCGCACGCCCGGAAAACCTCAAGTTTTTGGGCGAGGATTACCCCATGCTCAAGCTCATCAAGCTGGAGCAAAACTACCGCTCGGTGAACACCATTCTCAAAGCCGCCAACGCGCTGATTCAGCACAACAGCCAACAGTTCGAGAAAAACCTGTGGAGCTCGCTGGGCGAAGGCGAGCCGCTACGCGCCCTGCTCTGTAGCGACGGCGACGATGAGGCTTTGCGCGTGGCGGTGGACATCCTGCAACACAAGTTCAAACAGCGCACCCAATTCGCCGACTACGCCGTACTCTATCGCAGCAATCACCAGGCGCGCGTGCTCGAAGGCGCGCTGCGTCAGCACGCCATTCCCTACCACATCAGCGGCGGCCAGTCGTTCTTCGAGCGTGCGGAAATCCGCGATCTGTCCGCCTACCTGCGTCTTTTGGCCAACCCGGATGATGACACGGCGTTTTTGCGCGTGGTCAACACCCCGCGCCGCGAAATTGGCGCGAGTACGCTGGAAAAACTCGGTGCTTATGCCCAACAGCGCGGTTTGCCGCTGCTGCGGGGGTGTGGTGAACTGGGTTTGGCACAGCAGCTGGGTGAGCGTGCGAATGAGCGCTTGCAAAACTTCAGCGCATGGCTCTCCCGTCTGCGCGAAGCGGCCGAACACGCGCCGGTGGCCAGCCTGCGCCAGTTGATCGTGGACATCGCTTACGAAGACTGGCTAAAAGACACCTCCGACACCCCCAAACAAGCCGAGCGCCGCTGGCAAAATGTCAACGATTGGTTGGAATGGCTGGATAAGGTGGCGAGCGGTGAAGATGCTCTGGACATTCAGGAGCTGGCGGCACGCGCCAGTCTGATGGGCATCCTGGAGCGCCAGAACGAAGATGAGGCTGGCGATCAGGTGCGTCTGATGACCCTGCACGCTGCCAAAGGACTGGAGTTTCCGCATGTGTTCATTCTCGGCATGGAAGAGGAGCTGCTGCCGCACCGCGAAAGCCTGGACGAGGAAAAGCTGGAAGAAGAGCGGCGCTTGGCCTATGTCGGCATCACCCGCGCGCAACGGGGGCTGACCTTTACCCTGACCAAAAAGCGCAAGCGCTATGGCGAATGGGTCGATTCCGAACCGAGCCGATTTTTGGCGGAGATTCCGCCTGAACTGCTGCAATGGGAGGGGCGCAACGATACGCGCGACCCGGAGGAAAAAAAGTCCAAGGGACGAGCGCAGTTGGAAGGGTTAAAAGCGCTGTTAGGCGGGTCAGATTGATGATGCCCAACGCTTTCAAGGTCTTGCATATGTATTTTCTGGCTACACTCACAGTCAAGCTCAATCCATCACGAGGACATTGCCTTATGAAACTCGCACGCTTGCTGAGCTTCTTGAGCCTGGGCGTTTTACCCTGGAGTGCGCCGTCCGTCGCCGATGGCGATCTACTCGGCTTCAAAATGCGCACGCTGGCCGGATCGGCAGCATCAGCGCAGCGGATAACGACAAATTTGTGACGCAAATCGAACACCTGTTGACGCAAAAAACCGTAGCGACATCCACCCCCGGAGGCCGACCATGAGCACCACGCTTTATCCCGAAGAACTGCACGAAGGCGCAAGCGCCCAGGTGCGCCGCCTGATGCCCACCCAGCATCAGAGAAGCATCGACCCGTTTGTGTTTTTCGATCACTTTCATGCCATGCCCGGCGCGGGCTTTCCCAATCATCCACACCGTGGCTTTGAGGCCATCACTTTTCTTATGTCCGGCGAACTGCGCCATGCCGACAATATGGGTAATGATGCGGTACTGCGTGCGGGTGAAGTGCAGGCCTTCACCGCAGGTAGCGGCATGATGCACTCCGAATTGGCAGGGGCGAATGATGCCGTAGAAGGCTTGCAACTGTGGATCAATCTGGCGCAGGCGCACAAAAGCCTGCCCCCTGCGTACCAGCCGCCAGTCAGGCCGCGCACTATTGTGGCGGCGGGGTATGAAATACAGCTGATGGTCGGTGCGGATGCCCCCATCCGCCTGCATACGCCGTGCTGGATCGCCTGGCTTGATCTGGCCGCCGAAGAAAGCTTTACGCCGGATGTGCCCGAAGATTGGCGCGGTTTTGCCTATGTGGTGCACGGTGAGCTACAAAGCGCCGATTTTGCTCGTGCCATCGCCGGTGAGGGCATGAGCCTATCGGGTGGTCAGGCGCTGAGCAGCTCATCCGGTGCGCGCGTTCTGATTGCACTGGGGCAGCCACATGGCGAGCCGATTGTGATGCGTGGGCCTTATGTGGATTGAGCCATTGAGGTAGGCGACGTTTATTTTTCCGAGCCCAACGCTCTCCTGTGGGTGGGAGAGGTCGTAAAACCAAGGTTTTTCAAGCATGACGCATTCGCCGCAACAGGAATTTTGGAATCAACGCTTTCACGAGGATGAGCTTGCCTATGGTGAGGCTCCCAATGCTTTTGTGCAGGAACAAGCCCATCGTTTGCCCGCAGGCGCGCGCGTGTTGCTGCCCGGCGACGGTCAGGGACGAAATGGTGTCTGGCTGGCGCAGCAAGGTTTTGAGGTGGTTTGTGTAGACTGGAGCACCAGCGGGCTGGCGCGCGCGCAGGCGTTGGCACTGCGTCGTGCGGTGAGCATTGAACCCATCTGCGCCGATCTGAGCAACTGGCTGTGGCCGGTCAATGCGTTTGATGCCGTGGTGGCGATCCATCTGCACCTGATGCCCGATGCGCGCCAAGCGGTACATCACGCCATGCTGCGTGCGCTTAAACCGGGCGGCCTGGTCGTGCTGGAAGCCTTCGACACCGAACAAGCCGGACTCAATAGCGGCGGGCCGCGCAACCCGGCCATGCTGTATTCAGCGGAAATGCTGTCCGAGGACTTCGCCGAGGCCGAGTTCCTTATGCTGGAGCGCGCGCAAGTGGTGCTGGATGAGGGTTTGTACCATCAAGGTGCGGCTGAAGTGGTGCGCATGGTGGCGATGCGCGGGGTGGATTAACCCCCGCCAATCGCCCTTACGATTTCCACCTTGTCACCGTCCTTGAGCAAGGTGGATTCATGCTGGCTGCGTGGCACGATGTCGCCATTCAGTTCAATCGCCAGGCGCTGGCCGCTCAAGCCAAGCTGGGCGAGTAAATCGCCAAGGTGCGCCGACTCGGGTAGCGCGTGGCTTGCGCCGTTCAATACGATATTCATTTAGCCTCCGCTATCTTCTACGGTGACGCGCAACACTTCATCCAAGCTGGTTTCACCCAGCATCACCTTGCGCAGGCCATCTTCGCGCAGGCTGGGGCTGGTTTGGCGCACGTAGGCTTCCATTTGCGCTTCGCTGGAACCGTCGTGGATCATGCGCGCCAGCGTGGCATCCACGCTAATCAGCTCATGAATGCCGCTGCGCCCGCTGTAGGCTTTGGCAAAACAGTCGCCTTGGCTGCTGGGGCGATGCAGGGTGGGTGGGTTGCGCGAGTCAAATCCCAGCAGGGCGCATTCGGCGGCATTCGGGGTAAAGGCTTCGCGACACTCAGGCAGCAGGCGGCGCACCAGGCGCTGTGAGACCACGCCGATCAGGCTGGAGGATAACAGGAACGGTTCCACGCCCATGTCGCGCAGACGGGTGATCGCGCCGATAGCGGAATTGGTGTGCAAGGTGGAGAGCACCAGGTGTCCGGTGAGCGAGGCTTGCACGGCGATTTCGGCGGTTTCCAGATCACGAATCTCACCCACCATCACCACATCCGGGTCTTGACGCAAAATGGCGCGCAGGCCGCGCGCGAAGCTCATGTCCACCTTGGTATTGACCTGGGTCTGGCCTACGCCGTCCAGGTCGTATTCGATCGGGTCTTCCACGGTGAGGATATTGCGCTCGCGCGAGTTGATACGGGAGAGCGCCGAGTAGAGGGTGGTGGTCTTGCCCGAACCGGTGGGGCCTGTGACCAGCAAAATGCCATGCGGACGGTGAATCAGCGCTTCCAGCCGCGCGCGCGTCTGCGCTGCCATGCCGAGTTTTTCCAAGTCCAGCCGCCCGGCCTGCTTGTCCAAAAGACGCAGTACCACACGCTCGCCATGCGCCGAAGGCAGGGTGGACACGCGCACATCCACCGGGCGACCGGCCAGACGCAAGGCGATGCGTCCGTCTTGCGGCAGGCGTTTTTCGGCAATATCGAGCTGCGCCATGACTTTCAGGCGCGAGGTAATCAGGCTGGCAATGGCACGCGGCGGCTCCAGAACCTCACGCAACTGGCCATCGACGCGAAAGCGCACCACCAGGCGGTTTTCAAAGGTTTCGACGTGAATGTCAGAGGCATCTTCACGAATGGCTTCGGTGAGCAGGGCGTTAATCAGGCGCACAATCGGCGCATCGTCCTGTGCTTCCAAAAGGTCGGCGGGTTCGCCCAAGGCGTTGGCGGCGCGCGATAAATCGAAGTCGCCCAAATCGCCTAAGGTGTCCATGGCCTCGGAGGAACCGCGCTGGTAGGCGCGGGCGAGAAGCTGCTCAAAGGCTTCGGCGCTGATTTCGCGCAGTTCGAAGTCATACCCCAGAGCGCGGCGCGCTTCGGCCAGCGCGGAGGGCTTGATGCCGGGGCGGTGAAACAGAACCCGCTGCCCGCGCTCGTCCGCTTGCGCAATCAGGCCGTGTCGTTTGGCAAAGCTGTAGGGTAAGTTGGACATCACTGGCGAGCGCTACGGGAGGGCATCAGGCGCGACACTGGGCGCAGGAATGGGCTTGGTCGGGACATCCACCGGTTTGATCGCCGGAATATTCAGGTTGTAGCCGATATTTTCCGGCAACATCGGATAGTCACCCGGCACGGCAAAGCCCAATGGGTTTTGCGAAAAACGCTCCTGCTTTTCGCGGAATTCATTGTATTTACTGGCGGTATAACGCGATGCCGCAAGCTTGTCGCGCATGATGATCGGGCGGATAAACACCATCAGGTTACGCTTGGTGCGCGTGGTTTCCTTTTGTGAGAACAACACACCCAGCACGGGAATATCGCCCAAAAGCGGCACTTTGGATACGCTGTCCTGCACCGCTTCGTCCATCAGTCCGCCGAGCACCACCACGTCGCCATCCTGCGCCAGTACGGCGGTTTTCACATTGCGCTTGCTGGTCACCAAGCCGGCAGAGCTGTCCTTGGTGGCACGCTGGTCGATACTGGAAACTTCCTGATCCAGCTCCAGGCGCACCGCGCCATCCGGGCTGATCGACGGTTTGACCTTGAGCTTCACGCCCACGTCTTCACGGTTGACTGTCTGAAACGGCGACACGCTGGCGGTCGCCGAGCCTGTATTGGTATATGAACCTGTGACGATGGGGACGTTTTGTCCCACCACGATACTGGCCTCCTGATTATCCATGGTCAGCAGGCTGGGGGTGGAGAGGATATTGTTGTTGGCATCCCCGGCCAAAGCCGAAATCAGCACGGCGAAATCCGTCCCCGAACCATCCACATTGCCCATGCCAAGGTTAAAGCCATCACCTATCGCGCTGACCGCGCCCAAAGGATTGGTGCCGCCGCTGGTGGCCGAGGCGATATTGGCGAGCAGGCCATTAAAGGTAGTCAAGCCTACCGCGCCAGTGCCATTGGCCGGGAAAGCCGCCCACTGCACGCCGAGCTTTTTGGTGAAATCTTCAGAGACTTCGGCAATCACCGCTTCCACCAGCACCTGCGCACGACGGATGTCGAGCTGCTGAATAATGGATTCCAGTTCGCGCATCACGTTCGGCGGCGCGGTAATCACCAGCGCATTGGTGGCCTCATCCGCCAACACCACGGCATCCTGCCGCCCGCCGATGCCGACGGTGCCTGCATTGATATTGCTGGAGGATGGACTGCTGCTGGATGATGTTCCAAAACTGCTGGCATTGCTACTGCTCAGACCGCTGGAGGTATGGATCGTCGTACTGCCCTCGCGCGCCACGGTGCGGTTGCTGCCCTGTAAAATGGGCACAAGGTCTTTGGCGCGTGCGTACTTGAGATAAAACACCTGGGTATTGCCCGCACGCTCCATCGGCGTGTCCAGATAGACCACCACGGCGCGCAGCTTGGCGCGATCGGTTCTATCGCCGGAAATGAGCACGCTGTTGCTGCGCTCGTCGGCGGCGAAGCTCGCGGGCATATTGCCATCCGCGCCCGCAGCGGCATTGACCTGGCCGCTGCGCGCGCCACTGCGCAGCTGGGTCAAGGTTTTGACAATATCCGTAGCGGAGGCGTGCTTGAGACGGATAACTTCCACGTCATCGCTACCCGTCACGTCCACGCGCAACAGAATATCTTTCATGCGCGCCACATTGCCCGCACGGTCGGTCAAAATCAGACTGTTCGATTCAGGGTGAACCGAAAGCGCGGCCTGTTGTGGCATAAGCTGACGCAGCGCGGTGAGCAACGGTGCCGCCTGCACATGGCGCAGCTTGACCACTTCAGTGACAATTTCATCCGCGCCGCGTCCAGCGCTCGCCACATTGGCGACCACATCCACGCCGTCCTGTTTGGCGTTCACATCCGGCACGATTTTGATAATGCCGCCCTTGTCCACGGCGGCAAAGCCATGCACCTGCAACACGGAAAGAAACACGTTGTACAGCTCGTCCGCCGACATCGGCTTGGCGGAAATCAGATTCACCTTGGCCTTGACGCGCGGATCGACGATGAAGTTCTTGCCGGTCGCTTCGGACACGGTGGCAATCAGTGCATCCAGGTCAGCGTCGCGCAGATTGAGCGTGACCTTGCCATGACCAAGCTGGGGTTGTGCGCTGGTATCGTTGACCGCCGCCGCGCCCAAAAGATTGGGGAGCGCAAGCGCAAGTGGCAAAAGCAGAGCAGAAGTCAGACGGCGTGAAGGGCGTTGCATTCGATATTCCAAGGGCGGGGCTAGGGTGTGGCATCAAGATCAAGATGCAGCGGAATTTCGCTGCCATTGCGCAGCACCACGGCATCAATGCTCGTGGCGCTACGCAGGTCTTTGATGAATTTGGGCAGGTCGTTGGCCTGGGTCAGCGACGTGCCATTGACGCTGACAAGAACATCATCAGCCTCCAGACCTGCGCGTTGCAGCATCTCCGGATGGCGCAAGGCGCGCAAGCGATAGCCTCGTAACTTGCCGCCATCGGTGACGGGCGTAAGACGAAACTCTTTGCTCAGCTCCGCTGGAGATTGTTGCAGGAATTTACCCAGGTTTGCCGATGCAGGCGAGGATGCCGCGTCAACCGCGCCTATCGCCTGCTTGCCTAGCGTTTGACGCGGCAAGGCCAGGCGCTCAGTCACGCCTGCGCGCTCGATCAATACATGATCCGCCAGGACATCTTTAAGCACTGCGCCGCCGGGTAGCGCATCACCCACACGGTACACCTTGGTTGCGTTGCCGCTCGCGTCGATCAGAGCCAGACCCTCACCACTCAAGACACCGCGCAGACTAAGCGGCAGACGAGTGTCCTGGGCGACGCTGGCGACGGGAACGGGGGCAGGAAGCGCCCCCCAAAGGCGCGTTGTGGCAATCGAGGCCAGGACATCAGGCGCAACCTGCGCATGAGCCGCAGGGACGCTGCGCGGGCTTGCGGGCAAAGGTTCGGATGCCGGAGGCAGAAGCAGCCAGACCCCGCGCGCCAAGGTCAGCATCAATACCGCAAGCAAAACGATGCTCAAGACAAGACGCGCGCGCCCCAACAACCTGGGGGCGCGCGCCAATTGGAGCAGTTTTGGGGCGGGCACGGAAAAATTCATCCGCGCATTCTAAGTGATGCTGTGTGACGGTGCTATGTTCGGGCGGGTGTATATTGAGCGCCTGTTAACCTAAGGTGTTGGAGAATCATGCCAGCGGAAGCTTCGTTTGTTGCTGCGTTTCTGGTCGGACTATTGGGCGGCGTGCATTGTGTGGGCATGTGCGGCGGTATCGTCGGCGCGCTGACGTTCGGCTTGCCCAGCGAAGTCCGCCAATCGCCCGGCAAGGTATTTCCTTATCTTGTCGCCTACAACCTGGCGCGGATGAGCGCCTATGTGCTGGCCGGGGCATTGATGGGGGGGGTGGGCTGGCTGGCCACGAGTCTGGTGGCTCTGAATGCCGCGCAACAGGCTTTACAGGTGGTGGCCGGGCTGTTTATGGTCATGTTGGGCTTGTATCTGGCGGGCTGGTGGAGCGGGCTTGCGCGCGTCGAGCAGGCAGGGAGCATGATTTGGCGGCGCATTGAGCCTTTTGCGCGCACGCTTTTACCGGTGCAATCACCACGTCAGGCCGTGCTGCTGGGCTTTGTCTGGGGCTGGCTGCCTTGTGGCCTGGTGTACAGCGTGCTGATTTGGGCACTAGCCTCCGGCAGCCCGCAGCAAGGCGCCCTGCTCCTGCTCGGCTTCGGTTTGGGCACCCTGCCTAATCTGATGCTGATGGGGGTATTCGCCGCACAGCTGGGGCGCTTTCTGCGTCAAGCATGGGTGCGCGGCGTTGCCGGAGGCATGGTTGCATTGTTTGGCCTATACACGCTGCTTATGCCTTTTATTAAGCCCATGTAATTTTTTATTGTCTTATAAGTACCGATTCATGGAGACTACGGCGGCGGCCATCCTGGTGGTCTGTACGGTCGTTTTTTTCATGAGACGGAGATGTGTGACGATGAAGAAGCATGTTTTGGCGTTTGCGTTGCTGGCAACGATAGGTGGCATGAGTGTTTCACCCCTGATGGCAGGTGAAGTTGACCCAGCCAAAGTTCCTGAGATCAAGCAGTCGGATCTAAAACTCTACCTGAACGCCAAAGAAGCGTATGCCATGAAAAAAGCCAACGACAAGGTGATTTTTATTGATGTGCGCACCCCAGAGGAGCTGCAATACGTGGGCAACGCCGGCGCAATGCTGGATGGCAATGTGCCTTATGTGCTGAACGACCTCTCCGCCTATGACGACAAACTCAAGCATTACAAGGTCACAGCCAACAGCGATTTCACGACAGCGGTTGAAGAGCTCGTCAGCAAAAAAGGCGGCCACAAGGACAGCGAAATCATCCTGATGTGCCGCTCTGGCGACCGTAGCTCCAAGGGCGCGAGTCTGTTGGGCAAGGCCGGTTACACCAAGGTGTACAGCGTGGTGGATGGCTTTGAAGGCGACAAGGTCAAAGAGGGCGAAAACAAGGGCAAGCGCCTGGTCAATGGCTGGAAAAACGCCAATCTGCCTTGGGATTACGCCATGGACAAGGACAAGATGTACTACATCCTGAACTGATGTTCCGCAGGGCTGGTGCTGCACCAGCCTGAGTTAAAAAGCCGCTGCACATTATTATGCAGCGGCATTTTTATGGGCGGATGGTTGGCTTTCGCCTGATGGACTGCGCCCCAGAATGCGCGCAGTCCATCAGGCAAATTCAATCGTTGAGCACGATCGCACGCATACGATCAACGGACTCCGTACTCAAAGCCTCCCGTCGATCATCCAGCAGACGGGCATCAAGCTCATCCGCCATGCGATAAGCCAGCTCCAGAAACTGCTCCAGAATCAGGCCAGGCTGACGATCAACCGGCAGGCGCAGGAACAAGGCCAACGCGGGCGTACTTTGCGCAGAAAGGGTGGCCGGGTCAAACGTTCCGGGAGCCACGCCATTCATCAGGCTAAACAAGGCATAACCGCGTGCGTCGCGATAGTGATACACATCCATGTCGCCGAACGCAAAACCCATGCGGGCAAAGACATCGAGCAGGCGGCTGCCCGCAAACCCCGTTGACTGACGCGCAATCAGGTACAGCGGGATAACATCCGCCGCGTCGGCAGCGCGTTCGCCCTTGTCCTGGCGGTTCGCGACAGCTTCATTGATGCCCATCGCCTGAGAGGAAGAGCGATGCGCCTCCGCCATGCGTACCCCGGCGTGATCCGCAGCATCTGCCGCCACAGCAAAAGCTCGCCGCTGCTCGGCCGCAGCGGGGGCAGGCGCTTCGCCGTCCAGACGCGGCTCATTGTGCCCAGCCTGCTCTGGCAGGCCGCTTGAATGAGCTTCAACACCACGGTTGTAACTGAAGCGGGGGGCGCGTCGTTGTCGTCCTGGTACCAGTCGCGCCGCCGCCGCTTCATCCTGCGGCCGCAAGCGCACCGGACTCACGCCAAATTCATCAAATTCAGTTGGCGCAGGGCTGCCGAATTGTGGCTCTCGCCGGGAATGGGATAAGGGTTCGCCAGACACAGCTGGCTGGCTGAATGCGCTTCTGACAGGTTGCCTGATGTCATCCGTAACAGCATCGGCCAAAGGGTCGGCGAGTGGGTCATGGCTCAGTGTATCGCGCATGGTTTCGTCAAGCGGGAATGGCGCAGGTTCAGCGCTGCGCTTCGAACTGAAAAAATACAGACCCAGCATCGTGAGCGCCACGCCAAGCCCAATCGCAATCCACAGCAGCCAGTCCATGTTTGTCTCCAAAACCTGTTTACCCTCAACTCATTCGTCCAGCATCTTCACCGCCGCATCCAGGTCAACCTCAACAATGCGCGACACGCCCGCCTCGCGCATGGTGACCCCAATCAGGTGGCGCGCCAGCTCCATCGTCGTTTTATTGTGGGTGATGAAAATAAACTGCACCCGAGCTGACATAGCCCGAACCATAGCACAAAAACGCCCCACGTTAGCCTCATCCAGTGGCGCATCCACTTCATCCAGCAGGCAAAAAGGCGCCGGATTGAGCTGAAAAATGGCGAACACGAGCGCAATGGCGGTGAGCGATTTTTCCCCGCCGGAAAGCAGGTGGATATGGCTGATTTTCTTGCCCGGCGGGCGTGCCAGCAGAAGCACGCCACGCTCCAGCCAGCGATCCCGCGCTGAACTCGTGGGTTCATCTTGCGCTCCTGGCTCGACATCCCCCTGAAGCTCCAGCCGAGCCTCACCCCCCCCGAAGAGTTGCCGAAAAGTTTCGCCGAGCCTGACATTGACCGCCTCAAAGGTTTCACGGAAACGACTGCGTGTTTCCTGATCCAGGGTGCGCATGGCTGCCTCCAGCGTGGAGAGCGCCTTATTCAGATCGGCATATTGCGCATCAAGCGCAGATCGCTGTTGTTGCGCGTCGGCAAACTCCTCCAGAGCGGCGAGATTGACTGCGCCAAGGCGGGCGATGCGTCCAAGCGTTTCGCTTAACCTTGCGTGTAACGCCACGACATCCTGCCCCTGAACACTGACAAGCGCGGATTGAATATCCTCATCAGAGCAGCCTGCAAGTTTGTTCGCAGGGGTCTCAGCCCGTAACTCCAGCGCTTGCAGACTCAGACGGCGTTGCTCCAGCGCGTAGCGCGCCTGCTCCCATCCTTGCCCGGCGTGCAGGACAGACTGCTGAGCCTCGCGCACGGCTTCAGTGCATTGCGTCAAGTTAACGCGCGCATATTGCAGCTGCTGTTGCGCTTGCGCTTCTGCTGCGCGTAAACGCGCAAGCTCAGCGGCAAGCTCGATCTGCGGCGCAATACCGGCTTGCTGGCGCTCCAGCAAAGCCACGCGGCGCGCTTCAAGTCGCGCCGCCTGTTCAGCCAGATGCTGCTGGCTTTGACTGCGCAGCTCATGCTCACGCTGCAAGCTCTGAATACGGGATTGCGCGCCGTGTTCGGCGCGCTCCGCCTCGCGCACATGCAGGCGTTGGCGGGTCAGCGCCTCCTCTGTATTTTTCCGCGCAACCAGCGCCGTGTTCAACTCGATTTCATCACGACGCAGACGCTGTTCCAGCCTGGCCATTTCCTGCTGATGCCGGGCATGACGCCGTGCGTTATCCTGAAGCTCCGCGTGCAGCTCCTCATGTTCGCGGCGCTGCGCGTGCAAGCGGCCTTGCGTTTGTTCCAGACGCAAACGCAGCCGCTCAACACCTAGCGCAAGCTCATGTTGTTGGCGCAATGTTTCACGATGCTCCTGCTGACGGGCGCTTTGTTCGCTCTCCAGCGACTGTAACGCCTGGCGGGCAGCCTGGAGCTGCGCAGCCGCCTCTGCCAGTCTTGGGTGCAAGACGTTCAGCTCCCGCGCAAGCTGCTCCTGACGCTGACGACGCTGGAGCGTGCCGTGCGGGCGCTTCCGCGCGGGCGGGCGCATCCAGCCATGACGACTTATGATGTCACCCTGCGGCGTAAGCCATGCCTCACCAGGACGCAGCTCATGACGCCGGGCAAGAGCCATGTCAAGCGCAGCACAGGGGCGCAGACCATTGAGCAGCGCCTGGGCATAGTCACCGTGGAGGATCGCCTGCAAATCCGGCGCACGCTCTGCATCAGGCTCCACCATAAACAGGCCATGCGTATCCTGCACATTCGCACGCAACATCCATGCGTCCAGCGTCTCTACGGGCACGGCATTCAGTGCATCCTGCAATACACTATCGAGCGCTTCAAGCCACTCGCTGCGGGCACTGACACACTCGGCAACGCGCACCGCGTCAAGACCGCTGTGTTTTAACCAGGCACGCAAGGCCGGAGCGAGCTCATGCCCCTGAGCCTGTTCCAGCGCACTCAATGCACGCTGTTCAGCCAACAGGCTTGTGATCTCATGCTGAAGCTGCTGCGTCTGCGTCTGTGCCTCACCCTGCTCCTGGCGAGTTGCGGCCAGCACAGCGGCGTGCTGCTCCAAAGCCCGATCAAGAACATCAATGCGCTGACTTAGCCCGGCATGGGCATCGCGGGCATGCGTACTTTCATGCTCCAGCGCGCTGCTTTCACGCTCCAGCTCGGCTATGCGCAAGCGTTGCAAACGCTCATGCAGATTGCGCTGCTGCTGTTCGCACTGAGCCGCTTGACTGCGCTCCATGCGCAGCTGTTGAGCCGACTCTTGCGCCTGGCTTTGCCGCTGTTCAAAGACAAGCTGCGCCTGTCGTGATGCCTGCTCCGCGCTTAAAAGAGCGGCCTGACTTTGCACCAGCATCGCGGAAAGCGGCGGGAGTTCCGCTGCCGCACTATCCATATCCAGGCGCAGCTGGGCAAGCTGCGCCTGGCTGGCGAGTTCACGCTGCCTGTGTTCACCCATTTCATGTTCAAGCTGCTGTAACTCGCGCTCAAGTTGCTCGGCCTGCGCCTGGGCATGGCGGCGCGCCTGCTCAAGTTGGGCGACATCCGCAGCCAACGTATAGCTTTGCGCCTGGTGTTGATGAAGTTCGGCTTGCAGCTTCGCCTCGCGCTCACGCGCGCTTTCGAGCAGCTTCTGGGCGTTTTGCTGCGCGCTTTGCGCATCCTGCAAGGTTTTTTCTTCATGCGCCTGCTGCGCGCGCTCGCGCGCGTACTCATCTTGTAATTGCCGCAGCTGAAGAGCGTTTACAGCAAGCTCAAGTGCGGCGGCCTCGCTCTGCCACAGCCGAAAGCGCTCGGCCGCCTTGGCCTGGCGTTCAAGCTTTTCGAGCTGGCGCGTCAATTCATCACGCAGATCGCTCAATCGCAAGAGATTGTCGCGCGTGTGCTGAATGGACATTTCTGTTTCACGCCGCCGCTCCTTGTAGCGCGAAATACCTGCGGCCTCTTCCAATGTGGCACGCAACTCGTCCGGACGCGCATCCAACAAGCGGTTGATCTGCCCCTGCTCAATAATGGCGTAACTGCGCGTGGCGCTGGTCGCCCCATGACCGCGCCCCAGCCCCGTCCCCAAAAACAGGTCGGCAATATCCTTGCGCCGACAGCGCGTACCATTCAGAAAATATTTGGACTGCCCATCACGGCTGAGCACACGGCGGATACTCAAATCACGGAAGCGCGCCCAAGGCCCTTGCAATAGCGCGCCAGCACCAGCCTCATCGTGATGTTCGAAGAGCAATTCGACCGAGGCTTGGCTCACCGGCTTGCGTTGCGCGCTACCGGCAAAAATCACATCCTCAAGCGATTGACCACGCAAATGTCTGGCTGAGGATTCGCCCATCACCCAGCGCAGGGCATCCAGCGTGTTCGACTTGCCACAACCATTTGGCCCGACGATGCCGACCAGCTCGCCGGGAAAGACAATCTCGGTGGGCTCGACAAAAGATTTGAAGCCCGCAAGGCGTAACGAAGCCAGGCGCATGTTCTATACTTTGCGCCTCAATTCAAACAGGCCGGAAAAATCCATGTCCACGCGTCCATCCAAAAACCTTGAAACCTTTGTCAACCCCAATCCAGAGCGCGACTTTACCATTCATATCCGCATACCGGAGTTTACCTGCCTGTGCCCGCTCACTGGCCAACCTGATTTCGCCACCATCCGTATCGACTACATAGCGGATGAGCGCTGTGTCGAGCTCAAGGCGCTCAAGCTGTACATGTGGTCTTTCCGTGAAGAAGGTGCCTTTCATGAGGCCATGACCAATCGCATTCTAAGCGACCTGGTGGCGGTGACCGAGCCACGCTTTATGCGCGTAACCGGCGAGTGGAATGTGCGCGGCGGCGTTTACACCACCGTCGTCGTCGAACATCGTCAACCTGGCTGGCAGGCTCCTGAGCTGGTGCAATTACCATAAAAAGCACGGCTCCGCTTGTGCAAGCGCAAGGGCTGAACCATACTCAGGCACACAAAGATCATGGGGCTTACACACAGGAGTTTTTATGAGCCAACGCCTCCAACCCGGTCGCCCACTAGTGCGAGTGCGTGGCGACGTACATGAGATCGCGCTCAATGATATTACGGTTGACCCTTTTCTTTTGATCCAGACCCGCCGGGATCTCCATCTGTCACAGCTCGTGGATAAAAGCGAAGCACTGAGCTGTCTTGGGCACCGGATTCTTGGCAAGCCTGCGGATCTACGTGCGCATGTGCAACGCATTTTGTTACTGGTTAAAGACGGGGATGCCGCCGCGCTTTACAGCGCGCTGCTGGATTTGATGATTACCCTGGGCGCGAACGGACACGCACTCAAGCTGCGCATGTTGCAACTGGCGCAGCCATTGCTGGCACCGGCAACGATGGCCTTTTTCCAAACCCATCTCAACCACGGCATCTCGCCCGATGACCCGCAGGTTGCGCGCGCAAAAGGCTCATTGCTGCGCGCATCGCAGGCAACAGGCATGACGCTGGTAAAACGCAACGATCACTACACCAAGCGTCCGGTCAGCGCCATGGATCAGGCTCATGCGCTGCTGGAATACGGCCAGCTCGAGCACGCCGTTGAGCTTCTGGAGAATGCCCTGCTGGAAAACCCGGATCAGGAGCCCGAAGCGGAGCTGCTGCTCGGACTTTACCGGATTTTACAGGAAGAAGCGCGCTGGCAGGGAATGCGGGAGCAACTGTACATCAGCTTCAACCGCTTGCCAGCGGCATGGGAAAAAGTGCCGGAGAATTTCTAAGCACCCCAACACAAACAATGGCACAAGCCATTGATTCGTAAAGATTATTAAGATCATGTAGCGCAACAAGGCTTGCTTCCCAAGTCCGCATGTGAAATAAATCATTTCACATGCGCATTGATTGACCGTGCATCATTCAAAGGCTGAAGCCGAATGTTTAAGAAAAAACCTAAAAACCCGCCCCTCAAAGTCAGTCTCGTTGGCATGAACGAACGGGCGTTGCAGTTGTTTGGCATGTTTCTTGACGGGCCGGTGCGCGGCAGCTGTGAAGTCGTGTCCGATCACTCGCAAGATGCCATCATCATTGACATGGATGGCGTTGAAAGCTCGCGTTTATGGCTGGATGTGCGACGCAAATTTCAGGGCCCCGTGATTGCGCTCTCCGTCACGGAAAAACATATCAACCTTAACAACGCCTTTTGGGTATCCAAGCCCGTCAAGGCTGATGCTTTTCTGGAGGCTCTGAGCAAGGTTCGCGCGGCCTTGCAAAACCCACCCAAAGCGGGCGGACAGAGCATCAAGCCAGCTTCGCTGGCAGACGCACCCGTCCCAACAGACAAGAAAACGGCAGAAGCACCACCACGACTCGCAGAGGCGGGCGAGCCGAAAACAGCGACTTCAGCCGCAGCACAGCGGATGAGCAATGAAATGGATGAAAAATCGCAAAATTGCTGCGGCAACATCCAAGACGAGACGTACACCGACCCGCGCGCCCAGGCTGAACTGTTTTTTGATCCCGCGACCACGCTGCTTGGAGTCTACCGCGAGGCCATGCAGCGCACGGCAGAGGGTGGCATCGCCAAGATCGAGGGACTGGGAGCACACCCCATTTACGTTGGCCAAGGAAAGAATTTTGCCTCAACCCCCATGCCAGAAGCCTATTTGCGGGCGATATGCGCACGCTCCATCAGCGCCTCTCCCGTTTCAATCGCTTTAGTCGAGCTGGAGCCCAAAGATATCGGGATTTCAGAGGATCCACGCTTACGCCGCCTGGACAACATGTTGTGGAAAATATCCCTATGGACTTCGCGCGGGCGCGTCCCCTTGGGCACATCCTTGACCGCTCCCGTGCGCCTGCGGAGCTGGCCGAACATCCCTCGGCTCATGAGTGTACCCCACGGCATGCGGATTGCCGCCCTATGGGTGACGCAGCCGAGCGGCCTGCTGGAAAGCGCGCAAAAGCTGGATGTGCCTTACCGTTTTGTCTTCGCGTTTTATTGTGCCTGCCAATCATTTGGCCTGGTCGAATTCGTGATGACACCGACACAGAGCACCGAAGCCGCCCCGAGCGCGCAGCCCGCCAGCAAAGAGAAACGTAGCCTGTTTGGCAGCCTGTTGAAAAAGCTGGGCTTCGGCTAATTTTTTGCACGATGAACTCACCAGATAACACGACGACATAGAATCAAAAAGGAACACGAGCGTGGCTCAACATAAAATCATATTTGCAGGCCCTGTGGGCGCAGGAAAAACAACGGCCATCAAGTCCTTGAGCGACATTCCCGTATTAACCACGGATGAAGAAGCCACGGACATGACCAAAAACCGCAAGCCGCAAACCACCGTGGCCATGGATTACGGGCTGCTCAAGCTTGACGGCGGCGAGCGCGTGCATCTCTACGGGACTCCCGGCCAGGAGCGTTTCGATTTCATGTGGGACATTCTCACCGAAGGCGGCCTGGGTCTGGTGCTGATGCTCGACAACACGCGCAGCAACCCGTTTCAGGATATGTCGTTCTATGTGAATGCCTTCCGGGAGTTCATTGAAAATACCCAACTGGTCATTGGCGTGACCCGCATGGATGAAAACCCGCTTCCGGGACTGGATCGTTACCATGCGCATGTAGCGAGTCTGGGATTCAACGTCCCTGTCTTTGAAGTGGATGCGCGCGTCAAACGCGACGTTTCCCTACTGGTTCAGGCTTTGCTTTATTCGATCGACCCCGGAGTAAAAACGAATGAATGAATACGATTACGAACGTGGACTGTTTATTGCGCCCACCCCAGCCGGAGCTTACTTCGCCGCCTCCAGCGTGACCCAGGAACCTGCGCGCGCGAGCTTGAGCCGCTTGCTGTCCTTGCCTGAGTTCCCTACCTTCGAACCGGCGCTACTGAGCGAAGTCACCGGCCTGAGTGATGAGCAGACCGCTCTGGAGCATATTTACCGCCTGCAATCCTTGGGGCTGGTGCATGGCCTGCCTGCCACGCGCAAACAATCTTCTGAAAGCCTGGAGTCCAGTCTGCCGCCAATTCTTGCCGAGCTTGCCGGAGACGGAAAGGCGCTCTTGGCCGATGAACAGGGTTTTTATCTGGGATGCCATGGTTTTCACCACGAAACCGCTGAAGAGTTGGCGGGGCTATCCGCCGACTTGAGTTCATTGCATTCACGGCATTTCGCCCTGCTGGAGGGACACCTGGGAATGCGCAGCAGCGCCTGGGCGCTGATTAACGCCGGAGGCATGAGCAACATGGGCTTTTGGCCGCTGTTCATCGGCAAACATCGTTTTGTACTGATTATCAGCGGCACCCCCAAGCTTGACCAGCCCGCCATGCTGGAGCTGGTATGGCTGCTTTTCCGTCGTTATGGAGCTGCTACAGCAGCTTGATGATTGATCCGCCCTGAAAATGTTTGAACTGTAGGAGCAGGCTTGCCCGCGAAAAAACGTATGTTGAAGGCTTCGCGGGCAAGCCCGCTCCTACCGTCCATTCACGC
>CAZTYJ010000022.1:0-34111 GCA_964618025.1 uncultured Halothiobacillus sp. | reverse complement strand
GGGCAAGCCCGCCCCTACCGTCCATTCACGGTTCATTCAGGCAAGGATCAATAAGGCTTGGCCTGCTCATTGGCGCGCAGCTTGGCCAAAACGTTGCCGCTGCCATCCTTGAGTACAAGCAGGCCAGAATCCATCGACCAGTTTGCAACCTTGTCCAGGATAAGCAGGAAGCCTTGTTCGGTTTCCATGCTGCCCTCGCAGAACATCATGCTGCTGGCCATTTTGCTGAAACCAAGTTTGTTGCCATCCAGCGTGTAGCCACCCATAAGGCGATTGCAGCCGCCGGAACCGGCCACGCGCTGTTCCTTGCTCATCAGAATCAGGTGCGCGCCCAGCCCCTGCTTGGGTGGGGCGATGTGCTGTTCACCGAGCTGTACCAAGACCCAGGTACGATCCTCCAGCTTGGGCGCATCAACCTTGTCCGCATCTTGCGCGGGGCAGGCGCTGGCTGCGCTCATTTCAACCAGTTTGAGCACGCGCAATACCTGTTCGCTGCCTTCGCTTTCCATGCGCGGCTGTTTGCTGATCTGTCCTTCCACGGTGGCGAGCAAGGCTTGCTGCGGCTCTTTGCGTGCGGCCATGTAGGCTTTTTCCAGCGTCAGGTACTCGCCTTCCTTTTTCACCGGCATGGATTGCCCGGTGGCGCAGGGGGTGAAACGCGCAGTATCGGCGAAATACACGAACATGCCTTGCAGGGTCAGCCTGGGTTTCATCGGCTGGAAGATGTCTTTGGGTTTGAGGCTGTAATCGAGCTTGGAGGCGATGGGCTGGCCTTGCATGTCGAGCTTGAGCAGGGTGGGTGTTTTGCCCTTGAGTTGGAATTGCTCGACGGTTTTCGCGCCTTCCTTGAGCAGCAGTTTACCCTCAGCCAACTGCCAGAGGCCGATGCTGTCGAAACCTGCGCCTGGGCGTTCCAGATAGGTCATGCGCATTTGAAATTGGCCGTCGGGAAGAAGATTAAGGCGGGTGTCGATGCCGGGACAATCCGCGCAGGGCAGGGTGCCGACGAAGCTTGCGGGCAGCGGGGCGGGGAAGGTGTTCGGCGCGGCATGAGCGGGCAGCGCACTCAGTAAAAGCAAGGCGGAAAGCAGAAAGCGCATAGCGGTTGTCCTAAGGTTATTGGTGTGGGTGGGTAAAAAAGCGCCGCAAATAGCGTCCGGTGTGTGATGCTTCGATATGACTTACCTCCTGTGGCGTGCCTTGCGCAATAATCTTGCCGCCACCGCGCCCACCCTCGGGGCCAAGGTCAACCACCCAGTCGGCGGTTTTGATTACGTCCAGATTGTGCTCGATCACCACCACGGTATTGCCGTGGTCGCGCAGGGTATGAATCACGCGCAAGAGTTGGGCGACATCATGAAAATGCAGCCCGGTGGTCGGTTCATCCAGAATGTACAGCGTGCGCCCGGTATCGCGTTTGGATAGCTCTTTCGCCAGCTTGACGCGCTGCGCCTCGCCGCCGGAGAGGGTGGTGGCGTTCTGCCCCAGGCGCAGATAGCCCAGGCCGACTTCCTGCAAGGTTTGCAGCTTGCGGAAAATCGACGGCACGGTGCTGAAAAACGCCACGCCATCTTCCACGGTCATGGCCAGTACATCGGCAATGGTCTTGCCCTTGTAGCGAATGTCGAGGGTTTCGCGGTTGTAACGCTTGCCTTTGCACACCTCGCATTCGACGTACACATCCGGCAAAAAGTGCATCTCGACCTTCAACATGCCGTCGCCTTCACAAGCCTCGCAGCGTCCACCCTTGACGTTGAAACTGAAACGCCCCGGCCCATAACCGCGCGCGCGTGATTCGGGAACAGCGGCGAACAGCTCACGAATCGGCGTGAACAGGCCGGTATAGGTGGCGGGATTGGAACGCGGTGTGCGCCCAATCGGGCTTTGGTCAATGTCGATGACTTTATCGAAATGTTCCATGCCGCTGATGGCCTCAAACGGCGCGGGCGTGGTGCTGGCCTTGTTGAGCGTTTGTGCGGCGATTTTGTACAGCGTGTCATTAATCAAGGTGGACTTGCCCGAACCGGACACGCCGGTGATGCAGGTCAACAGGCCGACCGGGATTTCCAGCGTATCGCCCTGCAAGTTGTTGCCATGCGCGCCTTGCAGAATCAGCAGCTTCTCCGGGTCACGCGCTACGCGCTGCTCCGGCGGCAGAATGGCCAGGCGACCGTTCAGATAGCCGCCGGTGAGCGAGTCCGGATGGGCGGCAATCTCGTCCGCCGTGCCTGTGGCAATGATATGTCCGCCATGCACGCCTGCGCCGGGGCCAATATCGACCACAAAATCCGCCATGCGAATGGCATCTTCATCGTGCTCGACCACAATCACCGTATTGCCCAGTTCGCGCAGGCGGGTGAGCGTGCCCAGCAGACGGTCATTGTCACGCTGGTGCAGGCCAATTGAAGGTTCATCCAGAATATAAGTCACACCGACCAGGCCAGAACCGATCTGGCTGGCCAGACGGATGCGCTGCGCCTCGCCGCCGGACAAAGTATCGGCATTGCGATCCAGGGACAGATAGTTCAGACCGACATTCACCAGAAAACCCAGGCGCGCATGAATCTCGCGGATGATTTTTTCAGCAATCGCGGCTTTCTGTCCGGGCAGGCTCAGGGCGGCGAACCAGTCGGCGGCCTGATCGACTGGTAAATGCGTGATGGCGGGCAGGTTCAACTCACCGATTTTCACATGCCGCGCGGTGCGGTTGATGCGCGCGCCGCCACAATCCGGGCAAGGCTGTTCCGAGAGGTATTTGGCCAGCTCTTCACGCACCGCCAGGCTGTCGCTTTCGCGGTAACGGCGCTGCATATTCGGCAATACACCTTCAAAGACATGGCTTTTCGCACTTACCTTGCCGCGCTCGCCGATGTAGTTGAAATTGATTTTCACTTTACCGGAACCGTGCAGCACCACATCACGCACCTGCGGGCTCAAGTCTTGCCACGGCGTTTCCGGGTCAAAGCCATAATGCGCGCCAAGGCTTTGAATAATGGCGAAAAAGTACGCATTGCGCCGATCCCAGCCGCGAATCGCTCCACCCGCCAGCGACAACTCAGGGTGTCCCACCACCTTGGACGGATCCATAAAACTCTGCACGCCAATGCCATCACAGGTCGGACACGCGCCCTGCGGATTGTTGAAGGAGAACATGCGCGGCTCCAGCTCGGTGAGCGAAAAGCCGCATACCGGGCAGGCGTGGCGCGCCGAAAAGGTCAGGTCAATCCCCGCGCCCGGCTCGTCGTCCGAGGCCATGCTCACCACCTTGGCCACGCCCTCGGCCAGGTTGAGCGCGGTTTCAAACGACTCGGCCAGACGCTGCGCCGCATCGGCACGCACCTTGAAGCGATCCACTACCACTTCGATGCTGTGCTTGGACTTGGCATCCAGCTCGGGCGCTTCGTCCAGCTCCATCACCACGCCGTTGATGCGCACACGCAAAAAGCCCTGCCCGCGCAGGCTGTCAAACAGGCGGCGATACTCGCCCTTGCGCGCCGAAATCACCGGCGCAAGCAGCATCAAACGCGAGTCTTCCGGCAAGGCCAGCACATGATCGACCATCTGGCTGACCGTTTGCGCCTCCAGCGGCAGGTCATGCTCCGGGCAATGCGGCGTTCCGGCGCGGGCGAACAACAGGCGCAGATAATCGTAAATCTCCGTCACCGTCCCCACGGTGGAGCGCGGATTGTGCGAGGTGGTCTTTTGCTCAATGGCGATGGCTGGCGACAAGCCCTCGATCAAATCCACATCCGGCTTGTCCATCATCGACAAAAACTGACGCGCATAGGCCGAAAGCGACTCGACATAGCGCCGCTGACCCTCGGCAAAAATCGTGTCAAAGGCCAGTGATGACTTGCCGGAGCCGGATAAGCCGGTGAAAACGATCAGTTTTTCACGGGGAATATCCAGGTCGATATTTTTGAGGTTATGGGTGCGCGCGCCGCGTATGCGGATAAAACTGGAGCTCATGGGCGTTCGTCTGCATCAAGCTGAAGTGGGGTAATATACCGCGCATCAACGGCAATCGGCTTGCTGTTTGTTGTAAGCTGATACGATCAAGAGGAAAGAAGCATGGCGCGTGGAATTAACAAAGTGATTTTGGTGGGCACTCTGGGACGCGACCCGGAAACCCGCTACATGCCAAGTGGCGGCGCGGTCACCAATCTGAACCTCGCCACCTCCGAGTCATGGAAGGACAAGCAGAGCGGCGAGAAAAAGGAACAAACCGAATGGCACCGCGTGGTGCTGTTCAACAAACTGGCGGAAATTGCTGCCGAATACCTGCGCAAAGGCCAGCAGGTGTACATCGAAGGCGCACTGCGCACGCGCAAATGGCAAAACAAGGAAGGCCACGACCAGTACACCACTGAAATCGTCGCAAGCGACATGCAAATGCTCGGAGGCCGCCCCAGCGGCAGCTCATCCGATAGCAGCTTTGACGAACCGCAACGCAGCGCAGCGCGTGCCGCCCCCGCCGCGCGCCCACAGCAAGATACCCGCCCATCCGCAGCGCCTATGCCGCAGGATTCAAGCTGGGGCGGCAGGTTTGAAGAGGACGATATTCCGTTCTGAAAAACTCTTTACGCCCTTGAACTGCCTATTGAACCGATCTGAAAATATTTAAACGGAGTGATCTTGCTCGCGAGCGGCACGAAATCAAGGCGCTTCGTGAGCAAGATCGCTCCTACGCTTCAAGATGTATTTTGTGCCGCATCAATAGTGGCATACTCGGGACGAAGTGGGTGTCCGTGGGTACGCCAAGACACACAAAGCAGCATGTCAAGAATAAGGCTGTCTTATGGTCAAGATTACTCGAAATGATTTGACTTATTGCGCCCTCGGCGTAACCTTCCACACCGCAAACAATTTGAAATATCCACAAGATGTTATTTCGTTGTTTACCTTGGTTGGGACGACCTTCCGTTTGGATGCTCGCCTCCGCCCTTTTCGCTAACCCAAACAGGAGCTAAGCATGGCTGTCAAGAAGTACGATGCCGGCGTGAAGGAATATCGCCAAACCTACTGGACCCCGGAGTACACCCCGCTGGATACCGATCTGCTGGCGTGCTTCAAGATCGTGCCGCAAGCCGGTGTTGATCGTGAAGAAGCTGCTGCGGCTGTTGCCGCTGAGTCTTCCACAGGAACCTGGACGACGGTATGGACGGATCTTCTCACTGATATGGACTACTACAAGGGTCGTGCCTATCACATCGAGGATGTGCCAGGTGATGATACCGCGTTCTATGCCTTTATCGCCTACCCGATCGATCTGTTCGAGGAGGGTTCTGTCGTTAACGTATTCACCTCTCTGGTCGGTAACGTATTCGGCTTCAAGGCTGTGCGTTCATTGCGTCTGGAAGATGTCCGTTTCCCGATTGCCTATGTCAAGACCTGCGGCGGTCCGCCCTTGGGTATCCAGGTTGAGCGCGATATCCTGAACAAGTACGGTCGCCCGATGCTGGGTTGTACCATCAAGCCGAAGCTCGGTCTGTCCGGTAAGAACTACGGTCGTGCGGTCTACGAGTGCCTGCGCGGCGGTCTGGACTTCACCAAGGATGACGAGAACATCAACAGCCAGCCGTTCATGCGTTGGCGCCAGCGTTTCGACTTCGTGCAGGAAGCGATCGACAAGGCAGAGCGTGAGACCGGTGAGCGCAAAGGTCACTATCTGAACGTCACTGCTCCGACCCCGGAGGAGATGTACAAGCGTGCTGAATACGCCAAGGAAATTGGCTCCAAAATCATCATGCACGACTACATCACCGGTGGTTTCACTGCCAACACAGGCTTGGCCAACTGGTGTCGTGAGAACGGCATGCTGCTGCATATCCACCGTGCAATGCACGCGGTACTCGACCGTAACCCGCACCACGGTATTCACTTCCGCGTACTGACCAAGATTCTGCGTCTGTCCGGTGGCGATCACCTGCATACCGGTACCGTCGTAGGCAAGCTGGAAGGCGACCGCGAAGCGACTCTGGGCTGGATCGACCTGTTGCGCGAATCTTATATTCCTGAAGATCGCTCACGCGGTATCTTCTTCGATCAGGATTGGGGTTCCATGCCGGGTGCCTTCGCTGTTGCTTCTGGTGGTATTCACGTATGGCACATGCCGGCGCTGGTCAATATCTTCGGTGACGACTCTGTACTGCAGTTTGGTGGCGGTACCTTGGGTCACCCGTGGGGCAACGCTGCTGGCGCAACCGCTAACCGCGTCGCGCTGGAAGCCTGCGTACAGGCTCGTAACGAAGGTCGTCAGGTTGAGAAGGAAGGCAAGGAAATCCTTGCCGCTGCCGCCCAGTATTCTCCTGAGCTGAAGATCGCCATGGAGACATGGAAAGAGATCAAGTTCGAGTTCGATACCGTAGACAAGCTTGACGTTGTCAACAAATAATCTGCGACCCGTCGAAAACCTTATTAAGGAGAATGATTTATGAGTACCGTCAATTACAGCTTCAAGCAGTCCCCCAAGTACGAAACTTTTTCGTACCTGCCGCAGATGAGCGCTGACCAGATTCGCAAGCAGGTTGCTTATCTGATTTCTCGCGGATGGAACCCGTCCGTTGAGCATTCCGAGAAGGAAAATGCCTGGGATTACTACTGGTACATGTGGAAGCTACCTTTCTTCGGAGAGCAGTCTGTGGATGCGGTTATGGCCGAGGTTGAGGCATGCCATCGTGAGTATCCGGATCAAATGATCCGTATCGTTGGTTATGACAACTATGCGCAGTGCCAGGGCACCGCATTCATTGTCTATCGCGGACGATAAACGCTAGTTCCGGGGAGCGCTTGCGTTTCCCTGGATATTGGAATGATCTCCTCTGAATTTTCGGGGGAGATTGACCTGATAGGTCATCAAGCATTGAGAAGGCAGAGATGAGCATGAATAACCAAGCTAGGACTTCGTACACCAGTGGGCGTGATGCCGCACAAGCACGCCGTAGGGCGCTAAGCCAGGCAGGCAAGGCTGACACACAGGTGTCTTCTATTGCTGTGAGCGGTCAAGTCAATGCAGTACATACCATGGTTTGCAACGAAGCGCCTTGTTTGATGACCTCTCAGGTTAATGGTCGTGAACTTGCCTTGCAGCATCGTCGTCAAGCGGCCTTGCATGGCAAGATCGCGGATCACAAGGATGATGCGCGCAAACAACGCGCCGCTGCTCGCAAGGGCGGGGCTCAGGCTTCGGTTCCTTCCTCATTGTCACCGGCTGTCATGCAGCGTCGTGAACAGGCGCTGGGGCGCAAACAGGCTTCGCTCGTTGTTGCGCAGCCCGTGTCTTCGGCGGGCTTTGCGAGTGCGCCGCTGTTTGCATCAAATGTAAGTGGTCATGGTGAAAGCAACGTTTTGGTTGTGCCACAGGTCAGGCAGGCTCAACGCGCCCCGGCAAGCTCTTCGACCGCCGAGCTGAGGAAGGCGCAGGCCTTGGCGCGCAAGACGGGCATGGTTAATTCACAGGACAGTCTGTCGGTTAAGCCTGTTGTCGGAGTGCAGGAGAGTGTCGATTCGTTCGTGTCGGCTCCTGTTGCTGAGGCTGTGGTGGTTGAGGAGCGGGTAAGTAGTCGTCAGTTGCGTCAGGAAGCGGCCGCGCGCAAGGCATCAGCGCAAAGTGCGACAGCACTGCGTGCCCAGCGTCGTCAGGCAATGGAGGCTCGCGTTGTCGTTGACTCAGTGCTTCCTGATTGCGGTTGTGCCTTTTCTGCCGTTAGTGCGGCTGTTTCTGCTGAAGTCGTACCTGTCAATCCTTTGAGCTTGACGGGTGGTGCACGAGCCTTTGCCATGGCTCGTCGCTCTGCAATGAGCAGCAAGGGCAAGACAGGGGCGCAAGTCGTCAAGACGGCTGCAACCTTGGTGGGCTGTGGCTTGATTTCAAGTCAGGCTGTGGGAGACGTGCTTGCCAATGGCTTGAATGGGCGGCAGGTCGCCATGGCGCGCCGGGCTCAGCTTGCGAGTCAGGGTGGTAGAGCTCAGTCTGTGACTGCTCGTCCTAGCGGCAAGCAGCGTCCTGCTGTGGCCAAGGGCGAGGCGGTTGCCAAGGTTGAGGAGTCAGAGACGCTGAAAGGGTCAGTTGTCACTGGAAATTTGGTTGACCGTAGCAAAAAAGTCACAGGTAATGAGCCGGGCAGTCTGCGAGCGGTCACCGGTACGGAATATATCGGTGTCGAGCAGTACGACCAGTTCGGTGCCAAGCGTCCGGAAGCAGGTGTGCCCAAGGTGATCTCCACCCAAACCTCTGCGGCGAATGAGATTACGGGCGGGGTGCTTTTTGCTGACGAAAGCGTCACCGGTTCCGAGGCGGGGGCGTGTCGCAAGGTTACGGGTACTGAATATCTCGCAGCCGATGTTTTTAGCCAGCAGTGCGGTATCAGGCCGGATACAGCCATTCCCAAGGTGATGAGCGTGGCAACGCCCAAGGGGCAGCGTGTCAGTGGCGCTCCGATTGTACACAGTTCATCTGTGACGGGTGTGGAAGTGGGGGCGCAGAGAGCGGTTACCGGTACCAGCTACCTCAGCCCTGCTGCGCTCAGTATTCGAGGCAGGGGTGCTCGGGTGCGTGATGCCGCCTCGTTTCAGAAAGTTGGTGTTGGTCATACCTTGAGCAACGATCAGGCGGTGACTGGAACACAAGTGGATCATTCCGAAAATACGACTGGATCTGAGGCGGGTGTGTGTCAGCCGGTTAGCGGTTCGCAGTATCTGAGCGTGGAATCCTTCAAGTCCTTCTGCCGCGATGTTCCTTATGTTCCTCCAGCCAAAACAGGGCGCGCCATGACGGCATCCGGTCAAGAGGTGACGGGTGTGATGGTAGGACGTAAGTCGGGCGTTACTGGAGATGAGGCGGGTTCGTGCCGTGAGATTACAGGGGATCAGTATTTCGCTGTAGGCGAATTTGGCAAGCTTTGCACGATATCCTATCCGCGCAAGGTCAATGTTGAAACCAGCGCTGCTGCGCAAAAGATCAGTGGTATGGATAGCGAGCAAGATAGCAAGGTGACGGGTGATGATCGCGGTGCGTGTGCTCGTGTTTCTGGAAACCAGTACGTTGCTCCGCAGTCCTACCGGGCATTTTGTGAGCAGGAAATGATCACCCCGCCGCGCAAGGTTGGTGAGTCCAGAACTTTCGCTGGCCAGTCCATTAGTGGCACAAGCCTTGGTCGCGCCGCTTCGGTGACTGGAAATGAGTCGGGTTTATGTGCTGCGGTTACAGGCAACGGCTATGTTGGTGCTGAGCAATATGGCAGCTTTTGCTCCCCTGACGCGCTTGCAGAAGTCGCGGAGCGTGCTGTACGCAGGCATCGGGCGGGCGGTCATTCGATGACCGGGCAACAACCGGGAATTGGTGGTGTCTTGACGGGAGCATCCCGTGGTGCATGCTCTTTGCCTAGCGGTACACCCTATGTGGGGCAAGACCAGCTTGCGGAAGCCTGTGGTGTTGCGGCATCAAGTGAAAACGCCTTGGGTGGCTTCAGTATTCAGTCACCGGCACATGCGGCAAAATCCCGTGTCACCGGTACGGCCTACGGCAACGAAGGCCATCGAATCACAGGGCCGATCAACAAGGCAGATGGCCGTGTGTCTGGAACGCCCGAATTCCGCCATCAGGCGGTGAGTGTGAAGCCCGTCGATGTACTCGCAGAGCCGCCTGTCGCGCAAACCGAACAGCGTGAACGCATCACTGGCGAGGGGCGTCAGGCTGGCCGGGCAATTACCGGTGATGACTGGCAGCGTTCGGGGCGTATTACCGGGACAGAGGGGTTGTCCGCGCAGGCCAGGAATTTGACGCTCAAGGGGGATGCACGCAATGCCTGGTCGATGAATGCCATGCAGCAGCGTGATGTGGATCGCCCTGAGGCTCCTGTGACTCGAATCACGGGAAGTGCTGGCGCAACCCTCAAGGGGCCGGTCGTTACCCTTTCTGGTGGAGCCAGAGGTTAATCATGCGCGGGGCTTTGGGGTTTGGTTCGTCTTCAATGAAGCATAGGGCGGGTTCTTTTCCTTGCCTGCATGCATTGAGGCGTACTGAGGTCAATCATGTAGAGGGGGATGTCGTTGTGACAAGCCAGTCTCCCTCAAACATCAACACCAATAGCTCAGATTCGGTTGTGCATCCTGTCTCGCCGTCCCGCGCCATTTCTTCTCATGCCTTGGTCAATCAAGCGCGTAATTTGTGGCTTTACTCTTACGAGCTTGCGACAACAAACACGTTTGATCAGATTTATGCTGTGCTGCGCGATATTGCGCTCATGCAGCATGAAACAGATTTTGTTCTTCGCTCGCAAGAGCAAGCGGTGTCCAGGCTCGGTTATGAATTGCCATGGGAAGAATTGGAGCGCGCATGGGTTGAGCCTCTGGATGTGAGAACTCTGTATGCGTATTGTGTGCAGAATACATTCCAGCGCTTGGTAAACCAGCAAATTGACTTAAACCGCTTCGAAGATGAAGAGGTACATGCTGCACGTTCATTTTTCAGTCAGTGTGGTTTTCATGAGGTTGATATTTCCAGTGCATCGGATGCAAGGCTGGGCGGATTAGCGCGTTTTGTTTTGCGCTTGCCTCAACAGGCAATGCGTCAGAGCAAGGCCTACAGTGGTGGATTATTCGATATTCAACTGGATTTTCGCCGTTGGCAGCGCGTAGAACTCAAACGTTTACGTGGCGCGAATACAACGCCGGATACGCGCTATCTTAAAGTCGTTGTCTATAACCGTTCGTCTTTGCATAGCGAGGAATCGGGCAGCGGTGAGTTTCGTGGTCATGAAATCAAGATGGTCGAGGCACTGATTCAGCGTTTGTATGCACTGCGTGACTCTGTGCGAGGCTCTTTCCTTGGTGCGGATATTGAGATCTTGCTCCTTGGGGTTGATACGGATAGCGATGCTTTGCGTGTGCATATTCCAGATAGTCTTGGAGATTTAAGTCCCCATCGCTTCATTGAAGCAGACAAGCTGTACGACGAAACCTTGGGCTTGTCTGCAGATGAAAGCATGGGTCTGTTGCAGGATGCCATCGAAGAAAGTATTTACACTGAGGGCTGGGGGCGAGGGCAGGGTGAGCCGCATTCGGGGATGCGCTTGTTTGTTACACAGCTTTTGCTGAATAACCTCTCACAGATTGATTTTGTTCGTCGCCATCATGCAGGTGGTTATGTGGATTATCAGCAGTCTGCGCGTTTTTTGCTTGTAGGCGAAAACATTGAATTACTGCAGTTGCGAAATCTGATCTATTTTGTGCATTTGTTTAGTGTAGAAGAGAGCGTCGATGATCTTGATGATGCGCTGCGAAGCTTTGAGTCTATTTATTTCAGGCGCGGCTTGCCTGTTCCCGTAATGGTTCATTTTCGATATGACCATCGGGTCAAAGGGGCTCGTGATCAAGCCGTTCTGCGCTGCAAACGTGTAAGTCATGCGCTTAAGGCTCAGTATTCGCATCTTGATGCCAAGGGGTTGTTGCGTTGCTTTGAGACGGTTCGATCGAACGATAAAAATGCCCGTTTAGAAGTGGTTTAATCCCCGGAGATATGGGTGTGAAAGTTTGTAAAGTTGAAAAAACACTGGTATCGACCAATAGAATCAAGGAAATGGGGCATAGACCTTTATTGGTTGTCAAAGAGAAGGGTGGGGTGGCGAGTGTTGCTGTTGATTCCATTGGTTGCGTCCCGGGGGATTGGGTTTTGTGTGTAGGCAGTTCCGCTGCGCGTGAGGCGGCGGGAAGCAAGGAGTTTCCTTCTGACTTGACCATTGTCGGTATCATTGATAATTGGGTCGAGGAGTCTACCTGATGGAAATCATGCAGGTTGTTGATGATCTGGTATGTACTCGCCGTTTGTCGGGCTTGGGGCAGGAGCCTCTGCGCGTGCTGAAGAACCTGAAAGGAAAAATCAATGTGGCGACAGACCCTGTCGGGGCTCCTGTGGGACGTTGGGTCTTTACGGTCAGCGGCTCGGCTGCGCGTTTGGCGTTGCGTGACCGAACCGTGCTCACCGATCTGACCATCGGGGGGATTATAGATCACTGGGAATGATGGAAACCATAAAAATGATTATGGTGTTATTCCTTGGTGTATTGCATTAAAGTCTTGTTTGGGTGGCTAGGGTAACCTGGCTTTGGATGTGTAAGCCGGTGTGCCGGTGAGCTTTTTATAACACTTCAGGAGAAATGAAGATGGCAGATCGTATGGGCATTGCCCTTGGAATGATTGAGACACGCGGTCTTGTACCCGCGATTGAGGCAGCCGATGCGATGACCAAGGCTGCTGAGGTGCGCCTCATTGGTCGCCAGTTCGTGGGTGGCGGCTACGTGACCGTTTTGGTGCGTGGTGAAACAGGGGCGGTTAACGCAGCCGTGCGTGCTGGTGCGGATGCCTGTGAGCGCGTGGGCGACGGTCTGGTTGCAGCGCACATCATTGCGCGTGTCCACGGCGAAGTTGAAGGCATTTTGCCAACTACACCAAGCGCTTAATTCTGTATCGCTGGGCAGTCACGTATTATGAATTGCTCAGCCTTTGAAGATTAACGTTTTATTTCATCGTTTCTAGGAGAAAAAAATGGCAGACGTTACAGGTGTTGCGCTGGGTATGATTGAAACCCGTGGTTTGGTTCCGGCGATTGAAGCTGCGGATGCAATGACCAAAGCTGCTGAAGTTCGTCTTATCGGTCGTCAGTTTGTGGGTGGTGGTTATGTCACGGTTCTGGTGCGCGGCGAGACGGGAGCAGTGAACGCAGCGGTTCGCGCCGGTGCGGATGCTTGCGAGCGCGTGGGTGACGGCCTGGTCGCTGCACACATCATTGCACGCGTACACAATGAAGTAGAAGGCATTTTGCCAAGCAAGCCGCAGGCTTGATGGGCATAACATCTTAGGAGTATTGATGATGTCAAATTATACTGGCATTGCCTTGGGTATGATTGAAACCCGTGGTTTGGTTCCGGCGATTGAAGCTGCGGATGCAATGACCAAAGCTGCTGAAGTTCGTCTTATCGGTCGTCAGTTTGTGGGTGGTGGTTATGTCACGGTTCTGGTGCGCGGCGAGACGGGAGCAGTGAACGCAGCGGTTCGCGCCGGTGCGGATGCTTGCGAGCGCGTGGGTGACGGTCTGGTCGCTGCACACATCATTGCGCGCGTACACAATGAAGTAGAGGGCATTCTTCCCGTCAAGCCTGATGCAGGCAATGATGGGCGTGATGCTGAAATTACCTCAACGCGTAGTTAAAAGTTATTCGACTTGATGGTGTTTTGGGCTGTTTCCTTGACACCATTCAGGTTTTGTCTGCCCAGGGATGGCTTTTCGAGGTCTAAATTTTAGTGTGTTGCTTCAGATTAAAATTTAGATTTTGATGGGGTGGAACTAAATAAAGCGTTCTGATCCGTTAATTTTTGCTCCAATGCTCATGTGTCGTAGAGAAAATCATATGCTTCCAGCAAGTCTTGTTGAGTGGGAGAATCGCAAGGATTCCGCCATGCTTAGCCGTAAGTATGTGTTTTCTGGTTATCGTCAGACGCGCGTATTCCTTGATAACCTTGCAGACTGGTCGAAACAGACAGGTCTGCATCCTCACACGATCAATTTTGGTGCGACCCACGTCAACTTGACGATTGAAGGAGAGGGCGAGATGCCCGGTGCGGATGCGATCGCTATGGCTGAATGCATCGAAGATATTTTTTTGAACCATAATCGCGAGCTGCGGGTGAAGGAAGCGCCTTGATGCAGAGTAAGCGCGTCATCGCCGTTGCAAACCATAAGGGGGGGGCGGGCAAGACCACTTTATCCATGAACCTGGCCTCCGGTTTGAGTAGGCGTGGACGTACTTTGCTGGTTGATGCTGATATTCAAGGAAGCGCAAGTCAATGGGCCGATCAGTCCCGATCTAACAAGCCTCTGCATTTCAGGGTGATTCGCGTAAGCGGAGGGGTGCGGACAGCGCTTGCCGAATTCCTTGAGGATTACCAGTACATTGTGGTGGATTGCCCTCCTAATCCTGCGTCAGAGGTGGTCAGTGGCATCCTGCATGTTGCGAGTGATGTGCTCGTTCCCGTGCTTCCTTCTCCGGTGGATCTTTGGGCCAGCCTGAGCATGGTTCGTGCCATCAAGGATGCAAGCGTGTGTAACCCGGCGTTAAAGGCAAGGTTGGTGCTCAATCAGGTTGAATCTCGCAGTGCCTTGTCACGAGAGGTGGGGCAAGCGCTCAACGAGCTTGAGCTTGCGGCGTTGCAGCAAGTCTTGATGCGTCGAAGTATTTATCGTTCGGGCGCAATGGACGGGCATACGGTATATGAGTCCGGTGCGCGTGGTCAGTTGGCTGTGCGTGAGATTGAAGCAATCATTGATGAGGTACTAGCAGCATGAATCAAACAGCAAGCAAACTGGTCGCCAGTGTTCAGCGTGTTAAGGAGCAACCAGGGTCAGCTCATGAAACGCCCTCCGGGCAGCAGGCGTTGGATTCGGTTCCTTCTCAGGCTGTTGTTCCTGAAGTTGCTTCGTCAGTAAGTCCGCGTCGCCGTCCGTCCGTTGCGCGTGCACAAACCGCAAATACGGAAAAAGCTTCTCAGGGAGTCGCTGTGCATACCGACGCGCAAGGCAATCACAACGGCAATCAGCCGGTTTTTCCGCAGCGCGTGTGGCCGGATTAAAAGGCTTCTTTCGGTGAATGCCGGCGCTGATTTTAAAAATTCTGGCGTTGCCCATCTGAGTATGTATCTGGAGGTATGTTGCAGCATGAAGACCAGATTCTTGGTTTTGAGTTGTTGGGCAGGCCAGTAAATAATGAAAAACGTGACTATTTCATGTTGGGCATGTTGGTTTGAAAGCGATACTGCACGTCATAATATTCGCTAGTCGCGATCAGTCGTCGCTTGTAACCTTATTTGGGTTTTAGTCAATTTTTCAAACGTCGAATTAAACTTAGCGGAGACATTTTATGTCTGAAATTCTGGAACAATATCGCATTCGCAAGGAGCCCTACTATCGTTCAGTGGGCGATGAGGTCGCTCTGTTTGAGGCGGCTCACTCCGTGCGTATGCCGATGATGCTGAAAGGCCCCACTGGATGCGGCAAGACCCGATTTGTGGAGTCTATGGCCTATCGTTTGAACAAGCCGCTGATTACGGTTGCCTGTAATGAAGACATGACGGCCTCTGATCTGGTGGGGCGTTTTTTGCTGGATGCCCAGGGTACCCGCTGGCAGGATGGTCCTTTGGCCATCGCGGCGCGTTATGGTGCAATCTGCTATCTCGATGAGGTTGTTGAAGCTCGCCAGGATACGACGGTGGTCATTCATCCGCTCACCGATAATCGCCGCGTGTTGCCGCTGGAAAAAAAGGGTGAATTAATTCAGGCGCACCCTGACTTTCATATTGTGATTTCCTACAATCCTGGTTATCAGAGCTTAATGAAGGATCTCAAGCAGTCCACCAAGCAACGCTTTGGTGCGCTTGATTTTACTTATCCCGAGCATGATATTGAGGTCGAGATTGTTGTCCATGAGACCCGTGTGTCGATGGATGTGGCCGATAAGCTGGTCAGTATCGCCGAGCGTGCCCGTAACCTGAAAGGGCACGGCCTTGACGAAGGGATTTCGACGCGCATGTTGATCTACGCGGGTTCCTTGATTGCAAAAGGCGTTGATCCCATTGCATCCTGTCGTTTGGCTTTAGTGCGCCCCATTACCGATGATCCTGACATGCGCGATGCGCTTGATTCTGCAGTAACGACCTATTTTTAATGAGTTGTTATTGTGCGGGGCAGGATGATTGCAAGACCCGGTGTCAAGGCGATCATTGAAAGCTAGGTTTTAACGGATTTGTCTTTATGTGGCCTGATGTTGGTTGCGTGAAGCGGAGGCAGCATGGCTGTTCATCTTGAGGATTATCAGGACATCCTTGCCGAGTTAGGTGAGCATGCGATTGAGCACCTGCGCAGTGCATGGGATGAGGCTGCGCGAAGTTTTTCCACTCGTGGCTTGGAGGAGTATTACCTCAGGGGTGCAAGAGCATTGGCTTCAACGGGGCGTGGAGCTGAACTGGTGCAGTCGTTTATCGAAACGGCTCCCCAGCTTGCGCGCGAGCTGGGCGAAGAGGCTGTGCGTGAAACTCTTGCAGCCAGCATGAAGATGTACTCCAAGACGAGTGGTTCTGTGCTGGCGCTGGTTTTTTCCAGTGCGCCCACGGTTGCTTCCCGTTTGGGTGATCTTGAGCTGTATCGAGCTTATCTCGGGCTGCTCGATCATTTGCTCGCGCAGGCTCCAAGAGGCGTGCGTCCCATGCTGGAACATGTGGATGAGTTACTGAGCCATCTAACCTTGGGTGGCTTGCGCCGCTGGGCGATGTGGGGCGCGCAGGCGCATAAAACAGATCCTGAGGCACAGCTTGCTTATTTTTCCTTGCGCTCTCCTGAATCACTGAAGGTTCTGCAAAATGAGCGTCGCGGTACGCTGTTTATTGAGGTGCAGCGGCGTATCAGCATGTATATGCGTGCATTGTGGGCGCGTGATTTTTTTATGCGCCCCACGTCGGGGGATTTTGAAAGCCGCACGGGTTATCGTCCCTATGTCGAAGGTTTCTTTATCTATCTTCCGGATGCTTATGATGATTTACCTCCGGAAAACTCGGCCGATGACAAACCCATCTCAGGTTTGCCGATTTACCGTGCCGCAGCTGCTCATGCGGCTGCGCACATCATGTGCACCAAAAATCAATTCCAGGATCGTCAGTACGGTGTTTTGCAGCGTACCTTGATCGGTTTGGTTGAAGATGCCCGCGTTGAGTCCTTGGCGATTGAGCGTTTTCCGGGTTTGGGGCAGCTATGGTGGCGTTTTCATACGGCTACGGCATCGGATGGTGATGATGCGCCGGCATTATTTTCACGTCTTTCCAGAGCCTTGCTCGATCCCGATTATCAAGATCCGCACCCGTGGGTTATGCAAGCGCAATCAGACTTTTTTGATATGGCTAATCGTTGGGGCGAAGAAGAAATGGCGCGTGAGCTTGGACTGCGTCTTTCGGCGGAGCACGCACGCCAGAATCTTCCGTTTTCGCCCAGCTTGGATCTTCTTGGGCCTGTTTATCGGGACGATAATCGTTATATCTGGCAGTTTGAAGATTTTCTGCAGGCGCATGAAGTGGAAACGTCTTCGAACCCCCATCAGGTGCGTAAGCGTGTCAGCCTGATGGAGATGATTAACGAAGTTGACAATGAATACGCTGATGATAGTGCAGAGGAAATATGGATTTTGCCGACGGAATTTTTCCGTGATGGCGATACCCAGTCCATGAATGAAATGGAAGGCAAAGAGCCGGTTTCACCGCCCTATCATCTCCATGAATGGGATTACCAGATGCAGTTGGAGCGCCCATTATGGGTAACGCTTTACGAAAAAAGACCTGCACTAGGTGATCGAGAGATCGTTGAACAGGTTTTGGAAAAAAACCGTCCTCTTGTCAGTCGTCTTCGTTTCCTGATTGATGCCTTGCAGCCGCAGGGGGTGAAGCGCGTCCGCAAGCAGGAAGATGGCGATGATCTTGATGTTAACGCTGCGGTGGATGCGATGGTCGAGTTGCGACTGGGGCGTATGCCCGAGCCGCGTATCATGATTCGTAATGCTCTGAAAGTCAGGGATCTTTCATTGTTGCTACTGATCGACCTGTCCGAATCCACCAATGACAAGGTTCGTGGTCAGGATTTTACGATTCTTGATCTTGCGCGTGAAGCAGCGGCCATGTTGGCATATGCGATGGACAAGGTTGGAGATAAGTTTGCCATTCATGGCTTTGATTCAAATGGTCGCCATGATGTTGAGTATTATCGTTATAAGGACTTCGATACGCCCTATAACGATCTCGTCAAAGCCAGGCTTGCGGGCATGAAAGGTCAGCTTTCAACCCGTATGGGCGCAGCGATACGTCACGCGTCCGACATCCTTGATCGCAGTGCGTCGGGTAAGAAACTGTTGCTTTTGATTACAGACGGAGAACCCGCCGACAATGATGTGCGCGATCCGCAATACCTCCGTTTTGATGCCAAGAGGGCGGTGGAGGAGGCTGCACGCAAGGGGGTGCAGACATTTTGCATGACGTTGGATCCCCATGCCGATGAGTATGTGTCCAGAATCTTTGGTGCCCGAAATTACATGATCGTCGATCATGTCGATCGGTTACCGGAAAAGCTTCCCATGATTTATGCAGGTTTAACTCGCTGAAGCGCTTCAAGCGATTCGCAAGCCTTTCGTTTTAAGGAGTCGTTGATGATGAACAAGCCTCGAATTAGCGGTACGCGGTTTATTGAGCAGAATGTGCCCGCTCAAGAGCGCTTTAGTCTGAGCGCGTCATTTCGTGGATACAATCATGCGATTACGGGTGAGGCGCGCGCAAGCTCCACGGTGCCCATTGATACCTGTCTGCATGAAAATATTGCTGTATGTGCGCCGGCGACGAGCAGGCTTGCGGAAGAGTTGTTTGAGCGCTGGAATAACGCGCTGCAGACACTGGATCCATGGCAGGTGGCGCGTTGTTACGCTGAGGATGCCGTGCTGTTGCCTACGGTGTCCAATATTCCCCGTGTCAATCGGGAGGAGATTGCTGATTACTTCAAGCATTTTCTTGAGATCAAACCTGTCGGTGTGGTTAATCAGCGTAATGTCAAACTTGGATGTAACAAGATCACCGATGCGGGTATTTATACCTTTCGTGTCAACGAGAAAGGCAAGGTTCGTGATGTGCCTGCTCGCTATACTTTTGTATATGAAAACCGGAATGGCGAGTGGATGATCGTGCATCACCATTCTTCCGTCATGCCGGCATAAGTTGTCGCACAATGGCTTGGGTAAACGATGATTGAATTCAGCGTTTATTTTTTGGAGCATGGATGCCCAGCGCGGGGTTAAATAATCGCATGGGATGCTACAACTAAGCGCATCTTTGAGATGCGTTTTACAGGCTCGTTCGTAATGGTCGGCTTTTTCAGGCAGCGTTATTGCGTCGTGGGAGCGCTGATTTATTCAAAGTTGGCCTGGTCTGCCAAGTGGGTGGGAAGATGCCCCGCCTGAAAGTCAAGCATGTGTTTTTTTGATTGCAGCTCACGGATGTGCGTCGGGATGGGCAAGGCTGAAAAACTTTATTGATGCGGCACGCATATATCTTGAAGCACAGGAGCGGGCTTGCCCGCGAAAAAGCGTATGTTGAAGGCTTCGCGGGCAGTCCGCTCCTACCGTCCATTCACGCTTCATTCAGGCAAGGATCAATAGGATGCGTTTTTCAGCAAACGCTCAAGCGCTTGTCGATGTATCAAAAGCCGGCCTGCTCCAAGAAGGCCGTAGCCAGGCTGTTGACAGTGCTGGATTTTATCACAAGTCCAAGGTCGATCATTTCGCTGTAAAGCATGGATACGCCTCCCTGGAGGGGGGCTGGGGCGCTGGTGATGCGCGTTTCATCCTCCTTGTAAAAGACGGAAGAAATGATCCCGATGAAGTAGAGCGTTTCCTGATGTTGATGGCTTTGTTTTTCGTAAAGAAAAACAGGGCTTCCACTTGACCCCGGGTAGACGGCTGCGTCAATAAGAAACTCCTCCCGTCCCTCAAAGTCAAGGCTGATCGGGGTGGCTGTCGTGCCGCGTCGAAGAATGGGCATCAGGTTTTCTTTGTCCCATACCCCGTTGGGGTAGCCTACAAAAAGTACGCTTTCCAGCGCGTCGAAGCTTTGCGAGCTCGCCGTGTCAGGGATTAATGCGGCATCAATGGCATGGTAATAAACCTGAAAGTGATGTTGTTCGATATGCCTGAGTAGTGGGGGTAGTGGAGTGATCGCAAGATCCAGGCTTTTATCTTCGGGCAGAAACCAGGCACGAGCAAAATCCTGAATGTCCAGCTTGAAGCCGCGTCCGACCACGGGTTTGCCCTGATTTGAGCATGTGAATACCAGAGAGCCCCGAACCGCTCCTTCGATGACATGGCGGTTGGTCACGATAAAGCTGTGTGTTTTGCCCTTGTGGGTGGTGCAAAACACAAAAGCCGTTCCGGCTCCTTCAGAGCCATCCTCAAGCTGGGTGTCGACGCGCACAGTGGAAAATAGGAGTTGCTTGCTGGTTGTGTCTGGCTGGAGTCTTGGGGCGTGCATAAGTTTTTTCTTATGGTTTTGATAAGATAAATAAGGTTATTTTGATGCTATTTAGAGTATACACTAGCACCGTTTTCAACTCTTCCCATTTGATAAATTAGGAGGTGGGCAATGTTCGATTTGAGTGGTTTGTTGATTCCGGCGGTCTTGTTTTTCATGCTTGGCTTCTTGGCGAGCCTTGTGCGCTCAGACTTGAAGTTTCCCGAGGGGATGTCCAAGGGGCTGACCATTTACCTGTTGATTGGTATCGGTCTGTTCGGCGGTATGGAACTGGCCAAGGCTGATTTATCCATGGCGATCGGTTCTGTTTTGGCCGCTTTGGGTTTGGGGTTTGTAACCCCCTTGGTGGCGTTTGCTCTACTGCGTTGGGTCGGCAAGATCGGCAAGATGGATTCGGCGGCCATTGCAGCGCATTACGGTTCCGTGAGTGCGGCGACTTATCTTACTGCCGTGGCTTTTTTGCAGGCGCGTAGTATCAGTTATGAGTCGCATACGGTGATTATGCTGGCTATTATGGAGTCGCCGGCGATTATCGTGGGGTTGATTTTGGCGGCCTTGGCGCGTCGCTCTCTCAATCAGTCGAAGGATGTCACTCCAGATCGTGGCACGGCGATGCACCTTTTGCGCGATGCCTTTACCAATGGCGGTGTGCTGCTGCTTTTTGGCAGCATGCTGATCGGTATGATTGCGGTTCCCTCAAGCCTGGACAAGATCATGCCTTTTTTTAGCAAGACGGGTATTTTTATGGGTGTCTTGTCGCTGTTTCTGTTGGAGATGGGCATGGAGGCAGCCAAGCGGATTCATGAATTCCGTCGCGTAGGGTGGTTCCTGGTTGCCTTTGGCGTGTTTATGCCGCTCATCGGCGGTCTCATGGGTTTGATTACCGGGCATTATTTTTTGGGCTTGAGCGTGGGAGGCGCTACTTTGGTGGCGGTGCTGGGTGCCAGTGCCTCCTATATCGCCGTGCCGCCGGCGATGAGAATGGCGGTGCCGGAGGCCAATGCCTCGTTGTATTTGACTCTGGCCATTGGTATTACCTTTCCTTTTAATGTGGTTATTGGCATTCCTTTATACTATCAGGCGGCGGCCTGGTTGGCGGGTTAAGAGGGTAACATAATGGAACTGTTTGCAAAAAAAGTGGTGAATGTTGTCGCGAGTGCGGAGCTTGAGTCTTTGTTGGTGCGCACGGCGGAGAGGCTGAATGCGGGTGGCTACACCATCATGCCAGCGCGCGGTGCGGGCTCTACCGGAGTGCAGTCTGGAATGTTGGATGTAGACTCCAATATCGCTTTTGTCATGGTGGTTGCTGAGGCGCAATTAGCCCCCGTTCTTGAGGAACTGGATCGTTTGAGCAAGCGCGGTTATCAGATGATTGTTTACGTCACTGATGCGCATGTATTGCGCCGTCAGAAATTCGGCGAATAACAAGGAGGGTCGCATAATGAGTAAACCCGTTTATCCGGGCATTGATGAGGATGTGCAGGGAGGTTTGACGCACCTGGGGCGAATTGTGATGGATGCCTGGGTGTTTGAGCTTCTGCCCGAAACCCAGCGCTGTGCGGGCTGGGATTATGGGCGCATGCAGAACCTGTACGATCTCGTTAATGGCAAATGGGACGAGTACGGTGCCATGCCCCGCTTGCTGCCTGAGCCTTACGCTTCGCGCCACGTTCGTATTTATGCCGAGGCCATCGAGCGTGCCAGGAAAAACGGTTGGGATCCTGAATTGGGGGACGATGATTAATGTCATTACATTGAATCCATCGGATTTTCCGTGTGGTGCATACTCTGAAAAACGTTACGGTTCGTCAGCTCAAGACATTTGAGGCCGTGGCTGCCGAGTTGAGTTTTACCAAGGCTGCGCAAGTTTTGCATTTGACGCAGCCTGCGGTGTCCATGCAGGTGCGCCAGCTTGAGGAAAACATTGGTTTGCCGCTTCTTGAGCAGCTTGGCCGCAAAATTTATCTGACTGAAGCAGGTCATGAGCTATTGCGTTATAGCCGCAAAATCACCCATTTATTTGTGGAAATGGATGATGTTTTTTCTTCCTTGCGTGGGATTGATGCAGGTTCGCTATCGGTTTCAGTCGCGACCACGGCGAGTTATTTTTCTACGCTGATGCTGGCCGAATTTTCGCGGCTCTTCCCCTCCGTTCATATGACGCTGGATGTGACCAATCGCGAGGTTTTGTTGGGGCAGCTTGAACGCAATGACTGTGATTTGGCCATTATGGGCTTGCCTCCTGGGGATCTTGAGCTGGATTTTGAGCCTTTTTTGCCTAACCCCTTGGTTGTGCTTGCCGCCGCCAGTCATCCACTTGCTTCTGTGCCGCATATTGAGCTTGCGCAGGTTGCAACCCAACCCTTTGTGTTGAGAGAGCAGGGGTCTGGTACGCGAGGTGCTATCGAACGTTTTTTTGATCTGCATAGTGTCAGCCCCAGGGTCGTCATGGAGCTTGGCAGTAATGAGGCGATCAAACAGGCGGTGATTGCCGGGCTGGGATTGGGGATTGCCTCGATTTATACCCTTGAGCTTGAGTTGCAAACAAGGCGTTTGTCGGTGCTGAATGTTGAGGGGTTTCCAATCATGCGGGAGTGGTATGTGGTGCACCGCAAGGGTAAAAGATTGTCGCCTGTGGCGCAGGCATTCAAGGATTTCGTATGTTGTAACGCTGCGCGCTTCGTTGCCCAGCCCTTGCAGGCTTCGTGATAGGATGCGCGTAAAGTTTTGTGAATAAAGCATGAATAACGTTAACCTGCGAGTCTATTCCTTTATCGATTCGCTCCAGCCGCAGTTAGCCTCCTATCTTGCGACCTCGTCGCAGGGCTTTTTGCCTGTGCCTGGTGATGCCTGTCTGTGGATTGAGGTTGCGCCGGGAATGGCGGTGCATCGCCTTAGCGATATTGCGCTAAAGGCCACCAGCGTTCGTTTGGGAGAGCAGGTTGTCGAGCGTTCCTTTGGTTCCATGGAGGTGCATTACCGCAACCAAAGTGAAGTCTTGGCTGCTGGCGAGGCGATGTTGGGTGAGATTGGTTCGACAGTATCGGCGCGTCTTCCCTGTCGCGTTGCCTGGAAGGAAATCATCCGTGCGATCACGCCAGATCACGCTACGCTGATTAATCGTCAATTACGCAAAGGATCCATGCTATTGCCCGGCAAAAGCATGTTCATTCTCGAAACCGAACCCGCAGGGTACATCGTGCAGGCGGCAAATGAAGCGGAGAAAGCTGCGCATGTGACTCTGATTGATGTGCGTGCCTTTGGTTCTTTTGGGCGATTGACCATGATGGGGAGCGAGGCGGAAACCGAGGCCGCCATGTATGCCGCAGAGGCAGTGATTGCGCAGATCAATCAGCACGCCCGCGCGGAAGAGTAGTTGGCCGCCAAGGATAAAGACCTCCAATGGATGTCATTATTGCATTAGTCATCGTCGGTGTTGCTGCACATCATTTCTACCAACATGGTCGGGCAGAATCCGCGTCATTATTGCATTAGTCATCGTCGGCCTTGCTACGGCAATCATGCTGAATCTCGGTCGGTTCGCGGAAAAATCACCGTTTTCTGTGAGTGGTCTCGAATACATCAATATTTTTTGCAAGACGTTGTTATTTATTCTGCTTTCGTGATTGCAGCGGTTAACAAATCACTCAACCAGACCTTGGGGGCGCTGCGTACCCCCCACGGTCGTTTAGTTCATTTATTATGTTTACAGGAATTATTCAAGGCTTGGGTTGGGTGCAGAGCATGCGCGATACCGGCGGCGACCGTCGTTTGGTGATTACGGCGGAGGCAGAGTTTTTGCGCGGGGTGCAGCTCGGCGACAGTATCGCCACCCAGGGTGTGTGTCTGACGGTGGTGGAGCTGACGGCTACGCGTTATGCGGCGGATGTGTCGGGTGAAACCTTGCAGCACAGCTCGCTGGGCGCCTTGCGCACGGGGGTGGAGGTGAATCTGGAAAAGGCGCTGACCTTGTCTACGCCGCTTGGCGGGCATCTGGTTAGCGGGCATGTGGATGGGGTGGGCGAAATTGTGGCACGCTGGGACGATGCACGTTCGATCCGCTTCCGCCTGCGCGCGCCGGATGCTTTGGCGCGCTATATCGCCGCCAAGGGTTCGATTACGGTGGATGGCATCAGCTTGACGGTGAACGCGGTGAATGGAGCGGAGTTTGAGCTGAACCTGGTACCGCATACCGTGAAGATGACCACGGCCAAGCTCTGGCAGCCGGGCGTGCAAGTTAACCTAGAGGTTGATGTGATTGCGCGCTATCTGGAGCGGCTGGTGATGGGCGAAAAGGCGGCGCAGCCTGCGGGCGGGGTGACGGAGGCCTTGTTGCTGCGTTGTGGGTTTGGTGGGGGGTGAAAGGCATTTTTTAGCCACAGAGGACGCGGAGAGGATGGCTGTTTTTTCTCCCTCGTCCCTCGCAGGAAAGGCTGTCTGCTAAAGCATGGGCTTAAGCCAGATTCACCACACTCTCCCCAACGGCTTCGCCCCCCCCTCGCTTCGCTCTCCCCGCGAGGGGAGAGAGCCAAATCCGGGCGTTACGCACGTCCTGATTACATTGGATTTTTTTAACTCAGAGCCCTTCGTGTTCTCTGTGGCTAAAACTCAATAAACCTCAGCTTCACCCTCTGCTTGCTTGCGGAAGCGCTTGTAACTCCACTGGTATTGCGTCGGCGCGATGCGTATGCAGGCTTCCACGCCGCGATTGAGTGCGGCGGCGGCTGCGTTCATGTCCTTGCTGTAAAACGCATCTTCGGCGGGCATAAAGTGCTGGCGAAAGCCTTGCCCGTGCGGCAGGCGTTCGCTCATGGTGAAAAAGGCGCGCGCCTCTAACTTGCCTGCGCTGCGGGCGGCCAGGCGCATGGGCAAGAGCATAGTGAAGGCTTGTTGGCCGAGAAAGGGCGCGAATACGCCCTGGCCTTCGGTAGGTTCCTGATCGGGCAGGATGCCGACGGCTTCGCCATGTTTCAGGCCGGAGAGCAGTGCCTTGACCCCGCTGGCATCGGTGGGGACGACCTTGGCATCGAAGTGGGCGCGGGCGGAGCGGATGGGTTCTTCCAGTGCGGCCTGCTTGGGCGGCTTGTAGAGAATGGTCATCGGCCAGTGCGCCGAACAAAACAGCCCGCCCAGTTCCCATGCGCCGATATGTGGGGTGAGCAGGATGATGCCGCGCCCTTCGGCATGTGCCTGATGCACGGCTTCGATGCCGGGGCTTTCCTTGACCAGCGCCAGAAAGCGTTCACGCGACCTGCGCCAGATGATCGGAGCCTCCAGCAGGGTTTTGCCGGTTTCGATCAGGCTTTGCCGCTCAAGCTGGCGGCGCTCGCGCGGGCTCATTTGCGGGTAGCACAGCTCAAGATTGCGCCGGGTGACATGGCGCATCCGGTTGGGAAGTACGGCGGCGAACAGGCCAATCACTGCGCCTAGCGCATGGGCGATGGGCAGCGGCAAAAGGGCGAAAAGGTCGATGATGCGTTCGATGCTTTGTGGCTTCATGCGGCGCTATCGTCCGGGTTTTCTTGGTCGATGAACGAAGATTTTCCCGCGCCGCTGTGGGGCGGAATCGCCGCCAGTGCGCGCTCCAGCCCGTCTTCCATCAGCGGGCGCAGGGCTTGTCCGAGGCTTTTGAACAGCATGTGATGCTGACCCTCTTCATCCGCCAATAGCAGTTTCAGACGCTGGCGTTCGGTCGGTTTGGAGAAGCAGGCCGGGCAGTTTTCGATAATCACCGGCAGGTGCGCCTCGGCGGCAAAGTCGCGCAACTGACGCTCACGCACAAAACCCAGCGGGCGGATGATGCGCACATCGTCGGCATCGTTCAGATAATGCAGCTTCATGGTATTGAGCTTGCCGCCGTGGAAGGCCGACATAAGAAAACTTTCAGCAATATCATCCAGATGCTGCCCCAGCGCGAGCACGTTGTAGCCCAGTTCGCGCGCGGTCTTGTACATTAAACCGCGCTTCATGCGTGCGCAAAAGGCGCAGTAGGAATCGCCGCGCATGTGCGCATTGGCCAGATCGACAATCGGCGCTTCGACGTAGTGATAGGTCACGCCGAGCTTTTCCATGTAGTCCTTGAGCGCAGCAGGGGAGAAGGTATCAACCTGCGGATCAATGGTGATCGTTGCCAGTTCAAAGCTAAACGGCGCATGTTTCTGCACATGGCGCAGGATTTGCAGCAAGGTGAGCGAGTCTTTGCCGCCGGACACACCGAGCAGCACGCGGTCGCCCTCGTTAATCATGCGGTAGCGTGCCATGGTTTTGATGGCGGTTTTGATGAGTTTTTTCGGCAGGCGGGGGATGGTGGTGCTCATAGAGTTTTTTGGCGCTGGAAGCGGGTATTCTAAACAAAACTGACAATAAGGACTTCAATATGCGCACCCTCTACCCGCCCATTCAGCCTTACAACCACTTTGCGTTTCCCGTCAGCGCACTGCACACCCTGTATGTCGAGGAATGCGGCAATCCCAACGGCATCCCGGTGCTGTTTTTGCACGGCGGGCCGGGGGCGGGCTGTACGCTGAATCATCGGCGCTATTTTGACCCGCAACGCTATCGCATCGTGTTGTTCGATCAGCGCGGTTGCGGGCGCTCCACGCCTCACGCGGAACTGACGGATAACACCACCTGGGACTTGGTGGCCGACATCGAGCGTATCCGCGAGCATCTGGGGATTGAAAAATGGCTGGTGTTTGGTGGTTCATGGGGTAGCACGCTGGCGCTTGTCTACGCTGAAACCCATCCTGAGCGTGTGAGCGGGCTGGTGTTGCGCGGGATTTTTCTCTGCCGCCCGCGTGATATTCACTGGTTTTATCAGGAGGGCGCGAACGCGATTTTTCCGGATTACTGGCGGGATTATCTTGCGCCGATTCCCGAGGATGAGCGCGGCGATTTGCTGCACGCCTTCCACCGTTTACTCACCGGCTCGGATGAGTTGCGGCGCATGGCGGCGGCCAAGGCTTGGGCAGTGTGGGAGGGGCGCACGGTGACGCTGTTGCCCGATCACGCCACCACGGATTATTTCGGCGACCCGCATGTCGCCCTGAGTTTGGCGCGCATCGAAAATCATTATTTCGTCAACCATGCCTTTTTTGAACCCGACCAACTGTGCCGCGATGCAGGGCGGTTGAAGGATATTCCCGGCATCATCATTCACGGGCGTTACGATGTGGTGTGTCCGCTGGAGCAGGCTTTTGCGCTGCATGAGGCTTGGCCGGAAGCTAGGCTGAACATTATTCCCGATGCGGCACACGCAGTCACCGAGCCGGGCATTACCGATGCCTTGATTCGCGCCACCGAGCAGTTTGCGGATTTTCTGGAGGGCAAGGGGTGATTGGCTTATTGCAACGTGTCAGCCACGCGCGTGTGGAGATTGACGGCAAGATCGTCGGTGAAATTGGCAGCGGCCTGCTGGTGCTGGTCGGTGTGGAAAAAGGGGATGCCGAGGCGGAGGCGGAGAAGCTGCTGGATCGCCTGCTGGATTACCGCGTGTTTGCGGATGAAGCGGGCAAGATGAACCGTTCGTTACGCGATATTCAGGGCGGCCTGCTGCTGGTGCCGCAATTCACCTTGTTGGCGAATACCCACAAGGGCACGCGCCCGGATTTTTCTCACGCCGCCAAGCCGGAGGACGCGCGTTGGCTATTTGAGTACATGGGGGTGCGCGCCAACTGCCAGTATCCCTTTGTAGCCAGCGGTATTTTTGGCGCGAATATGCAGGTGAGTTTGACCAACGATGGGCCGGTGACCTTTTGGCTGCGCGTCGAGCCGCATATCCGATCTCTATGTCCTGATAATGACCTTATCAATAAAATTACGCACGTAGATATGTGCCCTGGTTTATGATGCTGCTGGCATAACACCAAGCATGAAACGAGGAGTCAGTATGTCGTCAGACGCACACCTGCCCGATGCCGGGCGTCGCACGTTTTTAAGAGGAAGCGCGGCCACTGCCGCCGTGCTGATTGGCATGGAGTCGGCGATTGCCGATATGTCGAGTGACAAGAAAGTCCATGTGGTCATCATTGGCAGCGGCGCTGCCGGGATGAGTATCGCCAACCGTCTTAGCCGCGCCCTGCCCAATGGCAAGCTGACGGTGATTGATCCGCGTGCGCCAAGCTACTACTGGCCGGGGCTGACCTTGGTGGCGACCGGCTTGTGGCCGATGGATAAGGTGTTGATCGACACCGCAGCGTTCATGCCCGCGCGCGCCGAGTGGATCAAGGAAAGCGTCAAAACCATTCATCCGAATGCGAATAGCCTGGAAACCGATGCCGGACGCAAGGTCAGCTACGACTATCTGGTAGTGGCGCCGGGTATCGAGTACAACTATGAGGGCATTGCCGGTATGGATGTCAAGGCGATTGGCAGCAACGGTCTGGCCAGCGTGTACCACAGCCCGGAGAAGGCGGCGGCCTCCTGGACGGCGATTCACAAATTCGTCAACGATGGTGGCAAGGGGGTGTTCACCCTGCCAAAAACCCCGATTCGTTGCGCGGGCGCCCCGCTGAAAATGACCTTCCTCACCGAAGATCGTATCAAGCAGGCTGGAACGCAGGACAAAGCCAAGCTGGCGTTCTATTCGGCTCTGCCGAATGTTTTTGGTCTGCCTTATTTCAATGATTTCATCATCAATCGTTGGAAAGAAGACGGTATTCCCACGCATCTGAAGCACGATCTCAAAGCGGTGGATTTGAGCGCACGCAAGGCTACCTTTACCGCTGAGGGCGGCGATGTGGTCGTAGACTACGATCTGCTGCACGTTGTGCCGCCGATGCGCGCCCCGGTATGCGTGCGTCAGTCTGAACTGGCCTGGCAAGAGGGTAACTTTGCGGGCGGCGGTTGGTTGGCGGTGGACAAGGGCACGCTGCAACACATGAGCTTCAAAAATGTGTTTGGATGCGGGGATGTCAACGGCACGCCGCGCGGCAAGACAGCGGCCACCGTCAAGCTTTCCGTGCCCATCGTGGTGGGGAACCTGCTTTCAGTGGTTGATGGCAAAGAGCCGGAAATGAAGTTTGACGGTTACACTTCCTGCCCGCTGATTACCAAATTCGGTACGGCGATGCTGATCGAGTTCGACTACGACGGCAAACTCATCCCGACGTATGAGTTCATCGACCCAAAACAGGAGTCCTGGTTTGCTTGGGTCATGAAAGAGCAGATGCTCAAACCCACCTATCTGAAAATGCTTGAAGGCCGCGTCTAAGGGAGTCGAACACAATGAGTAATATCAATCTCGCGTTCTGGATGATGATCGGCTGGTTACAGCAAAACTGGATGCTGGTCGTGGTGCTGGCGGGGCTGCTGGTTCTGGCCTACGGCGCACTGTGGGTCTCCAAACGCAATTGGTGGAGTGTAAAAGCGCTCGGCGGCGGCTTTGTGATTGCCATTCTGGTCACAGCAGTCATGGCATTGAGTCTGCCCGCGCTGACCGGCTCTTCGCTGGCACAAGTCACCTACATCACGGACTGGGTGATGCTGGTACTGATGGCCGCAGGTTTTGGGGGTATCGCTTTCGTTATCGCTTACCCGCTGCTGGTGTTGATGCAGAAGAAAAAATCCTGAGTTTTGCAAGCACACGGCCTGCATGAAAAAACGCCCCGAATCCGGGGCGTTTTTTTGCGTCGCATTGTGTGCTCAAGTGCCTTTGATTTGGGCATTGGTCGCACCTACAGTGTCGTTTCACGAAAAATTTTTGGCTAGGACTTACGCAAGATGGCGGTTTTCACCCCCTCCCCTTGATGAGGGAGAGGCCGTGCCGAGGGGGCTAGATCCGGGTTTTGTGTAAGTCCTATTAGCTTCAAAAAAGATCGTGAACAGGTTCTTGGCGCCGGAAGGAGCATTGTGCCGTGGTCGAGTGGCTGCCTTGAGTGCGTCTGCGAGCTGGGCTTGCAGGTTCGCTTTGGGTTTGATCTTGTGTTGGCCTCTCAACTCAAACGTTAGCTGCACCATGCAACCTCATCCAACTTATCAACCCAGTCAAAACCAGCAGTACCGCGCCAAAAATAAACAGGTTGGAGATAATTGATACCCCCATTTGACTGAGCAGCAAATAAATCCCGACAAACAGCAGCATCGCCATGTTTTCCCACAGGTTTTGTACCGCAAGGGCGCGGCCTGCGCCGATGGTGCGGTGTCCAGCATCTTGCAGCATGGCGTTCATGGGCACGACGAACATGCCGCCTGCTGCGCCCAGCGCAATCAGCAAGGCCACGGCCACCGGCAGGCTTTGCGTCAGCGCCAGCAGCATGACCAGTGGACCGAGCAGCAGGCCGCCGATCAGCGCACGGTTAACCTTATGCAGCGGAATCAGCAGCCCGGCGATAATGGCACCTACCACGATACCGATAGACACTGCGCCCATCAGGTTGGACGGCGTGCTGTTGTCGGCAAGACCTAAGGCAATGGGTACCCAGGCGAAGAGCATCAGGCGCATGGTCGCGCCCAGCCCCCAGAAACTGGTGGTGGCGAGCAGCGAGACGCGCGCGTCGGCGATGTTGTAGAGCGTGTGCAGGTCGCGGCCAAAGCTCAGCAGCGTTGCGCCAAAATGATGGTTCTTCAGCGGTGATTCAATCGGCAGGCGCGGAATGAGCAGGTTGATGAGCGCGGCGAGGAAAAACAGGCCGATCACGCTGGCCAGCGCCAGGTCGAGGTTGTAATCGGTCAGCAGACCGCCGAGGAACACACCGAGCAGGATGGCGACGATGGTCGAACCTTCCAGCAGGCTGTTGGCACGTACCAGGCTTTGCGGCGGGAAAAGCTGGGTGAGAATGCCGAACTTGGCCGGGGAGTAGATCGCCGCACCGATACCGGCGATGCCATAGGCGACAATGGGCGGCGCGCCGAGCAAAAGGCTCAGGCCACCGAGCAGTTTCACGCCGTTGCCGATCAAAAGCACCCGCCCCTTGGGCAGGGCATCGGCCAGCACGCCGACGAAGGGCGCAAGCAGAATGAAGGGCAAAACGAAGGCGATTTGCAGCCAGGGCACGTTGCCCGCTTCAAGCTGTGCCTTGAGGGTGGCAATGGCCACGATCAACAGCGCGTTGTCGGCCAGGGCAGAGAGGAATTGCGCCGCCAGCAGGGCGAGCATGGCGCGGTTGTGCAGCATGGGGAGGTGGAGGTTCGGGGTGTTGGACATGGCGGCGACCTGAAAATGAGGTGAAACTTATACAGAGGCATCGACTTTTATCCCCTCTCCCTTGATGGGAGAGGGGAGGGTGTGGTGATATTTTTTCGCGGGCAAGCCTGCTTCCTTGCGCTTCAAGATATATGCGTGCCGCATCAATAAAGCCTTTTTTCCCTCTGCTGATGAGTGCGAAGTTATTGCGCGGCCAGAGCCTTCAAGCGCAAATAATCCACCTTGCCCGTGGGCAGCAAGGGCAGTTCATTCACCAGACGAATCACACGCGGCACGGCGATTTCCGGCAGGCCGAGGGTTTGCGCGGCGGCCAGCAGGTGTTCACGGCTCAGATTTTCGTCCAGCGTAAACAGCACCAGCGCCTCGCCGCGCGCCTCATCCGCGCGGCTTGTGGCGGCATGTTGCATTTCCGGCGAGGCCGACTGCGCAATGCGTTCCACGCTTTCCAGTGAGATCATCTCGCCTGCGATCTTGGCGAAGCGTTTCACCCGCCCTTCGATATGCACAAAGCCTTCTTCGTCCACGCTGATAATGTCGCCGGTGTCGTACCAGCCTTCGCCCAGGCTGGAGCATGGAGGTTCGATCTTTCCGGGTGCTTCCACGCGCAGGTAGCCGGACATCATATTCGGCGCACGCACATGCAGCTGTCCGCCCTGATGAATGCCCGCTACGGGCACAAGCTTATGCTCAATGCCCGGCAGGAACTGGCCAACCGTGCCGGGGCGGTAGGCCATCGGTGTGTTCACTGCCAGTACCGGCGCGGTTTCGGTCGTGCCGTAGCCTTCGTAGATGCGGATGCCGAATTTGTCGAACCAGGTGTTGCGCACCGTGTTGCTCAGTTTTTCCGCTCCGGCGACCACGTAGCGCAGGCGGAAAAAATCATAGGGATGGGCGAAACGTGCGTAGTAGTTGAGGAAGGTGTTGGTGGCGAACAGCGCGGTGCAGCTACGGTCATAGATGATTTCCGGAATCACGCGGTAATGCAGCGGGCTGACGTAAAGAAACACCGGGATGCCGGAAAGCAACGGGTAGAGCGTACCGGCGGTCAGGCCGAAGCTATGGAACATGGGCAGGGCGTTGAAGATGCGATCCAGCCGATTAAGGTCGATTACGGCGCGAATCTGCGCCACATTGGCCATGATGGCGCGATGCGAGAGCACCACGCCCTTGGGCGCGCCCTCTGAGCCGGAGGTAAATAAGGTGACGGCTTCATCTTCGATGTCTGTGGGGGCAAGAAAGCGCTCAGGAGCATGGCTGGCCGCCAGCACCCAGAGTTTGTCTTTGAGCATCAGTCCGCTTTTCAGGTCTTCGAGATACAGCCATTCGATCTCCGTCAGGGCATCCAGCGTGGCTTGCAGCTCGGCTTTTTCCACAAAGGTGCGCGAGGTCAGGATACGGCGCAACTCTGCGGCGCGCACTGCATGGCGCAAATTGTCGATGCCCGCCGTAGGGTTGAGGACGGCCACGCGGCGGCCAAAGGCGCTCAGGCCGATCAGACTGGCCGCAGTAATCGCCAGATTGGGCAGCAACATGCCTATGCGTTCACCCGGCTCCGTGCGTTGGGCGAGGTAGCGTCCTGCGCCGAGCGCCTGTTGCACCATCTGGCGGTAGGTGAACGGGGTTTGGCGCACGTCTTCGATGATCGGCATCGTCCAGCCCTGGATGTTGGCGGCATCCACCAGCGCCCAGAACAGCGGGCGGATGGGGGCGCTGGCAAACATCATGTGCTGCATGATGTGGCGCATGGACTCCCCGGCGCGATGGCGGCGGCTGCGTGCCGTACCGCCGCTGGGCGCTTCGATATGCGTCGGCGGCAGGATGCTGATGCGCACCTTGGGAAACCACTGGCGACGCGCTTCACCGTGCAGACGGGCGAAGGTGCTGCGCGCCGGGCCATCCAGGCGTACCGGAATGAGGGTCGCGCCGGTACGTGCGGCGACAAAGGCCGGGCCGTCGTAGACCTTCATCAAGCCGCCGGTCACGGTCAGGCGGCCTTCCGGGAAAATGACCACTGGGCGGCCTTGCTCGACCAGTTTAAGAATGTTTTTGATTGCCATTGGATGCGCTGGATCGACGGTGAGATGCTCGATCAGGGTTAGGGCGAACTTGAACGCTGGCTGGCGGGCAATGGTGGTATGAACGACGAAAACTGGCTTGACGGGGAGAAACAGACCGATCAGCAGGCCGTCAATGAAGGACTCATGGTTGGCGATAATGACCACGCGCTGGCTGCCGCCGCTGTCGTAGCGCCCTTCGACCTGCACGCGGAACAGCAGGCGTATGATCGGGCGTAGCAGGATGCGCAGAAAGGAGGCGGTTAGTTGGCGGATCATGATGGCAGCTCCGTTAGGGGTAGTTATGCAGGTCAAGAAAGCCGAGCACGCGGTTTAGCGCCTCGCGGATGGTCGGGCTGTTGACGCGGTAGCGCGTTTCTTTGCCGCAGCGTTCGGCGCTGAGCACCTGGGCATTGGCGAGTACCTGGAGGTGATGGACGACTGCCGTGCGCGAAAGCGGCATGACGGCGACGATCTCGCTGATGCTCAATGACTCTGCGGGCGAAAACATCAACAGAATGCGTTGACGATAGACATCGCCCAGGGCGGTAAAGACTTTGGCATAGACCTCCCAATCGGTGGGGAGTGTGTCACTGGGGTGTATTTTCATAACTAAAAATCTAGTTAATTAGTTATTTTGTGTCAAGCAACTTTCGTTGGGCATAAAAAAACCCGGCGAGGCCGGGTGGATGGGGTGAGCGGGCGCAGGCTTTACTTCATCGCTCGGTAAATCGCGTACACACCGCCAATCATAAGAACTGTTAGAACAAGAATGCTGCCCCATGCAGCGGGGCTACTCATAATCAGATCCATG
>CAZTYJ010000021.1:24521-35661 GCA_964618025.1 uncultured Halothiobacillus sp. | reverse complement strand
AAGCGCCTCCCGTTGAGTGGCGATTTCATCAAAGGGGGAGCGCTTGCGAGGGGGCAGAGAGAGGGGTGTGAGGTAGGCTTTTGCCTAAGTTTCAGGAATAAAACCCTTGACGCGGCGCTGCCACACGTATTTAATACGCGCCTTCAAAAGGCCAGATAGCTCAGTCGGTAGAGCAGAGGATTGAAAATCCTCGTGTCGGGGGTTCGATTCCCTCTCTGGCCACCATATAAAACAACAAGTTAGCCCGCATGACGCGGGCTTTTTTGTTGCTAGGGTTTGGCTTGTGGGTGTTTTGGAATCGCCTTGGAATCGTTCGGCGCATGGACGCTGCCCGCGTCCGTGGATGCCGGGCACTTGGCCGGGCTTGGTTCCGTTTGGGCAGCATCATCGAGCAGTACGTTTTCATTGAAAATCAAGACTTTATTTTGCTCCCCGATTTTGGCGAGCAAAAAAAGCAGGGTGGTCACAACCGCAAGGACTACGCCCTCACTCTCGACATGGCCAAGGAGCTGGCGATGGTTCCGCGACGATCCGTGCCGCGAGTACGCGAGCAGCGCTGCTCAAGCCCCAACTGAATCATCGTCCGCTCCTCGATGCTGAGGTGTTCGTATTTCTTTCCCATCACAACACATTACCTTCTGGCGTGAGCCCGCACCTACAGTGTCGTTTCACGAAGAATTTTTAGCTTCAAAAAAGATCGTGAACAGCTTCTAAAACAGCAAGCCATAGCGCGCCTCGCCTGCCCCTCAACGCTCAAAACGATAAAAAACATCCAGCCCGCTGGCGCGCGTCCCCATCTGCCCACGGATCTGGATCGAACGTGACCAGTCGTAGGTCAAAACAAAGTTTTGCACCCCGTTGCCCAAGCCTTGCAGATAGCGCACATACAGACGCGGGGTCAGATACTTGCCAATGGCAAGGCTCAGCTCATTCGAGCCTAGCCCCGCTTCAAAACCCAACTCATCCAGCCCAAGATCACGCGCCACCGAGGCTTGAGCCAAATCGCTGGCGGCCATCAATCCGGCGGCCTGGGCGATTTGCAGCATGGTTTGCGTGCTCGCGCCGCTGCCGGTTTTCGACGAGCGCCCGCTGACCAGATACGACAACATTTCCGATTGTGGCAAGGGCGGCTGCGAGAAAAGCGTAATCGTCGGTGCGCTCGCCCGCCCGGTAATGTGCAGCCCGACCAGCACATCATCCTGCGTTTGCCGCCGAACGGCGCGAATATCCAAGCCCGGATTGGCCAACGGTGAGTTGGCGAACATCAAGCGCCCCTGCTCGATGGTCAAATCCTGCCCATAGGCGCGGTAACGTGCATCCACCACCGTCAACTCACCCTGCGCCAACGGGGTGGCCTGGCCGGGTTGATCCAGCACGCGCACCTGCCCCTGCACCCGCCCCTTGAAGCCCATGCCCTCGATGCGCACCTGCTCACCCAGCACCAGCAGTACGTCGGCCTCTATCACCCCCGCAGGTTCGGGCGGCTCCTCGCCCAGAATGCGCACATCACTGGAGCGCCGCACTGCGCCCGCGCCGAAGCCGCCTACGTCAAACAAGGCTTGTGGCACATCGACCCGCCCGCTGATCCGCTGCATGCCCGGTGATAGATTCAGCGTCAAATCCGGCGTGGCCTGCACGCTGGCATTCGGCAAGCGCATCACGCTCAGGTTTTCGCCGCCCACATGCAGGCGCGCCTGCCACTTGGGAAACTCCGCCAGATCAATCCGCCCGTCCAGCGTCGCCTTGCCCGCGCCCAGTAGCGCCGAACCTTCCAGCGTCAGGTAATTCGCCGCGTAAGCGCGCAACAACATCCGCCCCTCGGTGACGCGCACCCCCAGATCAGGCAGCACCACGCGCCCATCCACCACCTGCACCCCGCCGCTGACCTTGGGCTCGTCCAGTGTGCCCGCCAGCAACAAACGCCCCGCCAACCGCCCCTGCGGCTCTTTGAGCATGGGCAAAAAGGCCGCCAAGAGCGCGTTATCCTCAAAACGCAAATCGACAAACCCTTGCATGGGTTGATGGGGCGGCAGACCGCCATCCAGACTCAGACCTGGCAAATTCACCTGCATTTCGATGCGGTTCGCCTCATTAATCCCCACATTCGCCGCCAAGCGCCCTGACCCAGCCCCCAGCATGGCTTCGGCACGCGCCGCATCCAACGCAATCTCACGCCACTCCGCCACACCCCCAAGCTGCGGCAAACCGGTCTGCACGCGGGCGACGACATCCTGCCCCTCTATTTCGGCGCTAATACGCAGCGGCGCGCCCTGTGGCGCACCCACGGCGACAAAACCGGCCAGAATGCCGCGTAATTGCAGCGGCTTGCCCTTGAGCATGGCATCCAGCCCGGAGAGATTGAAATCGCTCAACTCCAGCCGCGCCGTTGCCCCCTCCTTGCCTGCACGCCATTGCCCCTGCACACAGGCCGTGGCCTTGCCCGGCGGCGTGGTCAGCAGCCCGCACCATTGCGGCAAGCTGAACTGCTCGGCACCGGCCAAAAGCTCCACCGGTCGGGTACTGACCCACGAGCCGGTCGGCGAGTTGTCGAGCGAGGCTGACTGAATCTGCAAACGCTCCAGCGCGCCATCCCATGCGCCTTGGGCGGCGAGGTTGACCCGTAGCCCCTCTCCCCCAGAGCGAGGGGAGGGGGGAGAAAAGCCGTCAGTACGCGCAGCTTGGGAGGACGCGGATTTGCCCCCTCCCCCCTGGTGGGGGAGGGCTGGGGAGAGAGAGGAGCCGTTCATTCCCGCCTTGACCGGTGTTGAACTTCGCGCCTGCACCAACGTCAGGCGCACATCATGCGCTCGCGCCTGCCCGCGCAGATCAAGATTCAGCGATTCCAAAAGCGGCTTATCGTCTTGGCGCAGCCCGCTGGCGTTCAACGCCATATTCATCGCCGCATCCGGCTGCAAACCGCCATCCGCCTGCACCTCCAGCGCGGCCAGACTGAAGGCCTGCCAGCCCAGACCTTGCCCCTGCACATCGGCTTTCACGCTCGGCGCAGCCCATGTCCCGCCCACGCTCACGCGAGCCTGCACCCGCCCGCTGGCCTGTGGCACAAATTCGGCCAGATTGGCGGAGTTCAGCTCTGCCTTGATCTCCAACCGCTCCCCCAACATGCCCTGGGCGCTCAAGGTACTCGCGCCCGAACGCAGGCTTAGTGCCTTCAGCGCCAACTGCGGCAACCTCGCCGCCCAGGCATTGATCTCGCCATCCAGACTGGCCTCCAACGGGTAACCACGCAGTTGCCCGTGCAGACGTTCGAGTTTCAACGAGCCAACCGGCTGCCCGTCCTGCAAGCGGCCTGCACTCTGCGCCACAAGATTCAGCTCACCCGGCCAATCGGGAGCGAATAGCTCAGGATGCAGCGCCTCGGCCTGCGCCTGCATGTCCCAGCGCAGACCTTCTGCCCAGGCGATATGCCCGCTGGCGAGGAGGCGCGTCGTGTCCTGTTTCAGCTCCAGATGCTCAAGCGTCGCCCCGGCCTGCGAACCCTGCGCATCAAGCTGCAAGCTCAGCGTGCCAAGCTTTGCGAGCAGCTCCGGCGGCATGGCGCTCTGGAGCAAGGGCTGGTCGGCCAGACGCAAGGGCGCAATCTGCAAGGCCGCCGTCCAAGGCAGCCCCGCACACAGCGGCGCAAGCGTGGCCTCAAGCCGGGCGGCAAAGGGTTGCGCCAGCGTATGCTCAAGGCCAAGCGCATCCAGCGTGCCGCTGATGACCCCCTGACCGGCCAGCGTTGTCGGACGATCCGCGCCCAGCTTGAGCGGCAGATGCCAGTCGAAGGCGACATGCAGCGCGTCCTGTGGCTGTAAACTCCATGCGCCGCTCAGCTTGAGGGCGGAACCCGGCAGGCTCGCCAAATCCTCAAGCTGGAGATGTTGGAGATGCAAACCGCTGCGTTCGATCGACAGGCGCGCGTTGAGATGGGCGAGCAGGGCTTGCGCCTTGTCATGCGGCAAGTTGTCCTCCTCTTCCCTGCCCTCTCCCCTCGCGGGGGAGGGCTGGGGAGAGGGGGCGGCCATCGGCACAGACGCTTCCGCCTGTCGCAACCCCCCCCCGCCCCCCTTTTGCGCAGAAGAGAGCAAACTCAGCCCATCCACCTGCAAATCATCGACAAAAATCTCGACCGGCAGACTCAAGCCCTCCCAAGGCGCACCAGCCTCCTCCTTGGTCGCAGCCTCGGCCACTTTAATCTGCACACCGGAAAGCCACAGGCTATCCACCTGCACCCGCCGCTGCATCAACGCCAGCGGCTGCCAGCCCAACTCGGCGCAATGCACATAAACCCCCGTCCCACCCGCATCAATCCGCACATCCTTGAGTTTCATCCGCCCGGACAGCGAGCCTTCAACCTGCCCGACCTGCACCATACCCGTGCTCGCCAGCGCATCCAGCAGCACGCGCAACCCGGAGGTCGTGGTTGCCAACCAAAGCGCCAGCGCCAGCAGTATCCACAGCAATAGCGCACCCGCCCCGGCGAGAACGTCCAGCAAGGCCAGGATCAGACGCAGCAACAGCAGAATCAAAATTCAGCCCCCAGGGAAAAGTGCAGATGAAAACTCTCGTCTTCATTTTCAAAGCCATGCGCCAGATACAAGCCGACCATGCCCACCGGCGAGCGCCACAGCGCGCCTAGCCCTGCACCGGTTTTCAGCGCAATGTCCGTGCCGTTAAAGGCGTTACCCGTATCGACAAACGCCGCCATGCCGAACGGGTTTTTGAACATCCACTGATATTCCGCGCTCATCACCAGCAGATGCTCACCGCCGACCACATTGCCCGCCGCATCCGTCGCCCCCAGTGATTTGAAACCATAGCCGCGCACGCTCATATCGCCACCAGTGAAATAGCGCAGCGAAATCGGCACCTTGTTAAAATCCCCGGACAGACTGCTGCCCAAACTGCCGCGCAGCAAAATCTGATCGAACTCACGCACCGGCAAGCTCAGACCGCCATTCAAGCGCAACTGGGTGAGCGAGGTGCTGGAGAGCAGCGACCCCAGGGTCGTTTGCACATCCGCATCCCAAGTCCAGAGCGCGCGCCGCCCCCACACCTTGGGTCGATAGAACAGCGACAACCCCGGCATGAACATATGCCCATACAGATTCGGCTCGTTGCTGATATTGTCTTCTTCATACAGCATCACCAGACGCGCCTGCCGCCGCCATGCGCCTTTCACATCATTCGCTGACATGCGCAGGGACAGCGTTTTGGTATCCACATCGTCCAGCACCTCCAGACGGCTGCGTAGAGACACCGAGAAAAAATCCGTGCTCGGCGTACCGCCAATCTCGAAGCCCTCGATGCCAAAGAGGCGTTCCGTACCGCCCAGCGGCTTGATCCACGGGCGGCGCAATTCCAGATCGGCCTGCACATCGCGCTCGGATAGACTGAGCTTGCCATGAAAACGGTCGCCGCGTGCGTTCAAAAAACGGCGCTCCATTTCCGCCGACACGCGCGCGCCGGTATCCGTGCCATAACCCACACCAAAGGCATAGCGCGTCTGCTTGCGCGTACTCAGCCCGGCGCTCACATTCACTGTGTGGGTGTCACGCTTTGGCTTGGGCGAAATCTCCATACGCTCGAAAAACTGGGTATCCGACAAAACACGCTGAAATTCCAGCAGGCGCGAGACCCGGTAGGGCTCGCCTTCTTTCCACGGCACATAACCGTCCAGCAAAGCCTGCTCAAACAGCATCGGCCCGGCCTGATCGAAGCTCGTCGTGCCAAAGCTGTAGCGCGTGCCGCTCTTGAGCGTGAGAAACACCTGCGCGGTATCGGTTTGTGGATCGACCACAATCTCATGCCGTGTGTACGCCGCGTCGAGAAAACCCTCATCCTGCGCCAGTTGCAGCCAGTTGCGCTTGAAACTCTCATACGGCGCATGTACCAGCGGCGCATTCAGCACCAGGGGGAAGGTTTTGGCAAACTCCGCCACCCGTCGCTGCTCCAGCGCCTCGCCGAGCAGCACCACCTCAACCAGGGTGATGCGCACAATCGGTCCTGGGGTGATGTTCAGGGTCAAACGCCAACCGTCCGGCGTGGTTTGCAGATCGGCGCTCACCTGGGCACGATAAAAACCGGAAGCCTGCATCGCCTCCGCTGCCTCGCTTTCGGCGCGTTGCGCCAGATTGCCCACCAGCAAATCATCCAGATAAGGACTTTTGCGCTGACGTTCGACGGTCAGCGAGTTCAGCACGTCCGACTGCAAATACTCCGGCAGACCGACCAGCAGCACCTCGACCGTGCGGCTACTGGTTTGCTCCGTGTTCTGTTCCGACTGAGGGCTTTCGCCCCCCGCTCCCCTCGCGGGAGAGGGGCTGGGGGAGAGCGGGGCTGCGTCTGTCGCAGGTTCCGTGCGCCGCTCCAACCACCACTCATCCTCATTCGCCCACGCGCCCACCGTGCCAAAGCAGAGCACGGCGGCCAGCAGCGCGCGCCAGCGCTTCATCCGCCCGCCGCCTCAAGCAGCGCATTCACCCTTGAGAGCGACACCGGCATGGCGGTCTTTAATTCCTGCGCAAACAACTGCACCCGCCACTCCTCCAGCATCATGTTCAACGCCTCTGGCACCACCTTGAGTTTAGCCGTCCGCAGCAAAATCGGCTCCAGTTGCGCGCGCGCCTGTTTTTCACGCTCAGGATTCTGCTTGAGCCGCTCCAACCGTCGCGTCATGGCCTGCACATACACCGGCAAACGCTGCCACAACGCAGGCGGCGTAGCGCGAATGAAATCACGCGCAAACAAGCCCGCCAACTGCGCCTGCATATCCTTGACCGCCACAGCGTGCGCGTCTGCCGCCTGTTGCAAGCCCGTCTGCAAGACCTGCGCCGCCTGCAACACCGCACGCAAACGACGCAAGACCTCCAGCCCATCGGCATACAAACGCGGACGACAGGCGGCCACTCGCGCCGCAAAAGCCTCGGGTTCACGCGGCCAGTTTGCCGCAGCCGCGTCGCCGATAAACACCGCGCGTGCCACGCGCCACACCACTTCATCCTGCATGTCCGCACAGGGCTTATCCACCCCCTTGAGCGCAGGCAGCGCCGAATACAACAGACACAGCGCATTGTCGCGCGCCACTTCACGCTTGAGCGCCTTGACCTCCTCACGCGCCGCCAGCACAAACAGGCGCGTCAGTCCCTCGGCGGTAGCCTGCGCCGCCGCTTCGGCGGTATCCATCGGTTGCAGGGTCACGCTCTCGCCTGCGTCGATCAGCGCAGGGTAGGCCGTCGTGGATTGTCCTTGCACCTCCACCAGCGTGATCTCCGCCAACGCGCCAAAATCCCAATCCACCAGCCCCGTGCGGGTTTCAAAACGCTTAACGAAGGCACGTTTGGCCGCACCGCCCAACGCCTGCTGCATCTCGGCCAGATCGCGCCCGCTACCGCGAACCTCACCGGCATCGTCCACCAACTCCACACGCAAGCGCAGATGCGGCTCAATCGCCGCCAAAGGCCAGTCCACAGGCTCAATCTGCGCCCCCAACATACGCTGCGCCTCAGCGGACAAACGCTCCGGCAAGCTGCCCGCAGGCGGCCAGTCGCGCACCCCGTCCAGCAAACGCTCACACAAGGCGCGCGCCACATCCGGCGCGGGCACGAGCTGACGGCGCTGGTTTTTCGGCAGGGCACGGATCAGCGCTTCGATTTTCTCCTGCAACAACCCCGGCACCAGCCACTCGGCGGCTTGCGCGTCCAGCCGGTTCAACTCGGCCAAAGGCACGCGCGCGGTCACGCCATCATCCGCCGCGCCCGGCTCAAAGTGATAGCGCAGCACGACCTCCAGCTCGCCCAAACGCAAACGATCCGGCAAACGCCCGCCCGTGACCGTCGCCGCCTCATGGCGCATCAAATCTTCGCGGGCAAGCCGCAAGCGCGCATCCAGCGCCTTGTCGCGACGCAACGCCGCCGCCAGCGTCACCCCATCCACCACCTCCGGCGGCAGGCGACGCTCGAAAAATGCGCCCAGCACTGCATCGTCCACCAAAATATCCGGTCTGCGCGCCTTGGCCTCCAAGGCCTGAATTTCGGCGATCAGGGCGGCGTTGTGCTGGATGAAGGACGCACGCTCCCAAGGGTGTTTGCTTTGTTCATGCGTGGTCATCCCCCTCTCCCCAACCTTCCCCCGCCGGGGAGGAGGGAGCTGTTCAGCAGCATCCAAAGTTTGCGCCGACATGAAGGCATGCGGGGTTTTACCCCCTCTCCCCTCGCGGGAGAGGGTTGGGGAGAGGGGGGCAGGCTTGAGCAAGGCGAGACGAATCGCCGCCAACGCCCCCTCCAAATCCCCCAACACCTCGTTATTCCAAAACCTCAAAACCCGAAAGCCCTGTTCATGCAGCCAGGCATCCCGCGTCCGATCGTAGCCCTCGGCTTCTGCATGTTGACCACCATCCAGCTCAATCACCAAACGTTTGTCCATGCACACAAAATCCACGGTGTACGCACCGAGGGGCTGCTGACGGCGAAACTTGAAGCCCTCAAAACGATGCGCACGTAATTGCTGCCAAAGCTTTTGCTCAACCTCGGTCTGGTTGCTGCGCAACTGGCGGGCGAAGTCGCGGGGGGATAAGTGCTGTGCTTGGTTTGCAAGGCTGCTCCCCCTCTCCCCCAGCCCCTCCCCCGCCAAGGGGGAGGGGAGCGTGCACCTATGCGACGGGTCGGGCGGATTTACTCCCTCCCCCCTGGCGGGGGAGGGTTGGGGAGAGGGGGAAGCCGTCGGCACATGCTCTGCAGCATCCGCCAACGCCCCCAACACCCCCTCAAGAATAAAAATCCGCCGCGCATCCGCAGGATCAATCGCCGCGTAATTCACCGCACGGCGCAGCACCACCGGCAGGCCGTACAAACTCAAGGTTTCAAACGCCGCCACCCGGCCGGAATCCATCTGGTAATGCGGTTCGCTGATCTCGCGGCTGAGCAAATGCCGAGCCAGCGGCTCGATCCAGCGCGGATTGATCGCCGCATTCACCGCGCCCCACACGCGCGTGGTTTCCAGCCATTGCGCCGACATCAACCACTTCGGCGGCATCTTCGCCAGCGCCGAACTGGGATGAATCGCAAGCTTGCGCCCCTTCACCCCCTGATAACTCACCATCTCGCGCTTGTCCTTGGCTGGATGGGTTTTGCGTTTCTCCTCATCACGCAACGCCAAATGCCCCAACAACCCGCTCATCAAGGCGCGATGCACCATATCCTCCGAGGCCGCCGCCGTGTTTTCATGCACCCCTTCTTCGTGGAACAGCCCGCGCAATTCCTGATGCAAGGAACGCCACTCACGCATCCGCACAAAAGACAGGAAGTTTTTTTCACACAGAGCGCGCAACTTGGCCTGCGACAGATGCCGCGCCTGTTCATCAAACCACGTCCACAGCGCCAGCAGACTCAAAAAATCCGAAGTCGCATTTTTCCACTGCGCATGTGCCTGATCGGCGGCCTGTTGACGCTCCGGCGGCCGCTCACGCGGCTCTTGCACCGTCAAGCCGCTGACAATCACCAGCATCTCCGCCAGACAACCGTCCCGCTCCCCCGCCAGCAGCATGCGTCCCAGGCGCGGATCGACCGGCAAGCGGGCAAGCTGTGCCCCAAGCGTGCTCAAACGGCGCGTGTCATCCACCGCCTGCAACTCAAACAGCAGGTCATACGCCGCCTTGATTTGTCGCCCGTCCGGCTTGTCCAAAAACGGGAAATCATCCACATGCCCAAGCTTCAGGCTCTCCATGCGCAAAATCACCGCCGCCAGATTGGTGCGCAGAATTTCCGGGTCGGTATGCGCAGGGCGCTTGGCAAAATCATCTTCCGCGTACAGGCGAATGCAAATGCCCGGACCGAGTCGCCCGCAACGCCCCGCACGCTGGCGCGCTGCCGCCTGACTGATCGGCTCGACCTGAAGGCGCTGGATGCCCGCGTGCGCCGAAAAGCGTGAAACACGCGCCAAACCGGTGTCGATTACGTAGCGGATGCCCGGCACGGTGAGCGAAGTCTCGGCCACGTTGGTGGCCAGAATAATCCGCCGCCCGCCGTGTTGCTGAAACACCCGCGCCTGATCGGCGGCGGATAAGCGCGCATACAGCGGCAAAATTTCCGTCGCGCCAAGGTGTTTTGGCAGCGGATGCTTGCGCAAGGCTTCCTCGGCCTCACGAATGCCGCGCTCACCATCGAAAAACGCCAGAATATCGCCCTGCCCCTCGGCGGCCAGCTCGTCCACCGCATCCAGCAGCGCGCGCGGCAGATCACGATCGCGGTCGTCATCATCCCCCTGCACCGGGCGATAACGTATTTCCACCGGGTAGGTGCGCCCTTCCACCGACATGATTTCCGCGCCGTCAAAGTGCGCACTGAAGCGCTCCACATCCAGCGTAGCCGAGGTCACAATCAGCTTGAGATCGGGGCGCTTGGGCAACAGTCGCTTCAAATAGCCGAGCAGAAAGTCGATATTCAGACTGCGCTCGTGCGCCTCGTCGATAATCAGCGTGTCGTATTTAGATAGCAGCGGGTCGCCGTGAATTTCCGCCAGCAAAATGCCGTCAGTCATCACCTTAATCAGCGTGCTATCGCTCACCTGCCCGGCAAAGCGCACCTGATAACCCACCTTCTCACCCAGCGGCGTGTCCAGTTCCTCGGCAATGCGCGCCGCCACCGAACGCGCGGCGATGCGGCGCGGTTGGGTGTGGCCGATCAGCCCACGCAGCCCGCGCCCGGCTTCGAGTGCAATTTTCGGCAGCTGGGTGGTCTTGCCCGAACCGGTTTCACCGCACAGCACCAAGACCTGATGCTTTTCCAACGCGGCGAGAATGTCCTCGCGCCGCAGCACCACCGGCAAGTCGTCCGCATAACGGATGGCAGGCAAGGCCGCACGTCGCGTCGCAACCGCCTGCACAGAGGCCTCAATCTGCGCCGCGACCTCCACCAGCCCCTTGTCGATTGGCAAGCCTTTTGCAGCGCGCTTTCTCAGCCCATACAGGCGCGTGCGCAGCGCATGGGTGTCGCGGCTCAGGCCGTCATCGAGTCGGTTTATAAGTGCGGAAAGTTCGGGAACGGTCATGCTGTGGACGAGGTGAGCGATTCGGAGGCGTTGGGGGGTGCAACATACCCTGCACCTCGGCAAAACGCCATTGTCCCAACGCCAGACCCTGCAA
>CAZTYJ010000021.1:0-24421 GCA_964618025.1 uncultured Halothiobacillus sp. | reverse complement strand
AGATGATGGATGACATGACAGACAAGCTATTGATTTATCAAGGTTAAGTTTAATTGATCCGGCCTACGGACTGAATGAACCTTGCATGGACGGCAGGGGCGGGCTTCAAGATATATGCGTGCCGCATCAATAAGGAAATGCTGATTTAATCCCGCACGACCGGCGGGCGCTCGGCGCGGCCATAATACCAACCCTGCATGTAACCGATCCCAAGTCGGCTAAAGTTTTGCTGCTGTTCTGCACTGGCAATCCCTTCGGCCACCACATCAAAACCACAATCACCCAGCATTTCAATCACATGCACCACCATGTTACTTGAGACCGGACTTTGGCTATAGGCCTCGACCAGGCTGCGATCCAGCTTGACGATGTCCACCGGCATACGCACCAGATAACGTAACGAGGAGTAGCCGCTGCCAAAGTCATCCAGCGCCACCCGCAAGCCCAGCGCACGGTAACGCGCCAACGCCTTGTTCAAATAGTCGAAGCGTGAAATGAGCGAGGTTTCGGTAATTTCCAGCACAATTTTGTAACGCCCGACATAGGGAAGCAGAGCATCGACCGCACGCACGACTTCGGCATCCGCAATCGACGCGCCATCAAAATTGATCGCCACCCCCGTGCCCTCAGGAATCAGACCGGCCTCCAAGTCGCGCAGGACGCTTTTCAAAATCGCCAGATCCAGCGGCGTTTGCAGTTGTCGGCGTGTGGCAATCTGAAAAATCTCTTCAGGTTCAATCAGCCCCTCTTCATCCAGAATACGCACCAATGCCTCGTAATACACGATACGCCCGCTCCTGGCCTGCACCACGGGCTGATAGTGCATGGCAAGACCGCGCCCACTTGAGGCGGCCTCCATCACCGCATAGGCCACGCGACTCGACCAGCGCGTCTGCTCGCGCCCCATATTTTCATCAAAGACCACAACCTTGCGATCACCAATGCCGCGCTTGGCCTCGTACATCGCCAGATCAGCACGCCGCAACAAGTCCGGAAAATCTTCGCAAGGCGACTCGCTGGCCACCACGCCGATACTGATGCTCAAACGCTCCTTGATTCCCAACGCATCCACCGGCGCAGTCGATACCGCCAGACGGCAGCGCTCTGCAATGCTGGCCGCCTGCGCTTCGCGCGCGCCCAGGAGAATGACCAAAAACTCATCGCCACCAAGGCGGTACAGACGCTCATCGTGGCGCAGCTCGCCCGACACCAGGCGAGCGATTTCACGCAATACGGCATCACCCACCGCGTGGCCATAGCTATCATTGATCGACTTGAAAAAGTCGCAGTCGATCAGAAGAAGAGCCAAAGGCTCGTCGGCCTCGCAGGCTTGCAGCTTGGCCCAAACCTCTTCAAAGGCGCGACGGTTAGCCACCCCCGTCAACGCATCAATATGCGCCTCGCGCCACAGCTGGGCGTTGGTTTGATCCAGCTCGTCATGCGCCTGTTCAAGCGAGCGCCGATAACCATGCAAAGCTTCACGCACCTCATGCAATTCACGCAGCGGCATCCAGCCTTCAGTATTCGCACGCGCATCCCCACCGTGCCGCAAATGCTCCAGCTCATTGCGTAATTGACGCATGGGGCGCGCAAACAGGGTATTCACCAGGGCATAGTGCAAAATCATCAAGACCAGAAACGCCAGCAGAAATTGCAGCATGGTTTGCCGCACCAGGGAGGGTAATACGGAACCCCAGCCCGTGGCGCGTGTCTGGTAGCCAATCATCTCAACCGCCATGCCGGGCGGGTAAACGCCCTCATAACCCGGTTTAAGCACCAGGCTCTCCGGGTCAAGGTAGGCAAAACGATGCAGGGTACGCATGGCATTCAGAAAATCCACGCGCAAGCCAATGCTACCCAATGTTCTGGGTAGCTCGCCGCCCGCCTCGGACACCTCTGCAAAACGCAGAAAACACAGCTTGCCATCACGGGTGACCACAAACTGAGCCTCCTGCCCTGCCGGCAGGTTATAGGGCATATTGGTGTTGTGAGCGGAGAGTAACGAGCCTTGTCGATCATACAGTTCCAGTCCACGCACATAGCCCGGCCACAAGCCCTGCGCGGTCGCGCGATTGTCACGCCAGTAGGAGTAATAGGTCGGCGAGGCGAATTGCTGCCCGACCTCATCCCAGCTCACAATCTGTTCAGCCAGTCCGGAAATCTGTATCAGCGTATTCTCTACCGCACGCTCAAACTCCAGTTGCGCGGCGGCGGTTTCCTCCTTGACCTGGGTCATCTCGATCACCTGCAGGCGATCCAGCATGCGCCAGCTCAAGGCCGCCAGCACAATCAGGCTCACCCCAAGCATCAACAGGGTGTAGCCACGCAGACTCAGTACACGCCCGCTCAAACGCAGCCCTCAACGCGACACGCGCACAAGCCTTTCACGGACGCACCCCCAAAGCGAGCAGATCACGCTGTACGGCATCCAGCAGATCAAACTCATACGTTCCGTCAAAAAAATGCGTTGCTCCAGGCACCACCTGCACCCGCACGCCCGCTCGCTGCAAGTCTTGCACCCAGTCCGCTCCAAAACGTTGATCTCCGCCGCCCATAATTGCCATGAGCGGAATCTTTGCACGCTCCGCCAAGCCTAATACAGCCGTGCGCTGTAATGCAGCATACGAGAGATAGCCTTCCGCCGTGGAGGTGTAATTCCCATGACAGTAAATCATCTGATACCGCCCAAGCGAGCGATCTCCCTGCGCCTGACGCGCTTTGGCCTGCTGCAATTCTGCGGCATCCAGCAACTCCCCCGCAGCGCCGACGTAACTCATGCTCATCCCGATAAGTCCTGTGACCTGCGGTGATGGCGAACGGGCGACGTAATCCAGTAACTGCACGCTGCCAAAGGAGTGCCCAAGCAACACGATCGAGCCGACCCTCTGCCGGTTCAGCCAATCAATCCAAAACTGCACCTCCGCCAAATCCTCGGCTTCGGTATGCGTATGAATGGCATCACAGGCCAGTCCGGCCTGACGCTTGCTCACCCCCAGACTCAAACTGGGTGCCAGGACAGCATAGCCCTTCGATGACAACTCCCCCGCCAGCGCTTGCACCACCGGAAACGCGGCATTCACCAGAAAACCATGCAAAATCAGCACGGCTGGAGCGCCTGGAGCCGCCGCGCGATAATCTGCCGTGACTTTCACGCCATTCGGCAAGGTTTGCATCACTTCAAGCGCAAGACATGGCGTACTGCCCAATAAACCGAGCCATAACCCAAGGATCCACTGCCGCATCATGCGCCTCCCGCTGTCTCTGTCCAACAGAACCCCCTATTGATACGGCACGCATCATCTTGAAGGCTTCGCGGGCAAGCCCGCTCCGTCCATTCAAGGTTCATTCAGGCAAGGATCAATAGTTAAGTCCTGACGAATATAGCCAATCCCCAGAGCTTATGCACGGCGAGGCTCCAGCTTGTCAGGCGACGGAATGCGCCGCCGTCATCATCCAGCCTGCCGAGCCGGTGTACCAGGTCCAGCCGCCGCGTCCGTTGTGCGGTTCCACGCCGTACACATCCGCAGCAATCACATACGGCTCGGTCATGTAGCGTTCTGCGCCTTGTTGGCTCGCGGTATGGCGAATGGGACTCATCATTTCCAATAGTGCAAGCGCTTTGTCTTTCTGTCCGGCTTGGGCAAATGCCATCACCGCCCACAACGCAGCATGGGTGTACTGGCCGCCGTTTTCGCGCACGCCGGCCACATAGCCCTTGATGTAACCGGGATCAAACGGGGTCTGGTCGAAGGCGGGGGTGAGCAGGCGGATGATGCCGACGTTTTTGTCAACGAGATGTTGCTCCATCGACTCCAGAACACGATTCACGCGGGTTTCGCCCTCACCCCCAGCCCCTCTCCCGCCAGCGGGAGAGGAGGGGTAATCGGCCGTGCCGGTAAGTACCGCCCAGGCCTGAGCGAGGGTGTCGATCTGGCATTCGTCGGAGGCTTTGGAGCCGAGCACCGCGCCATTGTCGTACCAGGCGCGGCGATACCAGTCGCCGTCCCAGCCTGCCGTATTGAGCGCCTCGAACAGCTTGGCGCGATGACTGCGGTATTTTTCGGCGCGGGCAAGATCGCGGCGCGCTTCGCACAGGGGGATAAAGTCGCCGAGGATGGCGTAGAGGAACATGCCGACCCACACGCTCTCGCCGATACCCATCCGGCCCACGCGGTTCATGCCGTCATTCCAGTCGCCAGTACCCATCAGCGGCAGGCCGTGCTGGCCGACTTTCAGCGAACGGTCGAGGGCGCGGCAGCAGTGTTCGTACAAATCGCCCTGCGTGCCGGACTCTTCGGGGATCATGAATCGCTCATCTTCGCCCGCCTTCAGCAGCGGGCCGCTGAGGTAACGCGCTTGCTCATCGAGAATGGCGGTATCAGAGGTGTGCTGGATGTACTTGGCGGTAGCGAAGGGCATCCACAGCAGGTCGTCGGAGAAGCGGGTACGGATGCCGCGTGATGTGCCATCCGGGAACGGGTGCCACCAGTGCAGCACGTCGCCTTCGACGAACTGGTTGGCGGCGTTGAGCAGGATTTGCTGGCGCGTCAGGTTCGCATCGTGGCGGATCAGGTTGAGCGCGTCCTGCAACTGGTCGCGGAAGCCGAATGCGCCGCCGGACTGGTAGTAGGCGGTGCGCGCCCAGATGCGGCAGACCAGGGTTTGATACGGCAGCCAGTGGTTGACCAGAATGTCCACCTCCGGCGTGCCGGTATGCACCTGCGCCTTGGCGCTGAAGTCGCGCCAGAAGCCTTGCACCTGAGCCAGCGCGGCATCGACCGCGCCCGGCTTGCGCCAGTTGTGCAGCAACGCGGCCAGCCCGGCGGCCTCATTCGTTTCGCCCAACACAAAGCTCAGGCTACGCGCCTCGCCGGGTCGCAGGGTGATCTGCGCTTGCAGGGCGGCGCAGTCCAGTCCTGTCCCTGTGTGCCCATCCAGCGTGAGCATCTGCTCCAAGGCCAGCGGACGCGCCGGGCTGCGCCCCTGACCGATCACGGCGGCGCGATCACTGCTGTAGTGCAGCGCCTCCGTCGGATGGAGCACGGCGACATAGGCCATGGCCTGGGCGAAGGCTCCGGCCTCGGGATTGTGTGCCAGCAAGGCCTGCGCCGCCGCATCCCAGCGCGTTTGCAGGTGCGGCGCAGTGTCTTTGGGGTCAACGCCCAACACCAGGCGGTTGATATTGAAGACTGACAGCCGGCGGTCGCGGTCGGATAGATTGCGCAACTCGATTTTCACGATACGGCAAGCGACATCCAGCGGCACGAATACCGTGGTTTTTTGCTCAAGATCCAGGCTGGTGTGCAAAAAGCGCGTGTAGCCCAGGCCATGCCGCACTTCGTAATCGCCCGCGCCTGCCACGGGGCCTGGCGTAGGCGACCAGTACAGGCCAGCGTCTTCATCGCGGATGTAAAACGCCTCGCCATGCGGGTCGATCACCGGGTCGTTGTGCCAAGGCGTAAGACGATGTTCGCGGCTGTTCTGCGCAAAGCTGTGCATCGCACCCGACTCGGTGACGATGCAGCCCGCGTTGTGCGCATTAGCCAGTACGTTCGACCAGGGCAGGGGCGGCCTTTGCACGCTGCCATCGGCTTGTTTGGGCAGGCGGATGACATACTCGCTGCCCTCGGTATTGAAGCCGCCATAGCTGTTCTCAAATTGCAGCAACTCGGCGGCATGGTGCGGGGCGAGGGTGCAGGCGGCATGGGTGGATGGACGGGCGATTGGTTGAACGCGACGCCCCCTCTCCCCAACCCTCTCCCGCGAGGGGAGAGGGGGCTTAAAGCCACGGGCATCATTCCTATCCGCAGCGTCGGTTTTTACTCCCTCCCCCCCGGCGGGGGAGGGTTGGGGAGAGGGGGATGCCAGCAAGGCCGACACCGCCTGTCGCTCATCTGCCAGCCCCAGCACAAACGCCACTTCGCGCTCTTCTCCCGCAGCCAGCTCCAGCACCGTGCGCAAACTCAGGCATGGGTCGAGCACGTTGCCCGCCGTTTGGCTCAGTTCGCTACTGATTAACGCTTGCGGTGCAGCCAAAGAGCGCCCGCGTCCGATAAAACGCATCCGGTCGGTTTCAAAGCTTGAGACTTCCGCGCCAAGCAGGCCATGCACCAGCACCGGAAAACGCTCATCCGCCCCACGCGGGCGACGATTCGCCAGCAAAGCGCCCTTCACTTCCTCGGTCTGCACAAACAACTTGGCAAAGGCCGGGTGCCCGGCATCGGCAGCGGCATGGTGAATCACCGGCTCAAGATAAGAGCTCAGCTCAACGCGCCGTGCGCTATCGCCTGGATTCTTCACCCACACACGACGGACTTCCCGCCCGTCTTCCAGCGTGACGCTCATGCGCGCCTCGATGCCATGCGCCCGCTTGACGAAATGCGCGGCGGACGCGGTAAAGGCATGGCCGTATTCTGCGTCCTCAGCATCCGGCACCGGCTGACTGCCCAACGACCAGAACACCCCGCTGTCCGCATCACGCAGGTAGATGAAAAACCCCAGATTGTCCTCGATCAGGTCGCCATGCCAGCGGTAGAGCTGCAAATCACCGCGCAGACTTTCACCCGCGCCAGACGGCGTGAGCAGCAATGTTGTATCGGCATACTGGAGAATATGGATGGTCATGGCGGATTCCTTCATCAATTATTGATCCGGCCTGACACACCTTGAATGGACGGAGCGGGCTTCAAGATATATTCGTGCCGCATCATACAGGGTACTTCTGTACATTCGATCAAGCCTCTGGCGCAAGCCAAAAACCGGCGAAAAAACGCAGCAGACACGGCTTCAGCGGGTTTATGGGAATGCCCATCAGCCTTTCAAACTGCCTTGCGTCAGCCCGGCAATATACTGTTTCTGCAACAGCAAAAACACCATCAATACCGGCAACACGGTCAGGGTGGAGGCGGCCATCATCAGCTCGGTGTCCTGCACATGCTCCCCGGCCAGATTGGCCAGCGCCACGGGCAGGGTGTACAGACTGCCATCAGAGAGCACGATCAGCGGCCACATGAAATCGTTCCAGCTGCCCATAAAGGTAAACAGCGCCAGCGTGGCCAGAATTGGACGCAGCATGGGCAGAGCAATCGACCAGAACAAGCGGAACTCACTTGCGCCATCTAGACGCGCCGCATCCAGCACGGCATCCGGGATATTTTGCGCATATTGGCGCACCAGAAAAATGCCGAAAATACTGGCCAGAAGCGGCACTAAAACCCCGGCGTAGGTGTTAATCAGCCCCATCTCCTTGAGCAGTAAAAACAGCGGCAACATGGCGACCTGCGCCGGAATCACCATCGCGGTGAGCAGGCCGCGAAAGATCATCTCGCGCCCGGCAAAACGCAATTTGGCAAAGGCATAGCCGGCCATGGCGTTAATCATGGTCGCGAGCACCGTCGCCAACAGGGCGATCAACGCGCTGTTGAAGGCATAGCGCCCCATGTCCATGCGGGTGAACAGGTCGCGGTAATGCTCAAGCGTCGGCGTACTCGGCCATAAACGCGGCGGGATGGCGCTGGCCTCGCCGGTGGGCATGAAGGAGGCGGCCAGCATCCAGGCAAAGGGCGCGAGGGTGAGCAGAGCAAGGCCGAATAAAGCCAGATGTAAAAGAATGCGTTTTGTCATGATTTTGTGTATTAATGATCGTCAAGAAGCCTACCGCTCCACTCACCGACATACAACGAGCACGTTATGGATGCGGCACGCATATATTTAGGACTTGCGCAAAAGCGTTCCAGCAAGGCAAAGAACCGAAGACAGTACACTTATTATTGATCCGGCCAGCTTTATCCGTGATTGTAGGTCGGCATTCATGCCGACATGTCGGGCTAAAGCCCTCCCTACGCTCAAGGCGTGTCGCGCCGGAGTATAGTACGGCGAGGCGCTTGAACGCCGCTGGGGCGGTTTTGCGGAAGTCCCATTCATTAACTTTGTAGGAATCACCATGCAACGCATCTTGTTAATCTTATCCATCCCCTTGCTCGCGGGATTGGCCGCTTGTACCCAGGAAACCCAGAATAATATTGGCCGCTCGATCAATAACTGGACGGGTGTCAATGGCGTACTGGAGGTTTATGCTGGCGATAAACTGGTCAAACGCTTTGTCAAGGTCGATAAACTCACGACCGCCATGGGAACCAATGATCGTGCGGAGCGCCCGTATCGCTTCGGCTACGGTATCCTGGATGCCAATCTGAACGGCGTGGTGGATGCGGGCGAGAAAAAAGTGTATTTCGAGGTCAGCGACTACTCGACCCCGTATGTGTTTTTTGAAGATCCGTCTTGAAACTAAAGGGGTTCGTCATGCTGACGCTGCGTGCGCTGTTGTTGTTGCTCTGCAGTTTACTGGCCTTGCCCGCGACGTATGCCGTCGAAGTCCCGCCCCTGACGGATCTGCGCGCCGATCTCGCGCAGGCCAAGGCGCTGAACGTGCCGATTTTGCTGCTGATCCACAGCCAGGGCTGTACCTATTGCCACTATGTGATGGAAGACCATCTGCGTCCGATGGTGTTGAGCGGGCAATACACCAAGCGCGCGCTGATTCGCCAGCTTGCGGCGGATGACGCGGCAGACCTGCTGGATGGCGAAGGCACGACCACCCACGCCAAAGACTTTGCCCGCCGTCTGAAAGTGCGCTTCTACCCAACGATTGTATTTTTGGATACCGAGGGCAAACCTCTGAACGAGCGCCTGATCGGTGTAGCCAATATCGACCTGTACGGCACGCAACTGGAAAGCGCCTTGCAACGCGCCGAAGCGCAAATGAAACGCTAATGCCCAAGGTACGGGTGTCGTGGCTATAATCGCCGTCATTATTTTTCGCTACGGAACATCTCCATGAGCCATCTCCATACACCGCCCACCGAAATGTGGGGCGGGCGCTTTTCCGAACCGGTCGATGCCTTCGTCAAAGCCTTTACCGCCTCGGTCACCTTTGACCAGCGCATGTACCGCCAAGACATTGCCGGTTCCAAAGCACATGCACAGATGCTGGCCAAGGTCGGTGTACTGAGCTCGGAGGAATGCGACAAAATCCTCAAGGGTCTGGATGGCATTCTGTTCGATATTGAGCGCGGTGATTTCGCCTGGTCGGTTGGGCTGGAAGATGTACACATGAACATCGAGGCGCGGCTGACCGAACGCATTGGCGAAGCGGGTAAAAAGCTGCACACCGGGCGCTCACGCAATGACCAGGTGGCGACCGATATGCGCCTGTATCTGCGCGATGAAATAGATGTCATCACCACGCAGATTCGCAGCGTGCAACAGGCATTGCTTGATCTGGCTGAGCGCGAGGTGGACACCATCCTGCCCGGCTTCACCCATTTGCAAGTGGCGCAACCGGTGAGCTTCGGTCACCACATGCTGGCCTGGTTTGAAATGTTCGACCGCGACTTCGACCGCCTGATGGATTGCCGCAAGCGGGTGAATGTCATGCCGCTTGGCTCTGCGGCGCTGGCCGGGACGAGCTACCCGCTGGATCGCGCTTACACCGCCGAGCTGCTGGGTTTTGCACGCCCTAGCCGCAATTCATTGGATGCCGTGTCCGACCGCGATTTCATTATCGAATTCCTCGCCGCCGCCAGCCTCATCATGGTGCATATGTCACGCATGGCCGAAGAGCTGATCCTCTGGTCGAGTGCGCAGTTTGGCTTTGTCGATCTGCCCGACCGCTTCTGCACCGGCTCCAGCATCATGCCGCAAAAGAAAAACCCGGACGTGCCCGAGCTGGTGCGCGGCAAGAGCGGGCGTGTGGTCGGCGCGCTGATGAGCCTGTTGATGCTGATGAAAAGCCAGCCTTTGGCCTATAACAAGGACAATCAGGAAGACAAGGAGCCGCTGTTCGATGCTATCGACACCGTGCAAGGCAGCCTGCGCGCCTTTGCCGATATGCTGCCGCACCTGATTGTCGAGCGCGAACGTATGCGCGCCGCCGCCTTCCAGGGCTTTGCCACTGCCACCGATTTGGCCGACTATCTGGTGCGCAAGGGCTTGGCCTTCCGCGACGCGCATGATGTGGTCGGCAAGGCGGTGCGCCTGGGCGTGGACACGCGCCGCGACCTGTCCGAAATGACGCTGGGCGAGCTGCAAGGCTTTGACGCACGTATCGAGCAGGATGTGTTCGAGGTGCTCACGCTGGACGGCTCGCTGCATGCACGCGATATTGAAGGCGGAACCGCCCCTGCTCAGGTATTGCGCCAAATCGCCGCCGCCCGCTCACGCCTGCTTGGAGAAGCCGCATGAAGATCAAACCCCCGTTTCAACTTATAACCGCCATCAGCGGCCTGCTCGCCCTGACGCTGACCCTGAGCGGCTGTGGGCCGGTGTACAGCACCCAATACCGCTATACCCCACCGATGGATAGCAATGGCAAGATGTGCGTCAACCAGTGCGCCAGCACCCGCGACATGTGCCGCATGATGGAAGAAACCCGCGCCATGCAGGAGCAATCCCAGTGCCAGCAAAACGCCACCATGCGTTACTCCTTGTGTTTGGGCAACGCCAAAACCGATCAGGCACGCAAGGATTGCGATCGCAATAACTACAGCTATTGCTCGCGCAGCGCGAATACCGAGCGTTGTGAAGAGAGCTACCGTCAATGCTTCCAAAATTGTGGCGGCAAGATTGACAGCTTCCAAGTCTGTGATTTCGGTTGCTAGACACGCAAAGACCATAAATCGCCATGAGCTTTGAATAGATCATTTCCATTGCCGGTTATGCGATTGAAGCTAGCGGCGTACTGGTGGTCATCATCGGTTCGATCATGGCGAGCTACGCTTTTGTGCGCAGCTATCGCAGCCTGCCGGATGGCGTGGCTTATACCAGCTATCGCCGCCAGCTCGGGCGCTCGATCATTCTCGGTCTGGAATTTCTGATTGCTGGTGACATCATCCGCACCGTGGTGGTGGACAACACCGTGGAAAGCATCGCCATGCTTGGCTTGATCGTGCTGATTCGTACCTTTTTAAGCGTGACCCTGCACCTGGAGGTCGAGGGGCGCTGGCCGTGGCAGAGTGAAAAGCACAACTAGCAGATTGAGTTATTGATCCTTGCCTGAGTGAACCTTGAATGGACGGAGCGGACGTGCCCGCGAAGCCTTCAACATACGCTTTTTCGCGGGCAAGCTCGCCCCTGCGCTTCTAAAGATATATGCGTGCCGCATCAATAGGCATCGTGTTTTTCACTGCCAGCCACTGCTCCCGCAATCGACAGCCTGCGCAGCGTCGCCATGCGCTTGCTGTAATGTCCTTCCATACGCGCCAGCACGCGGATCAGAAAATCCAGCGCACTGACGATGTGCGGCCCCTTGTTGAGCATCACGCACTCGGCACGGATGCTCATGGCCGCATCGGTGACCTCCGGGCGCGAAGGCGCGCCGCTCTTGGCCATATTTTCCAGAATCTGCGTCGCCCAGATCACCGGCACATGCGCGGCTTCGCATAGCCAGATAATTTCCTCCTGCACTTCGGACAAGCGCTCAAAACCCATTTCCACTGCCAGATCGCCGCGCGCCACCATCACCCCAAGCTGCGGACTACGCATCCCCGCCAGCAACAGACGCGGCAGATTCTCAAACGCCTGACGGTTTTCGATTTTCAGCACAATCCCCAGATGGCTCGCGTGCAAACGCGCCAAGTGCTCTTGCAGCAACGCCACATCTGCTGGCGCTCGCACAAAGGAGAGCGCCAGCAGATCGCAGTGTGCGTGCATGGCTTCCAGATCCTGAATATCCTTGGCGGTCAAGGCCGGCACATGAAATTCGGTATCCGGGAAATTAACCCCCTTTTCCGCCTTGAGCCTGCTGCCCTCGGGCAGCGCATGGGTAATGCACAGCTCCATTGAGTCCGCGTCCATACGTTCAATCAGTGCGCCGATGCGCCCATCATCCAGCCAAACCGCCTGTCCCACCCTGGCATCCTCAAACGCCGCCTCCAGGGTGCAATGCAAGCGCGCGGGTTCGACCAGCTGCCCTGCGTCATCCAGTACCGCCGCCTGTCCAGGCAAGGCAGCGCGCGTCAGGCGCAGCGTGTCGCCCACACACAAACGCAGCTCCTCCTGCACCTCCGGCGCACCCGACAGCGTGCCGCGCAGATGCGGCTTGTGCTTATGCGCATGGCGCAACTCGATGCCATCCTCAATCAAGGTCACGCTATCAAAGCCAAGCAGACAGCCCTGCGCATGGACAGACACCACCCGCGCACGGCGCAAACGTCCACGCGCATCGTGCAACTCCAGCATATCCCCCTCAGCCAGCGCCTCCAGACCCACTCCCTGAAACAGCAACTGCGGGACGAGTCCCCCTCCTTGCGCCTGCATCAGGCCGGAAGCTGCATAAGCGACAGGGTGCGCCGCAGGCGTGACCCACACCAAGCCCTCACGCAGCACCTTGCCGCGAAAATCGCGCTCAGGCTTGATTTTGAGCATACGCCCCAGCACACGCAGCATACCGGTGCGTGATTTCGGCCCTGCCAGATCAATTTGCACGCGGCAGGTTTTACCTTGCGCCGCAGCCTCTTCACGCACATGCCGCGCCATGGCCTGCCACGCGCTCGCATTGTCATGCGCGCAGTTGATACGCGCCACTTCCATGCCACTGTGAATCAATGCTGCGATCAGCTCGCGATCCTGTGCCGCTTCGCTCGGCAGGGTCACCATGATGCGCACCTCGCGGCCATCGCTCGGCGTACCCAGCAACGCATCGGCATGTGCCTGCAACAATAATGACCCACTGGAAAAATCCACGGGGGGCACAGGCTTGATGCTCTCATCCATCGCACGAATATCCTCCAGGCGTGCAATCACAGCGTTCAAGCTGGCCATGACATGCGATTCCAGCACCCCCAGCGAGGAAAGTCCCAGTGCAGCCAGCTCGTACTGCAAAGGACGAATATCCCGCTGACGAATCGCCAGATAATGCAAAAAATTGCGCGCGCTGTCCGCGAAGGTCGGCGAGATGAGTGTAAGCTCGCCAGCCAGCGCCTGCTCCATGCGCAGCCCTTCATCACGCAAATCCACCAACTGCATCAGCAGGGGATACGAACATATCTGGAGATCAGCGGTAAGCGTCATGACATAAATCTCAGTTTTTTGGTGTGAGCAGCTTTACTGCATTGAGGTGACAGGCTTATGTCACATCGCTCGTCTCGCCTTCATACACCCGTCACTCATAGGGTTTAACTTCATTCGGGCGTATTCTATAAGCGCACCTTTCAACCACGAGGAGATCGCCATGAGCATGAACGATACGATGACCGACTTCAAAAAAGGCATGGGTATGATGAATACCGAAGCCTCCGACACCATGAAGGCCTTTAATGTCTTTATGACCGAAGTGCTGTGCGACAACGTATTGGATACCAAGACCAAGGAGCTGATTGCTCTGGGCATGGCCATTACAGCGCGTTGTGCGTATTGCATTGGCATTCATGTTGGTAAAGCTTTGCACGCGGGCTGCACCCACGCCGAGATTGTCGAAGTGTGCAAAGTCGCCATACTGATGGGCGGCGGCCCGGCCATGACCTACATTGCTGAAGTGAAGAAAGCTCTGGATATGTACGAAAAAGGCGAAGCTGCCTGATGATGCCCTGCCCAGGGTCAATCCTGAATACATCCATCCGTGGATGTATTTAGGCCACATCTTCGCGGCACATGTCCGCGAAGGCTTGAGGGCACTTCCATACATGCGTCCTTCGTCATTCCCTGTCACCCTCGCAAAGGCTGGGGAGGCAGGCGGTCAGTGCTCCCGATTCCGGTTTTGACCCGGAATAACGATTTATAGAAGTGTCCTTGATGATTTTCAGCTCCAAAAAATTTCCCCTAAAAATAATTTTTATCGCCAAGATAGGATAGGCTTCGTTTCTTCTGATCCCCAAGAGAGACCTCGTATGAAAAAAGTTGAAAAAGCGCTGGAGAATGCTCTATTCAGCAGTCGCTGGCTCATGGCACCGATCTATTTCGGCCTGGTAATCGCTATGGCCATTCTGTTGTTCAAGTTCGCCAAGGAGCTTGTCTACATGGTTGCGCATATTGGATCTTTAAACAGCGGTGATGTCATCGTCGGCGTACTGACCTTAGTGGACGTGGCGCTCATCATGAACCTGCTCATCATCATCATTTTTAGCGGCTACGAAAACTTCGTGTCCAAAATGGACATTGACGAGCATGAAGACAAACCGGAATGGATGGGACATATCGGCTTCGCGGATCTGAAAATCAAGGTCATCGCCTCAATCGTTGCCATTTCGGGGATTGAGTTGCTCAAGGCCTTCATGCACGTTGACAGCTTCTCTGACCGTCATCTTGGCTGGATGATCGGCTTGCATGTGACCTTCGTTTTCTCGGGCATCGCTTACGCTGTGATGGACAGGCTGGGTAGCAGCGATCATTGACCCCCAACCCCGACCCAAATAAAAAGCCCGACACCAATGCCGGGCTTTTTTTATTGGTTCCAAGTTGCCATCCAAGGCTATCTCCCAAGCCATCTCCCAAGGTCATTGCCTTGGGGCTTGTGGCCAGGGCGGCTTGCGCGTTTACATATCCAGATGCAAACGGTAGATCGAGACTGATTTATCCGCCTTGTCCGAGTCCTTGCTGATGTTGCTCAAGCCATCGTCCTTGGCCAGTTGCAGGCTGTCATAGCCTGACTCGAACAGCACCTTGCCCGCCGTGGACTTCTTCACGAAGCTCCAGTTGCGGTTGGAGGCGTTGTTCTGGCGGGTGAGCTGCTGCTTGGCCTTGATGTAGTTGACGATGATGTCGCGGTTGGTGTCCGGGTCTTCGTAGATGATCTGGCTGCCGTTGAGTCCCGCGAAGCTGCCGCCGCCGCTGGCGCGGTAGTTGTTGGTGACCACGATGACCTCCTGCGCGGGGTCAAGCGCCACGCCCTTGAGGTTCAGATTGACGATGCGGCTGCCCTTGGGCTGGGTCACGTCGATCTGATAGCTCAAGCCTGCGCCCTGGATCACGTCGAAGTTGTAGGACGGGAAGCTGGCGTTAATCAGCTGCTGGTCTTCTGCCTTGCTCGGGTCGATCTGGTTGAAGTACTCGGCGGATTTTTCCAGCCATGCCTTCACGTCCGCGCCCTTGATCTTCACCGCTTGCAAGGTGTTGGGGTAGAGGTAGATGTCGGCCACGTTCTTGATGGCGATACCGCCTGCGGCCACGTCGGTGTAGCCGGTTTTGTTGAAGTTCATCTTGAACGGCGCGGCGGCCGAGATGATCGGCAACTTGGCGTATTGCGTCAGGCTCTTGCTCACCACGTCCGTCATATGGGCGATCTGCGCGTCATTTATCAACTGCACCACGCTGACCGAACCCGCCTGACTGAACTGGCTGGCGATGCGGTAGTCAGTGGTGCCGACCGGGGTCTGCACGTACTTGATGGTCGCTTCGTGCTCGGTTTTGACCAGCTTGTATATTTCCGGGTCAACCGCGCTGTACACCTTGGCACCGCTGGCATCCGTGGTGGTGATCGGCTTGAGCTGCGAGCTTGAGGCCACGCGCTTCCACGCCTTGCCATCCCACTCCAGATCCAGCTTGATGAGGCCGACGTTATTGCCCCAAAAGCCACCCATAACAGACTGTACGCCCTTGATCGTACCCTTGACGTTATCCACGCCGTCGATCTTGGCGTAGGCGGTTCCGTTGGGGAAATAGCTGTGCGAGTGACCCATGAACATGGCATCAATGCCTGCTACGTCAGCCACGTAGTAAGCCGCGTTTTCCATCGTGGCGCTGTAGGCACGGTTGTCGATACCGCCATGCACCATGGCGACCACCACATCGGCACCCTTGGCGCGCATTTCCGGCACGTATTTCTCGGCGGACTCCTTCACGCCTTCGACATAGACCTTACCGTCCAGCCACTTCTTGTCCCACATCACGATGGGCGGCGGAGTGAAGCCGATCACGCCGACCTTGATCTTCTGGCCGCTGAAAGTGCGCTCAAGAATCACATACGGCGAGTAGAGCGGTTTTTTGTCGGCGGTTTTGTACACGTTGGCGCTGATGAGCGGGAAATCCGGCCCCTTGCAGCTGGCGTATTTGGCATCCCAGTTGGCGTTGTGGGTGATCTGACTGAGGTAGTCAAGGCCGTAGTTGAACTCATGGTTACCCACGACCATTGCGTCGTACTTCAGGTAGTTCATCGCCTTGAACTGGGCGTGCGTCTCTTCACACTTCAGCGGATTGACCGTGGCCTGGTAGTCACCGAGCGCCGTGCCCTGAATGGTGTCGCCGTTGTCGAGCAACAGGGTGTTGGGGTTGTCCTTGCGAATCTGCGCAATCACGGTCGCGGCGCGCTCAAGGCCGATGGTCTTGTCTTCAGCGGTTTTGAAGTAGTCGTAGCTGAGGATATTGGTGTGCAGGTCGGTGGTTCCCGCCAGGGCGATGGAAACCTTGGTGCCGACGACGGGGGCAGGCGGGGCAGCAGGCAGGATGACGGCATCATCACTGCCACAACCGTAAAGCAGGAAGCTGGCTGAAAACATTAGCCCGATGGCGAAAGGCAAACGCGCCTTGGAAAACATAGTGGACATGATCGCTCCGTGGTTTTATCGAGGGAAAATCGCCCGTCGATGGAAACGCACGCTTTTGTCATGTCAGTGAAGAAATCGTGACAATGACATGAACAAAAACCCATCCGAGAAAAAGCCGAAGATCAGGAGCCATAAGCACAGCCTAAAGCGCCAGCCACACGCAGCTCCCACCGCCTTCTCGCGCCTCGATCCCCATGCGCCAACCCTGACTGTCCGCCCACTGGCGCGCTATCGCCAAGCCAAGGCCGCTGCCTCCTGTCGAGAGATTGCGTGAGGTCTCCAGCCGGGTAAAGGCGAGAAAGACCTCCTCGCGTTGGTGCGCGGGAATCCCCGGCCCGCGATCCAGCACCCTGAAACACGGCGCATCCTCATGACAAGTAAGCATCAGCTCAACGGGTTGCTGCGCGCTGTAACGCCAGGCATTGTCCAGAACATTGAGCAGGATATGCTCCAAGGCCAAGGGCACGATGTCGGCGTAACAAACGGCTTCCGCGCGCAAGCTCACCTCCATGCCGCCTCGGCGACAATCATCCACCAGTTCCTGCGCAAACTCGACCAGTTCCAGCCGCACCCTGGGCAGATGCTGCGCCTCACCCACCAGACCCCGCGCCAGGTGCAGCGTCTGGGTCATCAGCGCGTCCATCGCCTCCACATCGCGCACCAGTCCGGCACGCAAGTCGCCAGCGCCATCTTCCGGTAACATTTCCAGCGCCAGACGCATTCGTGCCAGTGGCGTGCGTAAATCGTGTGAAATCCCCGCCAGCAAGATGCTGCGTGTATTTTCATGGGCGCGCAGGCTTTGGTGCATTTGCTCCAGCGTGCGCGCCAGCGTGCATACTTCAAATACATCATTCGGCCCGACTGGCAAAGACGCTGCCTGCCCCTTGCCCCAGCCCTGCACGATGCGGGTAACGCTCTCCAGCGGCCTGGCCACCCGCCGCGCCGTGAACAAAGCCAAGCCCCCCGCCAGCAAGGATGAAAACAACAAAATCAGCCCCAAGGCCACAAGACGCGCCTCCAGCAGGCGCGGTGCGGCAAAGCGCAGACTGAAACTCTGCCCGTTCAGCTCCATACAGGCCACAAGCTGACGCTTGTCCTCGCTCACCGACACCGTGGGCGCAAGCGCGCTCATTCCACTCATGCGTATCGCCAAGGCGCGCTGCAAGGCCGCCGGATAGGAGGCCGGAAACCTCGCGCTCGCCGCCGAATTCGGGCACTCCAGGGCAAGCTCAAGGCCGTGTCGTGCCTGCAACTCGATGACAAAATCGGCACGCGTGCCTTGCGGCAACTCCAGCCAGGTCTGCACCGCCAGCACCAACACGCCCGCGCGCGCGTTCGCCGATTGCTGCGTCAACGGCCATAACACCAACGCCACGACCAGCACCAGCGCAAGGGCGATCTGGATCAACAACGTCCAAAACAAACCCGCTGACAACACACGAAACAAGGTCGCTGAGCGACAGGGCGCGTTCATACCGCACGACCTTCCGGCATAAACACATAACCCTCGCCGCGTATCGTGAGCAAGTAACGCGGACGCGCCGGGTCGGGTTCAATCTTGCGGCGCAGGCGGGTGACGCGCACATCCATGCTGCGATCAAACGGCGTGTGCTCCAGACCGCGCACCGCATCCAGCAAAACATCACGCGACAACAAACGGCGCGGCTGCTGCATAAATACCCGCAAAAGCTGAAACTCACCCTCGGTCAGCACGATTTCCCGCTCATGCAGCCAGAATTGATGTGTTTCCTGATTCATGCGAAACGCATTTTGCGCCAGCCAGGCAACCGATTTTTCCTGCGCGCTCACAGAACCCGCCGTGCGGCGCAATACGGCGCGAATGCGCGCCAGCAACTCACGCGGATTGAACGGCTTGGGCAGGTAATCATCCGCGCCCACTTCAAGACCAATGATGCGATCCAAGTCCTCGCCACGCGCAGAAAGCATGATGATCGGCGTATCACCCTGCGCGCGCAGCCGCCGGGCAAGCGACAGGCCATCCTCGCCCGGCAGCATCAAATCCAGCAGAAACACATCCGGCATCCCACCTTCGCTCAAGGCCGACTGAAGCGCTGCGCCATCGGCCAGCCCGCGCACCGCAAAGCCCTGCTCGCCCAAATAGCGCACCAGCAACGCGCGTAAGGCATCGTCATCATCAATCACCCAAATGCTCGCCATACGCTGCTCTCTCCACTCATGCCCTGCACCGAGATTAACGCATTCTCCCCGCCGCGCACCGCGCCGGTTACACACTGTTACAAAGCGTTGCACCCGCGAAATACCCCAGCCGGGCGCACCCTCCACAATGCGCACCAAGCCCACCAGCTCATCAATTGATCCGTTCATGGCCATGAAATACCTGCCCGCACTGCTTCTGATGCTCATCACCCTTCCCGCCTGGAGCGCGGACGAAGGCATCGACATGCAGCGCCTGCAACAGCAGATCCAGCAGCGAGTCGAGCAGGCCAGCCAGCAGGGCGCCGCCCCGGCTCCCGCCAGCGCATGGGTGTCGGCTCCTTCCCCGGCGCATGAACAGGGTTGCGGCGCTCACGCGCAGCCCGAACGCCAAAACCGAGGCTACGGACAGGGCTATGAGCGACGCTACGGCCAAAACGCGGAAGGCGCACCCGGCATGAACGCAGGGCATGCGCCCGGTGGGTCGGGCGGCGGACGCGGCGCCGGTCGGGGGCACTAATTTCTTTTCATCACTCACAGCAAAGAGGCCTTCAACATGTTTACCAAAAATCAACTTTCCATTCTCGCTCTTGGCCTGGTCGCTCTGGCGCAGAGCGCCATCGTACATGCCGAAGATGCCACTCTGAACCAGGAGCGACTCCAGCAACAGATTCAACAGCGCACACAACAGGCGGCCGACAATCCCAGCACACAAGAGCGCCAGATGGAGCAGCAAGCTCAGCGTCAAGCCGAAACTCAGGCGGCGCGTCAAGCCGAAAACCAGGCGCGCCGCGCGGGTGAAGGCAAGGGACAGGGCGGCGGCAAGGGTATGGGATCCAGCGGCGCGCGCGCACAACACTAATAAACAACCCTCGACGAGCACCCTGCAAAACCATGTCACAGGAAAACCTAATGAAAACCGCAATCCGTCCCATCGTTTCCGTCATCCTGCTGGCCAGCGGCCTTGCCATGCTTACCGCCTGCGGCGGAGGCGGCGACGCAAGCAGTACATCAAGCCTGCCTGCTCCCGCACCAACGCCTACGCCAAGCTCGTGTCCCAATCCGGTTCTGCCGCTCAACCAGGCGGAAATCGACGAAGCGCTGTTCATGCGCGAGGAAGAAAAGCTGGCGCGCGACGTTTATCAGGATCTTGCCGCCTACTGGCAGGCGCAGGCGGGCAGCGTTCCTGTGGTGACGATCATGAGCAATATCGTCAAGTCCGAAAATCAGCACATGGAAAGCATGAAAAACGTGCTCACCTGTTACGGCCTGCCTGATCCGATCAACCCCAGTACGCCCAGCGGCGTGTTTCTCGACCCGGAGCTGGCGCAGCTCTACATCACGCTCATGACCCAGGGCAAAATCACTCAGGATGCCGCGCTCAAGGTCGGCGGGCTGATCGAGGAAGCGGACATCGAAGATTTGCAACAGGCCATTGAAATCAGCCAGCAAGCCTACACCGACCAGGTATACGCGGCGCTGATGTGCGGCTCGCGCAACCATTTGCGCGCCTTTGCCGGAGAACTCATTAAAACCCAGGGCAAATACGTCGCCCAACTTTTGCCGCAGGCCACGGTGGATGCCATCGTCAACAGCCCGAATGAAAACTGCGGCACTGCCTTTGGCGGCGGCAAGCAAAACGGCAAGCTCTAATCCCCCCACCCACCACGAGGAGTATTCAGCATGAAAAAGCCCAGCCTGACACTGGCCATAAGCCTGATCGCCGGCCTTGCCGTCGCCACCCCAAGCCTTGCTGCGGGTCAAAACGGCAACCAAAATCAGCGTATCCAAACCCCAACGCTCAGCGCGCAGGACAGCGCCGAACTGAGTTACATGCGCGAAGAAGAAAAGCTCGCGCGCGATACCTACCTTACGCTGGCCGACATTTGGTACGCCCGCAGCGGCAACCTGCCGGTCGTCACCGTGATGCAAAACATCGCCCAGTCTGAACAGAAGCACATGGATCAGGTTGAGGCCAAACTGGAGCAATATGGCCTGCCCGACCCCGTGGCGGATGAAAATCAACTCGGCGCTTTCGTGAATCCGGAGCTTGCGGCTCTCTACACCGAGCTGCTAACACGCGGCCAAAAAAGTCCACAAGATGCCCTGCTCGTCGGGGGTCTGATTGAAGAAATGGACATTCAGGATCTGCAACACGCCATGCAGCAAACCCAACTTGCTGACCTGGATCGCCTGTATGAAAGCCTGATGTGCGGCTCGCGCAACCATTTGCGCGCCTTCGCCTCACAAGTGGCCGCAACCCAAGGCAGCTATGTCGCCCAAGTGCTGCCCCAAACCGAAGTGAACGCCATCATCCAAAGCCCGCATGAGCGCTGCGGCAGGCGTTAAAGCTTAAAGCCCAGCTCAAAATCAAAAGCCAAGCGACTCGTTTGAGTCGCTTGGCTTTCTTTTTTTCAAACATGCCAAGATGAACAAACATCGCCCCCCAAAGCCGCACTGATCCTAAATGACCGAGCGCGGCTTTTTTGTGTGCGTTTAGGCCTTGGCGAGCACCAGCGCATCCCCTTTCGCATCCACACGAATCACATCCCCCGGTGCGAATTCGCCGCGCAGGATGGCTTGCGCCAAGCTATTCTCCAGTTTCTGCTGAATCGCGCGCTTGAGCGGACGCGCACCGTACACCGGATCGAACCCGGCTTCACCGAGCAGATCCAGCGCCGCCGTAGTCAACTCCAAACGCATATCGCGCTCTTGCAAACGCTTGCGCAAATTGGCGGTTTGAATATCCACAATGGCACGGATTTGCGTGCGATCCAGCGGATGGAAGACCACAGCCTCGTCGATGCGGTTGATGAATTCCGGGCGGAAATGTCCACCGACGATTTCCATCACCTCCGACTTCATCTGCTCGTAATTCGCCTCCCCAGCCAGCTCCTGAATGCGGTGCGAGCCCAAATTCGAGGTCATCACGATCACGGTATTGCGGAAATCCACCGTGCGCCCCTGACCGTCGGTCAAGCGACCATCGTCCAGCACCTGCAACAGCACGTTGAACACGTCTGCGTGCGCTTTTTCCACCTCGTCCATCAGCACCACCGAATACGGCTTGCGGCGCACCGCCTCGGTCAAATAGCCGCCTTCTTCATAGCCGACATAGCCGGGTGGCGCACCGATCAAGCGCGCCACGGAATGCTTCTCCATGAACTCGGACATATCCATGCGCACAATGGCTTCTTCGGTGTCGAACAAAAACCCCGCCAGTGCCTTGGCCAGCTCGGTTTTGCCCACGCCCGTCGGCCCCAAAAACAGGAACGAGCCATTGGGACGATTCGGATCCGACAAGCCCGCACGCGAGCGGCGAATCGCATCGGATACCGCCTTGACTGCCTCGCGCTGGCCGACCACACGCTTGCCCAGCTCCTCTTCCATGCGCAGCAGTTTTTCGCGCTCGCCTTCCAGCATCTTGCTCACCGGAATGCCTGTCCAGCGCGCCACCACCTCGGCGATTTCTTCCTCGCCCACTTCAGTGCGCAACAGCTTGAAGGCCGTTTGATCGACGTTTTGCGCCTCAATCAGGCGTTTTTCCAGCTCGGGAATACGCCCGTATTGCAGCTCGGACATGCGCGCCAAATCACCTGCGCGGCGTGCCGCTTCAAACTCCACCCGAATACGATCCAGCTCTTCCTTGATCTTGGATGCACCTTCCAAGGAGAACTTCTCGCGCTTCCATTCCTCGTCCATGCCATCGAACTCGGCCTGCAAACGCAGCACCTCGTCATTCAGCGCGGCCAGACGCTTCTTGCTCGCCTCGTCGGTCTCCTTCTTCAGCGCTTCCTGTTCCATGCGCAACTGAATCAGGCGGCGCTCCAGCCGATCCATCGCCTCCGGCTTGGAGTCGATTTCCATGCGGATGCGGCTGGCCGCCTCGTCGATCAGGTCAATCGCCTTGTCCGGCAACTGGCGACTGGTGATGTAGCGGTGCGACAAGGTCGCGGCGGCAATGATCGCCGGGTCGGTGATGTCCACCTTGTGATGCACTTCATAACGCTCTTTCAGTCCACGCAAAATCGCAATCGTGTCTTCCACAGACGGCTCATCCACGATCACCTGCTGGAAACGACGCTCCAGCGCGGCATCTTTTTCGATGTATTGGCGATACTCGTCCAGCGTAGTCGCGCCGATGCAGTGCAGCTCGCCGCGCGCCAGAGCGGGCTTGAGCATATTGCCCGCGTCCATTGCGCCCTCGCTCTTGCCCGCGCCGACCATGGTGTGAATTTCGTCGATAAACAGAATAATCTGCCCTTCGGCCTTGGAGACATCGTTCAAAACCGCCTTCAAACGCTCTTCAAACTCGCCGCGAAACTTCGCCCCGGCAAGCAAAGCGCCCATGTCGAGCGACAGCACGCGCTTGCCTTTCAGACCCTCCGGCACTTCGCTGTTGACCACGCGCTGCGCCAAGCCTTCGACAATCGCGGTCTTGCCCACGCCCGGCTCGCCGATCAACACCGGGTTATTCTTGGTGCGGCGCTGCAAAATCTGGATGCAGCGACGAATTTCTTCGTCGCGGCCAATCACCGGATCAAGCTTGCCGCTTTCAGCGCGCGCAGTCAGATCCAGGGTGTATTTTTCCAGCGCCTGACGCGATTCCTCGGCATTGGCATCGTTCACGCCCTGCCCGCCGCGCAGCTTGTCGATGGCCTGTTCCAACATACCCTTGGTCGCGCCCGCCTTACGCAACAGCTCGCCGGTCGCACCTTTATCTTCCACCGCCGCCAGCAAAAACAGTTCGCTGGAGATGTAAGCATCCTTGCGCTGCTGCGCCAGCTTGTCGGTCACATTCAGCAGACGAGCGAGGTCGTTGGAGACATGCACCTCGCCCGCCGCGCTGCCTGTCACCGTGGGCATGGCCGCCAGCGCGGCATTCAGCTCGGTGCGCAGCTGATGGACATTAACCTCGGCGAATTGCAGCAAGGCACGCGCCGAACCGCCGTCCTGATCCAGCAAAGCGAGCAGCAAATGCGCCGGTTCAATAAACGAATGATCGCGCCCTAGCGCCTGCGATTGAGCATCGGCCAAAGCCTGTTGAAACTTGGCGGTCAATTTATCCATACGCATGAAGCAACTCCTCGATGGTGAACGTTATGCTCCAAGTATGGTGTGATTTTGGCTAAATCAAAGGGCAGGATCGGAAGAATTTCAGTCCGCCGTCATATGCACCGCCAACCAGATCGTCGCGCCATTCGGGTCAGTGGACTCCACGCGATGGCGTTGGCCTTGAGGAATAAAAACATGCTCACCCACACCCAGGTTCACCCGCCAATAACGGCCTGCGGGCGCATCCTCAAACCCCAACACCGCCTCGCCTGCCAATAGCAACACCCACTCGTCCCAGTCTTGCTCGTACCAAAAATCCGGCGGGCTGGCCTGACCATTGGAAACAATGCGTTCAATGCGGCAACCGGGGCGGGATAACAGCTCATCAAAGCGTTCGCCTTGCCTAGCTTCGGGCAAGGCGTGAAAAAGATTGCACACTGTATTGGGCATATTTAAGCAAAGTTTCATATGATGACGCTGGTTTACCTGCGAATAATCCCTTGGTTTTTTTGAGTAATTTACAGGCATCACTTGCCATGCAAAAATTTTTTCGCCCCCGCTCTTTTCTGACTCTGCCTATAACGCTTTGCGCTGCCTTCCTGCTTACCGCCTGCAAGGAAACCGCCCCAGTCGCTGAGTTCACGCGACCGGCGCAA
>CAZTYJ010000020.1:0-37282 GCA_964618025.1 uncultured Halothiobacillus sp. | reverse complement strand
CCGCTCGCCCCCCCCCCAAAACCTTGCCACCTACCCAAACACCCGCTAAAACACCACCAACGAAATAACGCAAGCTGCGCTTATTGCTCTAGGCACCCACTTTCAGAGTTCACTATGAACCTACACCACACATTCAGCACGAATCCATCGAGCCAAGGTTTCACGCTCATTGAACTCATGGTCACAATTTCTATTGCGGCCATCCTGCTAATGATCGGCATCCCCAGCTTTCAGTCAGCCATTGACTCCGCTCAACTTACAACTCAATCGAATAATTTCCTGACCGCCGTCGCCACAGCACGCTCCGAAGCCATCAAAAACAACACCCAGGCTGTGATTTGTCGCAGTGCGAATGGTGCTCAAGTTGGAGCGCAATGCCGAACAGGTACGACATGGGCGGATGGGTGGATAGTTTTTGTGGATCAACCACCTACTGCAACCCCCCCCCAGGTTGGCGCAGAGGATGTCATTGTTTCGGTCGGACAAGCCGTCAACGGAACTAGCATTGTTGGGAGTGCGAATGTTGCCAATCAGTTACGTTTTAGAGCGGACGGAACCTTGGATGGACTTGGCGGCACGATACGCGTTTGTAAGGCCACAACAGCGGTACCAGAAAATGCGCGCGACCTTGTCATCAATACAGTAGGGCGCACTCGCGTAGCCCGTATCGCGCCCCTGCCTGCTGGAACGTGTCCTGCCCCATGATTAACGATTTAGAATTCTCAAAGGAACGCTTATGCACCTTCTTAACCTAAAAAAGCAACACGGCGTTGCCCTCCTTGAGGTACTTATTGCCGTTGTCGTCCTGTCAATCGGGCTCTTAGGGGTCGCCGCCCTGCAAACCAGCGCCCTGCGCAACAACCAAAGCTCCTTGGAGCGCAGCCTGGCGGTCATTCAAAGCTACAGCATACTTGAAGCCATGCGCGCTGATGTCGCCGTCGCACGAGCTCCAACGCTTGGTTACAACATGGCATTAACGAGCACACCTCCAACGGGCGGCAACCTTATTCAAACTTCACAACGCCAGTGGATTACTGACATCCAAGCCGCGCTCAATGATCCTGGTGCCCGTGGTGCCATAAATTGCAATGCAGGTAATGTCTGCACCATCACCATTACCTGGAATGACAGCCGGGGTGGTGTTTTAGAAAACGACGGCACAACCACAGGTGATGCCGCACAAACATTTACGACTATGGGGCGCATATGAAATTCACTCATCCACGTCGGACTATCTGTCTGAAGCGCTGCGCGCGGGGTCTTACTCTTGTTGAGCTGATGATTGGCATGACCTTGGGGCTGTTCGTCATTGGCGGGGTTGTCAGCGTGTTTATCGCCAACCAACAAGCAGCCCGCACCACGGACAGTCTCTCGCACATTCAGGAAAACGCTCGCTTGGCCTTCGAACTCATGGCACGCGATATTCGTGGCGCTGGCGGGTTGCCCTGCGGGGGCTCTACGGGTCAAGCACTCATCGTGGCCGATGTTCAGGCAAGCACACTTGACAATATGACCAGAATGAAGACTGACCAAGACATGTGGTACATCAGGAACTTTTCACTCGACTCTGGAGGCATCACTGGATATGCGGGTACGGCAACAGCACCATTCGCTGTAACGGGTACAGATGCCGCCGAGCGGGTCGCAGGCACAGATGCCATAAGCCTCTCAAGAAACACGGACAGTACTCCGATCACCGAACACTGCCCCTTCGCGCAACAGGGCTTTCAAATTCCAGCAGGAAGAGAGCCCTTTGAAGTCCATGACCTCGCCGTTGCTTGCTCGCCTGAGCGCGCAGTCGTCTTCAACGTTCTGGCTGTAAACAATAGCGGTAACTTCGCTCCCTCGCAGCCAACCTGCAACAATCCGCCAACGTCCGGAAATGGCGTTTTTTACGGACAAGGCTGCTCTAAAGCAGGCGTATGCAACTGCAGTGAGTTCCTCGGCGGCCCACTTTCTGGCGGCTGTGAAAACCGCGCCAATAACGGCAACAATCAAGCCAATAACATTAGATTCCCCCCGGGTAGCCAGATTTCCAAGCTTGAAAGTGCTGCTTGGTACATCGGCTTTGCAGGAAATGGAACCGGGGGTGTACGTAACGATACGAGGGGCGTACCCATACGCGCGCTTTACCGCAGGATTAACGGTAAAGTCGCCGAAGAGATCGTTGAAGGCGTAGAAAATATGGCGATTACTTACTTGGTCGGCGGTGCTTACGTCTCTGCTTCACCCGCACTAAATTGGGCAAATGTCACTGCCGTGCGTGTTGTCCTGACCTTGCGCGGCATTGAAACCGGCACAAGCACCGACAATAACAACTCGGGTCGGCTTGACCGCACCATGACCCAAGTCGTCACCATCCGGAGCCGCGCATTATGAGCCGTATCCCTAAGTCTGAATTTACGAACCGTCAGCGTGGTGCCGCACTTGCAGTCTCACTGATTCTGTTGGTCGTCATCACCATTATCGGCTTGGCAAGCATTCGCGGCACCAACATGCAGGAACGTATGTCCGCCAACATGTACGACCGCAACCTCGCCTTCCAAGCGGCTGAAACCGGCTTGCGCACAGCGGAAGCCCGGTTAACGCCTCCATTGGCGCTACCCGTCTTCGGAGCCGCGTGTCCTGGTGGTTTTTGTAGTGAACCCAAAACCAAAACCGAATGGGCAACCGCAGAAACACGAGCATTTGACCCCGACGGTTCGTGGTGGGCTGCGGACAACACGGCTCTTGGGGCTCTGATTACCGGAGCCGCCAGTCGTCCGGAGTTTGTTGTCGAAGACATGGGCGAATGGCCAGAACCACCCGAATGTCAGAACGCTAGCCCTGTGCCGCCCGACTGTTTTGCCAAACGTTATCGTATTAGTGCGCAATATCTATCAGCCGGACGCGCCAACGTCGTTCTGCAAACCATGTTCCGTCGTCAATAAATTGCTTTTTATCGTCCCTGAAAAACGAGGATTACGCCCATGAAACACATTCACAAACCACACCCCCGAATCAAACTCCTCACCCTACTGATTGCCGCCGCCATCAGCCCGGCGTTCGCGCCTGCTTATGCCGCCATTGATATTAGCCAAAAGCCACTTTTTCTTGGTCGCAACGCACCACCTCTTAACCAATTGATTATCGGACGTGACCACAAGCTCTATTACGAAGCTTATAACGATGCCAGCGACCTAAATGGCGACGGGCAACTTGATTACCGCTTCAAGCCTGACATCACATACTTCGGCTATTTCGATAGCAAACTATGTTATGCCTATGGATCGGACTTATTTACCCCGGCTGCAAATGCGAGCGCAGACGGAAAATGCTCCAACCAATGGAGTGGCAATTTCTTAAACTACATCACCACCGCACGGATTGATGCACTCCGCAAAGTGTTATATGGCGGTTTTCGTGAGATTGATACCGCCACAGAAACCATTTTACGGCGTTCATACATTCCGAAGGATGCCCACACTTGGGGGAAAGAGTACCGAGGCCAAGCCATCGAGGGATATCAAATCAGCGATTACACACCGCTGGGCGAGCCGATCGCCGGCACTCAACATCTTTTTGGTAACTTAAGCGAAAACAGTGCTGGTATGCCACTTATGCGCGTGGTGCCCAACGGAACAAGGCGCATTTGGGAGTGGGTATCGCGCGAGAGGGGGGTCATTCTTAATGGCGATGCCGGACCATTCACAGACTACAGCGTACGTGTAAGAGTTTGCACCGACACTTATCCGGGAGACTCATGCGTTAAATACCCCAATGGTCACTGGAAGCCGGTCGGCATTATCCAGGAATATGGCGCAACGGATTCCATGATGTTCGCGCTCCTTACCGGCAGCTATGACAAAAACGCCTCTGGTGGCGTGTTGCGTAAAAAAATGGGCTCCATCAAAGACGAAATTGACCCAACAACTGGTCAGTTCATCACGCCGACTGGAGGGAATATCATCAGCAACCTAAACAAACTTCGTATCGCAGGTTGGGGGGGAAATAACTACATACCTGGCTGGCCCGGCGCGTGGCTCATTAATCGCCCCATGAATCCCGGTGAGTTTGTTGACTGGGGAAACCCTATCGCAGAGATCATGTATGAAGGGCTGCGTTATTTTGCCGGCAAAAAAACGGCTACTTCTGGCTTCGCGAATAATGGTGGCGCGACTGACACCTTGCTTGGGCTCAGCGAAGTCACGGTTTGGGATGACCCTTATGAATACGTTGAAAAAACGACCACAACGCCACAACAAGGTTTCCCTTGGTGTGCGCGACCATTCCAACTAGTCATTAGCGACATCAACCCATCTTTTGATTCAGACCAAGTACCCGGTGGTTATTTTGGTGGCGCTGGGGATTTAGCCATAGGCGCTCAATCTCTGCTAGATAGCATTACCGCAGGCGAGCCTGGTGTCCCTGGGCAGCGTTTCATCGGTCAAAGTGGTACCTTATTTGACGGTGCGCCCACAGCAAAGAATGTGACCTCGCTTGGCAATATCCGTGGCCTCGCCCCCGAAGAACCAACTAAACAAGGCAGTTACAATGCCGCTGCCGTCGCTTACTACGGTAAAACCAATGACCTAAACCCAACTGCGCAGAAGGATCAGAAAACAGATACTTTCTCCGTTGCCCTTGCTTCGCCCTTGCCAAAGCTCGAATTTACCATTGGCGGCCACACTATGGCGATGGTGCCTTTTGCGAAAACAGCAGGAGGTTGTTTGGGGGCAAATGGTACTTACGGTCAATTTCAACCCACCAATACCATCACTGATTTTTACATCGAAGAAGAGTACAACACCCATGCAGGCAACATGGACGCGAGCAAGAACGGCGGCTTGCCCATTTTTATATTCAGCATTAACTTCGAAGATGTCGAGCAGGCAGCCGACCATGACATGGATGCGATTGCGCGCTACACGGTGAACGTCACGCCATCAGGCCAGTTGCAAGTCGCCATGGAGGCGACTTACGCCTCCGGCTGTCTTGAACAGCACCTTGGCTATGTCATGTCTGGCAGCACCAAAGATGGGGTTTATTTGGATATCATCGATAGGGACACCGCAACCCCAGGACCGAGCTATTATCTTGATACCCCAACGGGGGTTGATGCGGGGGGATGCCTGCCGCCTGCGGCATGTGCGGGGCTGACACACACCTCCAGCCGAACATTTACCCCTAGCGCAAATGCAGCGGCAGGGCTGATCAAGGATCCGCTCTGGTTTGCGGCTAAATGGGGTGGTTTTGTAGACAAAAACAACAACCAAAAGCCCGACCTTACCAACGAATGGGATGCAAACAATGACGGTGTTCCCGATAACTATTTCTTGGTACAAAATCCGCTCAAGCTTAAAGAATCACTGAAAAAACTGTTTGATACGATCATCGCATTGTCAGCATCGCAATCGTCCGTGGGCGCAAGTACTACGGGCAGCATTAACGCAGATTCCGCCATTTATCTCGCAGGCTTTGAGTCCGAGTTTTGGAGTGGCTCGCTTACTGGTCTCAAATTTAATAATTTAGGCCGCCCATGCTCGGCGATTGACGCGACCAATGGGTGCGATTGGCTCAGCTGGTCTGCTGAAAACCAAATACCCGCTCCCGCTATCCGCAACATCAAGTTCTGGAGTAAACCGCCCGCCCCGGGCTTGGCTACAGAAAAGGACTTTACATGGAGTTCGTTGACAGCGGCAGAAAAAACCACCATTGGCGATGAAGACACCTTGAATTACTTACGGGGTGATCGCAGCAAAGAAATTGTAAGCGGTGCGGGAACATTTCGTACCCGTAAAAACGCGCTTGGCGACATCGTCAATTCTGACCCGGTCTTTGTCGGCAAGGCTGATGCTGCTTCACGCAAGTATGAGCGCAAAACAATCAATGGCTCATCGACCTTCCAGGCGTTTGTCGATGCAAGTGAAACCCGCACCAAAATGGTCTATGTCGGAGCCAACGATGGCATGTTGCATGCCTTCAATGCTTCCACTGGCATAGAGACCTTTGCCTTTATGCCGAGCGAGGTCTTTGCACGTATCAAAGCCTTGAGCCAGCCCAAAAACGGGGAACCAGGCCAACCCTTTGCCGGGCATGAGTATTATGTAGACGGCAAGATTGCTGTGGGTGATGCTTATATCAACGGCGCGTGGAAAACTATCCTTGTAGGAACCACTGGGCGAGGCGGGAAGACCGTGTATGCACTGGATATTACCGACCCCGACGACATCAAAGTCATGTGGGAAGTTCAAGATGACTCCATCGGCCAAGTCATTGGGAAACCGCAAATTGTATTACTCCCATTTGGCGGTGGGACATGGTCTGTGGTCTTAGGGAATGGTTACAACAGCACCAGTGCAAAAGCCAAATTAGTCATGATTGGGCTTGATGGTGGGTACGCAGGCAAAGTGTTCTACACGATGACGGGAGCTCCAGCTGGCAACCCTGTTGAAGCGCCCAATGGTTTGGCACAAATATCCGGCTGGGACGAAGGTAACGATGGTGATATCGATTACTTCTACGGTGGCGATCTATTAGGTCGCCTGTGGAAATTTGATACCCATCAGAATACTGTCACGCACATGTTTACAACATCTGACGACAGTTCGCCTGCACCCGGTAAGCCACAACCCATTACCGGTGGCACCAATGTGATCACCGACTCCGAAACCGGCAAACGCTATGTTGTGTTCGGCACGGGGCGTTATATGGGAGGAAGCGATGTCGCTGATATGCAGGTCAACGCTGTCTATGGTATCCAAGACTCTGGCAGCACAGTGATGGCCTCCGAAGTAAAAACACGCCTCATCACCGTCGATAAAGTTGATGCTTTTGGTAAAAAGACGCTTGCCGTTGAGGAGGCGGTTGCAGGTGACATGACCAGCTATAAGGGTTGGAAACTGGCGCTTAAATCGCCCGGAAAAGATCCAGAGGGTCAACGTGTTTACAGCGCTCCGTTGGTGTTTGGTAAGTCTGTTGTCTTCTCGGTCAACATACCAAAAGATGATCCATGCGAGCCCGGTGGTACGAGTTACGCTTTGGCGCTTGATCCCTTCAAAGGCTCTCGTTTGACATTTAATTTCTTTGATCTCAATGGTGACGATGTCGTCGATTCCAGCGACACTATTACCGTGGACGGCAAAGAAATCCCTGCAAGCGGCATTTACTTTGATGCTCTGTCTGCCGAGCCGACTGCCATGGGTGAATACTTGTTGATCGGTCAGTCCGACGGTGGGTACAAGCAGATCAAAACCTATTCAGGCGTGAAAAAGGGGCGCTTGTCTTGGCGCGAGATTATTCGCTAATTAACTAGCGATTGGAGTTCCAAGGGCATTCACAATAAGTTGAATGCCCTTATTTTATAGGAGTTTTTTATTATGCAAATCACTCGTTCAAGCCTAGGTTTCACCCTGATTGAAATCATGATCGTGGTGGCCATTATCAGCATCCTCGCTGCGGTTGCTTACCCTAGCTATCAAGAGCATGTGATTAAGTCTAAACGCGCAAAAGCAGAGGCATGTTTGCTGGAGCAAGCGCAGTTCATGGAGCGGTTTTACACCACCAATCTGCGCTATGACCAAACGACGGCGGGTGTTGCTGTAGCCCTACCCGCTGGCGGGTGCAGAACTGATTTGGAAACAGCCCCGGCCAGCTACAACTTCAGCTTCCTGGGAGCAGTTGGGCAACGTACATACACCATCCAGGCGGTACCGCAAGGTGCTCAGGCAGCAGGTGACGATGAGTGTGGCACGCTGAGCATTACCCAAGCAGGGGTAAAAGGTGAAACGGGCACGCAGGACGTTCGCTACTGCTGGAAATAACTCTTCCGTGCTCTTTAGCTTGTGCCCGCAGTTGCGGGCTTTTTATTGATCGAATTTTTGGTAGTCTGAATGAATATCTCACTTTTAGGCACTGGATTACTTGGCTCAGCAGTAGCAGAACGCTTACTGAGTCAAGGTCACAGCATTACAGTGTGGAACCGTGACGCAAGCAAATCAGCCGCCCTGACCGAGCGGGGTGCGAACCAGGCGCAAACACCCGCCGAAGCGCTTGATGCCTGCCCGCTCACCCTGCTCTTTCTGTCCGACCGCGCTGCGATCGAGTCGGTATTGTTCACCGAAACCGCACGCCCCATGCTGGCCGGGCACTTGATCGTGAATATGGGCACCATCAGCCCGGCGGATAGTCTGGCGCTGGCCTCCGCCCTGCATGATGTCGGCGCCGAATATGCCGAATGCCCGGTACTGGGCAGTTTACCTGAAGCGCGCGCGGGTACGTTGATCCTGATGTTTGGTGGCACGATCGAGCTATTCGCGCGGCTTGCACCCGTACTGCACGATCTTGGCAAAGAACCCAGACATATCGGCAAGGTCGGTCAAGCGGCCGCGCTCAAGCTGGCGTTGAACCAGTTGATTGCCGCCGAGACCGCAGCCTTTGCTGCAAGCCTGGCACTGGTGCAGGCGCATGGCGTTGCCGTGGATGATTTTATGCAGCTTTTACGCGGTAGCGCGCTCTACGCGCCCACTTTTGATAAAAAGCTCGACCGTATGCTGGGCGGAGATTTTTCGCACCCCAATTTCCCGCTCGACCATTTGATTAAAGATGTACGCCTATTTATTGAAAGTGCAAAGGCGCAAGGCATCGACACCCACCCGCTGGCCGCGCTTGAAACCGCCTTGGCGCAGGTCTCTCAAACCGGACACGGTCAAGAGGACTACAGCGCACTACAACTAGGATTCAAGCCAGTACAAAACTAGCCGCCTGAATTACAATGTCATGCAGCATATTTCTGGAGAAACAAACATGGCCGCTAACCAACTTGTACAGGCTCGCATTGACGGTGCGATCAAAGAGGAAGCTGCCATGGTACTGGCCACCATGGGGCTGACCGTATCCGATGCTGTCAGGCTTATGCTCACCCGGGCTGCGCGAGAACACGCCCTACCCTTTGACCCGCTGATTCCTAATGCCACCACGATTGCAGCGATGATGGAGGCTCGGGCGGGGAATCTTGAAACCGTAACGCTAGACAAGCTCAGGGCTGTTCTCGATGAGGACGATTAAGCAGACCGCGCAGTTCAAGCGCGACTTAAAACGCGAGGCAAGAAGCGTTTATCGCGCATTGCTGCAAGAGGAATTTGTTGATTTGATTGCTGTACTGGCCAACGACCAACCATTAAACGAGAGATACCGCGACCACGCTCTCAGCGGCAACTAGAACGATCACCGTGACTGCCACATCAAGCCGGATTTGGTGCTGATCTACCAAAAACCGGACGATGAGACGCTACGCCTTGTTCGCCTCGGCTCGCATAGTGAGCTTGGGATTTGATGGAGGTATCTTTCTCGCGTGCGCAACCCGTAGCCCGGATGAAGGCAAAGCCGCAATCCGGGAATAGCCTCGAACTGTGCGCCATCCTCCCGGATTACGCTACGCTTCATCCGGGCTACATACCTTTAGGTCTAAGGCGCGCCACACCCTTCCCAGCGCATCTGCGCCGCAGGGAGATTGCTTTGTAAGACTTGCCTGGCCTCTCTCATGCTCATACCCGCTGCACAATGCACCGTAAGCTGCGCCTTGGCATCCAACTTAAATTGCAGCGGCTGATCTGCCGCCAGATTGGCCTTGATATGCACGCGATCACGCAGCTCGCTGAACACGCCTTGCGGCGCAATCACCCAGCCCGTATCCGAGAAGCTCGCGCGCACCCGGCCACCTGGCAAACCAAAGCCTTGCCATTGCGCTTCAATCTGCACACTGGAAAGCGTGTCGGCAGCCGTCAACCAAACTTCTGGATTGGCTTTCTCAAGGCGCAGCACCCGCCCATCCAGCGCTTCGCTTGCCCCTAATGTTCGGGCCCAATGTAAATCCACTGGTGTAGCCATCAATGCACCGAAGATCACGCCAACGCTCGCCACCCCGGCAAGCGTCCAGAGCGCGGGCTTGGGGAGCTTAAGCGGCACAGGCACCCAGCCAGCCTCGCGTTGCGGAATACGCATAATGAGGTAGTAACTCAACCACGCGGCAAAAAACGACAGCCACGCCGCCCAGAGCACATCGGATAAATAATGCCCGCCTGCTGCAATGCGGCTAAACCCCATAGACGCACCCAACACCAGCGCTAACGTCAAAGCCGATGCCGCCAAGCGCGGACGACGCTTGCGCCAAAGCAACCACAAGGCGGCCAAAGCAAAGCCCGCCGAGCAATGCCCACAGGGGAAGGACTTGCCGCCCGCCGCTTCGCCCATCATCAAGGGCGGCGCATAGGGAAAGTCGCCGCCGAAGTTTTCGGTTTGCACCGGGCGTGGACGATCCCAAAACTCTTTAAAGATGCCATTCACCAATAGCCCGGGTCCCAGTACGACGGTGAGCACGACCACCGCCGCATAGGCGCGCCAGTCTTTGATCGGCTTGATCCACGAGCCAAACAGCACGATAAACAGCGCGGGCAAGGCTATCAGCATGGTGAGAATCGGCGCGGCCTTGTAACAAAACTGCACAAATGGCAGGTTTTGCACAGGCCAGGCGGCATCGCCCGTCCCAAGTTCAGGATGGTAAAACATCCTGCTGATCTGAATATCCAGCGGAAACAACCAGAACGGCAGGCTGCTGAGCAGCATGAGTCCGAAGAGGATCAAAAAATGCTTGCGGGCTTGGGACATACTCACCTTGCTAGTTAAAACCAAAACAAAAACCCCGCACAGGCGGGGCTTTGAGTATAACGGACAATCGACAGCGAAAATTAACGCTTGGAGAACTGTACCGCGCGGCGTGCTTTACGCAGACCGACTTTCTTACGTTCAACTTCACGCGCATCGCGGGTGACGAAGCCAGCTTTACGCAGAGCGGAGCGCAGGGTTTCGTCGTATTCCATCAGCGCACGGGTAATGCCGTGGCGAATCGCGCCCGCCTGACCGGTGTTACCGCCGCCTTCGACATTCACCAGAATATCGAACTTATCCGCCAGGCCAGTCAATTCAAGCGGCTGACGCACCACCATGCAGGAGGTCGGGCGACCAAAGTACACATCCAGCGGGCGACCGTTGATGGTGATATTGCCGCTACCTGGGCGCACAAATACGCGTGCGCTGGAGGTTTTACGACGACCGGTTCCGTAGTTTTGAGTGATTGCCATAATCTTTCAATCCTGATAATTAGATTTCAAGCAGGCGCGGCTGTTGCGCGACATGCGGATGCTCATTGCCGGCATAGACCTTGAGCTTCGAGAACATCTGGCGACCCAGCGGCCCTTTCGGCAACATGCCCTTAACCGCGATTTCGATCGGGCGTTGCGGCGCTTTGTCGATCAACTTGACGAAGTTGATGGATTTCAGGTTACCGATGTAGCCGGTGTGGTGGTGGTACATTTTGTCTTGCGACTTGTTACCGGTCACGCGCACTTTTTCGGCATTGATAACGACAATGTAATCACCGGTATCGACGTGTGGCGTGTACTCGGCCTTGTGCTTGCCACGCAGGCGCCGAGCGATTTCAGTTGCCATACGACCCAGGGTTTTGCCGCTGGCATCGACGACGAACCAGTCACGTGTGACTTCCGCCGGTTTAGCACTCAAGGTTTTCATGGAAGTCTCTCCAGAGGATGACGTCAAGAAAAGACGTAGTTAGGTATTAGAAGGTCGCGCAATTTACACCACTCAAGCGCACTTGGCAATACATTCATTCATGTGATCTTGGGTAGCGTTTTTTCAACAGCCTGATAGCCTTAATCCCCATGAAACACGCCATACCGCCGATTGTTCCGCCCATTGTCCATGCTGATCTCAGCACCACACAGCAATGCGTCATGTGCGGCATGTGCGTGCCGCACTGCCCGACCTATGCCCTGAGCCAAAACGAGGCGGATGGCCCGCGTGGGCGTATTGCGCTGATGCTCGGTATGGCACAAGAAAAAATCGAGCTGGATGACAAGCTCATGCAACATCTCGACGATTGTCTGAGTTGCCGCGCATGTGAACAGGTCTGCCCCTCCAAAGTGCCGTATGGAGACCTGATTGATGCGGGTCGAGCACATATTCTCGCCAAACAGCCGCAATATGCACGCTGGATACGGACGCTGCGCGATCAGTTGCTGCTACGCCCGCTGCGTTTGCGGATGCTTGGAGGCATCACGCGCATGGTGCAGCGGCTGCGTCTGGATCATCTGCCCATGCCCCGCACACTCAAGCGCCTGGCGCGCCTTGCCCCGCCTTTGACATCCTCATTCCAGCCCCGCGAAGTCTATCCGACACCTCAAGCGCGCGGACGGGTGGGCTTGTTCCTCGGCTGCATGGGTTCGGTGTTTGAAGCGGAAAACCTGCGCGCGGCGGTCAGCACATTGAATGCCTGGGGCTTTGAGGTGCACATTCCGGCTCAACAAGGCTGTTGCGGCGCAATGCACCAGCACGGTGGCGAGCCGCAGCGCGGGCAGCTCATGGCCGCTGATGTGGCGCAAGGGTTCGCGGCACTCAAGTTGGATGCCATCGTCGGAGTGAGCAGCGGTTGCGTGGCACAACTCAAGGAGCACGGCAAATTGAATGCCAAACATGGAGTGTTTGAGCTGAGTGATTTTTTACTCCAGCACCCGCCAACACCTCTTCCTCGTATGCGCACACTGGAAAAGCGCGTTGCCGTTCACCTGCCCTGCACCCAGCGCAACATTCTGCGCACAGGCAATAGCGCCACCGGCCTGCTGCGTCTGATTCCCGGATTGGATGTACTGGAGCTTCCCGGCAACGAGCGTTGCTGTGGCGCAGCGGGCACGCACATGCTCACCCACCCACAACAGGCGGATGCACTGCGCGCACCCAAAATTGCAGCCTTTCACGCGCTGGATGCTGCGCAGATGGTCTCCACCAATATCGGTTGCGCCATGCACCTTGGCGCGGGCTTACGCGCAACCAAAGCGCAGGCCGAAGTGCTTCACCCGGTGCGCTTGCTGGCCGAAGCGCTCAAACCACAGCCTTAACTTGCGCCTTGAGCGACTTCCGGCAGATTCCGTCCATAGAAAATCTCCTGCATTTCCTTGCGCAAGGCATACTCAATCTTGACCAGCTCATCCTGCGCATAATCTTCACGCCCATGCCCAAACAAAGCATTATCCAAATCAAAGTCTTTGAGCAGCATTTTGGTGTGGAAAATATTTTCCTGATACACATTCACGTCGATCATCTGATAGCGGCGGCGCGTATCTTCGGACATATAATTCTGAATCGAATTGATATTATGATCGATAAAATGCTTCCTGCCGTGCACATCCCGGGTAAAGCCGCGCACACGATAATCAATGGTTAAAATATCGAAATCAAAACTATGAATCAGGTAATTCAAGGCACGCAGCGGTGAAATGCGCCCGCAGGTGGAAACCTCAATATCCGCACGGAAGGTGCTAATACCATTTTCAGGATGACTTTCGGGATAGGTATGCACCGTGAGATGACTTTTATCCAGATGCGCGGCGAAGCTGCTCACCGTTTTGGAGCCTGTTAACGGCCCTGGCGCTTCCACATTGCCATTCTGCCCGGTTAAAAATTCCGTAGCCACAGGCTCCTCAGACACCAGAATGGTCACACTTGCACCCTGCGGGTCGTAATCCTGGCGCGCGACATTAAGAATATTCGCACCGATCATTTCCGTGACATCGGTCAAAATCTGCGTCAAACGGTCGGCATTATAAGCCTCATCAATATAGGCAATATATTCATCGACATGCTTGCGTGTTTTGGCGTAGCAAATATCGTAGATCGAGAAACTTACGGTTTTGCTTAAATTATTAAAACCATGCAGCTTCAAACCCTTATCCATGCTTTACCCTCAACGCAAGCGTGCGTTATTGATCCGGCCTGAATGAACCGTGAATGGATGGTAGAAGCGGGCTTGCCCGCGAAGCCTTCAACATACGGCTTTTCGCGGGCAAGCCCGCTCCTACGCTTCAAGATATATTCGTGCCGCATCAATAGTCTTCAACAATTTCAAAATCATGCGTGATTTCAGCCGATTTATTCAGCATATGCGACACCGAGCAATACTTATCCGCTGACAAATTCACCGCACGCTCAACCTGCTTGGGGTCTAAACCTGTGCCCTTGACGATATAACGCACATGAATGGTCTTGAATACTTTGGGAATGCTTTCCGTGCGCTCGGCACTCACCTCGATCATGCAATCACGCACCGGCTGGCGTTGTTTTTGTAGAATCATCACAACATCAATTGCCGTGCAACCACCCAAGCCCAATAACACCATTTCCGTGGGACGCGGCCCAATATTGCGCCCGCCAATATCCGGCGCACCATCCATTACCACGGCATGACCACTTTCGGTTTCGCCCATAAAGGCCATGCCATCAACCCATTGCACGCGTGCTTTCATATCTCGAACTCCAATTAATTCATGCCACAGAGAGCACAGAGGAAACATGCCGATTTCATTCTCGGCGTCCTCTGTGACCTCTGTGGCTAAACATTCAGAAAAACAATTCCTTCAACTTCGCACCCGGCTCATCCGCGCGCATAAAGGCTTCGCCGACCAAAAACGCATTCACGCCGTGACGGCGCATCAGGGCGACATCCTCGCGGCTGTGAATGCCGCTCTCGCACACCAGCAAGGCATTCTGCGGAATCATGTCAAGCATATTCAACGTGGTATCCAGCGTGACCTCGAAGGTGCGCAGGCTGCGATTATTCACGCCAAGCAGGGTATGGCTCCAATCCTGCGTCAAGGCCAGCGCCCGGTGCATTTCTTCACGATCATGCACCTCAATCAGTACATCCATGCCCAACTCGATGGCTAAATCGTGCAATTCGCGCAACTTGGCATCATCCAGCGCGGAGACAATCAGCAAAATGCAGTCCGCGCCGATGGCGCGCGCCTCAAGCACCTGATAAGCATCAATGATGAAATCCTTGCGGATCACCGGCAGCCGACACGCCGCACGCGCTTCGAGCAGATAGACCTCATCACCCTGAAAAAAATCGTGGTCGGTCAACACCGAAAGGCAAGCCGCACCGCCCTGCGCATAGCTTTGCGCAATCTCCGCCGGTCGAAAATCGGCACGCAGCAAGCCCTTGCTGGGGCTAGCCTTTTTGATTTCGGCGATTACGGCAGCATCCCCGCCCGCCACTTTGGCGCGCATGGCAGCGGCAAAACCACGCACAGCATCGCGCTGTCCCGCGATGCGCTCTTGCAGCAGCGAAACGGGAGTTTGCACACTGCGCTCGGCGACTTCTTCCTGCTTACGTTGCAGGATGGTTTGCAAAATATCGGGCTTGCTCACGCGGCATTCTCCTGGGTCAAAGCGGTGGGTAGCCCGGACGAAGCGACAGCGCAATCCGGGGAAGCTGCTCCCGGATTGCGGCCTTTGGCCTTCATCCGGGCTACATAAATACAAATCATGGCGCACTCCGCTGCGTGAGCGCAGCATACGCCTGCAAACGCTCCCAAGCCGCGCCGCTTTGCTGCACCGCCAATGCCCGCGCCACGCCCTCAGCTAGCGAAGCCGCAAGCCCGGCCAGATAAATCGCCGCCCCCGCATTCATCGCCACAATATCGCACGCCGCGCCGGACTGACCCGTCAACGCCTCTTGCACCTTGAACAGACTTTCCTGCGGCGAGGCCACGCGCAGGCTATCCAGGCTCGCGCTGCTCAGGCCGACATCTTCGGGGCGCAGGCGGTAATCCGTCACCACACCATCTTTCAACTCACTCACCTGCGTCGGCGCAGCAATACTGAATTCATCCAGGCCATCATCGGCATGAATCACCAGCGCATGTTCACTGCCAAGTTCGCGCAACACCTCGGCCAGCGGCCTGCGCCAGCGCTCATTAAACACGCCGATCACCTGACGCTTCGCCCCCGCCGGATTGGACAAGGGGCCCAGCACATTAAACATGGTGCGCACCCCCAACTCGCGCCGCGAAGCACTCACATGACGCATGGCGCTATGGTGTTGCGGGGCAAACATAAAGCCCACGCCGAGTTCGCATACCGCACGCGCAATAAGCTCGAACGGCACATCCAGACGGCAACCGGCAGCTTCCAACAGATCCGCGCTACCGCTGACGCTCGACATCGAACGACTGCCATGCTTGGCCACTTTGCCGCCCGCCGCCGCCAATACAAAACAGCTTGCGGTCGAAATATTGAAGGTATGCGCACCATCGCCGCCGGTGCCGACAATATCCACCAGCGGCGCGCAGGGAATCTCCACCTTGGCGGCAAACTCGCGCATCACCGTGGCGGCAGCGGTAACTTCCTCCACCGTCTCACCCTTGACCGCCAGCCCGATCAAAAGACCGCCAATTTGCGCAGGCGTGGCCTCACCGCTCATCAGGGCGCGCATGACCTCAGTCATTTCCGCATGGGTCAGGTCGCGGCGCTCAAGCAAGGCACGCAGGGCAGCGGTTAAATTCATGCAGTCTCCGAGGGGGCAAGGGTCAGAAAGGCGAAAACCTGTGGATTCTGAAAGCTGCTGAAGCGCAGGTCAACCCAAAACCGAGGGGTAAGGCCGCGAGGCAAACAAATTCAACCCCAAGGCCTCGGCAAGAAACACGGCGGTTTTTTGCCAGCGCACGCTATTTCCCGCCTCATCCAGCGGTGGGGAAAAGCTCGCCAGCGCGCCCTTGCCCGGTGCAAGGCTTACGGTGGCAATGGCTCCGGCATTCACCATCGGGTTGCTTTGTCCTTGCGCGGAACGCTCCACCGCCATGACCGAATTGAAGGGCAATCCGGTGCTGTTCACGCCCAGCAGCTCGCGCGCCTTGTGCTCGCCCAGGCTCTGGCAAATCAGGCCGAACACCAAGGGTTTGGAGATGCTCTGGATGCTGAAAGCCACATCCACATCCCCGGCGACATGCAGCTCGCCCGATGTTTGCGCCACGCACAGGCCAAACAGCTCGGGCGAGGCTTCCGCCAACACGGGAATATAATCAGCATTCGCGCCCTCATTGCAGCCGGCAAAGCGCTGGTGCGCCTCTTGCACCAGCATTTGGACGCGCGCTGCGACGGGAAGATGCCCGGTCGAAACCGGCGACATGCCAGGCGCAGGCATCAGGCCGCCCCGCCCCCCATCCTCGGACTGCTCCCAAGCAAACGGCAGCAGGCTGCGAAAGGCCAGGCGCATGGCGGATTCCCAAGCGTGGTGCATATTTTGCAGCTCCACCGAATCGGCTTCCAGCTTGAGTCGTTGCTGCAACATCAAGGCATTCGAAGAATAAATCGCCACTTCAAACGGCGGCGCTACGGTCAAATTGGCGCGGGTTGTCGCCACAAGCGAGGCCAGGCACATGCGCGCGCCATCGTTCAGCGACATTTTGGGCGAGGCGATAACGTCCAGTACCTGTCAAGACCCGCCTGATTAATTAACACGTCCACTGGCTTTTTGAATAACTCCGGCTTTTTTCTTGCCACTGCCTCAAGGAGCGAACGGCCTCTCCCGGTCACCCTGACCCCACTTCGTCTCCGAAGGAGCTTGGGCAAGTTAAACACACAAGGAGCGGGCTTGCCCGCGAAGCCTTCAACATACGCTTTTTCGCTTCAAGATATATGCGTTAGCGCCGCCCACCCGACACGGCGAGGAAGCGGCGCAGCATGTCATGCCCATGCTCGGTGAGAATGGATTCCGGATGGAATTGCACACCTTCAACATTGAGCTCACGGTGGCGCACGCCCATGATCTCGTCAAACGAGCCGTCCGGGTTTTGCGTCCAGGCGGTGATTTCCAGACCGTCGGGCATGGTGTCGCGCTCAATCACCAGCGAGTGGTAGCGCGTGGCCTCAAAGGGATTGGGCAGACCTTCAAATACGCCCTTGTTCTCATGGAATACCATGGAGGTCTTGCCGTGCATGATCTGTTTGGCGCGAATGATATTGCCGCCGAAAGCCTGGCCGATGGCCTGGTGCCCAAGGCATACGCCCAGAATCGGCAGTTTGCCGGCGAAATGTTTGATGGCGGCGACCGAAATACCCGCTTCAGTCGGCGTGCAGGGGCCGGGCGAGATGACCAGATGGCTCGGTGCCATGCGCTCAATCTCGTCCAGCGTGATTTCATCATTACGATGCACAGCGACTTCCGCCCCCAACTCGCCGAGATATTGCACGATGTTGTAGGTAAAGGAGTCGTAGTTGTCGATCATCAAGATCATGGCTGGCACCTGTGGTTATGCAGCGCGTTGCTGCGCTTTGTGCATGAGTTCAAGCAAATACTCGGGCGCAATATCCGCACCATTCGCCCAGGCTACTGTGCGCATGACCGGATGCTGAAAAGCCGTGGCAAAAAGAGTCGGCGCACGCAAAGACTCGAAAACCTCGCCATACAGCTCATCGGAAAGATCAACCTCACCTGCCTCACCATTATTAAAGCGCACAAAGAGGCGGTATCCATCCAAGGGAACGACTTCAGTGGTATGTAAAATCATGGGGTTACTCCAGTGGTTCTATCGCTTTGGGTGGTTTACGCGCCACTGCCAGCGTCCAATCATCTTGAAGCGCATCACGGTGGAGCGCCAGCCACTCCCACACCAAAGACAGCGCACGCAGCGGGAACTTTCCCGCATAAACCTGACCATCAAAAGTCATCAGCGCCTCGTGATCGCCATACATTGCATGAACATGCGCGGGCGGATGATCCCGCCAGTTCATGTAGATGATAATGCCAAAAAAGCGTGATAACTCAGGTATGGACTTAACGATGCTTCAGCGCCGCAGCATCCAGCCCCGCTTCAGCCAGCGCGACCGCACGAAACACCGCGCGCCCCTTATTCATGGTTTCTTTCCATTCCAGTTCGGGAATAGAGTCATACACCACGCCCGCACCCGCCTGAATGTGCAGCTCGCCATTTTTAATCACCGCCGTGCGGATGGCAATGGCGGTGTCCATGTTCCCATTCCAGCCCAGATAGCCGACCGCACCCGCATACACGCCGCGCTTGACCGGTTCCAGCTCGTCAATGATTTCCATCGCCCGCACCTTGGGCGCGCCGGACACCGTACCCGCCGGGAAGGTGGCGCGCAGCACGTCCATGGCGGACAGTTCCGGGCGCAAATGGCCGTTGACGTTGGAGACGATGTGCATGACATGCGAATAACGCTCGATCACCATTTTGTCGGTCAGACGCACGCTGCCGGTCTGGCACACGCGACCAATGTCGTTGCGCCCGAGGTCGATCAGCATCAGGTGCTCAGCGCGCTCCTTCGGATCGGCCAGCAGTTCAGCCTCGAAGGCAGCATCTTCCGCTGCGTCATGCCCGCGACGGCGTGTACCGGCAATCGGGCGCACGGTGACTTCTTCATCTTCCAGACGCACCAGAATCTCGGGCGACGAGCCGACCACCTGCATCTCGCCCAAATCAAGGAAAAACATATAGGGCGAAGGATTCAGCCCACGCAAGGCGCGGTACAAATCCAAGCTTGGCGCAGCGAAGGGGATACTCATGCGCTGTGACAACACGACCTGCATCACATCCCCGGCGGCGATGTATTCCTTGGCCTTGTGAACCGCGTGTTTGAAGCCGTCTTCGGTAAAACCGGAGATGAAATCGCTTTCATGCACCTGCGCCGGAGGATGCTGGCTTTGCGGCGGAGTCAGCGGCAGGCGCAACTGCGCTTCAATGGCATCCAGGCGCTGCTGTGCGACATCCAACCCGCCGGGTTGCGCATGCACGATGATCTGCAAGCGCCCGCGCAGATTGTCGAACACCACCACCTCATCCGAGAGCATCAACAAAATGTCCGGTGCGCCGATGGGATCCGGTTTGAACAAACCTTGCGCCAAGCGCGGCTCGATGTAGCGGATGGTGTCATAACCGAAGTAACCGACCAGCCCGCCGGAAAAACGCGGCAAGCCGTCCAGATCGGGAACGCGGAAACGCTGCTGATAGCTTTCGATAAAGGCCAGTGGGTCGGGCGTTTCCACCATTTCCACCACCTGCCCATCATCTTCGACGCTTACCACATAGCCCTGCACCTTGAGCACGGTGCGCGCAGGCAAGCCGATAATGGAGTAGCGCCCCCATTTCTCGCCGCCTTCCACCGACTCGAACAGATAGCTGTAAGACAGGTGAGCGAGCTTGAGATAAATCGACAGCGGGGTATCAAGATCAGCCAAGACTTCGCGCATCAGCGGGATGCGGTTGTAGCCCTCGGCGCAAAGTTGTTCAAATTGTTCAGGACGCATCATGAAATCTCCAGAAAAATGGGCAAGAATCGACGGCGCGGTGTCAAAAACCTCGCCACCATCGCTCGCCTTGCCACATTTTCCTAGCATGGATCATGATGCCCTCACCAGCTCTTTCAACTCGACCATGGAGTCGATCACCGCATCCGGATGGTAATTGCGGATGTCTTCGCCGTGGTTGTAGCCGTAGCTCATGCAGATGATATTGAAGCCCGCCGCACGCGCCGCCTTCACGTCGGAGATTGAATCACCGATCATCAAGGACTCATGCGGGGCGCAATGAAACCAGCCTGCGGCATAGAACAAGGGCCCAGGATCAGGCTTTTTCACCGGCAAGGTGTCGCCGGAAATCACCGTTTCGAACAGATCGAACACACCCAGATCCTTGAGCAAGGGCACGGTGAACTGTTCGGCCTTGTTGGTCACGCAACCCACGCGCAAGCCCAGCGATTTGACGAACTCCAGCCCTTCCCTGACCCCAGGATAGAGAAAAGAACGCCCGGAGGTGTTGTCCGCGTAAAGCTGCTTGAAGATCGGCAAGGCTTGAGCAAACAGCACCGCATCCGGCTTGCCGTTCAGATCATGGGTCAGGGCGCGCTCAACCAGACGCTCCACGCCGTTGCCCACCCAGTTGCGCACCGCCGCTTCGCCACGCACGGGCATATCCAGCGCCTTCATCATCTCGTCCACGCAGTAGGCGAGATCAGGCACGCTATCAATCAGGGTACCGTCCAGGTCGAACAACACCATTTTGGGAGCGAAGGTTTTCATGGCGAATCAGCTTCCAACCTTGGCCAGCTCGGCGCGCATTTCAGCGATAACGCTGTCGTAACGATTGGCATCGCTCTCGTTACGCTTGCCAAACAGCGCAGAACCGGACACAAAGGTATCCACACCGGCTTCGGCCACTTCACGGATATTCGCCGCACTCACGCCGCCGTCGATTTCCAGACGGCAGTCATACCCGCCCGCGTCGATCATCGCACGCACCTTGCGCGCCTTGTCCAGCACGTAGGGAATGAACTTCTGCCCACCAAAACCGGGGTTGACCGACATCAACAACACCATGTCCAGCTTGGGCAGGGTATATTCCAGAATATCCAGCGGGGTGGCCGGGTTGAACACCAGACCGGCCTTGCAGCCGGATTCCTTAATCAGCCCGATGGTGCGGTCAATATGCTCGGAGGCTTCCGGGTGGAAGGTGATAAAGGTCGCGCCCGCCTTGGCAAAATCCGGGATGATGCGATCGACCGGCTTGACCATCAAATGCACATCAATCGGCGCAGTCACGCCATGCTTGCGCAACGCCTCGCACACCAGCGGCCCAATGGTCAGGTTGGGCACGTAGTGGTTATCCATCACATCGAAGTGCACGATGTCGGCTCCGGCGGCCAAGACGTTATCCACTTCTTCGCCAAGTCGGGCAAAGTTGGCGGACAGGATGGACGGGGCGATAAGGAACTTGGACATGATGAAACTCCGCTAAAAGCTAAAAAGAAAAACTGAAGATGGCGCAAATGTACCCCAAGCGCCGGGGGAATTCACCCTATGCACTGCAAGGGCGGCTTCACTTTTTGGGCGGGAAGCTGGCGATATGCGCCAGAATCGCCTGCACCTGCTCTTCGTTCAGGCTTTTTGCCATATCCACCATCACCTTGTGCCCTTGACCCGCACGGTAGTTTTGCATCATGGCCGCATAAGCTTCGACCGGCTTGCTGTTCAAACCGGGAAACATCGGCGGCACACCCTGCCCTTTACCGCCATGACACAGCGCGCAATGCGCCTTGTAGAGATCTTTGCCCGCAGTGGACACCGGCTGAGCCGAAGCATCCGCCCATACGCCGGAAGCAGACAAGCCTACGAACACGCCGACGACTCCAACGATAACCTTGATGCAATGTGCCATGTGTTTAAACCTCCGCCTTGTGAGTCAGTCATTTTTTCTCGTATAGGACTTACGCAAGATGGCGGTTTTCACCCCCTCCCCCTTGATGGGGGAGGGCTGGGGAGAGGGTGGCGAAGTTGGCACAAGTCTATGTTTTGGCAAAGGTCGCCCCCCTCGCTTCGCTCTCCCCGCGAGGGGCGAGGGGGCCAGGTCCGGGTTTTGCGTAAGTCCTATCATAATGACACTCCTGCCGGACGGCGCACAAACAAAAGCCCCCGTCGATTGGCGGGGGCTTTTTCGTTGCAGCAAGTGCTGCCGATTACTTCAGGGTAGCGATATAGGCCGCCAGGTTGTCGATGTCAGCATCCGACAGACCCGATGCCTGCGGAGCCATCATGGCCGTGTTGGCACCAACGGTCTTGCCTGCCTTGTATTGTTTGAGCAGATCAGTGGTTTTTGCTGCCGGATGGCCTGCCAATTTTGGGAAAATCCCCATGCCTTCACCGTTCATGCCGTGGCAGCTTGCGCAGATTGAGCCATACTTGGCCTTGCCTGCTGCAACATCACCCGCCGCAAATGCAGAACCACTCAACAACGCCACAGCGGCGGAAACAGCGATTACAATTTTTTTCATGCCTACATCTCCTGTGATAATTTTTAACGACAACCCCTTGGGCATCCCCGATGAACCAAAGGTTCAAACACGTATGCAAAAATCCCAAGTTGGGGTGAATCATAGCGCAGGCATGGGGACAAACCCTAGATGCACGCCCCTAGACCATTCATCATAAATTTTATATACGCATATCAAATGAGTTTATTTGAAACCTGGCAAGCTGGTATATTAATCCCCGCTTAAACACCTTCAACTCTCCTGGGAGAATCATTAATGACCAGTACACACCCTGCTCACAGTCGGCTGGAGCACTTCCCCATTGCGTTTTTCGCCATTGTCATGGGACTGGCCGGCGCGACCATCGCGGTTGAAAAAGCCCAGCATCTCTGGGGTTGGAGTTCTATGTTCAGCCTGGCGTTGCTCGCAATCACTTCCCTGGCTTATATCGCGGTCACCTTGACCTACGTTCTGAAGTTCATGAAATACCCCAAAGCAGTGATTGCCGAGTTCAATCACCCCATTCGCATGAGCTTTTTCCCAGCCACATCCATCGGCATGATCCTGATTGCCACCGCCTGCCTGGAGCTTTTCCCGACCGTCGCACTCTACCTGTGGGCGGTCGGCACGCTGATACAGCTGCTGTTCACCCTGGTGATTCTTTCCAACTGGATCCACCACGAAAAATTCCAGATTCAGCACAGCAACCCGGCCTGGTTTATTCCTATCGCGGGAAACGTTCTCGTGCCGGTCGCTGGCGTGCCGCTGGGTTTTCATGAAATTTCCTGGTTCTTTTTCAGTATCGGCCTGATTTTCTGGGTCGTACTGCTGACTATTCTCATGAACCGCTTCTTCTTCCACCCAATGGTGCCGGGCAAGCTGTTGCCGACGCTGTTCATCCTGATTGTCCCGCCTGCCGTGGCCTTTATTTCATGGGTCAAGCTGCACAACGGCGTACTGGATGATGCAGGACGCATTTTTTACTACATCGCGCTGTTCACTACCTTGCTGCTGTTTGCGCAAATCAGATACTTCACCAAGATCCAGTTCGCCCTGCCCTGGTGGGCCTACTCCTTCCCCATGGCGGCCATCACCATTGCAACCATGGTAATGCTGGAAAAACTTGGCGGCGTGTTTTTCGCCTCACTGGCACCGCTTTTGCTTACGCTGTTGTTATTACTCATCACCGTACTGCTCTTCAACACCATTCGCGCTATGCTGCGCGGCGAAATCTGTATCCCGGAGTAAGCCTCAAGCTTTAACCCAACGACTGGGGCGGCCTGAGTCACTCAGACCGCCCTTTTTTATGGGGTTTACGCAATGGATTTAGCTCCTCTCTCGAGATGGGCTTGGGGAGCGGGACGAAACTCTTGATAACGCATTGAGCCAGGTTGGCGAAACACCCTCCCCCCAACCCCCTCCCGCCTGCGGGGGAGGGCGTAAAAACCAGCTTCTGCGCAAGTCCTATTTATGAAACCCTTTTGAGGTCACGGAGCACTGTTTTGAGCACCCAAAGCATTATTCATCTGCATGGCTTGTTCGTTATTCTCTCGCTCATCCTGTTTAGCCTGCGTGGCTACTGGATGCTGCGCGAATGCCCGGCCTTGCAAGCGCGCTGGGTCAAGATCGCGCCGCATATCATCGACACCCTACTGCTTTTGACTGCATTGTGGGCCGCCTGGCTGATGTTTTGGAGCCATGGCACGCATCCTGCTTTCATCACGGTGAAAATCATCGGCCTGATCGCGTACATCGCTCTCGGTCTGGTTGCGCTCAAGCTGGGCAAGAGTAAAAGCGTGCGCCTGCTGGCCTTTATTGCTGCGCTCGCGCTCTATGTTTATCTTATGGCCGTCGGCGCTACCATGCGCATCGTGCCTTTTGCCAGTTAAAGACACCCATGCACCACAAACCGTCCACCGCTGCTAAAACCGCCTCGCCTGCTCGCCTGAGCGGACCGAACAGTGACGGCGTTCTATCCCTCATGGGCGACTGGGATGCGCGTGGTTGCGGCGAGCTGGCCAGCGACTTGCCGCAACGGCTGGCCAAAATGCCCAACGGACAGGCTCTACGCATCAACAGCCAACAGATTGCGCACATGGACACGGCAGGTGCCTTGCTGATTCTGCATATGCAGGATGTATTACAGGCTCGCGCCATTACGCTCGATTTGTCCGGCCTCCAGACCTACCAGCACGAGCTGATTGAGCTGGTACAACGGATCGGCGACCTGGAGCCACCGAAGGAGCCGCCCAGCCTGAATGCGCTGGAAGCCATCGGCAAGGCTTCAATGGACATTGTATCCAATGCCTACGACACCCTGGTGTTCATGGGTGAAGTCATCACGCGCACCATCCCGCTGCTGCTGCAACCCTGGCGTTTACGCTGGGGTGCCATCGTCAACGAAATCCAGGCGGCGGGCTCACGCTCGGTGCCGATTGTCGCCCTGCTCACCTTTCTGATTGGCGTGGTCATCGCCTACCAATCCGGCATCACCATGCAGCAATACGGCGCAACCGTTTTTCTGCCGGACATGATCGGCATCATCACCCTGCGCGAAATGGGGCCGCTGATTACCGCGATTGTCGTTGCAGGCCGCACCGGCTCAAGCTACGCGGCGGCCATTGGCACGATGAAAGTCACGCAAGAAGTCGATGCGCTACGCTCGCTCGCCATTTCACCGATTGAAATGCTGGTGATTCCGCGCGTTTTTGCCCTGGTGATCGCCCTGCCCCTGCTCACCGTAATGGCCATGGCCATGGGTCTGTATGGCGGCATCCTGATCGCCACGGAAATGTTTGGCCTGGATACCAATGTGGCGCTGAACCGTCTGGGCGCCTTGTCCAATACGCATTTCTGGGTCGGCATGGTCAAAACGCCGGTGTTCGCACTAGCCATCGCCATGATCGGCTGCCATGAAGGCATGAAAGTACGCGGCAGCGCAGCAGATGTCGGACGCTCCACCACCGCAAGCGTGGTGCAGGCCATTTTCTGGGTGATCGTGATTGATGCCGCGTTCGCCATCCTCTTCAGCAAGCTTGGCTTATGAATAGCGTCCCCACCCCTGCGGATCAGCAAAACAACACGCCATGGGTTATCGAAGTGCATGGCTTGAGCAACCGTTTTGGCAGCAAAACGGTGCATGAAAACCTTGACCTCTGTGTCGCCAAGGGTTCGGTCATCGCCCTCGTCGGCGGTAGCGGCACGGGCAAAACCGTACTACTCAACAATCTGGTTTTACTGCGCCCCCCGACCAGCGGCACAATCCGCCTGCTGGGTCAGGATAGCGCCGAACTCAGTTACGCCCAGCGTCAGGCTCTGCAACTGCGTCTTGGTCTGATGTTCCAGATGGGGGCTTTGTTCACCTCACTCTCTGTACTGGAAAACGTCTGTCTGCCGCTGATTGAGCACACCGACTTGCCTAAAAATGTACGCGAAGAGCTCGCCATGCTGAAAATCCGCCTGGCCGGTCTGCCTGCGGACGCGGCGCACAAGCGCCCGAATGAGCTCTCCGGCGGCATGGTCAAACGCGCTGCCCTGGCGCGCGCGCTGGCGCTCGACCCGGAAATTTTATTCCTCGACGAACCGACCTCCGGCCTTGACCCGGTCGGTGCGCGCGCCTTCGATGCCTTGGTCAACGAGCTGCGCGAGCTGCTTGGCATTACGGTTTTCCAGATTACCCACGATCTGGACTCGATCTTGCACGGCGTGGACAAGGTCGCTTTTCTCGCCCGCAAGCGCGTGCTCGCCTTTGCCCCGGCCTCCGAGCTGATGCAAAGCCACGAGCCGGAGCTGGTGGAATACTTCAATACCCGTCCGACACAGGAATAACTTATGGAAACCCGCGTCGCCTATGCCGCCGTTGGCGCTTTTGTCCTCATGCTCTCCGGGCTGTTCATTGCCCTCGCGCTTTGGCTGGGCAGTAGCTTCAGCCAGACCGAATACGCCAAATACCAAATCCTGACCCGTGACTCTGCTTCAGGTCTGAGTGTCGGTAGCGCGGTAAAATACCTCGGTGTACAGGTCGGCTCAGTGACAGGTATCGAGCTTGCCAATGCCGAACAGGTGCGCATCCTGCTCAATATCAAGGAGTCCACCCCCATCAAGGTGGATACCGTCGCCACCATCGCCTCTCAAGGCATTACCGGGCTTTCGTTGATCGAGCTCTCCGGCGGCACAAGCGACTCGGCGCTCCTGACCGCCGACCCCAAGACCGGCGAACCGCCGACGATCGCCACTCGCCCCTCACTGCTGCGCCGCCTGGATGTTGCCGTCAACCGCACACTGGAAAACGTGGATGACATCGCCGGGCAGGTCAAAGGCGTGCTTAACCAGCAAAACCAGGCTGAGCTGGCGCGCATCCTGAGCAATCTCGCCCTGGTTTCTGAAACCATGGCGCAAGAGCGCACCCAACTGAGCAAGCTGCTCGACAACAGCGTGCGCATGACCGCCTCGGCTGACAAAGCCCTGGCCAGCGCCCCGCAGGTGATGAGTGAGATCAATACCACGCTGCAAAGCATTCAGGGCATGACGGCCAGCTTCAAAACCACCAGCCAGAATATCAGCACGCTGACCCAGTCGCTGCAACAGGCCGTAACACAGACCACCGAAGAAATTCGCCTGATGCGGCGCAACCTGCAACCTGAAGTTGATACCTTACTCAGTCAATCAACGACCACGGCGCGCGCACTGGAAACGTTATTGCGCGAACTCAACCGGAACCCCTCCAGCATCCTGCGCGGCGCGCCCGCAGCGCAACCAGGCCCTGGCGAGCGTTAAACTCATCCTCTACCCATCCATCAGGCCATCCATCTGGGAACCCTCTCCATGCGCCCTTTATTCGCTCTTGTGCTTGTACCGCTGCTCAGCCTGACGCTCGTTGGCTGTGGCTCGCTGCTCGCGCCTCAACCCGCTCCACTGACCTACCGTCTCAGCCCGGACACGGCATCAGTCGCCACGTCCGCCAAAACGCAAAAAACCTTCCCTTACAGCATTCAGGTCGCCATGCCGCGCAGTGACGCGGGGTTTGACACCAGCTCGATCGCCTACCGCCAACACCCCTACCGTCTGGACTACTACACCCAAAGCCGCTGGGTCGATCAGCCCGCCACCATGCTCGGTGAGCGTATCACCCATGCGCTGGAGCGCAGCGAAGCGTATCGTGTCGTGCTTGCGCCTGGCGCTGCGCTGCCGAGCGACTTGCGCCTGAGCACCGAGCTTGTGGCGCTGGAGCAGGTTTTCAGTGACAGCAACACGCCGCCTGGCGGCGACAGCCATGTGCACTTCGCCCTACGTATGCAGCTCATCGACAGCAAGAGCGTCAAGGTTCTGGCATCCAGCCAGATCGACCTCATCCAGCCCGCCCCGAGTGCCGATGCCGTAGGCGCGGTCACCGCCGCCAACCAGGCGCTCCGCGAAGCCTTGCCCAGAGTCGTGCAGTTCTGCATCGAGCATACGCCCAAGGATTTGGGGAGCTGATGACCATCATCAAAGGCGGCGGATTTGAGTTTCGGGTTGAGCCCCCTCCCCGATGGAGAAGAGAAAGCCAAACTCAGGTGTTGCGCAAGCCCCATTAAAGCAACACCCACAGCACGAGCGATTTTGATAGCATGGGCACATCAATAAGCCATTTCGATTGACGCATACAACATTAACCATGCCGACCCACGATTCTCACGCCCTCTGGAACGATGCCGAACAACGGGTTGAAACCTATTTGCGCGCGCTGCTCGTACCCTCACAGATCCGCCAGGACATGGTAACAACCATCATTGAGCGCGCGCGTGCGCATGGAGACGAACACCCCATCACGGCGGCCATGCGTGAAGTACAAACCCACCTCAGCCGCCAGGTCACCCGTACCCAGGGCATTATCCCCAGCACCCCGGCGACCGGATCGGCGGCGTGGCGCGTGGCTGTTTGGCGACATTCCGCCTGCACGCAATGCACCTGGCGCGCCGTGCCTTGGGGTAGCCTGCGTCTTTCGCACGAAGGTCAACAATTCACCCTGACGGGCATGGATGCCATGCCCATGGTGCAGCGCGCTATCGTCGCCCCTGCGCAGATTCGCCCCGCCCCGGAAGGTTTTCTTTCCCGCCTTTTGGGATTAAACGCAGAGACATCGTCTTAAAATTTTCCTTACAGAGATAATAGAGATCGCGTTTGCGCGGCGCATTTTTCCGCCTCGAAGCAAACATCACCGAAACTTCGTCCAGACAGCCCCATGCGCACCACCCCGAAAGAACTTACCGCTATTGCCGCAGACCGACGTTTACTCCTGGTTTTGCTGGTCATTCTCCCCACGCTCGGCGGTGTGTGGATGTTCGCCAACACCCTGCCCTTTGGAGGTAGCCACCCGCTGGAAATCGCCATCCTGCTGCTATTTGGCATTCTTTTCATGTGGCTATGGATCGGCTTATGGACGGCGCTCATCGGCTTTGTATTACAGCTGCGCGGCAATGACTGGCTGAAAATCAGCACACTCAACGCCCCGGAGCGTGGTCGCTCTACGCCGCTGGCCTCCACTGCGGTGGTCATGCCGATCTGCAACGAAGATGCCGACGAGGTATTCGCCCGCCTGCGCGCCACTTACCTATCGCTGCAAGCCACTGAACAGCTCGAACACTTCCGTTTTTACATTCTTTCCGACTCCAACCAGCCGGAAAAATGGGTGGACGAAGAGCTGGCCTGGGCGCGCCTGTGCCGCGAAGTGGATGGTTTTGAGAAGATTTTCTACCGTCGCCGCCGCTACCGCGTGAAAAAGAAAAGCGGCAATATCATCGACTTCCTGCGCCGCTGGGGCAAAAACCACGAATACATGATCGTGCTCGATGCCGACAGCGTGATGAGCGGCGAAACGTTGGTGCGCATGGTGCAGGCCATGGAACGCAATCTGCATGTCGGCATCATCCAGACCCTGCCGGTCAGCCAAGGCATGGACACGCTCTACGCCCGCGTGCAGCAATTCGCCGGCCGCCTGTACTCACCGATGTTCGCCGCCGGCCTTGCCTGGTGGTGGCTGGGCGACGGTCAATACTGGGGGCATAACGTCATCATCCGCATTGCGCCGTTTATGAGCCATTGCAACCTGCCGCGTATGCCCGGCATCAAGCCCTTTGGCGGCGAGATTCTCAGCCACGACTTCGTGGAAGCTGCGCTGATGAACCGTGCGGGCTACCAGGTCTGGGTGAGTTACGATTTGCCCGGAAGCTGGGAAGAATACCCGCCCAGCCTGACCGATGATTTAAAGCGTGACCGCCGCTGGTGCCAAGGCAATTTACAGCACGGCGGCGTGATGATTGCCGAAGGCTTACCCTTGATGCAGCGCTTTCTGCTTATCAACGGCATCATGAGCTACACCGGCTCCCTGCTGTGGTTCATGCTGCTGATTCTGACGACGATTTTGGCCTGGATCACGCCGCCTGGATCTCATGTGGCACTTGAGCAGGCCATGCAGCTCTTGTGGATTACGCTCGGGCTGTTATTTCTGCCTAAAATTCTTAGCCTACTCAATGCCTTGCGTGACCGTGAGCGTGCCGCAAGCTTTGGCGGGCGCACGGGTGTGGCGCTGAGCGTACTGTTCGAGACCCTGCTCTCCGCCCTATCCGCGCCGGTGCGCATGGTCTTTCACAGCCGCTTTGTCATCCTCACCCTGATGAACAAGACCGTAGCCTGGGGCGCGCAACAGCGCGGCGAATTTGTCATGAGCTGGCTGGAGGCGGCGCGCAACTATGGCGGCACAACCCTGCTTGGTTTGATTTGGGGCGTGCTTGCCTGGTATGCCAGCCCGGTGTTTTTCGCCTGGCTCTCGCCGGTGCTGCTTGGCCTGGTACTCTCCATCCCGCTGGCGCGCCTCACCAGCCTGGGGACGCTGGGGCGCGCCGCGCGTCAAGGCAAGCTGTTCGTCACCCCGGAGGAAATTCGCCTGCCTGACGAACTGGCCGAGTATCGCAAGGGTTTGCAACTCTATGCCGACGAGCGTGCCGCGCTGGGCGAGGTTGACCCCTTCGTACTCGCCGTGGTCGAACCGATGGCCAACGCCATTCACACCGCCTTCCTGCGCCCGCGCCGACACCTGCCGGAAAGCGTGCGCCTGCGCCGCGCCTGGATGCAGGACAAGGCGCTGCATGAAGGCGCAGCCGCCTTGACCCACGCCGAACGCGCCGAGCTACTCAACGATCTGGATGCCATGCACAATCTGCATCAAAAGGTCTGGTCATTGCCTGATGCCAGCTTCAGGAAATACTGGCCTGTACCGGGAATCAACGTGTGCGAGACCCCCTAAGATGGAACTCATCCTTATTCGCCACGGCCAGGCCGGTGATGCTGAAGACTGGTTTATCTCGAGCGGACGCTGCGACGACGATCGCCCACTGACAGATGAAGGCCGCAAGCGGATGCGCCGCGCCTTTCGCGGGCTACGGCGTATTCTGGAAACACCGGATCAGGTCTTGGTCAGCCCGCTCACCCGTGCGCAGCAAACCGCCGAACTGATGCGCGAGGCCTATCTTGACCTCCCCCTGCAAACCATTCCCACCCTGCGCCCGGACGATGCCCCGGAAGATACTTTAGACTGGCTGAGCCAGCATCTGCCTTCCCAAAGCAGACATGAACAACGCATTGTTCTGGTCGGCCATGAGCCGCATCTCTCCGGCCTGCTGGCGCTTCTCATCTTGGGAGAAACCCGCGCTGCCGCATTACCGCTTAAAAAAGGCGGAGTCGCCATTTTACACATCGACGAACTCCATCCAGGCGGCGCTGAGTTACAGGCCATGCTTCCGCCGCGCGTCCTGCGCGCACTGGGCTGAGCGTCCTTGTTACAATCCCCTCCCAAACCAACAAGCCCGCATCCCCATGCCAACAACCCACAGCTACGATCTCGCCGCCATTGACCTTGGCTCCAACAGCTTTCACATGGTCATCATGCGCATTCAAAATGGCCAGCCGATCATTCTCGACCGCCTCAAGGAGATGGTGCGACTGGGGGATGGCCTAGGCGAAGATGGCGCGCTCAAGCCTGCCGCCGAAGCACGTGCGCTGGCCTGCCTGAAACGCTTTGGCCAGCGCCTGGATCACATGCCGCTGGGTAGCGTGCGCGCCGTCGGCACCAATACCCTGCGTCGCGCCAAAAACTCCAGCGCATTCCTGGAGCTGGCTGAAGAAGCGCTTGGACACCCGATTGAGGTGATTGCCGGACGCGAAGAGGCACGCCTGATTTACCTTGGCGTGGCACACACAGATTTGGATACCGGCGAGCGCCGCCTGGTGATCGACATCGGCGGCGGCAGCACCGAGGTGATCGTCGGCATGGGACATACGCCTGAATTCATGGAAAGCATGCCGCTCGGTTGTGTCAGTATGACCCAACGCTTTTTTGTGGATGGCCTGCTCACCCGCGACACCCTCAAGCGCGCGGAAAACGAAGCGCGTCTGGAAACCCGTCCCTACGAATACGCCTTCCGTCATCACCGCTGGCAACGCGCCATCGGTTCCTCCGGCAGCGCCAAAGCGCTGGCCAGCGTGTGTCAACAACAAGGCTGGTGCGAAGCCGGCACGCTGACCCAGGAGGGCATGGATCGTATCCGCAAGGCGATTATCAAGGCCGGCCATATCAACAACCTGCAATTACCGGGTTTAAGCGAGGAGCGCCGCCCGGTGTTCGTTGGCGGCTATGTCGTGATGCAGGCGGTGTTCGATGCCTTCAATATCAAGCAGATGTTCATTTCCGAAGGCGCTTTGCGTGAAGGCCTGATTTACGAGCGGCTGGATCGTGAACGCGGCATCGACATCAGCAGCACCACACTGGAGCGCCTGCAACGTGATTTCCGCGTGGATCGGGCACACGCCTTGCGCGTCGCGGAAACCGCGCAACAGCTCTTTGAGCAGGTTGCAGCAGCATGGTCTCTGGAGCGGGAGAGCGACGGCAGCCTGTTGCGCCAAGCCGCGCTCCTGCATGAAATCGGCATGATGATCGCTCACAACGCCTATCACGAACACGCTGCTTACATCATCAGCCACGCCGACCTTCCCGGTTTCAGTCTCTCAGAACAGCAGCGTCTGGCCAGCCTGGTGCGCGGCCATCGCCGCCGCCTGCGCCGGAGCTGGCTCAATGAGCAGCCTGTTGATACCCGCCTGAGCAATCTGCGCCTTCTGGTGCTGTTGCGCCTCGCGGTCACGTTCCACCGCACACGCTCGCCGCGCAGCACTCTGCCCGAGATTACGCTTGTCGTTGAACAACAGCGCCTGACCCTGCGCATCCCGCATGTCTGGCTTGAGCGCAATCCGCTCACGCGTTCCGACTTGCAGCGTGAAGCGGAATACCTTCATCCGCATGTCGAACTGTGCGTGGAGTAACTTAATTCAGGACTTACGCAAAACCCGGGGCTTGCCCCCTCACCCCTCGCGAGGAGAGCGAAGCGAGGGGGTGAAGCCGCTAGGGAGAAGGGACAACCTTTGCCAAAACATAGACTTGTGCCAACTTCACCTCCCTATCCCCAACAGCCCTTCGGCACGGCCTCTCCCCTATCAAGGAGGAGGGGGTGAAAAGCCCAAGCTGCATGTTTTACTGAATTTTCAGATAGGCAGCGCCCTGCATTTGCAGGTCGGCAATCGCGGCAACGCCAGAAGGTGTCAGGCTGACCACGCCGTAAACCTTGGCTTTGTCCAAACCGATCTCATCGCGCGTTTTGTCGCACAACAACGCCTTGACATTACGCACCTTGACCAGGGTTTCCAGCCGCCCTTTCAACTCCGCCCGGCGCTTGTCCAAATCGGCATTGCTGGCATATGGCGTGCCCTTTAACGGGTCATCGGTCACAAAGCGAATGCCATGCCCCACAAACACCACGGTGACTTCATAGTCGCGCAATTCGTTTTCATAGGCCGCAAGAATGTTGTTGATCGACGTCAGCGTCGCCGAGTAGCGTGTCACATCATTAAAGTCGACGTGATACACCACCTTGGCCGGAGCCGCCAGAGCCAGCGCGGAGAACAAGGTGAATACAGCCAGAATCATGCCTTGGCTGAGGCGTTTGAAAATGATGGACATAAAGTCAGCTCCTTGATGATTTGAAGTTATTTGATGCGGCACGAATATATCTCGAAGTGGAACGGTCTTGCCCGCGAAAAAGCGCATGTTGAAGGCTTCGCGGGCAAGCCCGCTCCTAATATCCATTCACGCTTCATTCAGGCAAGGATCAAGAGCACGCTCACTCCGTCTGCGCCATTCGCCCAAGCAAGATGCCTTGCGCGCTGCATACCGCTTCGCCGTCCGAGGGACGCACGCGCAGATATTCACCGCCGGGCTGTAATTCCCAGCTTCCCACGTTATCCGCAAAAGCCAAATCAAACACCTCTTCATTAATACGGGTACGCAGCGCCTTTTCTTCAATCGGCACGCAGGTTTCCACCCGCGAATAAAGGTTACGCGGCATCCAGTCGGCGCTGGAAATAAACAGCTCATTTTGCCCATCATTGTGGAAGCTGAACACGCGCGCATGTTCAAGAAAACGCCCCATCAGCGAGCGCACGCGGATATTTTCCGACAGCCCGGACACCCCAGGACGCAAGCTGCAAATACCGCGAATCACCAGATCAATTTTCACCCCGGCCTGCGATGCGGCATACAGCGCATGAATGATGCTGCCATCAATCAGCGAGTTCATTTTGGCGCGAATCAGCGCAGGTTTGCCGGCACGAGCATGTTCCGTCTCGCGCTGGATGCGCTCAATCATCCCCTCACGCAAGGTAAACGGCGATTGCAACAACTTGCGCAGGCGAATGCCGCGCGATAGTCCGGTGAGTTGCACGAACAGCTTGTGCACGTCTTCGCAAATCAGGCGGTCATCGGTCAAAAGCCCGTAGTCGGTGTACACTCTGGCCGTGCCGGCGTGGTAGTTACCCGTGCCAAGATGCACGTAACGCTTCATTTCCTCGCCTTCACGCCGTACCACCATCAGCATCTTGGCGTGGGTCTTGAAGCCGACGATGCCGTAGGCGACGTAAGCGCCCGCCTTTTGCAGGCGGGTGGCCATTTCGATATTCGCCGCCTCATCAAAGCGCGCGCGCAGCTCAATCACTGCGGTCACTTCCTTGCCATTGCGCGCCGCCATTTCCAGCGCATCGACAATCGCCGAGTTTTTACCCGTGCGGTACAGCGTTTGCTTGATCGCCACCACTTTGGGGTCATTCGCCGCCTGACGAATAAAGTCCACCACCGGAGTAAATGACTGGTAGGGGTGGTGCATTAAAATGCGCCGATGCTTGCTGATCGCGGCAAACATATCCTCCACGCCATGCAGCTCACGCGGAATACCGGGCGTAAAAGGCGCAAATTTGAGTTCAGCGCGCTCCACAAGGTCAAATACCGCCGTGAGGCGGCTCAGATTGACCGGGCCATGCACCTTGAACATCTCGCGCCGCGTCAGATCAAACTTTTCCAGCAAATAATCCGCCACATCATCCGGGCAGTTATCCGCCACCTCAAGGCGCACCGCGCCGCCGTAGTTGCGCTCGAACAGCCCGCCTTGCAGCACCTGCAACAAATCTTCATCCAGATCGACATCCACCAGCAAATCACTATTGCGCGTCACGCGGAACTGGAAGCAACCGGTGACTTTCATCCCCGGGAAAAGCTCATCCACATGCGCATGAATCATGGAACTCAAGAACACAAAATCATGCGCCCCACCACTCACCACAGGCGGCATCGGCACAATACGCGGCAGGCTGCGCGGTGCCTGCACCACGGCCATATTGGTTTCACGACCAAAATCATCCACCCCCTCCAGGGTGACGACAAAATTCAGGCTTTTGTTCAACACGCGCGGAAAGGGATGCGCCGGGTCAAGGCCAAGCGGTGTCAGCACCGGTGCCAGCTCATGCAGGAAATAATCCCGCACCCAATCCGCCTGACGTTTGTTCCAATGGGTGCGCCGCGCAAAATGAATCCCCACATTACGCATGGCGGGAATCAGCACTTCATTCAGCACCCGGTACTGATCGGCCACCAGCAAATGCGCTTCAGCAAGAATGCGCTCCAGCTGCTCCGGCGGAGTCATGCCACACTCCCCCGCCCCACCGACCGCCAGGCGCACCTGCTGAACCAGGCTGGCCACGCGCACCTCAAAGGCCTCATCCAAATTGCTGGACGAAATACATAAATACCGTAAGCGCTCAAGCAGAGGAATACTTTCATCCACCGCCAACTCCAAAACACGGCGGTTAAAATTAAGCAAGCTAAGCTCGCGGTTAATCATGGGGGCATCCATTGATGATTCCATTATTTGAGGGGTTAAATGATTGGTCGTCATGTTGCTGTCAATTATTTGTGCGTAAAATGAAGTTTGCTGCGATTGTCAAAAACCAAATGATCGTTCGCTGGAACCCGCCGCCGATGACGATCAGCTCATCGACTCCATCCATGAACGAGCCCAGTCTAGCATTTTAACTGCACCGCCAACGCCAGGAGCCAACATGAACACAACTGCACCGCACATCAGCAGTCAATTCGACCAAGACCTCAATCGTGTCCGCGACCTCATCATGTCCATGGGGGGATTGCTTGAGCAGCAACTTGATAACGCACTACGCGCCCTGATTGATGGAAACATCTCTCTTGGAGAGGCGGCGGCTGCGGGAGACACCAGCGTCAATCAATTCGAAACGGATATCGACCAAAGTATTGTCGATATTATCGCCACACGTCAGCCTGCCGCCAGCGATCTACGTTTCTTGTTTACCGCCAGCAAAATTGTGGCGGATATGGAGCGTATTGGAGATAAAGCCGAAAAAATCGCACGTATCGCGCTGGTGATTCAACCGCTGATTAACAGCTATAGTTTTATGCAGGATATTCGGGCGATGGGTGAAATGACCCAGAAAATGCTCCACGATGCACTGGATGCTTTTGCCCGTATGGACGCAGAAGCCGCCATTGCCATCAAACAATCTGACCGGCATGTCAACAACGCTTACCGTGGTGTACTTGCCGACTTGATGGAACACATGGCAGAAAACCCCAACACGCTGGATTACAGCCTGAATATTCTCAGCACCATGCGCGCCATTGAGCGTGTTGGCGATCATGTCACCAATATCTGCGAATACATTGTTTATCTGGACAAGGGGGTTGATGTGCGCCACCTTAACCTAAAAAACACCGTAGAAGAGATCGAGAAAGTGTAACTTCTTCGGACTGCCATCATAAAAACCCCGGACTCAATCCGGGGTTTTACATTTTCATGGCACTTCTATAAATCCGCAGAATAGATTTTCTGCACAAACATTACCCGATATCATTCATCCTTATCGGTGCGTTCAAGCATGACAATGACCCTGAAATCCTTGCCGAACAATACGGCATCTGCATCACATTAAGTTCGAATGACAAGCAAAAGCCTTCAAGACATAAAAAACCGGGAGCTGGGAGTCTGTAAACTGAACTGTGTCACTGCTTTTTGACAAACTGGCGGTTATCCGCCGAAGAGGAGCAGCCACATGGAACACAAGCCTGAAATACTGGACGCCTTGCTCAAGGACTGCAAGACCCCCGAAGACGTTGGATCGCTGTACAGCGCGCTCTTGCAGCGCGTCATCAATCGCAGCCTCGACGCCGAGATGGATGCGCATCTGGCGC